>NZ_JBVKAU010000043.1:0-1066 GCF_055657525.1 Streptomyces sp. NPDC107522 | reverse complement strand
CCGGGGACGTTGGTGACGGGCGACACGCCTTGAGTGGTTCTTGAACGAGGCGAGGGCCTCTGGTTTCGGTGTGGATTGCGACATCAACAACCGACTGCCAGGAGGCCCTCGTTGTCCCACCGTAACGCCCCGCTGACACCGACCGGCCGGCTGCGTCTGGCCCGGTGTGTCGTCGAGGATGGCTGGCCGCTACGACGAGCCGCGGAACGCTTCCAGGTCAGCCACACCACTGCTGCCCGATGGGCCAGCCGCTACCGCCGGCACGGATCAGCCGGTATGCACGACCGCTCCAGCCGCCCCCACCACAGCCCACGGCAGGCCCCAGCCGCGGTGGAACGGCAGGTCGTCCGGCTAAGGCGCGAGCACCGCATCGGGCCGGTGCGGCTGGCCGCCCGATGTGGCATCGCCGCCTCCACCGCCCACCGCATCCTCGTCCGGCACGGCCTACCCGCGCTCGCAGCGACGGACCGTGCCACCGGCGAACCCGTCCGCCGCTTTGAGCGCAGCCGGCCAGGCGAACTGGTCCACATCGACGTCAAGAAACTCGGCCGTATCCCCGACGGCGGCGGCCACAAGGTCCTGGGCCGGGCCGACGGCCGACGCAACAAGACCGGCACGGGATACGCCTACCTGCACACCGCGCTGGACGACCACTCCCGCCTGGCCTACACCGAGGACCTGCCCGACGAGAAGGCCGCCACCTGCGCCGGCTTCCTCCGGCGAGCTGTCGCCTGGTTCGCCGCCCGCGGGGTGAGCGTCGAGCGGGTCCTGACCGACAACGCCTGGGCCTACACCAAGAACACCTGGCGCGACACATGCCGCGAGTTGGGCATCAGCCCCCGCTGGACACGGCCCTGGCGGCCACAGACCAACGGCAAGGTCGAACGCTTCCACCGCACCCTGCTCGACGAGTGGGCCTACCACCGGCCCTACACCTCAGACTACGAACGCCAGGCAGCGTTTCCGGACTGGCTGGACTGGTACAACTACCACCGACCCCACACCGGCATCGGCGGCCACACCCCAGCCAGCCGCGTCACCAACCTGTCCGGTCAGCACACCTAGG
>NZ_JBVKAU010000042.1:0-1330 GCF_055657525.1 Streptomyces sp. NPDC107522 | reverse complement strand
ATGACGGGGAAGTGGAAGGCCATGTGGCATTCGTCGCCGCCGGACTGGAAGTCGCCGAAGTAGTCGACGACGTCCTCCGGCCACTGGTTGGCCTCTGCCAGCAGCACCGTGTCCGGATACATCGCGTCGATCTCTCGGCGGACGCGTTTCAGGAACTCATGGGTCGCGGGCAGGTTCTCGCAGTTCGTGCCCTCCTCCGCATACAGATAGGGCACGGCATCGAGCCGGAAGCCGTCGATGCCCAGGTCCAGCCAGAAGCGGAGGGCGGCCAGGATCTCCTCCTGCACGGCCGGGTTCTCGTAGTTCAGGTCGGGCTGGTGGGAGAAGAAGCGGTGGAAGAAGTACTGCCCCCGGACCGGGTCGTACGTCCAGTTGGAGGGTTCGGTGTCGACGAAGATGATGCGGGCGTCGCCGTATGCTTTGTCGTCGTCGGCCCACATGTAGTAGTCGCCGTAGGGGCCGTCGGGGTCCTTTCGCGATTCCTGGAACCACGGGTGCTGGTCGCTGGTGTGGTTCATGACGAAGTCGATGATGACGCGCATGCCGCGGTGGTGAGCGGCGTCGACGAATTCCACGAAATCGGCGAGGTCACCGAATTCCGGCAGCACGGAGGTGTAGTCGGAGACGTCGTAGCCGCCGTCCCGCAGCGGTGATTTGAAGAAGGGCGGCAGCCACAGGCAGTCGACGCCGAGCCATTGCAGGTAGTCGAGTTTGGCGGTCAGGCCTTTGAGGTCGCCGACGCCGTCGCCGTTGGAGTCCTGGAAGGAGCGGACCAGGACCTCGTAGAAGACGGCGCGCTTGAACCAATCCGGGTCACGGTCCTTGGCAGGGGTGTCCTCGAAGGTGTCCAGCACGGGCTCGTTGACGGTCATGACGCGGGCGACCCTCCGATCTGGGGTGGTGATGCCTGGACGTGGAGCACGTGCGCGGGCGCCCTGCCGGGCTCAAGGCGCACATAGTTGGTCCTGCCCCAGCGGTAGGTCTCACCCGTCAGTTCGTCGCGCACGGACAGGGAGGCATCCCAGTCCAGGCCGAGGTGCGGCATGTCCAACGAGACCGTGCCCTCCTGGGTGTGGTGGGGATCAAGGTTGGCGACCACCACGACCGTGTCCGGGCCCGTGCGTTTGCTGTACGCGATGAGCGCGTCGTTGTCGGTGTGGTGGAAGCGGAGGTTCCTGAGCCGGTGGAGGGCGGGGTGGCTTCTCCGGATGGCGTTGAGCCTGGTGATCAGGGGGGTGATCGTGCGGCCTTCGCGTTCGGCGGTTTCCCAGTCGCGGGGGCGGAGTTGGTACTTCTCCGAGTCGAGGTATTCCTCGCTGCCCGCGCGCAG
>NZ_JBVKAU010000040.1:0-1453 GCF_055657525.1 Streptomyces sp. NPDC107522 | reverse complement strand
TCGTCGTGGTTGCGCAGGAAGATGCCCCACTGGCAGCCGGAGGGGATGGCCGGGGTCTTGGCGAGGATTTCCGAGACGGGGTAGCGCGATTCCCGCCGGACGGCCATGAAGATCCGCGGCATGACGGGGAAGTGGAAGGCCATGTGGCATTCGTCGCCGCCGGACTGGAAGTCGCCGAAGTAGTCGACGACGTCCTCCGGCCACTGGTTGGCCTCCGCCAGCAGCACCGTGTCCGGGTAGTGGGCGTCGATCTCCTTCCGCACCCGCTTGAGGAACTCATGGGTCGCGGGAAGGTTCTCGCAGTTCGTGCCTTCCTGGGCGTAGAGATACGGCACCGCGTCCAGCCGGAAGCCGTCGATTCCCAGGTCCAGCCAGAACTTCAGCGCGGAGAGGATCTCCTCCTGCACCGCCGGGTTCTCGTAGTTGAGGTCGGGCTGGTGGGAGAAGAAGCGGTGGAAGAAGTACTGCTTGCGGACCGGATCGAAGGTCCAGTTGGAGGCCTCGGTGTCGACGAAGATGATGCGGGCGTCGGCGTACTGCTTGTCGTCGTCGGCCCACATGTAGTAGTCGCCGTAGGGGCCGTCGGGGTCCCTCCTGGACTCCTGGAACCACGGGTGCTGGTCGCTGGTGTGGTTCATGACGAAGTCGATGATGACCCGCATACCGCGCTGGTGGGCCGAGTCCACGAAGTCCACGAAATCGGCGAGGTCACCGAATTCGGGCAGCACGGAGGTGTAGTCGGAGACGTCGTAGCCGCCGTCCCGCAGCGGTGATTTGAAGAAGGGCGGCAGCCACAGGCAGTCGACGCCGAGCCATTGCAGGTAGTCGAGTTTGGCGGTCAGGCCTTTGAGGTCGCCGACGCCGTCGCCGTTGGAGTCCTGGAAGGAGCGGACCAGGACCTCGTAGAAGACGGCGCGCTTGAACCAATCCGGGTCACGATCCTTGGCAGGAGTGTCCTCGAAGGTGTCCTGAACGGGCTCGTTGACGATCATTTTGTGGGTGACCCTCCGATCTGCGGGGTGGACGGTCGCAGAACTCGAAAGATGTGCGCGGGCGCGCGGCCCGGCTCAAGGCGCACATAATTGGCCCTGCCCCAGTGATAGGTCTGGCCGGTGAGCTCGTCGCGCACCGGCACCGACTCGTGCCAGTCCAGGCCGAGTTGCGGCATGTCCAACGAGACCGTCGCCTCCTGGGTGTGGTGAGGGTCGAGGTTGGCGACCACCAGAACCGTGTTCGATCCCTGCCGCTTCGAGTAGGCGATGACCTCGTCCTTGTCCGCGTGATGGAAGTGCAGATCGCGCAGCTGACGCAGGGCGGGATTCGCGCGCCGGATGGCGTTGAGCCTGGTGATCAGGGGCGTGATCGTGCGGCCTTCGCGTTCGGCGGTTTCCCAGTCGCGGGGGCGGAGTTGGTACTTCTCCGAGTCGAGGTATTCCTCGCTGCCCGCGCGCAG
>NZ_JBVKAU010000039.1:0-2168 GCF_055657525.1 Streptomyces sp. NPDC107522 | reverse complement strand
GTGCACCACCAGTACTCCTCCAGCGTCTCGCCCTTCCAGGCGAAGACCGGGATGCCCTGCGGGTTGTCCGGCGTGCCGTCCGGGCCAACAGCGATGGCTGCGGCGGCGTGGTCCTGGGTGGAGAAGATGTTGCAGGACGCCCAGCGGACCTCGGCGCCCAGGGCGGCCAGAGTCTCGATGAGCACGGCCGTCTGCACCGTCATGTGCAAGGAGCCGGTGATGCGGGCGCCGGCCAGCGGCTGCGCCTCGGCGTACTCCTTGCGAATCGCCATCAGACCGGGCATCTCATGCTCGGCGAGGGTGATCTCCTTGCGGCCGAACTCGGCCAGGGACAGGTCGGCGACCTTGAAGTCCGCGAACTCAGGGGACACGAATGCTCCTTGAACTGATGACGTTACGGTGGATGTCCAGGGCCGCTGTGGACCTGTTCAGGGTGATGTAGTGCAGTCCGGGCGCACCCTCGGCGAGGAGGCGTTCGGCCATGGCGGTGGCGTACTCGACGCCGATGCGGTGGCCCGTGGCCGGATCGTCGCGGGCGGCTTCCAGGCGGTGGGCCAGGTCCTCGGGGAAGGCGGCGTCGCTCAGTTCGGCGAACCGGCGGATCTGGCGTACGTCGGTGGCGGGCATGATCTCGGGGATGATCGGGATGTCGCACCCGGCCGCGGCCACCCGGTCCCGCAGCCGGAGATAGTCCTCGACGTGGAAGAACATCTGCGTGATGGCGTAGTCGGCGCCGGCGCGGCACTTGGCCACGAAGTGCCGGACGTCGGTGTCCCAGTCGGGCGAGCGGGGATGCCGCTCGGGGAAGGCGGCCACCCCGATGGTGAAGTCCCCCAGTGAGCGGACGAGTTCGACCAGTTGGTACGCGTGGGTGAAGCCGTCCGGGTGCGGCACCCACGGCCCCTTGGGCGCGCCCGGCGGGTCGCCGCGCAGGGCGAGGACGTCCCTGATTCCGGCGTCCGCGTAGGCGCCGATGATGTGCCGCAACTCGGCCACCGAGTGGCCCACGGCGGTCAGATGCGCGACCGGCCGGAGGGTCGTCTCCGCTGCGATACGCCGGGTGACCTCGATGGTCCGGTCCCGGGAGGAGCCGCCCGCGCCGTAGGTCACGGAGACGAAGTCCGGCCGCAGTGCCTCCGCTCGGCGGACCGCCTGCCACAGCGTCCGCTCGCCGGCGGCCGTCTTCGGCGGGAAGAACTCGAAGGAAAAGCTCGTCATGCGCGGCCTCCCGCGTTGAAGTAGCTCGCCTGCGGGTGGTGGACGACGATCGCGTCCGTGGACTGCTCGGGGTGCAGCTGGAACTCCTCGGACAGATGGACGCCGATGCGCTCCGGCTGGAGCAGCCCGGCGATCTTCGCCCTGTCCTCCAGGTCGGGGCAGGCCGGGTAGCCGAGCGAGTAGCGGCAGCCCTGGTACTCGGTGCGCAGCATCCCCTCCAGGTCCGTCGGCTCCTGTCCCGCGATACCGAGTTCGGCGCGGACCCGGGCGTGCCAGTACTCGGCGAGCGCCTCGGCCAACTGGACGGACAGGCCGTGCAGTTCGAGATAGTCACGGTAGGCGTCGGCCGCGAAAAGCCGCGCGGTCTCCTCCCCGATCCTCGAGCCGACCGTCACCACCTGGAGGCCGACCACGTCGATCTCCCCCGACTCCTGCGGTCGGAAGAAGTCCGCGAGGCACAGACGGCGGCCGCGGCTCTGGCGCGGGAAGGTGAAACGGGTGCGCTCGCCGCCGTGCTCGTCCAACAGGATCAGGTCGTCGTCCTTGGAGACACACGGGAAGTAGCCGTGGACCACGGCCGCTTCGAGGAGGTTCTCCGTCTGGAGCCGGTCGAGCAGACCGCGCAACCGGGGGCGGCCCTCGGACTCGACCAGGTCCTTCGTCAGCCCCCACTGCCCCCGGAAGAGAGCCGTCTCGTCGAGCCAGGAGGCGTACTCCTTGAGCTGGATGCCCTTGACGACGCGGGTGCCCCAGAACGGGGGGACCGGCACCGGGTTGTCGGTGACCGTGTCCGAGCGGACATGGCCCTCCTGTGGCCGAAGCTCCTCGACCACCACGGCGGCCGTCGGGCGCACGCGGCGCTGCTTGAGTTCGGGGAGCTTGGCGCCGGGCACGCCGCGCTTGACGCCGATCAGGGCGTCCATCAGGCGCAGGCCCTCGAACGCGTCGCG
>NZ_JBVKAU010000038.1:0-3621 GCF_055657525.1 Streptomyces sp. NPDC107522 | reverse complement strand
GGTCTTGCGTTTCCGACTCTATCAGATCTTTTTCCGATCCGATTTCCTCGGTGCTTTCCAGGTTCCCGCTCTCGCGTTTCCCTTTCCGGCGGTTCCGACTTTATCAGAACTTCCGGGCCGGATTGACCGGCCACTCATTTCCGAATCATCGGGAGGGGCTTCTCGGGAATCGATGTTCCACTGAAGCAGACAGACACTCACTCTGCCCGGGTGGACTACATCCACTTCCAGGCAACTGTTCGAATCTACCTCCCCACTCGCTCCGTGTCAACGGCTCTCGTGGGGCGAAGAGGAGACTAGCAGCTCAGGGGGTGCATGCGCACATCAGGCCGCCGTTGGCACGGCAGCGCTGCGCTCGGCTGCCTCGACGTCGCCTGTCTCTCCGCTGCGGGCGGCACGGCCGCCGAGGACATAGACGTAAGCGAGGAAGGCCAGCTCTGCTATGACGCCGATGCTGATGCGCGCCCAGGTGGGCAGGCCGGAGGGGGTGACGAAGCCTTCGATGGCGCCGGAGACGAAGAGGATGAGGGCGAGGCCTATCGCCATGCCGATCGCGGCTCGGCCTTCCTCGGCGAGGGCTGAGCGTCGGGTGCGAGGGCCGGGGTCGATGAGGGTCCAGCCGAGGCGCAGGCCGGTGCCGGCGGCGACGAAGACCGCGGTCAGTTCGAGGAGACCGTGCGGCAGGACGAGGCCGAGAAAGGTGTCCAGGCGTCCTGCCGAGGACATCAGGCCGAGGCCGACACCGAGGTTGAGCATGTTCTGGAAGAGGATCCAGAGCACCGGGAGGCCGAGGAAGACGCCCAGGATCAGGCAGAGGGCAGCAGCCCAGGCGTTGTTCGTCCAGACCTGGGCCGCGAACGAGGCGGCGGGGTGGCTGGAGTAGTACGTCTCGTACTGGCCGCCGGGACGGGTGAGCTCGCGCAGTTCGCTGGGGGCGGCGATGGTCGCCTGTACGTCGGGGTGGGTGCCTATCCACCAGCCCAGAAGTGCCGCGACGAGGGTCGACAGGAGCGCTGTGGGTACCCACCAGTGGCGCGACCGGTAGACCGCGGCTGGGAAACCGTGAGCCAGGAAGCGCGTGACATCGCGCCAGGAAGCGCGCCTGCTGCCTGTCACCGCGCTACGCGCGCGTGCCACGAGTTGGCTGAGCCGTCCGGTCAGCTGAGGGTCGGGGGCGCTGGACTGGATCACGGAGAGGTGGGTGGCGGTGCGCTGGTAGAGAGCGACGAGTTCGTCGGCCTCGGCGCCGGTGAGGCGGCGCTGGCGCCCGAGGAGGGCGTCGAGGCGGTCCCACTCGGCTCGGTGGGCGGTGACGAAGACGTCGAGGTCCATCTGCTTTCCTGCTCCCCGGCTGTTCGTCGGCGGCTCGGCATGGATGTCAGCTTGTCGTACTGCGGCGCGATGCGCCCTCAGCTTGGCAGACTGGCCATTCCAGGGGCAGGTCAGGGGAAGGGCGGGCGGCGTGAGTGAGCTGGTGACGGGTGAGGCGGTGGCGCTGGAGTTGCGCCCCGCGAAGCTGCCCAGCAGGGCACTGGCCGTGCTGCTCGATCTGGCTGTGGCTGTCATCGCGTACATCGTCGTGACCATTGGTGTGGTGGCTGCCACCGCTTCTCTGGACGAGGCGGCGCAGGCCGCGCTGTCCATCGCGACGTTCGTTCTGCTGCTGGTCGGCGGGCCGATCGCGGTCGAGACGCTGAGCCACGGGCGGTCGCTCGGGAAGTTGGCGTGCGGGCTGCGCGTCGTGCGCGACGACGGAGGGCCGATCCGGTTCCGGCATGCGCTGGTGCGGGGTCTCATCGGCGTGATCGAGATTCTGATGACGCTCGGCGTCGTCGCCGTCATCGCTTCGCTGGTCTCCGCGCGCGGGCGGCGGCTCGGCGATGTGTTCGCCGGGACGCTCGTCGTACGGGAGCGGGTGCCGGTCGCGCGGACGGGTTTCGTTCCGCCGCCTCCGCCGTGGCTGGCCGGGCGGTTCTCGGGGCTCGACCTGTCGGCGGTGCCCGATGGTCTGTGGCTCGCCATTCGTCAGTACCTGACGCGGATGCAGCAACTCGACCCTCAGGTCGGCTGGAACATGGCGGAGCGGCTCGCCACGGACCTTGCCGCGCGCACGGGTGCTCCGGCGCCGCAGGGCGTGCCGCCGGCGGCGTATCTGGCCGCGGTTCTGCAGGAACGGCAGGCGCGGGAGGCCCGGCGTGCCTTCGGCAGCGGGCCGGGTGCGGGTTGGGTCCCTGCCGGTATCGGTGCTGCGGGTGGTACCGGCCCGGTGGGCGGCGCGAGTCCTGTGGGTGGGGCGAGTCCTGTGGATGGGGCGGGCAGTGCAGTCGGTGCACCAAGCGCTTACGCCCCGCCGGTCCCGCCGCCCGCCGCGGTTGCGCCTCCGTCCGGTGTGTACGGCGTGGGGGTGGCTCCGGTCGGCGGTCGACCTGGAGTTGGGGCGGAAGCGGAGCGTTCCCCTGTACCGCGGGACGAGGCAGGGCAGTCTCCTGGACCGCAGGATGCGTCATCGAACGACCGGCCCTCCACCGGCTTCGCACCGCCGGGGTAGCTCCTCCCTGTCCCCAGGCCACGGCGCCGCTCTGTTCAACGGGCGGCGCGCCCTGATGCACAGCTCAAGTAACCGGCCGCGCTCAAGCGAACGTGGACGGCGGGGTGTCCAGGTCCTCCAGCTCGATGCCGGGGGCTGCGAGGACCACGTCGCCCGCGATGTGTACGGCGTGCTGTTCGCCCGTGTCCAGGGCTGTGACCTGGTACTCGTCCACGGTCAGGGGGCCGTTGTCAGTGGCGTGTGTTTCTCTGTTCACCAAGGCCCAGGACTGGTCCACGGTGCGTGGGGCGAGGACCGGGTCCGTGAAGGCCACGAGGCGTACGCGGGTTGCCGAGACGGAAGGGGTGAGGCGCAGGAGGCGAGTGGTGGCGACGAGGAACGCGGGGGACGTGCCGGTGAAGGAATGGGCGCGCACATTGCCTTCCGTGGCGTGAGCCCCGGTGGGGTCGGTACGGACCCAGGTGACGCCGTCGAGGGCGGCACCGCGTACCTGCCAGCCGCCGGCGTGGAGTTCGAGACGGATGGGCCGGCCGAGTTCGTCCAGGGCGAGGTCGACGGAGCCGCTGTGTTCGCCTGCGGGGGTGGTCAGCTGGGAGATGTAGCGCCAGCCGGAAGGGCCGGGGGCGCAGTGGAAGTGCTCTTCTGCGAGGGGGGTGTGATCGTGCGGATCATGGAGCGAATAACGGCCGCGGGGCATCTGGGTCCTGGGTCGTGACGGGCTGGTCGGGCCACGAGGGCCGTTGAGGCCACACGGGCCGACGGGGCAGGCCCCCGGCACGGGGGTGCGGGGGCCTGCCTCGGAGGATCTGCCGCTGGTGAGCGCGCACTGCACGGACGCGCTCACCTGGAGGTGCCTGTGCCGGTCACGCTCGCCGGAGGCTGCCGGGCGAACTCCTCGCCCAGCAGCCTGGCGGCCTGACAGCTCGGCTCGAGCGGTCCGGCTCAGCGAGAGCGCGGCTCGCTCTGTAGCCGCTCGGCTCAGTAGCGGTAGTGGTCCGGCTTGTACGGGCCCTCGACCTCGACACCGATGTACGCGGCCTGCTCGGGACGCAGCTTCGTCAGCTTCACACCCA
>NZ_JBVKAU010000037.1:0-4228 GCF_055657525.1 Streptomyces sp. NPDC107522 | reverse complement strand
GGCGGTGCGGCGGCTGGATCCTTCGGCCGGGGTGATGGTGCAGGCGGTGTGGGTGGACGCCGGGCCTTCCCGCGTGGGCCGGTTGGTGCTGGTCGTACATCACCTGGTCGTCGACGGAGTGTCGTGGCGGATCCTGCTGCCGGACCTGCAGGCCGCCTGCGAGGCGGTCGCGGCCGGCCGAGCACCTGAACTCGACCCGGTGGCAACGTCGTTCAAGCAGTGGGCCGACCTCCTCACCGAACAGGCCGCTCAGGACAGCCGAGTCTCCGAGCTGGAGCAATGGACCGACGAGCTCGGTGATCCCGAACAGCCGTTGGGAGCAGGCGAGTTCGACCCGGAGCGTGACACGGTGGCGAACCTGGTCCACCGCACGTGGGCCGTGCCCCCGGCGCAGGCGCAGACGCTCGTCGGCGAGCTGCCGGCGCTCTTCCACTGCGGTGTGCATGAGGTGTTGCTCGCCGCGCTGGCGGGTGCGGTGGCGCGTTGGCGGCCGGCGACGGCGGGCGGGGTGCTCGTCGACGTGGAGGGGCACGGCCGTGAGCCTGTCGCCGGTACGGATCTGTCGCGCACGGTCGGCTGGTTCACCAGCAGCCGTCCGGTGCGGCTGGACGTCACCGGCGTGGACCTGGACGAGGTCCTGGAGGGTGGCGCGGCAGCCGGCCTGCTGCTGAAGGCGGTCAAGGAGCAGGTGCGCTCGGTGCCCGGCGGCGACGGTCTGGGCTACGGGCTGCTGCGGTACCTCAACCCGAAGACGAGCGACGTCTTGTCTCGGCTGCCGGCCCCGCAGATCGGCTTCAACTACCTGGGCCGTTTCACCACGGGCGCCTCCACCGAGGAGGTGACCCCTTGGCAGCTCAGCGGGGCGAACGCCATCGGCGGCTCGGCCGCACCGCGTATGCCCGCCCTGCACACCCTGGAAGCGGGCGCCGTCGTACACGACGGGGCCCACGGTTCCGAGCTGAAGCTCACGTTGAGCTGGCCGACGACCGTCCTGGACGAGCCGGCGGTCGAGGACCTGGCCCGGGCATGGCTGGCCCTGCTCGCCGGACTCGCGGCGCACACCGCCAGCCCCGCGGCGGGCGGCCACACCTCGTCCGACTTCGCGCTCGTCGACCTGGCGCAGGACGAAGTGGACGAGCTCGAAGCCGGGTTCACCGGCGGCCTCTCCTGACCGGACACCACGCCTTGAGGAGTGAAGCGATGACCCGATCCGCAGTCGAGGACGTGTGGCCCCTGTCTCCGCTTCAGGAGGGCCTGCTGTTCCATGCCGCCTTCGACGACCAGGGACCCGACGTCTACCAGGGACAGCGGCTGCTCGACCTGACCGGACCGCTGGACGCGGGACGGCTGCGGACGGCGTGGGAGGCGCTCCTGGCCCGCCACCCGGCCCTGCGCGCGGGCTTCCGGCGACGCAAGTCGGGAGCGGCGATGCAGGTCATCGCCCGGAACGTCGTGCTGCCGTGGCGCGAAGCCGATCTGTCCGGGCTCCCCGAGGCCGAACGGGCGGCCGCCCTGGACAAACTGACCGAGGCCGAGCGGGCGGAGCGGTTCCAGCTCGCGGCTCCGCCGCTGCTGCGGCTGCTGCTGATCAAGCTGGGGGACAGGCGGCACCGCCTGGTGCTCACCAGCCACCACGTCCTCATGGACGGCTGGTCCATGCCCGTCCTGCTGAGGGAAATGAGGGCGCTGTACGCGGCCGACGGCGACTCCGGCGTCCTGCCGGCGCCCGTCTCGTACCGGGATTACCTGGTGTGGCTCGGCCGCCAGGACAAGGAAGCCGCACGCGACGTATGGCGGCAGGAACTCGCGGGCGCGCAAGAACCGACCCTGGTCGCTCCGGCTGCCCCGGGAAGGGCTCCGGTGGCCCCGGAGATCCTCACCCGCGAGGTGCCCGCACGCCTCGCCGAGGACGTGACGGCCTACGCCCGCCGGCACGGCCTGACGGTGAACACAGTGGTGCAGGGCGCGTGGGCGCTGGTGCTGGCCCGGCTGGCCGGCCGTACGGACGTCGTGTTCGGTGCGACCGTGGCGGGCCGCCCGGCGGAGCTGCCGGGCGTGGAGTCGATGGTCGGCCTGTTCATCAACACCGTTCCCGTGCGGGTGCGCCTAGAGGGTGCGCAGCCGGTGGTGCGGATGCTCGCCGAACTCCAGGACAGCCAGAGGAACCTGATCGGGCATCAGCACCTCGGCCTGTCCGAGATCCAGCAACTCAGCGGGTCCGGAGCCACCTTCGACACGCTCCTCGTCTACGAGAACTATCCGCGCACCCCGGCCCGGGCGGCAGACCAGGACACCTTCGACCTGCGGGTCATCGCCGGTGAGGAGACAGCGCACTACCCCTACACCCTCGTCGTGTCCCCGGGCACTCCGATGCGCTGCAAGCTCGACTACCGGCCGGACCTGTTCGACAGGGACACCGCCGATTCCGTGCTCACCAGGTTCTTCGAGGTCCTTGAGCAGGTGGTGGGCGATCCGTCGGTGCTGGTGGGCCGGGTGGGTCTGCTGGGTGCGGCGGAACGGGCGGCTGTGCTGGCCGGGTCGAGTACGGCGGCCGGCGGGGACTTGAACGGTGCCGTGCCTTCCGTGCCGGAGTTGATCGCCGAGCGGGTGCGGGTGTCGGCGGGTGCGGTGGCGCTGGTGGAGGGTGATCGGGCGCTCTCGTATGGGGAGTTGTGGGCGGCGTCCGGGCGTATGGCGTCGTATCTGGTGGGCGCGGGTGTGGGCCGTGGTGATCGGGTCGCGGTGGTGATGGAGCGGTCCGCGGATCTGGTCGTGACGCTCCTGGGCGTATGGCGTGCGGGGGCCGCCTATGTGCCTGTGGATGCCGGCTCTCCTGCCGAGCGGGTGTCGCTGGTGTTGGCGGATTGTGCTCCGGCGGTGGTGGTGTGTTCGGAGGCGACGCGGGCGGTGGTGCCGGAGGGCGCTGATGTGCAGGTCGTGGTCGTGGACGAGCCCGGGATCGCCGGTGAGTTGGCCGCCTGCGGGGATGCGCCGGTGGTGCGCGTCGGGCCGGCCGATGTGGCGTACGTGATGTACACGTCGGGGTCGACGGGGGTGCCGAAGGGTGTGGCGGTGCCGCATGGGAGTGCGGCGGCGTTGGTGGGTGAGCGTGAGTGGCATGTGGGCGCGGATGACGTGGTGTTGATGCATGCGCCGCATGCGTTTGACGTGTCGTTGTTCGAGGTGTGGGTGCCGTTGGCCGCTGGTGCGCGGGTGGTGATCGCCGAGCCTGGTGTGGTGGATGCCGGGCAGGTCCAGGCGTTTGTGGCCGGTGGTGTGACGTCGGTGCATGTGACGGCGGGGTCGTTCCGGGTGCTGGCGGGGGAGGCGCCGGGGTGTTTCGCGGGGTTGCGTGAGGTGTTGACGGGCGGGGACGTGGTGCCTGCCGCGTCGGTGGCGCGGGTGCGGGAGGCATGCCCGGAGGTGGCGGTACGGCACTTGTACGGGCCGACCGAGACCACCCTGTGCGCGACCTGGCATCTGATGCGGGCCGAGGACCGCGTCGGCTCACCGTTGCCGATCGGGCGTCCGCTGCCCATGCGGCGGACGTATGTTCTCGATGCCTTTCTTCAGCCGGTGCCGCCCGGGGTGACCGGTGAGTTGTACATCGCCGGGGTCGGCCTCGCGCTCGGGTACTGGGCGCAGCCCGGCCTGTCGGCGGAGCGGTTCGTGGCGTGTCCGTTCGTGCCGGGTGAGCGGATGTACCGGACGGGCGACCTGGTCCAGTGGACGGCTGATGGCACGCTGGAGTTCGTCGGCCGTGCGGACGCGCAGGTGAAGATCCGTGGTTTCCGGGTGGAGCTGGGCGAGGTGGAAGCGGCGCTTGCGGCGCATCCCTCGGTGGCCCAGGCCGTGGTGACCGTACGCGAGGACACCCCGGGCGAACGTCGTCTCGTCGGCTACGTCGTGCCCGAGGGCCTGGACGGGGTGGAGACCGACGACGTGCGCGCCCACGCCGCTCTACGGCTGCCGGACTACATGGTCCCCGCAGCCGTCCTCGCGCTCGACGCCTTGCCGGTGACGCGTCACGGGAAGGTGGATCGCGGGGCGTTGCCGGCGCCGGATTTCGCGGGCCGGGTCTCCGGGCGGGAGCCGCGCAATGGCGTGGAGGAGACCTTGTGCGTGCTGTTCGCGGAGTTGCTGGGGTTGGAGCGGGTGGGGGTCGACGACAGCTTCTTCGAGCTGGGCGGCGACTCGATCATGTCGATGCAGTTGGTGGCGCGGGCTC
>NZ_JBVKAU010000036.1:0-12342 GCF_055657525.1 Streptomyces sp. NPDC107522 | reverse complement strand
TCACCACGCCAACGACGAGGGGCTCCGCCATGTCACCGACCCTGCTGACCAGCCCATTTCACCCCTCCAGCACAGGATGAAAGAGCCTCACTGAGCCTCTTTCATCCTGAGTTCGCGCAGATCAGGAGGGCGTGCTGCTCGGATGCGATGCGGCAGAGGCGCTTGGTTGAACAGCGTGCCGGTCGGAGCAGGCGCCAGGACTTGATGCGCGTGTGCAGGCGACGGGGGTGAGCGGCGCGGAGCTGCCGGCGCCGGAGTATCCGGTGGGCGCGAAGGTGATGGGCGGTGACTGCGTGCGGGGCAATGTGCCGTTCGAGGTGCCGAAGTCGGGGCGAGCTGAGCGGGCGTTCTACTCGCCGGAGGATTTGGAGGAGCCGGTGGAGTGGACCGTGCCGAAGGCGTAACCGGAAAAGCCCCCAGCGCAGCTCTGACGGCCGCGTGGGCGCTCCGGCATGCCCGGGCGCTGGGTCAACGGCGCTGCGCCGCCACGGCACCCGTATACGTCTCCCGCGTCAGATCCTCCGCTGCGATGCCCAGCTCGGCGAGCACGCTGCGGATGTCATCGAGGGCCGCCGGCACCTCGTCCTCGTCGACGAGGGTCTCGACTTCCAGGAAGGTTCCGTCGATCTCCGGCACGCGCACCAGCGTGGCGAGCATCTGCCGGCCCCGCGCGGTGAAGTCGTAGTTCCGGCACCGCTTCTCGAAGCCGATCAGCTCCACATGGCCGAGTCCCCGCAGGATGGCGTGCGCCTGGTCGGCGTCCTCGACACGGGTCTCGTGCTCTGGCTTGGATCCGGACTCCTCGTCGACCGCCGCGCCCTTGTACGTCAGCACAGTGCGCGTGCCGTCCGCACCGTGGACCGTGCGTACCCGCAGTTCCTCGCCTGCCTTCTCCAGCGAGCCGTCCGGCCGGTCGTAGTACGTGTCTCGGTACACCTCGACCCGCGCGGTGGCCCGCTCGTCCAGCTGGCGCATTACCTGCTCGGGTGCATGGACGCGCGCCTTCAACTCCGCCTCGATCACGTGCGGTTCCCTCCTCGTCAGACCGTGCGCTGAGCGCCGTCGATGACCGCCTCGAACATCCGCCTAAACCCCCGGTACAGCGGGCCGTGCGGGGTCTCCATCACCTTGTACAGCGCCGACTCGTGGCCTTCCCACCCGGCGTCGAAAGCGCCGACGAACATGGTCCCGTCGGTGCGGATGAGCCGCCACGTCGGCAGCATCCGGTACCGCCACACGCCGACGTCGCCCGCCTCTGCGAGCTCCCTGAGCCGCGCCTCGGCGAGCCCCACGCCGCCAGCGAGGAACTCGGCGGACTCCCCGATCTCGGCAGCGCGTCGGGGCAGGGCGTCGCTGTCGGGGTCGAGGAGAGCGACCCGGATGCGGAGGCCCTGGCCACCCTGTTCGCGCGGGAGGCAGGCCCGCAGCAGCGAATCGTTGAGGCCGATCAGGCCGAGGCCGCGCACGGCGAGCACGTCCAACTCCGTGGCTTCGCGGGCCTGCTGCTGGATCTCCTCGGCCGCGGAGTTCTGCGCCGCGTACACCCGCACGACTTCGGGAAACGCCGCCAGGTCCCAGGGGTCTGCGTCGGGCGGGCGGCACACGATAAGGGGTTGTCGCCACTGTTCCTCCGGGATTCTGTCTGACAGAGGTCACCGCCGGGCCGGGGACTGGTCACCGGCTCGCGGTCCATGAACGGGCGGGCCGCTCAACGCGGCCCGCGTGGAGAGGGGTTCTCAACGTCATCCGTTGTTCGTCGAGTGCTGGTCCTGGGAGAAGGGGCCGGCCGCAAAGATGACCGTCCGGTGTGATGCGCGTGACCGCGGGCGTGGACGGTCCCTACGACAGCCAAGGCACCCCCTAGAGGCCCTCCAGGGTCCGGGCACCGCGCAGCGCGGAGTGAGCTCGTGGTGGAGCGGGTCTTCCGCCCGCCGGCCGGCTTCGGGCCGGACACCTGTGTTATCGCCGACCGCCCGAGGTGGTGTCGCTGTGGTCGTCTGCGGATCGGCTGCTGCCGTGCGTGGTGGCGGTGTGCCCGGTCAGCCGCTCCCAGTTGCCGGACCCGATGGCGGCCTTTTCCTCCTGGGTGAACGGTGCTTGCTCCAGGAACGAGCGGGCGACTGAGCGGCTGGTGTCGAGGAAGGGGAAGCCGCCGGGGCGCGTTCCGAAGGTGTAGGGGTAGTCGGTGGAGTACAGCATCCGCTCGGTTCCGACGACCTCAGCTGTCCACCGCAGGTAGCGCTCGCTGACCGTGCCGCTGCCCGCGATCCAGAAGTTCTGGCGGAAGTAGTCGGCCAGGGGCCGCTCCAGCTTCGCCATGTCCTGCAGGACACCGATGTGGTCGAGGTAGAACAGGACGACCTCGCCCCAGTGCCCCGCGATCACCTGCAGTCCGGGGTGGCGGTCGAAGACGCCGGAGAAGATCATCCTCAGGTACTGCACGCCCAGGTCGTAGTACCAGCCCAGGCCGGCGGTCGCGAGCGCGCGGCCGACTCCGTTGGGGAGATTCGAGTAGTACGCCTCTTGGACCGCGTTCACAGGGGTCTGCGGGTGGAAGTGCAGCGGTACCCGGAGCCGTTCGGCGGTGGCGTAGAGGTCGTCGAACTCCGGCGCGTCGGCCGGCTTGTCACCGGTGCGCCCGTACAGCATCGCGCCACGGAAGCCGAGTCGGGTGACCGCGCGCTCCAGCTCCGCGGCGGCGGCTTCGGGTGCCGGCGTGGGGACGGCCGCGAGCGCCTGGAATCGGTCGGGGTGGGCGTCGACGGCTTCGGCGAGTGCGTCGTTCGCCTCGCGCGCCACGCTCACGGCGTCCGCCGCAGTCAGATTCTGCACGCCGGGTGTGGCCAGCGACAGCACGGCGACGTCGACGCCTTGATCGTCCATGTCGGCCAGGCGGCGGTCGCCGACGTCGCGCAGCCGCTGCGCTATCGGCTCGTCGCCGTAGCCGAGTTGGGGGATCTGCGGCACGCCTGCCCGCGTCCAGGCATCGAGCAGGACCGGCAGGGCCACGTGCTCCTCGAGGCCTACGATGCGCAGCTTCTCAGGCATGGTGCGCTCCTCTTCTCTCGCTGTTTCCAGTGATACGCACATCACGATAACATCGATAGCATCAATGGAATCAACTGGGCGCTATCATTGATTCATGCCTGAGGGAGCGAAGAACGAGGCCATTCCCGCCGCCGCGTCGGAGACTGCAGCCGACGTCCGAGAGGTCACCCGGCAGCGGGTGGTCGAGGCAGCGGCGGACCTGCTCGCGCGCGAGGGCCGCGACGCGGTGACCACCCGGGCGGTCGCCGCGGCCGCCGGGACGCAGCCCCCTGCGATCTATCGCTTGTTCGGCGACAAGGACGGGCTCCTCGAGGCAGTGGTGGAGCACGGCTACGCCACCTTCCTCGCGGCAAAGCACAGGGACACCCGCCCTCAGGACCCGGTGGAAGATCTGCGGGCGGGCTGGGACCTCGCCGTCGAGTTCGGCCTCGCCAACCCCGCGCTGTACGCCCTGATGTACAGCGACCCCCAACGCGGCACGACATCGGCTGCCTTCCAGGCCGGCATGCAGATCCTGCTGGGACGCATCCACCGCCTCGCCGCCGGCGGCTGGCTCCGCGTCGACGAGAAACTCGCGGCCGCTCTCATCCACGCGACCGCGCGCGGCGCCGTGCTCACCTGGCTGTCGCTACCCGAGGACCAACGCGACCCGGCCCTGCTCACCACACTGCGCGAATCCATGGTCGCCGCCGTCACCCACGAAAGACCCGTCGTACAAGACGCGGGCCTCGCCGACGCCGTCCGAACCTTGCAGGCCCTCCTGCCCGGCCAGACAACGCTCAGCAGCGCGGAACAACACCTCCTCAGCGAATGGCTCGACCGCCTTGCCGCGGACGGCTGACTGATTCCACATGGCCCCTGTCAAACCACGAGAGCGACGGGCGGCGTGGGTTCGTAGCACCGTCCGTCGCGACGGAGGGCCCAGACAACGTCGACGCGACGGCGGGCAAGAGCGAGGACAGCTTGGATGTGGAGCTTGCCCTCTGCGCGTCTGCGCTCGCAGAACCGGCAAGACTCCTCGCAGTGCCGGACGCGGAACAACGCTCAGGTGCAGAAGACCCGCTGGAGGCGGCGGTTGCAGGAAGGCAGCGCTCCGCGTTCTCGGGCCGCGGCAGGGTCGTCCGGGGTCAGTTGGCGGCGTCCGCTATCCAGGAGCCGTGGATCATGGCCGGGGCGCGGCGCGGGAGGAGGACCGTGGCGACCGGCGGCAGGGACAGGTCCGAGGCGTCGAGGACGAGGAGGCGCGAGCTGTCGGAGTTGAGGTCGCTGACGACGGTCAGCAGGTAGCCGGCGTCCTCGTCGGCGGCGGCCTCGGCCGGTGCGAAGACGGCCTCGCTGGGGAGTTGGCCATTGCCGACGGGAAGCAACTGGCGGCCTTGGGTGCGTCTGTCGTACTTGACGAGGGTGTGGTCGCCGATGCCCTGGTCGTCGGGGAAGGACAGGGCGTACTGGTAGCGGTGTTCACGTCCGGTGTAAGCCTCGTTGATGGTCGGGAACTCCACGGTGAGGTCGTCGATGGTCTCTTCGCGGACGTTTTCGGCTGCGAGCTCGACCGTCCAGCGTCGCGCACGTGACTGCGAGGTGGGCTCGGCCCCCCGGCCTCGGGCGCCGGTCCACCAGTTCCAGGAACGCTGCCAGCCGTCGCGGCCCACGGCCGGGCCCTCGACGACGATCCACCCGAGGGCGTCTTCGTGGGCGCTGGCCAAGTGCATCGCGTACCCCGGTGCGATGTCGAACCAGCGGACCTTCGACGCGCCGCCCGCACCGCGCGGCAGGACGCCGATTCGGGATCCCTCACGCGGTCGGCCGCACGGGTCCGACGGCCTGCCCGTCGGGCGGCTCCATGTCCAGGTGCCAGGTGCCCAAGCGCCGGATCTTTGAGGCTTGAGCGGAGTCCGGTCCGCCGCTCAGTAGCCGGGCGGGATCCGGTCCTGCGGCCCGTCAGCCACCTCTGCCGCGCCGTCGTCCTTCTGCGCCTGCTTGGCCACGGCTGGGTCGGTCGAGTCCGAGACCAGCTCCGCGATGCGCAGGGTGCACTCCCACTCCGACAGCTTTCCTTTAATGACCACCAGGTATGACTCCTGGTCGGCGAAGCGGTACACGCGACGCCGCTTCTCGACGATATGTTTACTCGGCACATACGTGTGAAGGGCAGCACGCAGTGCTTTCAGCGCCTGGTCCTTCGTTTCCAGCCCACGGCAGACGAACTCGGTCCTGTATACGTCGCTGTAGTACTGCGCGATCACGACCCAGTTGCCCATCCGCTCCCCCTCGGCGCCGCTGCCAGTCAGCCACAGCTCAGCCTTAGGAGCAAGAGCGATGCAGACCCAGGGGTGGCCTCTATGCGAAGGCGGGGACGGGACGAGGTAGGGCCGGGGGTGTCAGGACCCGGCGCAGCTTCTCCTGCAGCCGGCCCTACCGGCACACTGCCACGGCCCGCCCGCCGGGGGCCGGGACAGGAGAAGTACGGCAATGGACCCGTCCTGTCCGCAGCGCGCACGGCCGATACGGCTGACCGGTGCCGAGCCAGGAGCGCTTCGCCGACGTGCGTCGGGGAGCTCGGTGTGCTGGACGCGTCAGGCACCGGCCGAGCGGCGGCCCAGGATCGGCTCGGCCAGCAGCCGGGCCATCCAGCACAGCGTCTGGCCGTTCTGGGCGAAGAGTTCGTCGCGCGTGTCGTAGTGGCCGAGGTCGGCCAGGACGTGACCCGAGAGATCGCACGTGGCGCCGGCGGCCGGGCAGGCCGTCCCGCCGTCCCAGTCGATCGCTGTTCTGGACAACGCCTCGAAGAGCGTCTCCGCGCCGTCATTGGTGAAGCCACCCCCGGGATCACGGCTCAACTCGTCCAGGCCGCCGAAGAGTTCCGAGACCGTCAACCAGGGCGCGGCGGGGTCGACGGTCCGTGACAGGCCTTCGAGGCGGAATTCTGGCCATGCGAGCACCACCTGGCGCGGGAGGATCCGATGCAGCCGAGGGAACCGCGGAAGCCAGAACCTGCCGTCCACCAGCAGGCCGCGCACCCGCGTGGCCACCCCGGAGGCTCGGGCGACGCACTCCAGTACCGCCAGCCGCTGGCTGCACGAGCCGCGGCCCCGGCGAAGCACTTCCGATACCGGCCGCTCGTCCTGCACCGAGTACACCGGCTGCACATTTGCGGCGATCCATCGGTGAGCCTGCCGCAGGACCGCTATCGCCTCCACGGGACCTGAGGTTTCCGAGTCCGCCGTCTTGTCAATCCGCCTCAGAAGCGAGGCGACATAGGGGTGCTGCCAATCAAGGATCCGCGTCGGGGCAGTACCTCCCGCAGTCATTCCTCCGCCGGCTGCGCCCACCCGGACACGGCCCCACGGCATGAGAAGCGAGCTCGTCACGACCGTGATCCTCCCCTCCAGCGCCCACGCGGGCGACAGACACATCCTGACAGACGTTTTGAACACGTTCAACCGCAGTGGCGCCGAGACCGCCGAACAGCCGGCCCTCACAGGACACCTCTCCCCTGGGTCCGCGCCCGCGATCTTCGCGGCGCATTGATGCGCCGAGGCCCGCGTTGCCTGCCCGGAGGACGGCTACGGCGCGTTAGCGGACGTGCAGCGCATGGCGCGACGTGCCCCTGTACCCGTTCCTCGTGTGACTGAGCGCCTCAGCTGGCCTTACGTTCCTGGGACGGGTAGGTCGAGCCACTTCGGTACTCGGGGCGATGCGCGCACGCACGACCCTCCTCCGGCTCACAAGGTCATCTGCCGGTCGATGAGCCATCGCGACTGAGTCACATCACCGCTGCCCGCGCTCAGGCCGGCTCCGGCAGCGCTGCACAAGTGGCCCCGGCCTTCGTCAGCGCGTTGTACGGCAGCCATCCAGTCGAAGTCATCGCCGGCCACTCCACGGGCCGCCCGCTCCAGCTGCGGGACGGCCCAGCGCCGCACGCGCGCGGCGGCAACCGTGTCCGCGGCACCGAACAGGAGACCCCCCTCCCACACCGTGGTCCGCCGGGCACCTGCCCGGGCCATCAGTTCAAGCCCCGTGGCCCGGTCCATCGGATGCGCCCGCGATCAGGGCCGGGACGGCGCGGTGATGCGATGCGCGAGTAAGTGGACCTCTTTGAGTGCACGACCGAACCGCAGTAGGCATCCCATCGTCGTTCGTCCCATCGCACCGACAAGGCGCGCGCCCACTGCGCTGTGCGCTCAGGGCGGCCAAGGGAAGAGGTTGTGACCACGCTTTGGTGACGGCTCCAACCCATGCATCCCTCGGGCCGTACCCCATCTGCACGATCCCCTTGCCCAGGCACGACGGGCGAGAGCTGGATGCTCGGTTCAGTCCGTTCCCGGGCAGCCATCCGGTATTGCGGCTGCTGAGGCCGTCCAGGGAGATACGCAGGAGACGGCACCACCAGCCAGGGCGGCTGTCGCCGCTCGTCAGGACAGCCTGAAGCCCGACACGACCTCCGGGTACCGGATGGGCTCACCAGGTCTTCGCAGCAGCGACCAGACGGTCACGGACGAGCGTGACGTGAGGATTGGTGGAACTGCCCGGGCGTTGGACGAGGTAGGCGGTGTTGATCGGGGGGTCCTCCGGCTGGTGCAGTAGCCGGAGTTCGCCGGAGGCGAGTTCGGTCCGGCAAAGGTAGCTGGGCACGACGCTCCAGCCGGCGCCGGCCGTGAGGGCGGTGAGGACGCTGCGTATGTCGGGGATAGTGATCGCGGCCTGGACGTGCAGGCGGCGGTCGAAGACGTGGCGCCAGTAGCGGCGGGCGATGGGCAGGTCCTCGGCGTAGGCGATCAGTGGCAGGCTTTCCAGGGCAGTGGGCAGGTCCTGTCCCTTGAGCTGTTCGGCCCAGGCGGGGGCAGCGACCAGGACGAATTCCTCGTCGGCGAGGAGTTCGGTGTGCAGCGTCCGGCCCCGGGGCCGGCGGGTGGAGACGACGAGGTCGTGGCGTCCGGCCCGCAGTTCCTCGAGCAGCGGTTCGGTGAGACCAATGGCCACCCGCAGCCGGACGCCCTGCGCGACGAGCGGAGCCAGCGTCTGGAGGCCGAGGGTACTCATGAACTCTGCGGGTCCGGCCAGGTGCACCGGTAGCGCGTTGCCGCTCGGCTCCTCGCCGGTGATGTCGGCCAACTGATCCAGGGGAGCTGACAGTCGCGTGGCAAGTTCGTCCGCGTGGGGCAGCGGGGTGACGCCGTGCGCCCGGCGTTCGAAGAGTTCACGGCCCAGGCGGTTCTCCAGCGCCCGGATCTGCGTGGTCACGGTGGACTGCGACAGGCCCAGCCGTCGTGCCGCGGCGGTGAAGGACCCCAGGCGGTGCACGGCAAGGAAGGTGCGCAACAGGTTCAGGTCCAGGGGACCGAACCCATGAGTGTCCTGATCGCTCACGGCGTCGAGCCTACGAGGTGGGCACGGCAGCCACCTGCCATTTGTCCCCGTGCAGGGCATCGGTTCGTCGATACCTGGTATCGATGCCTTCATTGGCGCGATTACTTCAGCAGCTTTAGCTTCGAAAGCCGGAGCGCTGACGTTCTTAAGTCGGAACGTCAGCGCGGTGAACCCTCGGCTCCCGGAGACCACACCATGTCGAAGATCCTTTTCGTGCTGACCGGCGCCGACCACTGGACGCTGGCGGACGGCAGCAAGCGCCCGACCGGCTTCTGGGCCGAGGAGGTCGTGGCCCCGTACCAGGCGTTCACGGCCGCCGGACACGAGATCGTCGTCGCCACGCCGGGCGGCGTCGTACCGCCTCTGGACCAGGGCAGCCTGGCGCCCGAGTTCAACGGCGGCGAGGAGGGGGCGAAGATGATGACGGACGCCCTCGCCTCGATCGGCGAGATTCAGCACCCCATCAGGCTGGAGGACGTCGACCTCGACGACTACGCCGTCGTCTTCTACCCCGGAGGCCACGGCCCCATGGAGGACCTGGCCGTCGATGCCACCTCCGGCGCTCTCCTCATCGATGTCCTCGCCTCAGGCAAGCCTCTCGGCGTGGTCTGCCACGCCCCGGCCGCGCTGCTGGCCGCCACCAAGGCCGACGGCAGCAACGCCTTCGCCGGCTATCGGCTCACCGGTTTCAGCAACGCCGAGGAGACTCAGACGGGCCTCGCGGCCAAGGCCAAGTGGCTGCTCCAGGACCGCCTGGTCGAGATCGGCGCGGACTACCAGGAGGGCGAGCCGTGGGCCCCGAACGTGGTCGTCGACCGCAACCTGGTCACCGGCCAGAACCCCGCCTCCGCCGGCCCCGCCGCAGCCGAAATCCTCAAGAAGCTGACCTGAACCTCGCATATCCGATTGCGCCTGGGAGGAACACCAGAGGCTGCTTTCGCCAGCCAGCCCCCGTACGGGCGTAATGCGCCACGCGGACGACATCGCCACCGATAGCAACGGCAACTGGGGCGGCCGACTCCTTCAGAAGCCCTATCACCTCCGCTGTTTACAGGCCATCGCGCAATGGAAGGCGTTCGTGATCCGGGCGCTATCAGAACACTGCCTTACCGCCGGAAGGACCCAGATGAGCAAGATCCTCGCCGTAGTCACCAACCAGGCGACCTACGGAACGAACCCCCACAAGACCGGACTGTGGATCGCAGAGCTGGTTCACTTCTACGACGCAGTCCGCCAGGCTGGATTCGAGGTCGACATCGTCAGTCCAGAAGGGGGACAGGTACCGCTGGATCCCCGAAGCATCAGATTGGCCGACAAAGGGGTTCGCGAGTACATGAACGATCGCGCGTTCATGTCGAAGCTGGAGCACACCAAAGCGGCGGCCGACGTGGACCCGACCGAGTATGCCGCGATCTTCTACACGGGCGGGCATGGCGTCATGTGGGACTTCCCCGGGAATGCCGCGCTTCAGCAGGCTGCACGGGAGATCTATGAGAACGGCGGCGTGGTCTCCTCGGTCTGCCATGGTGCCTGCGGACTGCTGAACATCACGCTCTCCGACGGCTCCCTGCTCGTCGAGGGCCGCACGGTCACCGGGTTCTCCACCGCGGAGGAGCGAGTCGCCATGGTGAAGAGCCGGGTGCCGTTCCTGCTGGAGGACGAATTCCGCAAGCGGGGCGCGAACTATGTCAAGAACACCATCCCGATGACCCCCTTCGCTACCGCTGACGGCAGGCTCGTAACGGGACAGAACCCCGTTTCCACCAAGGTCGTCACCGCAAAGATCATCGAGACGCTGCGCCAGCTTTGACCTTGAGCCGCATCGGCCGGACCGGTCCTGCTCGCGCGAGCCGGACAGGCAGGCTCGGGCGGAATCCTGCGACGGCCCCGGATCAGAGTGAGCCTGCCGGGTACGCCTTCTCCACCCGCATTTTCCCAACGTCGGGACCGGCGTATGTGCCGTCCGTCAGGCGGCGCACCTGAAGGGACGTCTTGAAAGTAGTTTCGATCAAGGAACCCGGCGGGCCGGAGGTCCTGCAGTGGATCGATGTGGAGGACCCTGTCCCGCAACGGGTGAAGTGGTCATCGACGTCGTTGCCAGCGCCGTCAACCGGGCGGAGGGGTGATCCGCCCAGCAGCGAGGTCCCGTTGGGCCGCCAGCCTCGCGCGGCTCGTCCGGCCAACGCGAGCCCGATGCGCTCCAGGGCACGGTCGAGCCGGGTAGTAAAACGCGCGTACGGGCAGGTCAGGTGCGCGAACGACTCGGCGAGCGTACGGCGCGGACAGGTCCTCGCGTCACAGACGAAGCGTCGGATCTTCATGACGGCTCGTCGGTCTGCATGACCGGCACCGTCACTGGCAACCGAGCCGGAGCGCCGAAATGTGCACCTACTTGATGGAGCGTCAGTAGCTGCTACTCAAAGGCACGGCGCACGCGGTCTCGTGAGAGAGCGACCTACGGCAACCGAACACTGCGGTGACGCTCCGCGACCGCTCCCCAAGATCTGTGGCAGAGCCCACTAGTGAACGCCCTAGCCAGTCCAGTCCACCAGCGTTGGGATGCTCTTGGCGGGCACGTCCAGGACCAGGCCGCCACGGCAGTACGCCAGCACCTGCCCGTCGGCGACGTCGACGACCCCGAGCGGCCCGTTCTCGAACCGCGCATCCGCGCCGCCCACCGGGAGGTTGGCGGGTGCCACCTTCCGCGTGGCCGACCGGCGCGACGTCGACGACGTGCTGGCGGCGCCCGCCGAACGCCACACGGCAGCGAAACTGCGGAGTTGAACCGGAGCGGGACGGCGTGCAGCCGGAAGCCGGAGCCCAGCCTCAAAAGCTGGGCCTGTGGACAGATTCCGCGCCTCCGCCGCGGCGGACCTGCTGGTGAACGTGGCCGGCACCGCCGTCTCCCGAACCACCTAGGGCGTTTCCTTAGGATCATCTGATCGTTGGTCTGGGTGTGTCGTTGACTGACGCCCAATGGGCCCGGATCGAGCCACTGTTACCCGATCGGGCACCGAGGCGGGGTGGACGGTGGCGGGATCATCGGCAGGTGATCGACGCGATCGCCTGCAAGTACCGCACCGGCTGCCCGTGGATGGACCTGCCCGAGGAGTTCGGTTCCTGGAAGGGCGTCCACAACCGGCTGCGGAAGTGGGCGGCCGACGGCACCTGGGAGAAGGTCTTCGCCGCGCTGCTGGCCCAGGCCGACGCCGAAGGCGATCTCGACTGGGTCGTCGCAGTCGATTCCACCATCGTCCGCGCCCACCAGCACGCCGCCGGGGCCCGTCAAAAGGGGCCCCGGCCGGCGAGCCGCACGACCATGCCCTCGGACGGTCCCGCGGCGGACTGACCACCAAGATCCATCTGGTTGCCGACGGACGCTGCCGCCCCCTGGCCTTCTGCCTCACACCGGGACAGGCGGGTGATGCACCGGCATTCACCCAGGTCATGGCCCGCCTACGGGTGACCCGGCCGGTCGGACGGCCTCGGACCACCCCGGAGGTAGTCCTGGCGGACAAGGCGTATTCCTCCCGCGCCATCCGCACCCACCTGCGCCGCCGGGGTATCCGGGCCGTCATCCCGCAGCCTGTCGATCAGATCGCCAAGCGCAGGCGGCGGGGCCGATCCGGCGGCAGGCCACCCGCCTTCGACAAGACCGCCTACCGACAACGCAACACCGTCGAGCGGTGCATCAACAAGCTCAAGCAGTGGCGCGGCCTTGCCACTCGATACGACAAGACCGCCACCGTCTACCTTGCCGCACTGCACATCGCGGGCATCTTCATCTGGTCCGCACGCTGATCCAGAAGAAACGGCCTAGTTGTGCTGACCGGGGACGTTGGTGACGGGCGACACGCCTTGAGTGGTTCTTGAACGAGGCGAGGGCCTCTGGTTTCGGTGTGGATTGCGACATCAACAACCGAC
>NZ_JBVKAU010000035.1:0-13661 GCF_055657525.1 Streptomyces sp. NPDC107522 | reverse complement strand
TCCGACAGCACGATGATCACCTTGCCGTCGGGGAACGTCCAGGTGTGGACCTGCGGCTTGACCTCGTCCTTGACGATGCCCGGCACCCTCGCCAGACCCGCCATGTCGATCTCGTTGTCGAAGTGGCCGATGTTCCCGACGATCGCCTGATGCTTCATCCGGGCCATGTCCGAGGCCATGATGATGTCCTTGTTGCCCGTCGTGGTGATGAAGATGTCGGCCGTGTCGACCACCTCGTCCAGGGTCGTGACCTGGTAGCCGTCCATCGCCGCCTGCAGCGCGCAGATCGGGTCGATCTCCGTGACGATCACCCGCGCACCCTGACCGCGCAGCGACTCCGCACAGCCCTTGCCCACATCGCCGTAACCGCACACGACCGCGGTCTTGCCGCCGATCAGAACGTCGGTGGCACGGTTGATCCCGTCGATCAGGGAGTGACGGCAGCCGTACTTGTTGTCGAACTTCGACTTCGTCACCGCGTCATTGACATTGATCGCCGGGAACAACAGCGTGCCGTCGCGCTGCATCTCGTACAGCCGGTGGACGCCGGTCGTGGTCTCCTCCGTCACGCCACGGATCTCGGAGGCCAGCTGGGTCCACTTCTGCGAGCCATCCGTGATGGTGCGGTGCAGGAGCTCGAGGATGACGCGGTGCTCGTCGGACTCGGCGGTGTCGACGTCCGGGACCTTGCCGTCCTCCTCGTACTCGACGCCCTTGTGGACGAGGAGGGTGGCGTCACCGCCGTCGTCCAGGATCATGTTCGGGCCGCCGGTGGGGGTGTCCGGCCAGGTCAGCGCCTGCTCCGTGCACCACCAGTACTCCTCCAGCGTCTCGCCCTTCCAGGCGAAGACCGGGATGCCCTGCGGGTTGTCCGGCGTGCCGTCCGGGCCAACAGCGATCGCGGCGGCCGCGTGGTCCTGGGTGGAGAAGATGTTGCAGGACGCCCAGCGGACCTCGGCGCCCAGGGCGGCCAGGGTCTCGATCAGGACGGCGGTCTGCACGGTCATGTGCAGGGAGCCGGTGATGCGGGCGCCGGCCAGCGGCTGCGCCTCGGCGTACTCCCTGCGGATCGCCATCAGACCGGGCATCTCATGCTCGGCGAGGGTGATCTCCTTGCGGCCGAACTCGGCCAGGGACAGGTCGGCGACCTTGAAGTCCTGTCGGTTCTCGACAGTCGTCATTACGAGCTGCTCCTCGGGTTGGGTCGAGGGTGGGTACGGCTGGTCTGCGCGGCGGCGGACACAGGGGTGCCCGAAGAGGACACAGGCATGCCCGCGTGCGCGCAGCGCAGTCCGTCGGAGGCCCTCTCTCCCTCGGTCGGTCCGTGTCGGGACCGCCCGACCGCCATCAGCAGCGACGTCTGGCTCTGTCCCAAGCTACACCGGGATGCCCGGCCGTCCCCAGTCCGCCTCCGAACAGATCGCGCCATCACGGCGGTCGTACGGGGTGAAGGATCGAGGCCCCCTCCGGGTCGACGGCGGGTCAGGTGACGGTCGAGTGCGGGAGCGATAACAGGACACCAACGAACGGCGCACAGGAGGCGGCAGACCGGGACGATGAGGGAGCTTTGGGCCTTTGAGCCTTTGGCGCGGTGGTGCAGGATGCCCCGGAGATCTGAACAACCGATCGATCTTGCGGGGCGTCCGGGACGGCGCTTCCGCATGACAAAGGCGTTAGGAGATCGATGTGACCAGTCAGGCCGGCCCTTCCTCCACGGGCAGCGGCGACGGTGAGCGCAAGCGGTTGAAGCTGCTCGCGGTGACCGCGTGCCCCACCGGCATCGCGCACACGTACATGGCGGCGGAGAAGCTCGCGCAGGCCGCCGAGAGCCGCGGTATCGACATGAAGGTGGAGACCCAGGGATCCATCGGGGCTGAAAACGTCCTCGATGACAACGATGTCAACACCGCGGACGGCGTCATCGTCGCCGCGGACAAGGACGTGGACCTGAGCCGTTTCGCCGGCAAGCGGGTCCTCACGGTCGGGGTGGCGGAGGGCATCCACCACCCCGAGCGGCTGATCGAGCAGGTGCTGTCGGCTCCCGTGCACACGGCAGGGGGCACCCCAACGCGCCCCGCGGCCGGCGGCAAGGAGCGGAGCGTCGGGTACAAGGCGCTGATGAACGGGGTCAGTTACATGATCCCGTTCGTCGTGGTCGGCGGGCTGCTGATCGCGATCTCGCTGTCGCTCGGCGGGCACACCGACCCGTCGGGCGGTCTGGTCATCCCGAAGGACTCCTTCTGGATGGACGTGAACAACATCGGCGTCATCGGCTTCACGCTGATGGTGCCGATCCTGTCCGGGTACATCGCGTACGCCATCGGTGACCGCCCCGCGCTCGTACCGGGCATGATCGGTGGCTGGATCGCCAACACCGGTGAGCTGTACGACTCCAAGGCGGGCGCCGGGTTCATCGGGGCGATCGTGACCGGGTTCCTCGCCGGGTACCTGGTGCTGTGGATCAAGAAGGTCAAGGTCCCGAAGTTCGTGCAGCCGATCATGCCGATCATCGTGATCCCGATCGTGGCGACGACGGCGCTCGGCCTGTTCTTCGTCTACGTCATCGGCAAGCCGATCTCCTGGGTGTTCGAGCACCTGACCGACTGGCTCAGCGG
Organism: Streptomyces sp. NPDC107522; assembly: GCF_055657525.1. Lineage (NCBI taxonomy): Bacteria > Bacillati > Actinomycetota > Actinomycetes > Kitasatosporales > Streptomycetaceae > Streptomyces > Streptomyces sp. NPDC107522. Next base: position 11,046 of record NZ_JBVKAU010000035.1, on the reverse strand, counting down.
GATGACCGGCACGAGCGCGATCCTGCTCGGCACGATTCTCGGGCTCATGATCGCGTTCGACATGGGCGGGCCGGTCAACAAGACGGCGTTCCTGTTCGGCGCCGGGCTCATCGCGACCGGCAACCAGGCGGTCATGGGCATGTGCGCGGCCGCGATCCCGGTCATGCCGCTGGGTCAGGGCCTGGCCACGCTGATACGGAAGCGGCTGTACACCGAGCAGGAGCGGGAGACCGGCCTCGCCTCGCTGTTCATGGGCTGTTTCGGCATCTCCGAGGGTGCGATCCCGTTCGCCGCTGCGCGGCCCGCGCAGGTCATCCCCGCCAACATGCTGGGCGGCGCGGTGGCCGGTGCGATCGCCGGCGTCGCCGGAGTCGAGGACGCGGTGCCGCACGGCGGACCGATCGTGGCCGTGCTGGGGGCGGTGAGCGGCGTACCGATGTTCTTCGTGGCCGTGGTGATCGGCTCGGTCGTCACCGCGCTGACCACCGTGGCGCTGGTCGACCTCAGCGAGCGCAAGCGGGGTGGGGAGGCGGTCGCCGCTGCGGGTGCGGCCGGGCCCGAGCTCGCGCTGGTCGGGGCGGGCGCCGGTGTGCCTGAGGCTGGTGCCGTCGGCGAAGGGACGGGTACCGCCGGGGCCGTCGTGGCGCAGCGGGTCGTACACGAGTCGGAGGCGGTCGACACGGCTGTGGCAGGCGGAGCTCCGGCCGAGGTCCTCTCCGGCTACCTCACCCGGCAGACCGTGAAGGTCGAACTCGGTGCGGCGGACAAGGAGTCCGCGATCCGGGAGATGGCCGAGTTGCTGGCGCGCAGCGGGAAGGTCGCGGACGTGGACGAGCTGGTGGCGACCGCTCTGCGGCGGGAGGCGCAGGGAACGACCGGGCTCGGTGAGGAGATCGCGATTCCGCATGCCAAGACGGATGCGGTCACCGCGCCGGTCGTCGGTTTCGCACGGTCCGCGGAGGGCGTCGAGTGGGGCTCGCTGGACGGTACGAAGGCGAGGCTGGTGTTCATGATCGCCGTACCGGAGGCGGCCGCGGGCGACGAGCATCTGCGGATTCTGGCGCTGCTGTCGCGGAAGTTGACGGACGCGGGGTTCCGGGAGCGGCTGCTGGCCGCGCCGGACGAGTCGGCCGTCCTCGGTGTGCTGGGCGAGGTGGGGTAGCGCGCGGCCGGGCCCGCGTCCGGAGGTCGGGCGCGGGCCCGCACGGCGGGCGGCGGCCCGGTCAAAGAGAGTCGCTAGGCTCTGCGCCCGCGGATGGGCCGCAGGGAGAGGAACGCAATGTCCGGCAAGGGGCGGGGGCTGGCGATCGCAGCCGTTGTGGTGGGGCTGGTGGGGCTGTTGTCGGGGCTGGGCGGTCTCGCCTACGCGCGGCACGCCTTCGGTGGCTCGGTCGTGTCGAGCGAGAGCATGACGCCGACGTACGGTCCGGGCGACCGCGTCGTCTTCGAGCGGATCGACGGGAGCGAGGTGCGGCGCGGGGACGTCGTGGTGTTCTCGGCGCCGGACCGGTACGGCTTCGAGGACCTGGTGATGGAGCCGGTCATCGGCGTGGGCGGCGACCGCGTGACGTGCTGCACGGGAGAGGGCGCGGACACGCGCGTCTCCGTGAACGGAGAGCCGCTGCAGGAGCCGTATCTGAAGAACCCGGAGGCCAGCCGTGGGTTCACCATGTCGTCCTATGACGTGCGGGTGCCCGAGGGGCGGCTGTTCATGATGGGCGATCACCGCGCGAACGCCCGTGACTCGCGGGCCTTCCTCGACGACCAGGGTGGGACGCTTCCGGAGTCCGCGATTCGAGGGCGCGTGATCGAGGACTACACCGTGCCGGCGGTTCTCGGGACGGCGATGATGCTCGGGGTGCTGCTGGTGCTGGTCGCCCTCGGTCTGGGGATCGCCGCCGTGGTCGTACGGCGGAAAGCGCGGGCAGCCGCGATGCCGCCTCCGCCGCCGTGGGTGGTGCAGGTCTGAGGAGACGGCCGCAGACCAAGCCCAAGGGGCCCGCCGAGCTGCTCGGCGGGCCCCTTGCCGTACGGGAAGTCCTGTACGGGAAGTGCTGACGGAGTTCCGATACGGGACGTCAGTGCCCGGCGCCGCTCGGTGCCGGTCCGCCGGGCGTCGCCTCGCGGTCGGCGCCCTTGGCTGCCTCGGCCTCGCTGTAGATGTCGGGCTCGAGGTAGATCACGCGGGCGATCGGGACGGCCTCGCGGATGCGGGCCTCGGCGGCGTCGATGGCGGAGGCGACCTCGGCGGCCGTGTCGTCGTGCTGGACGGCGATCTTGGCGGCGATCAGGAGCTCCTCGGGGCCGAGGTGGAGCGTGCGCATGTGGATGATGCGGGTGACCGTGTCGCCGTCGACGACGGCGGCCTCGATCTTCTGGACGTCCTCGACGCCCGCGGCCTCGCCGAGCAGCAGCGACTTGGTCTCGATGGCGAGGACGACCGCGATCAGGACGAGCAGGATGCCGATGCAGATGGTGCCGATGCCGTCCCAGACGCCGTCGCCGGTGAGCAGGGCCAGGCCGACGCCGCCCAGGGCCAGGATCAGACCGACGAGCGCACCGAGGTCCTCCAGGAGGACGACGGGCAGCTCTGGGGCCTTGGCGTGGCGGACGAACTCCTTCCAGGACTTCTTGCCCCGCAGGACGTTGGACTCCTTGATGGCCGTACGGAAGGAGAAGGCCTCGGCGATGATCGCGAAGACGAGGACGCCGACGGGCCAGTACCAGTGCTCGATCTCGTGCGGGTGCTTGATCTTCTCGTAGCCCTCGTAGAGGGCGAACATGCCGCCGACGGAGAACAGGATGATCGAGACGAGGAAGGCGTAGATGTAGCGCTCGCGGCCGTAGCCGAAGGGGTGTTGCGGGGTCGCCTCGCGCTGGGCCTTCTTGCCGCCGACCAGCAGCAGGGCCTGGTTGCCCGAGTCGGCGAGCGAGTGCACGCCCTCGGCGAGCATCGACGACGAACCGCTGAACGCGAACGCCACGAACTTCGATGCCGCGATCGCGAGGTTGGCGGCGAGTGCCGCCACGATCGCTTTGGTACCGCCTGACGCGCTCATGTGTCGCGTTGTCCCTTCACCTTCGGAGCCTTCAGAGCCTTCGGAGCCCTCAGAGCCTTCGTGCGTACGCCGGGTGCGCCGTAAAGGCGTCGCCGAGGAAGCGCGCTGCCCCCGATCGGCTTTGCCCGTCCTTTGCCGGTGGGCCATTGTTGCAGCCCGGTCCGACAACGGCGCGCCGGGTCGTCGGATGCCCTCGGTCAGGCGACGACCGTGGCCCGGAAGACCGTACCGGCACCGGACACTTCGGCCTTTTCGCCCGCCGGTACGAAGACGGACTTGCCGGGCGTCAGCTCGTGCTCCCCGGCGCGGACGGAACCCGCGGTGCAGAGCAGGATCTGCGGGGTCGCGCGCGTGAGGTCGTGCGCGATGGTGCCCTCCGGGAGGACGTACCGGGACAGCCGGAACTCGTCGATCGGGGTCTCGTAGACCTCCTCGCCGTCCGGGGAGGCCTCCGGGCGCAGCACGCCCGGATCGCTCGGCTCGAAGCGGACGACGCGCAGGAGTTCGGGGACGTCGACGTGCTTGGGGGTCAGGCCGCAGCGCAGGACGTTGTCGGAGTTGGCCATGATCTCGACGCCGAGGCCGTCGAGGTAGGCGTGCGGGACTCCGGCGCCGAGGAACAGGGCCTCGCCGGGCTGCAGGCGGACGCGGTTGAGGAGCATGGCGGCGATGACGCCGGGGTCGCCCGGGAAGTGGTGGGCGATGTCGGCGTACGGGGCGTAGTCGCCGCCGAGGCGGGAGCAGGCGGCCGCGGCCTCGGTGACGGTGTGGGACATCTCGTCCGGGTCGGCGGTGAGGAGGGCAGTGAGGACCTCACGGAGCGCCGCCTCCTCGGGGTGCGCGTGCAGCAGGTCGACGTACGGCTTGAGGGAGTCGACGCCGAGGCCGTCCAGCAGGTCGGCTGCCCGGACGGGGTCCCGGAAGCCGCACAGGCCGTCGAACTCGGTGAGGGCGCAGATGAGTTCGGGCTTGTGGTTGGCGTCCTTGTAGTTGCGGTGCGATGCGTCGATCGGGATGCCCCGGCGCTCCTCGTCCTCGTAACCCTCCTTCGCCTGCTCCAGGTTGGGGTGCACCTGGAGGGAGAGCGGGGCGCCCGCGGCGAGGATCTTGAGCAGGAAGGGCAGGCGGGGGCCGAACTTCGCCACGGCCGGGGCGCCCAGTTCGCGCTCCGGGTCCGCCTCGATGACCTCGGCGAGCGTGCCCCGCCCGGTGCGCGAGGGTGCGCCCGGGTGTGCGCCCATCCACATCTCCGCCTGCGGCTCGCCGGTCGGCTCGACGCCGAGGAGCTTCGGGATCGCGGTGGTGGAACCCCAGGCGTAGGGGCGGATGGTGTTGTCGAGGCGGTCCATGAGGCTCTCTGTCTGCTCTCTGTGTGGGCGACGCGGTGCTGGACGCGGGGTCTGACCCGGTTCTGGACGCGGGTTACCCGGGTCCTGGACGCGGCTTCCGTGCGAGTAGGGCGTCTCGTTCTCTTCGAGTAGGGCGTCGTTCTCTTCGAGTAGGGCGCGGTTCGTCTTGTGTACGGCTGCAGGTTCCTGTCGCGTACGGCTGTCAGGGCGTCCTGGGACAGATCAGGCTGTCGAGGCGAGCGCCAGGTAAACGGCGGCGAAATCCGTGATGGCGATCAGTTCCGCGAGGGTCTCCAGTTCGCCGCCCGGCTCCGGCTCCAGCTCGCTGATCGGCGTGTCGTGGCTGAGGGCCAGGTCGCGGGCTGCGGGGGCGGCGGTGAGGCTGCTGATCGGGCGGTCGCGCAGCAGCACCACGCGCGCGTGCAGGGCGGGTGGCTCCTCCACGCGGTCGCGGAAGAAGTCGTCGGGGTTGGCGCCGGCGGCCAGCGGGCCGGCCAGCAGGGCGCTGTGCGAGGCGAGCGCCTCGGGCAGTTCCGCGACCAGGGCGGGGTGGCCGGAGAGTTCGGCGAGCGCGGCGGCGAAACGGCGGCCGGCCGGGCCGGCGGAGATGCCCTCGGTCCAGATCACCGGGAGCGCGTCGGCGAGTTCGGCGGCCAGGGTCTTGGCGGGGTTGCTGTAGGTCGCGATGGCGGGGCCGCAGCGCTCGGCGATGTGGTCGAGGCGGTCGGCGACCTTCTCGAGGGCGTCGGGCGGGGCGGTGAGTACGCCTGTGCGGTCCAGGAGCGCGAGGAGGGGGGTGAGCAGCGCCCACAGGACGCCGGGAGCGGACGCGGCGAGGGGTTCGTCCTGCTCGTACGGGGCGGTCGCCATGGGGACGAACAGGCCGTGGGCGCCGTGCACCACGTCCTTGATCGGGGAGTCGGCGGGGGCCACGGCGACGACCGAGACGCCGCGGCGGTAGGCCTGCTCGGCGAGGAGCGAGAGGGACGGCTCGGTGCCGTCGGGGGTGGCGATCAGCAGCAGGTCGACCGAGCCGGCCCAGCCGGGCAGTTCCCAGCGCAGGGCGCCCGCGGCGGGGGCGACGCCGCTGGGGGCCAGTCGGGTGACGGGGCTGCCGGGGCCGGCGAGGGTGCCGAGGAGGTCGGCGACACAGATGGCGGCAGCGCCGGGACCGGCGATGAGTACGGCGCGGGGGCGGCCGTCGGGTTTGAGGTCGTGGACGCCGGCCTCGGCGGCGTGCCGGGCGGCGGTGCGGACGCGGGCGCCGGCTTCGGCCGCGCCGCGGAGCAGGGCACGCTGGTCGGCCTCGGCGAGCGCGTCCGGCGTGTCCAGCAGCGATTCGTCGAGCATGGGCGGGAGCCTCCGATCGCCGGGTCGTCTTTGGGGCGGGGCGGGTGTCCTGCGTGAGTGTGTGGCTCAGGTGTGCTCGGTCGCGGGTTGTGTTGGAGGCCGTACGGCGGTGACCGGTCCTCTTTGTGCGGGTGACCGTGAGGGGCGCGTTACGCCGGGCGGCGGGCCTCGTCGACCAGCAGGACGGGGATGCCGTCGCGGACGGGGTACGCCAGGCCGCAGTCCTGACCGGTGCAGATCAGCTCGGCGTCCTGCTCCTTGAGCGGGGCGTGGCAGGCCGGGCAGGCGAGGATCTCCAGGAGGCCGGCTTCCAGCGGCATGAGGGGTCCCTTCGGGGGTGGGTGTGGGTGGTACGTGCGTGTGTGCGGATGTGCCTGGTCAGCGTACCGCCGGTGGGGGCGGGGTGCCGGGGTTGGGCCGGGGGGTGGTTCGCCCCCGCCGCCCCTACCCGTCCCGTCCTGAAGGGGCTCCGCCCCTTCCACCCCGCCAAGGGGCTCAGCCCCTGATGATCCCCAGCACCTCGTCCCGCACCTTCGCCATCGTCGCCTCGTCGCGTGCCTCCGCGTTCAGGCGAAGCAGCGGCTCCGTGTTGGACGGGCGGACGTTGAACCACCAGTCGGCTGCCGTGACGGTGAGGCCGTCGAGCTCGTCGAGTTGCACGCCCTCCTGTCCCTCGTAGGTGGACTTGATGGCGGCCAGGCGGCCCGCCTGGTCGGCGACCGTGGAGTTGATCTCGCCGGAGCCGGTGTAGCGGTCGTACTGGGCGACGAGGCCGGAGAGGGGGCCTTCCTGGCCGCCGAGGGCCGCCAGGACGTGCAGGGCGGCCAGCATGCCCGTGTCGGCGTTCCAGAAGTCCTTGAAGTAGTAGTGGGCCGAGTGCTCGCCGCCGAAGATGGCGCCGGTCCTGGCCATCTCGGCCTTGATGAAGGAGTGGCCGACGCGGGTGCGGACGGGGGTGCCGCCGTTCTCCCTGACGACCTCCGGGACCGACCAGGACGTGATCAGGTTGTGGATGATCGTGCCCTTGCCGCCGTGCTTGGCGAGCTCGCGGGAGGCCACCAGGGCGGTGATGGCGGACGGGGAGACCGGGGCGCCGTGCTCGTCGACGACGAAGCAGCGGTCGGCGTCGCCGTCGAAGGCGATGCCGAGGTCGGCGGACTCTTCGCGGACCCGCTTCTGGAGATCGACGATGTTCGCCGGGTCCAGCGGGTTCGCCTCGTGGTTCGGGAACGTGCCGTCCAGCTCGAAGTACATCGGGACGAGGGTCAGGGGCAGGCCTGCGAAGACCGTGGGGACCGTGTGGCCGCCCATGCCGTTGCCCGCGTCGACGACGACCTTCAGGGGGCGGATGGAGGTCAGGTCGACGAGGGAGCGGAGGTATGCCGCGTAGTCCTCCAGCGTGTCCCGCTGCGTGATCGTGCCGGTCTGCGCGGCCGGTGCCGGGGCGCCCGACTCGGTCCAGCCCTCGACCAGTTCCCGGACCTCGGCGAGGCCGGTGTCCTGGCCGACGGGGGCCGCGCCCGCACGGCACATCTTGATGCCGTTGTACTGGGCCGGGTTGTGCGAGGCCGTGAACATCGCGCCCGGCAGGTTCAGCGCGCCCGAGGCGTAGTACAGCTGGTCGGTGGAGCACAGGCCGATCTCGGTGACGTCGACGCCCTGGGCCGCGGCTCCGCGCGCGAAGGCGCGGGACAGGCCGGGCGACGAGGGGCGCATGTCGTGCCCGATCACGATCGCGCTCGCGCCGGTCACCTGCACGAAGGCGGCCCCGAAGAGCTCGGCCAGGGGCTCGTCCCACTGGTCCGGGACGACCCCGCGCACGTCGTACGCCTTCACGAGCTGTGACAGATCAGCAGCCACGGCCAACCCTCCTGAAAGTCCTGTCGGTCACCACAAACTACCCGCCCTCACTGACAGTGCGCCCTGCGCCCACTGACTGGACTCCGAGCCGTAACCTCAGGTCAGCGCGGACGTCAGGGCAGCATCCAGCCCAGCACCGGTGAACTCTGTCCGACCACGATCAGGCACATCACCAGCAGCAGGCCCAGACTCCATGGCAGCACCCGCCGCAGCAGGTCCCCTTCCCGGCCCGCGAGCCCGACTGCCGCGCACGCGATGGTGAGGTTCTGCGGCGAGATCATCTTGCCGAGCACACCACCTGAACTGTTGGCGGCGGCCAGGAGTTCCGGCGACAGCCCCGACTCCCGCGCCGCCGTCACCTGCAACGCGCCGAACAGCGCGTTGGCCGAGGTGTCCGACCCGGACACGGCCACCCCGAACCAGCCCAGCACCGGCGACAGGAAGGCCAGTCCGGCGCCGGCCGCCGCCACGAAGTGACCGATCGTGGCGGCCTGCCCGGAGAGGTTCATGACGTACGCGAGCGCCAGCACGGACGTCACGGTGAGGATGGCGAACCTCAACTCGTGCACGGTCGCCGCCCATTCCTTGACGGCCACGCGCGCGTGCACCCCGAGGACGACCGCACTGCACACCCCGGCGAGCAGCACGAGCGTGCCGCCGGTGGATACGATCGGCCAGCTGAAGACATTGCCGCCGACCGGCTCCCCGTCCGGGCTCGCGACGTTCAGGAAAGGCCAGTCGTACGTCTGGGTCGCCTCGGCCAGCCAGTCCTTGACCGCCGGGATCTGCGCGACGGAGAAGATCATCACAATCAGCGCGTACGGCGCATAAGCCCGCACGACCTCCTGCCGCGGATCGGCCTCGTCCAACTCCTCGCTCCGCGCGCCCGTGAGCACGGAGGCCCGCACCGCCTCGTCGGCGGGCACGCGCGCGTGCGGTACGGCGACCAGGGCGCCCGCACCGGCCAAGGCGGCGCCGATGTCGGCGAGTTGCGCGGAGACGTAGTTGGAGGCGGCGAACTGGGCGACGGCGAACGCGACTCCGCAGGCCATTGCGGGCACCCAGGTCTCCCGCAGCCCGCGCCGGCCGTCCACGAGCCCGACGAGCACGAGCGGCACGACCAGGGCCAGCAAGGGCGTCTGACGCCCCACCACGGAAGCCACGTCGTCGAGCGGCAGCCCGGTGACCTGAGCCAGCGTCACCACCGGCGTCCCCATCGCGCCGAAGGCAACGGGCGCGGTGTTGGCGACCAGCGCGACGACCGCCGCGCGCACCGGCTCGAACCCGAGCGCCACCAGCATGACCGAACAGATCGCGACAGGCGCCCCGAACCCGGCGAGGGCCTCCAGCAAGGCGCCGAAACAGAAGGCGACGACAAGCGCCTGGATGCGCGGATCGTCGGACAGCCGCCCGAACGACCGCCGCAGGATGTCGAAATGGCGCGTCCGAACGGTCATCCGGTACACCCACAGGGCGTTGACGACGATCCACAGGATGGGGAAGAGCCCGAAGACGGCCCCCTGGGCGGCACTGGAGAGCGTCTGACCGAGCGGCATGCCGTACGCGAGCCAGGCGACCAGGACGGCTGCCAGAAGCCCGCTGAGCCCCGCCAGGTGAGCCTTCATCCGGACCCCACCCAGCAGGACGAGGACGATCACGAGCGGCAGCGCCGCCACGAGCGCCGACAACCCGAGCGAGCCGGCGACGGGTTCCAGTTCCTGGACGTACACGGGCGCCTCCCCGGATTCCGCCATACGGAAAGCGATTTCTCGTTCCGGCATACGGAATGGTCGTGTCCGCGCCAACTGCACGTCAATGCCCGTGCATCACTCAACGAAACGAGCACACGGGAAACACCACACCCGCACAGATGGAGAAAACCGACGGTCAGCTGTCGGGCGACCGCAGGACCCGCAGGTGCCCACGCCGCGCGACCTCCATCGGGTCCGCGCCACGGCCTCCGCCCCCGCCGGCCTCGGCCGCCCGCTCCTGCGGACGGGCCGCCTCACGCACGGCGTTGGCAAGCGCTTCCAGGTCATCCCCGCTGGGGCGGGCCGGAGCGGAGCCGTCCAGCAACCGCACGACCTCCCACCCGCGAGGGGCGGTGAGGCGCTCCGAGTGCTCGGCGCACAGGTCGTAGCAGTGGGGTTCGGCGTAGGTGGCGAGCGGGCCGAGGACCGCGGTCGAGTCGGCGTAGACGTACGTCAGCGTCGCGACGGCGGGACGGCCGCAAGCGGTGCGCGAACAGCGACGTACAGGGCTCACGACGTTGGACGGTACCGCACTCTTGAGCGGGCCGCGACGACTCTCCCCCAGGTCACTCCCCCGTGTCGTGCTGTGAAACACCCCACACACCTCTCTCGCCCCACCTCACTGACCTGCACGGAAGCCGCACGCCAAGATCCCGAGCCATCCCAAATCCGTTCACCACTCGCCACAAATCCCATCATTCACCGCGACATCGACGGTCTCGGAGAGATACGGAATCGAGCCCAACCTTGGCTGGAATGGTCATGTTCCGACATGCCGTACGGGGTGGCCGGACACCACCCCGGCCACCCCGTACAGATCGGACAGGCACCGGCCTGGAGGATTACGCTTCATCAGTGATGGACACCCCCGTACCGCCCCGCGCCGCCGGCCCCGGGCCCCGCCGCCGTGATCGCCACGGGAGGGGCATGCGCGGCCCGATCGCACCACCCCAGGTCCCGCTCGCCGCGAGCCGCGCCGACGCCTTCGCCGACCTGGTGCAGGACTCGGTGGAACGCCTCGAACGCCGCTGGCCGCAGCTCGCCGACATCGATTTCCTGGTCCTCGAGGTGCCTCGCCTGGACGGTCCCGGCCGCACGTGGAACGACGAGGCGGTTCCTCTCGGCGGCACCATCCCTGCCCGGGAGGGGCGGCCCGCGCGAGTGGTCATCTACCGCCGCCCTGTGGAGATCCGCACCAAGGGGCGGGACGAGCGAGCCGCCCTGGTCCACGAGGTGGTCGTGGAACAGGTGGCCGAGCTGCTGGGGCTGACGCCGGAGACGGTGGATCCGCGGTACGGCGAGGACTGACGGCGTCGGCTGCGCCGAGCGCCTGTGTGCCGTCGGCTTGAGGGTTGCCCGGCGTGGGGGGCTGGCCGGGGGCGGGTGCGCAGCCCGGCGCGACGGGGTGCCGCCTCTGTGGGTCGGGAGCCGCCCCAGCGGCACGACTGCCCGCAGCTACGTCGGCATGACGACCGCAGCTGCGCAGGCTGCGGCGGGGTCGGGGACGGCCCACGGCTAGGCACGCTGCTGCGGCCACGCGACGATGGCGCGTACCCCCACGCACCCGCAGTCGCCCACGGCGGGAAGGGGACGTGCCGGGGGGTGTCCGCCCGCAGTGGCCGGCGTCAACACGCAGCACCTCCCGGCCTAAGTCCAACCGCCGGTCCGAGGACGGAC
>NZ_JBVKAU010000034.1:0-19695 GCF_055657525.1 Streptomyces sp. NPDC107522 | reverse complement strand
CGGGCACGTTGTTCAACCAACCGCCTCGGCCGCATCGTCCGAGCAGTGCACGCCCTCCTGATCTGCGCGAACTCAGGATGAAAGAGGCTCAGTAAGAAGCTGTATCTCTATCGATCACGAGGCGGTTGTGATCGAACCCGGTCCCTAGTCGGGTGATCCCCACAGGGTGGATGCATGAGTACATGGCCCATTGGTAGTTCGGAGTTGCGACGCCCCCGAGCGTCAGGAGGCTCTGTTGATCCCAGTCTTCAGCCTGTCGTCACTGCGGTGTGGACCGCACCGCAGTGACGATGACGAGTGCGGGAAGCACAAGCTCACAGCGGGAGCACGAAGCACTGTAGTCCGGTGTTGACCTCTTCGTCGTTGACGCTCACTTGCGCCCCGACACACGCGACCTCGTCTGCGCTCGCCGCGGTCGCACTCACGGTCAACGCGACTACCGACAGGACAACCGCACCGGCGATGCGGAAGATTTGCCGAAGGAACATAATGCACCTTCCCTGCCATGCCCAATGAACTCTTGGATGGTTGGCCGCAAGCGGCGTTCAGTTTGAACTCCGGAACTGTGGCACGTGATTAGAAGAGTTACGTGCTGTCACCGTCTGACAGTGGCTGCCGGACGATGCCTGTGAACCGTTCCGACATTCCTGACTATGCGCCAGCAGAAGGATTCCGGCCAGTCCCGTGACCGGGGCGCGCGGCAGTGCACCCACGGCTCAGTAGTGCCATGCACGCCTTCCAGATGCGTCAGTGCATCACTGATCTTCTTCGAGCTGGCCACTGATTCCTAATGCTGTCTGTCAAGCCGCAAGTGGCGGTGGAGGTGTCAGTTCGTAGCACCGTCCGTCGCGTAGGAGGGCCCACAGGACGTTGACGCGGCGGTGGGCGAGGGCGAGGACGGCCTGGATGTGGCGCTTGCCTTCGGCGCGTTTGCGGTCGACCCAACCGGCGTCCGAGGAACAGCGTAGGGCCACAGATGGCGCGGATCGTGCCAGGTCTGCCGGGGCGGGAGTGCGGGGGGGGGGGGGGGGCCGCAGGTGGGGGTCCTGCGGCGCGCCACTGGGCTCGACCGGCGCGGACAGCTCAGATGCGGGCTGCGCCGGAACACCCAGCGGGCCGGCTGGGCCGCGGTAATGGCCCGGGTGAGCCAGGCACGGTCCAGCAGATGCCGCTCGTCCGCTTCGGTGACCAGGTCCTCCGACTGGTTGTAGGCCCCCGTCGGCGGCCTGCACAGCCCACAGATGCACGGCCACGCCGTGTTCCTTGGCCGTCATCACCCCAGGCAGGAGGTCACCGTCGCCAGTGATCGAACGATGTCACTGGCGGCCTGCCGTCAGCGGCGGGCGACGGCCCGGCAGGGCTGCGGGGCCGGGAGGCGGCCGGTGAAGAAGGACCGGGGCGGTACGCCCATCAGCGTGCGGAAATCGGACGTCATGTGGGACTGGTCGTAGTAGCCGGTGGCGACGGCGAGTTCGGCCCAGGGGTAGGTGACGGCGTGGGACAGCACCGTGCGCACCCGATCGATGCGGGCGTAGTGCTTGGGGGACAGGCCGACCCCCTCGGCGAACAGGTTGCGCAACTGCCTCTCGCTGACGGCGAGTTCGCGAGCCACGTCGCCCACCGGCCGGGGAAGCCGGCCAGTTCTGACCGACATCGCGTCGACACCGGCGCGCACGAGTTCGGTGCGGGAACGGTCGGCGGCGGACGCGAGCCGCTCGGGAAGCACGTCCGCGAGGTGCGCCACCGCCTCCTCCGGGTCCAGCCGCCCCAGTTCGGCGGCCAGCCGGCCCGCGGTGCCGCCGGGCAGGTCGCCCAGGGGAACCGCACGGCCCGCCAGCTCGACCGCCGGCACGCCGAGCAGGGGCCGGGTGCCACCGGGCGCCAGCCGCATCTCGAGGCAGGAGACGAACCGTTTGCCCCGGTGGTACGAGGCACGGGTGCGTGGACCGACGACCAGCGTGCTGCGGCGGCCGTCCTCCCCGAGGCGGAAGACCAGCTTCGTGGTGGCGTCCGGCAGGTGGACGTACGGCTCCGCCGGTTCCGCGCCCACGGACACGGGACCGATACCCGTGACCCACGGGCGCAGTGCCTCGGGTGTGCGCAGGACCTGCCGGGACATGGTGTTCGTCACCGCTCCACCGTAAGCGGGGCGCACACCCGTCCGGGCCCGCGAACCGTGCCGGAATTTCCAAGAGTCCGACGCCGTCCGGCGCCCACCGTGGTGGACATGATTCTTGTGACAGGTGCCACCGGCACCATCGGCAGTGAAGTCGTACGGCAGCTCGCGGCGCGCGGCGAGAAGGTGCGCGCCCTGACCCGGGATCCGGCGAAGGCCCGCGTGCCCTCGGGCGTGGAGGTGGTACGCGGGGACTACCTCGACCCCGACTCCCTGGCGGGGGCGATGTCCGGGGTGACGGCCGCGTTCCTGCTGGGCGCACCCGGCCCGGGCTCGCGGCACGACCAGGCACTGGTGGCGGCGGCCCGCGCGGCGGGCGTTCACCGGCTGGTCAAGCTCTCCGCGATCGCGACGGGCGATCCGGACGTCGGTCCGTCCGGCGAGTGGCATGTGGCCGGTGAGCGGGCGGTGCGGGACAGCGGGGCCGAGTGGACGATCCTGAGGCCCTCGTCGTTCGCCTCGAACACGCTGAGCTGGGCGCAGGCGATCCGGCAGGGCGAGCCGGTGCCGAACATGACCGCTGACGGACTGTCGGGGGTGATCGATCCGCGTGACGTGTCGGAGGTCGCGGCAAGGGTCCTCGTCGACGGCGGCCACGCGGGGCGGACGTACACGCTGACCGGGCCGGAGACGATCAGCGTTCCGAGACAGGCCGCCGACCTCGCCTCGGTCCTCGGCCGGCCGGTCGCCACGCGGGAGCTCTCCCCGGAGGAGACACGCGACCATCTGCTCACCGTGTGGGGCTTCGACGACGCACAGGCGGAGGGCATCCGCTCCGGTACCGCCTTCGTGCGCGCAGGCGGCAACGCGGTCGTCACCGAGGACGTCCCGGAGGTGCTGGGGAAGCCGGCACGGACCTACAGGGAGTGGGCGGCGGACCACCGGCGGGCGTTCATCTGACGCCGGGAAACCGCACAGGGGCGGCGGGTATCGGCCCCGCCGCCCCGTCCCGGTCGTCCGGTTCAGGACCGCCGCCCGCGCAGGACGGCCGCCGCCGGGGCTGGTTGACGTTCAAGGTCTCCTTCGATCCCCACCCTGCCGTGAACGTCCAGCCCGTCCACGGGTGCTCGCTGGTGGCCGGGGAGAGCAGACCGGCGCGGGTGGCTCCAGCCGCCCCGGACAGGGTGGTGCTGCGGCCGACGTACTGCAGACGCCCCTCGGCATCGAGACGCCCCAGCAGCAGACTGCGGGGCACGGCGAGGGAGCCGGTGACGGCATCGACGATCGCGTCCCGGCCCTCACACATCTTGTACTTCCGCCACCCGCACTGACGGCTGATACGGCTGTCGTGCCGTTTGAAGAGCAGCTCTTCCAGGCCGACCGCGGTCCAGGTCAGCCACTCGGTGACCGTGTCAGGGTCGGTGGTCGACGGGCACAGCGCCCACGGCGCTGTCAGCCGGCGCTCGGTGAACAGCGTCTCCCATGCCGCACGGCGCCGCTGGTACGCCCACGCGGTGGTGTCCTGGCCCGCCAGCCGCAGCACGTCGAAGGCCACGAAGTGGGCGGGCCACTGCCCGGCGAGCCGGGCCGCTGTGGCAGCACGCCGCTGCAGCCGCTCCTGCAGGCGCTCGAACGCCGGCCGCCCGGCCTCCCACACCACCGGCTCCCCGACTACCGGCCCGACCACGGCAGGTCAGCGCATTACAACTCCTCGCCGGGGGCTGTGTGCTGAGCTCCTGGCGCACGTCAGGCAGCGCAGCCGGGGCTGCCCCGGACCCGTGGCGTACGGTCTGATGTCGCGGTCGTCCACCGTCCGCAACGGATCTCACCGAACCCGGCGGTGCCGCCGGTACGGCCGAAAGATCTGAACCGATACCGGGAGTCAGGCCGCGACGAGCTCCTGCTCGCGGTCCGGCGTCTTGACCTTGGGCTTCTTGTTCGGCAGCGAGAGCCGGAAGACCTTGCGCCACGCGGAGAACACCTGCTTGGGCAGCGGCCCGGTGACGTACTCCAGCTCGTACTTTTCGAACAGCGCGCGCACCTTCACCGCGACCTCGGCGTACCGGTTGCTCGGCAGGTCGGGGAACAGGTGGTGCTCGATCTGGTGCGAGAGGTTGCCGGTCATGAAGTGCATGGCCTTGCTGCCGCTGATGTTCGCCGAGCCCATCATCTGGCGCAGGTACCACTGGCCGCGCGTCTCGCCCTTGATCGACCGGCGCTCGAAGACCTGTACGCCTTCTGGGAAGTGCCCGCACATGATCACCGAGTGGGACCAGAGGTTGCGGACCAGGTTCGCGGTGAACGTGGCGGCGAGCGTGGGGAGGAACGAGGGGCCCGACAGCAGCGGGTGGATCACGTAGTCCTTGAGGACCTGCTTGCGGATCTTGCGGCCCACGGCCTTGGCCCGCGCGCGGAACTCCGGGTTGTTGCGGCGGCGCTTGTGCAGGTTCTTGCCGAGCTCCAGGTCGTACGCTGCGATGCCGTACTCGAAGAAGCAGGCGTTGATGAAGTTCCACAGTGGCTGGCCGAGGTGGAAGGGGTGCCACTTCTGGTCCTCGTCGACGCGCATGATGCCGTAGCCGAGGTCGTTGTCCTTGCCGATCACGTTGGTGTACGTGTGGTGCAGCTCGTTGTGCGAGTGCTTCCACTGGTCGGCCGGCGAGACGTGATCCCATTCCCAGGTGGTGGAGTGGATCTTCGGGTCGCGCATCCAGTCCCACTGGCCGTGCAGGATGTTGTGGCCGATCTCCATATTGTCCATGATCTTCGCCACGGACAGCCCGGCGGTCCCGATCAGCCACGCGGGCGGGAAGATCGAGAACAGCAGCACGCCCCTGCTGACGAGCTCGAGCTTGCGCTGCGCCGAGATGACCTTACGGATGTAGGCAGCGTCTTTCTCGCCGCGGCCGGCGATCACCTCGTCGCGGATCGCGTCCAGTTCGCGGCCGAGCTCCTCGATCTGCTCCGCGGTCAGGTGGGCGGTGGGGTCGATGGCGGTCAAGGTGCTCCTACCGTTCGATGTCGCAGGGGCCCGCCGCGGCGGACACGCAGGTCTGGATGAGGACGCCCGGCTCGGCCTCGGTGATCTCGCCGGTGCGCAGGTCGCGGA
The DNA here is from genome assembly GCF_055657525.1 of Streptomyces sp. NPDC107522. NCBI lineage: Bacteria > Bacillati > Actinomycetota > Actinomycetes > Kitasatosporales > Streptomycetaceae > Streptomyces > Streptomyces sp. NPDC107522. The sequence goes on along the minus strand of NZ_JBVKAU010000034.1, from coordinate 14,470 downwards.
CGGCGCCCGCCTTGAGCGGCGTGACGCAGCCGAAGCAGATGCCCATGCGGCACCCGGAGGGCATGAGCACTCCGGCCTCCTCGCCGACGTCCAGCAACGGAGTGGCGCCGTCCGCGTCGACTGTTTTGCCGGTGGCGCTGAACGTGACCTCGCCGCCGTCGCCGGCGGCGACGATGCTGGGGCGGAAGCGTTCGGTGTGCAGGCGCTCCGGTACGCCGTGCTCGCTCCAGTGCTTCTCGGCGGCGTCGAGCAGGCCCGCGGGCCCGCAGGACCAGGTCTCGCGCTCGGCCCAGTCGGGCACGAGTTCGTCGAGGCGGGCGACGTCGAGCATGCCGTCCGTGTCGGTGTGCACCTCGGTGAGCCGCAGCTTCTTGTCCGCGACCAGGTCGTGCAGTTCTCCTCGGAAGATCACGTCCTGCGGCTGTGGCGCGCAGTGGACCATCACGACGTCGTCGAACTCGGTGTCGCGCAGCATGCCCATCACGGGCGTGATGCCGCTGCCGGCCGTCAGGTAGAGCACCTTGGCGGGCTTGGCCTGCGGCAGCACGAAGTCACCGGTCGCCTGGTCGAGTTGGATCAGCGTGCCCGGTTTCGCCCTGCGGACCAGGTGGTTGCTGACCTTGCCGTCCGGGATCGCCTTCACGGTGATCGTGACGCGGCCGTCCTTGCGGTTTGTCGGCGAGGTGATGGAGTAGGCACGCCACAGGCGCACGCCGTCGACGTCGACCCCGATCCGCACGTACTGACCGGCCGTGTGGCCGCGCCAGCCCCGTCCCGGCCTGATCACGATGGTCGCGGCGTCACCCGTCTCGGGGTGCACGGCCTCGATGCGCCCCCGCAGGTCGGCGCCCGCACGCAGCGGGCTGACCAGGTCGAGGTAGTCCGACGGCAGCAGCGGCGTCGTGACCATCTCCAGCAGTTTCCACGCCCTGCTGCGCAGGGCTGTACTCGTCATGGCCCCAGCTTGCTGCGTCTCAGGGCGTAAAGTCCTGACCGCAGGACGTGAATCTGGTCGGTGGAATTGTTCGCAGGGAATAAAAACATGAGCCATGCAGTCCAGAGGGCCAGCGAACTGGCCCTGGATGAGACGACCGTCACCGCACTTCGGGCCGCGCTGAAGACCACCGCCGACGAGGTCGTCCAGGCGATCATCGACGAGGTCCCTCCCTACACCAACGCCCTGTCGGGCCACATGGGCGCCACCATCCGCCGCGCCGTCCGCACCGCCCTGGGGCACTACCTGGACCTCGCGAGCGGGAACGCCACAGGCGGCGACGCCGGTGACGCTGCCTACGAGCTTGGCCGGGGCGAGGTGCGCGACGGCCGCTCGATGGACGCTCTGCTCAGCGCCTACCGCGTGGGCGCCCGCGTGGCCTGGCGATGCCTGGCCGCGGGTGCCGTACCCGCAGGTCTGCCCGCCGCCGAGGTCGCCAAGTTCGCCGAGCTGACCTTCGCCTACATCGACGAGCTCTCCGCCGCGAGCGCCGCGGGCCACGCCGACGAACTGGCCGCCCGGGGCAGGGCCCACGAGCGCCACCTGGAACAGCTGGCCCGCGACCTCCTCGCCGGGGCGAGCCCGGACGTACTGCTGGCCTCTGCTCAACGGGCCGGGTGGCAGCCTCCGGTTTCGCTGACCGCGGTCCTGCTGCCCGCCGCCCAGGCCCGGCCTGCCCACCGCACGCTCGACCCGAGCACCCTCGTCCTTGACGATCTGCCGGACGCCACCGGTGTGCTGCTCGTCCCCGATGCCGACCGGTCACATCTCTTGCGGCGGCTGACCGACCGCACCGCCGTGGTCGGCCCGGCCCGGCCATGGACGCGTGCGTCCGCCTCGTACGCACGAGCCGTACGCGCGCGCTCCCTCTCCTCCGATATCCGCGACACCGAGGACCACCTGCCCGAGCTGGTGCTGAGCGCCGACGTGGACGCGTTCGCGGACTTGCGTGCCCGAGCTCTCGCACCGTTGCGGACCTTGCCTGTCGGGACCGCACGGCGGTTGGAGGAGACGTTGCGGGCGTGGCTGCTGCACCAGGGCAGGCGGGAGGAGGTGGCGGCGGCGTTGTTCGTCCATCCCCAGACAGTCCGGTACCGGATGTCGCAGCTGCGGGAGCTGTTTCCGGATCTCGCATCGCCACACCGGGTCCTTGAACTGACGCTGGCGGTCGGTCTTCGGGCCGGCTGAGGCGTACTTCGACCGTCCAGGACCGCGTCCGCGAGCGGTACAGGAATCGTGCCTCGTTCTCGGTGCCATCAGCCGGCTCATGCGGCCCGGGGAAGAGCTGCCGACGATCACCCTGCCTACCTGATCGTATGCGCTGTCTGTCCGGCAGGCCCGACGCTCTGAGCATGCCCGGAGCTGACTGCGCAACCTGTGTGGTCCGCCTACTGGCCGCGCTGACCGCTGCTGGGCACGGTGGCAAGGTCGCCCTGGTGGCCGCCATGGGGTCGGACGCTGAGCCAGCTGCGATACCGGCAGATGCGCGACGAACACAGCGCGCGTGAGCACCGCTTGGGGCAGGCCAGTGCCAAGCGGGTTCCGGTCAGGCTGCCGGGGCGGTCAGGACGGCCTTGGCTGCCAGCCGGAGATTCCTGATCATCGGATTCGGGTCGCCCTTGCGGCTGACCAGGACGACCTGGCTCGGGGGAGCGCCCTCGACGGGGACGGTGACGAGGTTGGGGCGCAGTGAGCTCCGCCGATCGCCGACCGGGAGCACGGCGATCGCCCTGCCGCTCGCGACGAGTTCAAGCTTGTCCTCGTAGCTCTCGATCGGCGCGACGCCGGCCCCGAGGATTCGGTAGGAAGTCCAGTCCGCGGTCTCGAACGCGCACGGCGCCGCCTCCTCGCCGGCCAGTTCTTCCGCGGTCACCGACGTGCGGTCGGCCAAGGGATGGCCGCGCGGGACCACGAGCATCCGGGGCTCCTCGTACAGCGGCGTGGTGAACACGTCGTCGGCGGCGAGCGGTAGCGGGGCCCGCGCGATCAGGGCGTCGACGCGCTTGTCGGACAGCGCCTCGATGTCGCGGCAGCTCAGGTACCGGGTGGAGATCTCGGCGTCCGGGTGGCGGCGGCGCAGTTCCCGTACGGCGGCAGTGATCACCAAGTCTTCGACGTAGCCGATGGCGATTCGTTCGGTCTCGGCTTGTTCACGCACGGCCAACTCGGCCTGGCGGGCGGCCTGCAGCAGGGCTTGGGCACGGGGGAGGAACCTCTGGCCGGCCGGAGTGAGCCGGGTGCCCTTGGGGTCGCGGTCCAGCAGTCGTGCGCCGAGATGCTTCTCGAGCCGTTGGATCTGGCGGCTCAGCGCCGGCTGGGCGACGTGCAAGTCGGCGGCGGCCCGGCCGAAGTGCTGGTGCGCCGCCACCACGGTGAAGTAGCGCACCAGCCGCAGTTCCAGGTCCTGTCCGAGATCGTTCACCCTTCCAGCGTAGGCGTTATGCCGTTTCGGAATGACCAGTTGCCGAACCGGTCTTGGACGGCCATGCCGTCCCGGGCCTTGACTGAAGGAGCAACGTTTCCCCAGGAAAGCGACAGGCGCGATGAAGGCGATCCAGTTCCACGAAGCGGGCGGGCCGGAAGTTTTGCAGTATGACGAGGTGCCGGTTCCCGAGATCGGCCCGGGCGAGGTACTCGTCCGGGTGCACGCGGCGGGCATCAACCCGCCGGACTGGTACCTGCGTGAGGGGATGAAGGTCATGCCGGCCGAGATGAGGCCGGCGCTGGAGTTCCCCCTGATCCCCGGAACGGACATGTCGGGCGTGGTCCAGGCGGTCGCTCCGGACGTGCTGGGGTTCGCCGTCGGTGACGAGGTCTTCGGCATGCTGCGGTTCCCCGGATTCGACGGCCGGACATACGCCGAGTACGTGGCCGCGCCGGCTTCGGACCTGGCTCACAAGCCGGCCGGTATCGACCACGTGCAGGCGGCTGGGGCGCCGATGGCCGTGCTGACGGCCTGGCAGTACCTGGTTGACCTCGGCCACGATGTGCCGTCTCCTTTCACCGGCCGGGTGCACCAGCCGGTGCCGATCACGCCAGGGATGACCGTGCTGGTCAACGGGGCCGCCGGTGGAGTGGGCCACTTCGCGGTGCAGCTGGCGAAATGGAAGGGGGCACACGTCATCGCGGTGGCCTCGGGCCGGCACGAGCAGTTCCTGCGCAAGCTCGGCGCCGATGAGTTCATCGACTACACCAGGACGCAGGCCGCGGACGTGGTCAGCGATGTCGACTTGGTGATCGACACCGTCGGTGGCCCGGACAGCTCACGCTTCCTGACCGTGCTCAAGCGCGGCGGCACCATGCTTCCGGTGTTCTTCGCCCAGTACGACCCGGAAGAGACGGCGAGTCTGGGCATCACGGTCTCGAACATTCAGGTGCGTTCCAACGGCCCCCAGCTCGCCGAGATCGGGCGCCTGTTCGACGAGGGCAGGCTCCAGGTCGGGGTGGACAGCACCTACCCGCTGCCCGAGGCGGGCAGCGCACACACGCGAGCCGCGAAGGGCCACCTCCAAGGCAAGATCGTGCTGACGGTGGTCTCGTGACCGCTGAACTCCAGCAGGCGGTGGCGAACTGCGCCCACGCCCTGGACGAGCTGAACAATGTCGTGTCACGACGACGGACGCCGCCACCGCCGAGGTGGGGGCCTATCCGGTGCAGACGAGGAACTCCGGCGAGAGCATCCAGATGATCTCGACAGGGGTCTACACGTTCGGCCCCGGCCGGTCCGACGGTGGGTGGCGGATCGCCGCGCCCTGACGCCGGACAACGCCTTGTAGTGCGGGGCCAGCTGTATTGACCCGCAGCGGCGCGGTCGCTCGGCACGTCGCCGAACGCGGCGATCTGCTTCAACGTCAGCAGCCAGGAGTCAAGAGGTTCGTGTCCGCATTCTCGGCGAACTCGGGCTTCGCGACCGGCGTTCAGGTTGGTCGTGTACGCCTCTCGCCGGCAGCTGATGATTTGATGCGGGTCCGCGCAGCAGCCGGCTCGTGCGGCATCGAGGTGGTCGTGTGGACGTATGGGTGAAGGGGCCGGACGGCGCCGACTACGACGACGCTCCGCTCATGGCCAGCGCGGTTCGCGCCAGCCCGCGCAGCCAGGCGTGGGCGTGGTCGGTGTCGTAGCGCTGATGCCACGACAGGTATATCGGTGCCGAAGGCAGTTCGAGCGGGAAGGGGAGCACGACCAGGCCGAGGTCGGCGACCGCTGACCGCGTCGTGGCTTCGGGGACGCTGATCAGGAGATCGGAGCCGCGTGCGAACTCCAGCGCGGCTGCTTCCGTGGGCGCGGTCGCCACCACGCGGCGGGTGAGGCCGAGCCGCGCGAGGGCATCGTCGATGGCATTGCTGAGGTTTCCCCGTCGCGAGACGGTGACGTGCTCAGCGGCGGCGTACCGCTTTGCGGTGACGGTGCTGACGCGGGTGAGGGGGTGCCCCTGCCTCACGACGATGACGAGGCGGGTCTCGCCCACGTTCTCGGCGCGGATGTCCGGTGCGCTCGGGCGGTTGGCGTTCGCCTCCAGGTCGACCTCGCCGCGCCGCAACTCGGGGGTGTCGGTGCTGGATTCCGCGACGAAGCGCAATCGCACGCCCGGCGCCTGTCCGCGCACGGCCGAGAGCAGTGCGGGGCCGCTCAAGGCGACCAGGGAATCGTGCCAGCGGAGTGTGAAGGTGCGCTCCAACGTTGCCAGATCGAGTTCACGGCTCGGTGCCAGCACCCCCTGGACCTGGTGCAGCAGCTCGTGCACCTGTTCCCGGACGGCGATCGCATACGGCGTCGGGGTCATCGTGCGGCCCGTGCGCACCAGGATCTGATCCCCGGTCGTGCGCCGGATTCGGCCCAGACTCCGGCTCATCGCGGGGGCGGTGACGTGCAGGCGCGCGGCAGCCCCCGCCACGCTTCCCTCCTCCAGCAGCGCGTCGAGCGCGGCCAGCAGGTTCAAATCCAATTGCATGAGAGTAATCCTAGCCGTGCTTTACATGCATTTGAAGTTAATCATGGGGCTCTATACCTTCGAGACCAGAGCGCTGAACAGAGCGCACAGTTCGGCCCGAAGGGCCACATCACCTCCTTTTCAAAAGGGAATTCGCCATGTCCGAAATGCTTCAGACAACTGATGTCGTCGTCTCCGACGCCGACCTGCTCGGTCAGACCGCGATCGCCGTGCGGGCGGCCGGTTCGGCGCTGCGCGAGCGCTTCGGCGAGGTGGTCCGCTACCAGACCCGCGAAGAGCTGATGCGCGCGCTCGCCGCCAACGACGACACGGCCCTCGACATCCTGCGTCCCCGCCTCACGCGCCTGCGCCCGGACGCCGGCTGGGTGGAGGACGAACTGGACGGCGGGGCGCTGCCGCGCGGCGAATGGTGGGTCGTCGATCCGGCCGAAGGCAACGTCAACCACCTGCACGCCCTGCCGGAGTGGGCGGTGACCGCAACCCTCGTGCGTGAGAACCAGCCGGTGCTCACCGCGGTTCATCTGCCGTTGACCGGCGAGACCTACACCGCGCTCACCGGCGCGGGCGCCCACCTCGACGGCCGGCCGCTGCACGTCTCCCAGACCGCGGACCTCGGCCTGAGCATCGTGGCCACCAGCCAGGCCCGGCCGGACGAGGACGAGAAGGTCGTGCGGCGCGTCGGCTCCTCGATCACCGCGATGCTTTTCGACGCGCTCGTCGTCCGCACCGCCGTGCCCGCGACCCTGCACCTGCTGAACGTGGCCGCCGGCCGGATCGACGCCTTTTGGCAGTTCGCCGGTGCCCGCGCGGACCTGCTGCCCGGGGCGCTGCTCGTCACCGAGGCCGGCGGACAGATCTCCGACGCCGAGGGCCGCCCCTGGACCCCGCAGAGCGAGAGCTTCCTGGCTGCCGCGCCCGGCGTCCACGCCGAGGCCGTCGCCACGCTCTCACGCTGACCGCGCACCACAACCTGCACGCACGGAAGGACCAGATCATCATGACCACGATCGCAGTTCTCGGAAACGGCCGCGTCGGCGGCAATCTGGCCACAGCCCTCACCCGGGCAGGGCACGAGGTGACGGTGGCGGACCGCGCGCCGGGCGCCGCCGCCGATGCTGCCCGGACAGCCCGGATCGTCATCAACGCCACCCCGGGAGCCGGCTCGCTGGACCGGCTCGTCGCCCTGCGCGAGGAACTGCACGACAAGATCCTCGTCGACGTCTCCAACGCCACCGTCGACGGACCGGACGGACTGCCCGCCGACCTGATCTACCCCGGCTCAAGCCTTGCCGAGCAACTTCAGGAAGCGCTCCCCGAAACGCGCGTCGTCAAGACACTCAACACCATGCTCTTCCCGGTGATGACCGCGCCGGCCACGCTCACCCAGGCGCCCGACGCCTTCCTCTCCGGCGACGACATGCAGGCCAAGCAGACCGTCCGTGAACTGCTCATCAACCTCGGCTGGCGCAAGGAGTGGATCACTGATCTCGGCGGGATCCAGACCGCCCGCGCCACGGAGGCCGCGATCCTGTTCGTACCGCATGTGATTCGGTCCAGCGGATTGGTGCCCTTCGCGATCTCGGTCGCCCGCTGATCCGCACACAGTGCCCCGCCGGGGCACGGCATGGCGCAGACGAAGTTCGAGAAGCAGGTGGAAGAGACTGCCGAATCAATCGGGTTCGGTATCGGCCGGTTCCTGACCGGGCGCTCCATGGACGGGGGAAGCGGACCGAGGCGACGTTCTGACGCTCGGGTACCCCGGTCTTGGCGAAGGCCGAAGGTCGAAGGCCGCGTGGGGCGTGGCCTCCTACCGGGCCGGGTGGCAGCGCCTGGTTCTCCAGATCACCTGGCTCGCGGCGGCTGGTGGTGCTGGTGAGGCCGGCTTCCTGGTCGCGGTTGCTGCCGCCGGGGCGCAAGCTGTCTGGTTGTGGGTGCCAGCAGGTGCGAGTGCGCCGGTCAGGAAGTGAGGCGAGCCGGGACGCCTGCGGCTCTAAGATCAACAGCTTGTTCTCTGTACTTTGCGAGAGCCGGCGCGGCCGGTGAGGGGGCAATGCTCCACGGGACCAGCGGTCCTTAACTGCCGGACGCCTGAGCACGGATGCCAGCAGCTTCCCATCCGTTGACTACTTGAGTGGTAGGTGGCCTGTGAGGGTTTTCCAGTCCTGGAGAGCCTCTTCCAGTTCGGAGTCTGCAGCTTTGCGGTGCGGGTCCTGGCGGTTGCGCTGCCGTACACGGGCAAGCCTTTTGCGTGCTGCCTCCTGCGCACGGGTGTCTGCACGGGCTTCTTCCAACTGCTGCTCAACCTGCCTGAGCTGGTGGGGGATCCGGGCGCGGTAACTGTTCTCGTCCGCGACGGCGTTCTGGATGGCCACGGTGAAGTCGCGTAGCGCTTCCCCATCGAATCGCTGCTGGTCATCCGCTGAAGGAGAAACGTGAGGGTACTTCGCGCGGTGCACCCGCCCGGCGGTGTCGGTGAGGTAGATCGAGTGGTTCGTCCTGCCCGTGTCGAAGCGGGCGTCGAGGCCGGCCAGTTCGATCGAGCGCGTGGCCGGTCCGGACGTCACCACGAGGATGTGCTGGAACAGACGAGTTCTCCCAGGTTGCCCGATCGCTCACCGGCGCCTGGATTACGCAGCCGTGCTATCTGCTGCTCCAGCCGACGCAGGTTTCGCTCGTAAGCGGCTCGTGCTGAGGTGAGTTCGGCCTGCGCGGCGGACTCGGTCTCAGCCGCCTTGCGCGACACCTCACGCGCCTTATTGCGCGCATTCGCCAGGGCGTCGCGGTCGCTCTCGTACCTCAAGCTGAATGCGAAGGCAACGCCACATCCCACTGCTCACTTTCGCGACACGCGGCCCCACACAGCTCAGCCGCCCGAGCCGGGCCCCCTCCGTGTCCTCGCCTCCAGCGGGGCTCTGTTTCGACGGCCACGGCTGGGATCATTGGCGCGAGTGACCTGTCGCCAGGGTGTCGATGGAGGTTCTGACGAGGCTTCTTCGGAGTCCCGCGGCGGCCCCTGGCTGGGCTGGTGCGGGAGCGCCTCCTGCGGTAGCGCGCTGTGGGTTCGTCCCAGGGCTTGGCGGTCTCGCCGCTGGCGTTGCGGACTTTTCGCTCAGTAGCCCCCGGGCGGCAGCTGACGAGTGACGTCGGCAAGGAAGGAGCAATCACGTTACTTCGTGTCGTCGGCACTCGCACCTGCGAGAATCCGCACGTGAGTTCCCTATCGCCCCGTAAGACGACCCAACTGTGTTCTGAGGCGGGCTGCGGGCAGCCTGCCGCGTTCTCTACACGGACGAAGAGCACCTGGTGTGACGCCCACATCACGGAGATGCTGCGTGAGGGCGGCCTGGAACCGCTGGAGCCTTTCACGAAACCGAAGGCGTGGCGTCTGACCCGGTGCCTGGCATGCGGCTGCGAGGCGCACTATCGCTTCGAATACACCCTGGAAAAGAATGCCTATGGGGAAGCGACGTGCCGGGCCTGCTACTGGCGGCAGTGGGCGCGGAAGGCTCGCCAGGCCATGGGCGCGTACGCCGACCTGAGCCCGGTTCCGCAGGCCGAGGCGCGGGAGCACGCCGAGAAGAACGGATACGACTACCTCAGCGCACTGACCGCGCCCTCCTTCTCCGACGACCCGCACCATGTCCGGTGCCGCTACTGCGGCCGGTTGAGCGCCGCGAGGCTGGGGGACATCGGATTCGGCTGCCAGTGTCAGGTCAACCCTCGGCGTGAGCGGCAGACGACCAAGCCCGCCGGGTCCAAACAGCGTGACCTCCTCAAGGACAGCGAACTGCCCGTCCTCGACTGGTGGGACCACGAGCAGAACGACACCGCCACCTGGGAGACCGTCACCGTCAAGGCACGGCGGGAGGCGGTCTGGCGTTGCCCCGACTGCGGACTGCGGTTCCGGAAACGGATCCTCGACATGGTCAACATGCGCGAGTGTCCGGAGTGCGAACCGAAGCGACGGGCTGAGTGGGAGGCGGAGCACGCGCGTTATCAGAGGACGCCGGTCGCGGACGTGCTCGAGCTGCTTGCCGCCTGGGACGACGAGGCGGATCCCCGGACCGTGATGGTCGCGGACTACCGGCACCGTCAGCTACGTTGCCCGAGAGGGCACCGCTGTCGCCAGTCTGCGCTCACGTATCTGCATAACGGCTGCCCGTCCTGCCGCGGCCAGGACACACGCGCAACGCGTCTTGAGGCGATCGAGGCCGATCCTGAGGGCTTCGGACTCAACGCCGAGATTGCCGCACAGTGGCACCCGACCAAGAACGGCAAGGCTCAGCTGTCGAAGGTGTCACCCGGTTCACGCAAGCTCGTGTGGTGGCGGAATGAAGACTGCGGCCACGAGTGGCAGGAGACACCGGCCCGTCGGGAACAGGGCCAGCGCCTGCGCTGCCCGGAGTGCCGCACGATCCTCGACTCGCTCGCCCACCACTTCCCCGATCTGGCGGCGGAGTGGTCGCCAGCCAATCCGCTGTCCGCGTGGCAGGTGCGTCCGACCAGCCAGACTCTGTTCACGCCTGCCTGGAATTGCTCCGCAAACCCGGATCACGCCTGGCAGGCGGCCCTGTCCTCACGGGCAAACGGCAGCGGCTGCCCCGAGTGCCGCGAGCACGGCAAGTCCCGCATAGAGCTTGACCACTGGGCAGCCGCGGAGCGTGCCTTCGGCCGGGCATCGTCCGGCCAGTCAGTGCGGCACGATGCATTCGCCCGACGCGGGAGCTGGCTCGTCGACATCACGGTCGAGACGGCAGGGGAGCAGAAGCTCGCCATCGAGTACGACGGCTCCTACTGGCACGCGGACAAGGTTGACCTCGACATCGAGAAGTCCCGTGACCTGCTGGCCGCCGGATACCTGGTGGCCAGGCTACGCGAGTATCCATTGCCACCGCTGCCGATCGACGACCCGAACTACGCAGAGTTCGTTGTGTACTCGGCGATGCCGAAGCCGGACGAGACAATCGAGCGGGTGAGGGACTGGGCAAGCAGGCAAGACGAGGAGCCGGCGGCCCAGCGTTGAGCCCAGTTGCGGTGGAGTTGACGGCAAGAGTCGACATTGCACGCAGCGGCACAGGCCTGGGGTGAGTGCCGAACGTAGCGGGCGGCTGGAGCCTGAACTGCGGGAACGGCTGGCGCCGCAGGGCTTCGGTCGTTGGGCGGGCCGGCTGATCACGGGCCCATTGCTTGGGCGAAACAGCTGGCGGGAGTTGTCCGGCCGCAGTATCGGGGGGTGACTGGCCGGTCCTGGCCATGCGGTACAGGGCGAGCATGGTCAGGGCCTTTACGCGCCGCGGTTCGGCCGGGCTCGGGTCAACTCGGCTGCCGGAGCACCTGGTGTGGGACGGGTGATGAGGGAGACGACTCGTTGGTCAGGCGAGTTATGAGGAAGCGGCACGAGGGCTTCTGTCGTGATCGTATCGTTGGCCGGTGAGCACCCCGTGGGACCGACATGTGGCCAATTACCAGCAGTTTCATGCCCTGGTCACGCTGCTTTTGCTGCGACTGCACCCCCGCGCCCGAGCGTCTTCGGGCGGCATCGGCGGGCCAGATGTGGGCGATGGCGATGTCGTGGAGGAGACGGAAGCCGGCGAACGCATTGTCTATGAGATCAAGGCTTTCGCCGGGCCCATGACATCCAGCCGCCGCCGCCAGGTCCGCCAGACCCTGGAAAAGGTGGCGAGGAACCCTCCGGATCAGTGGTACCTGGTCTGCGCTGCAGACCTCACGCCAGGTGATCAGCGGTGGTTCGACGAGCTGCGGGGAATCTTCCCGTTTGTTCGTGGATGGTTCGGTGCGGGCTGGCTCGATCAGCAGCTTGCCGCGCAGCCGGATTTGCAGCGCTACGCCCTGCTCGACCCTTCCGCCGATGTACTGGCCCGCTTCGAACGCGAGCGCCTGGAGCGTGAGGAGGCTCTGGGGGCCTCCTCCAGCGGAGCGGCCTCACGCAAGGGCGCCGTCTATTTCAGGGGCTTCTCCGACCGGCCGGCCGGCAGCGACTTGCTGGATCGTATGGCGCTGGTGCACGCGGTGGCCGACCTGCTCACGCCGGCCGAGGCCAGCCCCCAGGCGGCGGGTGGATCGCTTGCCGAGGACGGCACCGGCCCATCGGTCGTGGCGATCGAAGGCCCGTGGGGATCAGGCAAATCCACGATCATGCAACTGATCGAGAAAGAGGTCCACGCCCGACAGCAGGACGCGATCCCTCCTGCTGTCGGCCGTTGGCAACGATGGAAGAAGCGGGCACGCACGTGGATGCCACGGCTGCGGCGCCGCAACCTGCCAGTGCGCTCCGCTGTCAGACTGCTCCTCGCCCAACGCCGGCCTGGCGCCCAAAGCAGACGCAGCCGGTGGCCGCTGCTGCGCCGCACGCCCGCCAGTCCAGCATCCCCCCGTACGGTGGTGACGGTTCGCTTCAACCCGTGGGCATATCAGACCAGCGACCAGATCTGGGCCGGGCTCTCCCGCGAGATCGTGGAAGCCTCACGCCCCGCACAAGGCCCTGCCGGGCGAGCCCGTGAGGCGTACTGGCTACGGCGTAACGCAGAGCGCTGCGACCGGCATCTCCTGCGCCGCACCGTAGGCCGCCGCCTCCTTTCCCCGTTTCTGCGGGTGGGCGTTTTTGCCCTGGTCGTTCCTGTCGTGGCGCAACTGGCCAAGGCAGATGCCGACTACAGGTGGTCGGGTCACACGGTGAACGCCGCCTTCCTGGCCATCGGGCTTCCGGTCCTCCTGCTGTCTTTGGGGCTCATGCACACAGCCCTTCGATTCCTTCTGGGCCGGGCACGGTCCTTCCTGCCGGGAGAGATCCTCGACGGGCCTGTCCTCAGTGGAGCCTTCGCCACCACCGGCTCTGCACCGGACAGCGCCCTGCGCGACCCCTACTACAACGCCCGCTCCGGCTATCTCTACCTCGTCCAGCACGACATCAGCGACCTCCTGGAGACGATCTCGTCCAGCGGCCGAGAACTCATCGTGTTCATCGACGATCTCGACCGCTGTTCGGCACGCGCCACCGCCGAAGTGTTCGAAGCCATCAACCTGTTCCTGTCCGGCGCACTCCACTTCCCCCGCCGCAGCGACCAACCGCGCGTTGCGCCCTGCCGCTTCGTACTCGGCCTGGACTCCACTCCTCGGTCGTCGCGGCACACCTCGACCGCGCGTACACCGATTTCGGCTCAGCGCAGGGCCAAGCCGGCCACCAGGACCCCTCATGGGGATGGACCTTCCTGCGCAAACTCATCCAGCTCCCCATCACCTTGCCGCCCATCGCTCATCACAGCCTCGCCGCCGCGGTCAGCAGCCTGCTGGGACCCGTTGCTCCCTCGACCGATCCCCACACTCCCACCGCCGCGCCGGTCGCTTCCCCAACCGCAGCAACCAGCAGCGCAGCAGCGAGCCCGGTCCCAACCGGCATGGCATCTGCCCAGCCCGAGCTGGAAGCCCAAGTGCTCGCCCTGGAAACACACCCAGCCATCCGCGACCGCCTGCAGGACCGACTGACTGCACAGCGCCACCTGTCCATGCGGGAGACCAAGAGGCTCCTGACGGTGTGGCAGTTCTACCTACGAGTCCTCGCCTACAAAGAAGGCACCACACAAGCCCTCTCCGTTGAAGACGCCACCCACCTCATCAGCCTCGCCGAGATCACCGCTCGCTGGCCCTCCCTGCAGGCCGCACTCTCCACCCGCATTGAGGGACAAACAGGTCTGGCCGTCCTCACCCCCCACGCCGACGACGATGTGCGCTGGGCTAAGGCACTGAGAAGGCTTGGCTTGGAGAACGCCGCCCATCGCGACGCCTGCGCAGACCTCCGTGTGCTGCTCGCCGCCGGTGAGGGGCCCGCGCTCGCCGGCCTTGCCCAGCGACTGTTCTGAGGCCTCCCCGACCTCTTGGAACAGCCGTGGCGGAAGCCGGCGGTGGGTCCTTCAACGACCCGGCGCGAGACTCGCACCCCTGCAGAGCCTGCACGACCCCGCGAGAGGGCAGTCTGCGCGCCGTCCTGGACGCGTTGTTGGTGGGTCAACGACAGGGCCGGAGCCCGCGGTGTGAGTCTGGTGGTGAGGTGGTCGTGGACGACCGGGCCGTCGAGCACGTGGCGCCGTGGACGAGAGTTCCGCGGATACAGATAGCGGCGAAGCGGGCGGTCTCCTCCCGCGGGTCGGTGTCCGAGCGGGATGGATGGTGCGGGCGTGGGGGGGTGTTTGCACGGGGTTTCACAGGTCGGTCCAGGGGCGGGGCGTGCCGCCGGTCAGGGGTGTCCAGACGGGGTGGGAGGGGCTGTGGTGCTCGAGGTCTTCGAGGACGGCGGCTGCGAGGGGGACTTGGCGGGCGAGGTCGGCTACGAGTGGGTGGTGGACGACCATCGCCTGTAGATCGCTGATTCGGTTCTGCAGTGTGGTGGGGGAGGGGCTGGTGGGTGCGAAGAGCGGGGGGGGGTACCGGCGCAGCCAGGCAGGGCCTGCGGGGAGTGTCTGCGGCGGTTGGCGGGTCTGGGTTTCGTACTGGAATGGGCGGGCGTGTTG
>NZ_JBVKAU010000033.1:0-35124 GCF_055657525.1 Streptomyces sp. NPDC107522 | reverse complement strand
CGCTACGAGAAGACCGCGACCATCTACCTGGCCGGACTCCACATCGCAGGTATCTTCCTCTGGTCCGACCGGTGATCCAAACGAAACCCCCTAGGCGGCTCTCATCCGCGCCAGAGGCCTGGGAGGCGGCGAGGTCGCTGGGGAACGCGCCGGGCTGGACGATCGACACGTCGATGCCGAGCGGGCGCAGTTCGTAACGGTAGGCCTGGGCGAGGGCTTCGAGGCCGAACTTACTGGCCGAGTAGGCGCCCATGCCGGGCACCGTGAGCCGTCCGGCGCCGCTGGAGAGGAAGACCACCAGCCCCGACCGGCGCCGGCGCAGGTGTGGCAGGACGGCGCGGGTGACGCGCTGCGGGCCGACGAGGTTGGTGTCGAGCACATCGAGCAGCTGGCTGCTGGTGACGCTCTCTCCGATGCCGGTGATCGCGTACGCGGCGTTGTTGACCACGCCGTCCAGCCCGCCCGCCCGCTCGATGGCGGCGGCGACGCCCGCCTCGACCGCCTCGTCGTCGCGGACATCCATCTCGACCACCAGGATCCGGCCCGGCGAGCCGTCCCCGGTCTTGATCAGCGTCTCCGCAGCGGCCCGGTCCTTGCCCTGCGGGGCGCGCATGGTGGCGACCACGGTGTGGCCGCGCTCGGCGAGTACCTCGGCGGTGCGCCGGCCCAGCCCGCTCGATGTGCCGGTCACGAGAACTGTCTGCGGCATTGGTCGCGCCTTCCTTACCGACCGGCAGGCCACCGCGCTCAACTACCTGGTCGGGTCAGCCAGCGTTCCCCCCGCTCGCAAGACCCACCACAAGGGCGGGGCTCAGGCGTCCGAGACCATTCGGGTTGCGGCTACTGCCCTTGGTGCGGGGACTGCTGAGCGTAGGGGTTGGGGTGCTGCGGGGCCTGTCCCGGAGGCGGTGCGTAACCCTGCTGGGCAGCGGTATTGGGGTAGTACTGATAGCCGGCGGGGGGCTGGGACGGGTAGCCCGTGCCGTACCGAGGCGTTCCGCCACCAGAACCAGGGCTGCCCCCGTTACGACGGCTGCGAACGACCAACACGGCGATGGCACCGATGACCACCACAGCTGCGATAACACCCGCGATGACGAGCATGTTCCGGGTGGAACCCTGCGTCGCCGTGTCCGTCTTCTTGCCCGCGCCACTCGACGGTGGGCTGGCCATGGTCAGGTGGCCGAGGGGGTTGTCCTTGGGGCCGGCAGAGATGTCCATCGTCAGCGCCGAGTAGGGGCGGACAATGCCGTAGCCGTACTCCTCGTCGGGAGCCTTCAATCCCTTGTGGTGCGCGAAGGTGGCCGACTTGAGCAGCCGGTTAATCACTTGTCCAGCAGTGAGATCGGGGTACTTGGAGCGGACCAGCGCGGCAGCGGCAGAAACGTAGGCCGTGGCGTCCGATGTGCCGTTGGACAAGGCGTACTGCTGCGGCCTGTCCATATCCGCAACAAGGACCTCAGCCCCGGGAGCCACGAGGTCCAGCCCCTCACCGGTGTTTGAGCCCTCCCACAGATTGCCCGCGACCACGTCCAGCGCGGCCTCCCGCTCGGCGGCCACCCGCTCCTCGCCCACGATCTTCGTGAAGAGCTGCAGCGCCTCGTCCGGCGACATCACGTCCAGGTCGACCAGATGGGCGCCCGCCAGGTCCACCATGCGGGCCCGGGATGTCACCAGTGCCGCGCAGCCCGCCGTGCCCGGCAGCAGCGGCCGTACCTGGGCGGCGTCCTTGGCGTTGTCCAGCAGGACCAGGACCCGGCGGCCGTCCAGCACTGCGCGATATAGGGCTGAGCGTTCCTCCAGGGAGTCAGGGATCGCCGAGTCCGCGGTGCCCAGCGCCCGCAGGAACGAGCCCAGCACCGTCTCCGGCTCCGCCGCCCGCGGCCCCGCGCCCTGCAGGTCCACGTACAGCTGACCGTCGGGGAACGCCGACCGGGCCTGATGCGCCACGTGCACCGCCAGCGTCGTCTTGCCGACGCCCCCGATGCCCGCCAGCGCCGACACCGCCATCACCCGGCCCTCGGCCGAGGCGAGGACCTCGCCGAGCTCCGACACGAAGGCCGTGCGGCCCGTGAAGTCCGGGACCGTGGCCGGGAGCTGGGCCGGGTACACCAGGACCGCGGCAGGTTCGGCAACCGGCGCCGTCGGCTGCGCGAGCCCGGGGTCGGCGTGGAGGATGCGCCGTTGGAGTTCTTGCAGCCCCGGCTGCGGGTCCACGCCCAGTTCGTCCGCCAGCAGCCGGCGCGTGTCCGCGTACACCGCCAGCGCCTCCGCCTGGCGGCCACTGCGGTACAGCGCCAGCATCAGCAGCTCACGCAGCCGCTCCCGCAGGGGGTGCGCCGCCGCCAGCGCCGTCAGCTCGGACACCGCCTCCGCGTGGCAGCCCTGCTCCAGGTCCATGTCCAGTCGCGACTCGAGGAGTTGCAGCCGCCATTCCTCCAGGCGGACCCTCTGCGCCTCCGCGTACGGCCCCGGCACGCCGGCCAGCACCTCCCCGTCCCACAGCGCGAGCGCCCGGCTCAGCACCTCGCTGGCGTGGCACAGGTCCCCGGCGCTGCGGGCCTTCTCCGCCTCGGTGGCAAGATCCTGCGCGACCGCCAGGTCCAGGGCGCCGTTCGACAGCCCGCGCACCGCGTACCCGCCCGACTCGCTCACCAGGACCCCGGGGTCCAAAACCTTCCGCAGCCGGGACGCGTACGTCCGCAGCGCGGCCAGCGCCTGCGACGGCGGCTCATCGCCCCACAGGGCGTCGATCAGCTCGCCCGCGGTCGCCGTACGGCCCTCCCGCAGCAGCAGGGCGGCAAGGAGCGCACGTTGCTGGGGAGAGCCGGTGAAGAGCTGCTCGGAGTCGCGCCAGGCGCGTACCGGACCGAGCACGCTGAAGCGCAACGCGGCCGGCTGCTCCGCCGCATCTGTCGAGGAGACGGGACGCCTCTGCTCCGGCACTGGCGGCGCACCATCCATCGCCCGAACCGGGGGCCGAGCCGGGGGCGTCGGAGACACCGGTATCTCCGGCGCCCCCGCAGGTAGCACCGCCTCGCGCGGAGCACGTCCGAGAACACGTCTCCACGCATCAATCCACGGCGGATGCTCTGTTTCGGTAACCCCACAAGCCACCAAGAACCCGATCAGCTGATGCTCGTCGCGCGGCACCGTCTGACCCTTCACGATGCGGTGAGCCGTGCTGTGCGGCAGCCTTCCCAGGCCGCCGGCCCGTTGCTCCATCTCACGCACTGTAGGCCGGCCGGCCCTCGCGTAAAGCTCCTGCAGGCCGGCCTTGAACGTGCCGATTCCGTTGACATACACCGGACTCGGTGCTGACCGACCGAAGGCAGATCCGTAAGACTCGCCTCTGCGGGCCTGCCTCCACAGATCCATCGCCACGTCGACCGAAGCATTTCAGGCCCGTGCGTACGCCTGGACGACACGCGCGCTGGGCACGCCCTGTCCTGACGCCGCACGCTGAAGCGTCGTGGCATGACATCCTGCGCGTCCCGCCAGTTGGGCATATGACCATCCTCCGGCCGCGCGCTGGGCGCGCAGCCAGCGGGCCAACTTGCCCAGTGCCCCGTTGGACGTGGCTATCGGTTTCTCCCTGCGCCCCACGGTCGGTACACACCTACGGCGCCGGAATCGCGCGCGCCACACGCACGATCAGTGACCCCAGCCGCTGCCCTCCGCCCCGCAGGGCGGGCAGTGTGCCCGCCGCGACCAAACTGGCACCGCCCAGCACTGCCAAGGTCGACGATGCTTCCAGACCACTGCCTGACATTACGCAGGCCAGCACCGTGATGACGACGATGACCACAGCATCCGGGGTCGAAAGCCTGTTGTTGGGTGCGCCGTTTACGACGCACCCAACCGCGCGAGATGTGCGGGGCATGTCCTGCCTCCTGAGTTCGACGCCCGCGCTCAGGGCGCGTCGGCGTGTTTCGGGCTCCAGGTATGTCACCCAACTGGTGCTTGCCGACACCGAGATGGGGACCTGCATCGTGGCATCGCCCGCTCGCGCCAGACCAGCCCTGCGCAACCGTTGATGCGCTGGCGTCCATGGCGCGGTCCATCGCGCATCAATCGCTGGTGAGGCGACCGCAGCTGTGATCTGGCCATAGGCATCACAGAGCACCCATGAGACCCAACCCGTCGGCAGATAGATGCGGCGCTATCCCAATCAGACCCTGCGAACGATCGTCGCAGCTGGACGTCGGCCAGGCCCATCCCGGCGATCATCACGGCCTTGACCTGGCAGTACGCGCTTCGTGGACCTACCAGTCGGCAGGCGAAGCAGCGCCACGCCCGGAGGTCCATCAAACGTTTGCCGCTCCGCGAGACGCTTCTCTGCGTCGAAACCGGCCGGACGTCGGAATCGTCCGGCCACTCCTGTGAGTTACGGGCTCCACCCATGCGATCAGGAACCCAGCGGATACACGTTGCCGCGTGAACCCGCACAAGATCGGCGCTCCAAGTCGGAGCGCCGATCTTGCATGTCACCAGCACCCGCCACGTTCCCGGCCGTATGAGGCGAGCCATCAGGCCGCACGCTGCGGGTGCGGAGCGGGCTCGGCCGAGAGCGTCTGTCCGACTCGGCGCCGTCGTCAGACCGCGCTGCCTGCCCGACCGGTGCGGTCGGCGCGGGCACGACGGCGGCGCCCAGCACCGCGGCCTCCTCCCGGCAGAGCTTGCACAGGCCGTCCTCGAGGGCGCGGCCGATCA
Source organism: Streptomyces sp. NPDC107522 (assembly GCF_055657525.1). Taxonomy (NCBI): domain Bacteria; kingdom Bacillati; phylum Actinomycetota; class Actinomycetes; order Kitasatosporales; family Streptomycetaceae; genus Streptomyces; species Streptomyces sp. NPDC107522. Next base: position 30,411 of record NZ_JBVKAU010000033.1, on the reverse strand, counting down.
GCACGATCCGGGCGCCGCAGCCCCCGCAGGAACCGCGCGCCGGACCCTCCAACTCACACTGCGCCAGGACCGGGTCTGGTTGCGGATCGCGTCGTCCAGCACGCAGTCAGCGCAGCGGCCGCCCGGGCCGGGACGCGTGCCGTGCTCAGGACACAGGCCCTGCTCGATGCGCTGGGCGCGCCGCCGGGCGGCGGCCTTGTCCGGCTCGTCACTCGTCTTCGTCGTCGAAGTCGTGGGGCGGGATGGTCCATCGCATCACCATCTCGCCCGCCTCGTCGGCTTCGAGCGTGACCGGATAGACCTGGCCGGCGTCCCGCTCGCCGCGATGCCTGACCGAGTGGTCGCCCTGGTCCCATTCGATGCCGAGCACCTGGCAACCGCCGACGTCGATCGCGCCGACGTGGAGCGGATGGTGCCATCCAGCTCGCTGGAAGCGGTGGAAATCGGTGTGCTCGTCGACCGAGACTATGAGGCCCTTGCCGTGGAGGCGGTCGCGCCAGGCGGCGAGTTCGGCTGCACGTGCGGTCGCTTCAGCAACCGGGAGGTCCAGCCACCCATGTGGCCCGTCGACGCCGTACTGTGCGATCCGCTCACCACCGAACTGCGCATGCGCGTCGTCCGCGTACAGGCCCCAGTAGAAGACATCGGCGAGCCCGTCGGCCGGCTCGTCGTCCATTCCCGTCCACGCGTCCAGCCCTGCGGCGTCGCCGACCACCATGCCACACCGGTCGACGGGCAGGTCCCCGAGCCGGACCGGTGCCGACCGGCCCGTAGTCTCGGGCCAGAGAAGACCGAGGCTGATCTCCAAGGTCGCGATCGTCGGCTCCCCGTCGAACGGAGACGGCGAGGTACTCGCCCGCACTCTCAAAGGCCGGTCGGCCGCTGCCGGAAACGCAACCGCCTCGCACAACCACTCACGAAGGTGGCCCCCTCCGTTTGCCGCAGCCGTCCTTGCGCGCTCGGACAGGGGCTGACCCAGTTCTCGCCACTGGTCGATCCCCCCAGCCATGCCAAGCACCAGCACACCAGACGGCGCATCGACAGTTCCCAGGTCGACGAAGGTCTCAGACATGCGCCGATTGTGTCTTCCCTGTACGACAAGTGTCCGCGCAGGGTGTCGGTGCCCACCGCTGGGGTTGCGGTGTCTCACCACGGTGTCGGATCCGACATTCATTCGACACTGGCCGTGAGATTCCGACCCGAAATTTGAGACCCTACAAGAAGTGTAGGGTCTCCGGTTCGCTGTCAGATGGCGATGCGGTGACCTGCTGTTCTCCCTCCTGTCTCAGGCAGTGACGGAAGAGTTGAGTCTCAGGATCGTGTCACTTCCCTCGATCGACTCCGACGGGACCAGGTCACGCGCGATTCAGATCGAAGCTCGGAGGGCCTTCCGCAGGAGCTCGCCGAACTCTGCGGGGTGCGTTGTCAGTCCGATGTGCCCGCCGGGGAAGTGCTGGAGCTCCGTGCCGAGACGCTCGGCCAGGCAAGCCGCCGAGCGGTAGGGCAGCTCACCCCGTGAATCCTGGCCACCGGCGATCACGAGCCGGTCCGACAGCCCCTCCAGCCGACGGATGTCCGGCGCGTAGGACATGAAGCTGGGCACGATCCGCCCGACGAAGTACGGCAGGTTGGCCATCGTCTGCTCGGCCCGCGCCGCTGCTTGGGGTGGAAGCTTGAGCTCGGCCTTCGGCACGGTGGTGTCGCCGTCCTTCTTGAGGCCCGCAGCGAACACGGCCATCGCCGGCATGAGCCCTTGGGTGCGGAACGTGTCCTGCACGTGTGCGATGAGTGCGCGGTGTTCAGCCGCGTCCGGCAGGACCTCCACTACTGGCGGCTCGTGCGCCACAACACTTGCGATGTGTTCGGGGTGGGCGGTGAGCAGGTGCACTGCGACGATCGCGCCCGAACTGGCGCCGAATACTCGGGCAGGCTCGCCGGGCGACAGCAGTTCCAGCATCCGGAACGCGTCATCGGCGTGCTCGGCCACTTGCTGCTCGGCATCGGGGTCGTCCAGCGTGCTGCGGGACATACCGCGCGGGTCGTAGGTCGCCACTGTGTATTCGGCGGCCAGGTCGTCAGCGATGCCGTCGAAGGATGCCGCGCCGCCCGTCCCTCCGGAGATCAGCAGTAAGAGCGGGCCCTGGCCGCGCACTTCGTAGTGCAAGGTCGCGCCGTTCACACGCAGGCTGCCCATGGTCGGATCCGTCATGCTGGGTCTCCTTCTCGGGATGGGGGCCAGTGCTCCAGGAGGGTGTGCAGGGCATCGAGGGCACGGACCCACGACTGCTGTGGCGAACGCGCATGCGCGAACCCGCCCGCGGCCTCCAAGGCGACGAACCCGTGGAATGTGCTACGCAGCAGCCGGACCGCGTCCGTCAGGTCGGGCTCGGCCAGCCCGTAGCCGCGCAGCATGCCGTAGGTCAGCTCGACCGCGCGCCGTGGTCCGGGCGCCTTCGCGGCCAGCTCAGGGTCGATCTGGATCGGCGTCTGCGTCGCTGTGTAGCGGCCCGGATGCTTGTGTGCGTACTCCCGCCAGGCGTTCGCGTAGGCCACCAGGGCGTCTCTTCCTGACCTGCCGGCAGTCGCCTCCGCGATGCGGATGGTCTTCTCGTCCGCCGCCAGCAGCGCGATCCGACCTCGCAGATCCTCCAGGCTGCGGACGTGCGTGTAGAGGCTCGCGTCCTTCACGCCGAGCCGTCGCGCCACCTGCGACATGGTCACCTGGTCGAGCCCGACGTCGTCCGCCAGCTCTGCGCCCGCGATAGTCACCCGCTCCACTGTCAGCCCGGCCCGCACCATGCGCCCTCCTAGGATCCTTGGGATTCTAGTTTTACCCTAGGGATCCTAGGAAAGCAATCGAGGACGCAATCAACAAGGGCGTCCGCGAGATCACGGACTGCCCGACAGTTCCTCGGTTGGTGGGCTGGTCAGGGCATCACTCAGGAACGCCGGTGCCAGTGCGTGCCTGATCTGCTGCCCGGAGGGCGGCGTCATGGGACGCTCCACCGCATGGGCGAAGGGGGATCTTGTGGGTGTGGGCCCATCTCGCCACGTTCGCGGTGCTCATGCCCTTCTCCTGAGCGAGATCGGGCAGGGTCCGGCGGCGGTGAACGTACTGTTCGATGAGCCAGTCGCGGTCGATGGTTCCGCGGGGCCTGTAGTCCTGCGGGCCGTCGCGGAGTGGGATGCCGTACTCGTGGGCGAGGTCGGTCAGAACCTTGCGGGAGAAGCCGGTGAGGGCGGCGATCTGCTGCAGAGAGCCGTGTTCGCCGAGGTAGAGGCGGGTGAAGGTCTCTTTCGGCACTTCTCGCCGGGCCGGGGCTACCGCGGCTTCTTCTGGGAGGAGTTCGCCCAGGCCACCTCAGCACGCTCGCAAGCAGGACGCGGTCTGCTTGAGCAGCCAGCCGACCTGCTGTGCGGCGGTGCGGTGCGCGACACGGACTACACGCCGCTGCTCGAACGCATCGCCCGGGGCCGCGAGTTCGCTTTTCGGCTGACCGCCAACCCAGTGCAGTCCGTGCAGCGGCCCGCGAAACCCAGCGATGAGCAGACCGCCCGCCTCAAAGCCAGCGCAGACGCGGAAGACCCCCGCGCCCGGCACCGCGGATTCGGGCCTCGGCGGACGCGGGTGACGACCCAAGTTCACCGGGGTATTTCATGGACGCGACGTCTCATCTCGGCTTACCGTGCCTCCGCACGCGATCTTCCGCGGGCCGTTTCCCGTCTTCTTGCCCGTGGGGGGCCACCGTCATGTCCGCATCCAGTGATCTGCGTCCGCGTCCTCTGCTGCCCGCAGGTGCGCCGCAATCGTCACGCGGCCTCCTGGCCGCCGTTTCAACGCTGCTCGCAGTCGTCGCCCTTGGCGATCTGTTCGCCGTGTTCGCCGGAGCCCGGATCCACATGCTGATCGACGGGGACGACGGCTTCGCCACCGCTCCCCAGAAGGAACTGGACGCCGCGTACTCGCTCTACGAGACAGCCGGCAACCTCCAGATCATGACCTATGTGCCCTGCGCGATCCTCTTCGTCATCTGGTTCTTCCTGATGCGCCGCAACACCGGGCCGCTGGCGCCCGACCAATTCCGCAACGGGCCCGGCTGGGCCATCGCAGCCTGGGTCATCCCACTGGCGAACCTCTGGATGCCGTACCGCATCGCCGTCGACATGTGGGGAGCGAGCACACCACTGCCGGATGGCGACGAACCGCACCGCACGTCGATCTGGCCGGTGAACCTGTGGTGGGGCCTGTTCGTCTTCAGCGCCCTCTTCGGCCGGTACGCCGCGTCCCGCTACGAGAACGCCGAGACACTCGCGCAGGTCCGGGACGCCGTGGCGCAGTACATGGCGGCCGACATTCTGGACCTCGCCGCCGCCGCGGCCGCGGTGTACTTCGCGATCCGGCTGACGACCATGCAGCGGCTGAAGGCTTCTCAGGGACCGTACCGGACGGCAGTTGCGGGATGACCAGGCTCCGCTAGAACCACCAGGTACGGGCATACACGTCAGCCGTACGCGACAGGAGACGCCGGCATCCGCAACCTCAACGGCGCCCCCTGTCGCCGCTTGCGGACTTGCGGACAGAAGCTGACCGCAAGTCTCCCTACGGTCGTTCCATGACACAGACGCAGAAGATTCTTGTCACCGGCGCCACCGGAACCGTCGGCCGCCAGGTCGTCGCCGAACTGCTCGCCCGCGGGCATGCGGTCCGCGCCCTCACCCGGGATGCGGCGAGCGCCGACCTCCCGGCCGGTGCCGAGGTCGTCCAGGGCGACCTGACCCGACCCGACAGCCTCGTCCAGGCCCTGGAAGGCGTCACCGGGCTGCACCTGATCACCTTCGGCGGGCCCTACTTCGCCCCTCTCGAGACCGGTCCGCGGATCCTGGAGTTGGCCCGTGCGGCCGGCGTGCGCCGGGTCACCGTGCTGCACGGCGGCGGGCCGTCACTGCTGGAGGACGCAGTGCGCGCCGACGACGGGGTGGACTGGACCGTACTCATGCCGGTCGAGTTCATGGGCAACGCCCTGGAGTGGGCGGAGCAGATCGTGGCCTCGAGTGAGGTCCGTGAGCCGTTCGTCTCCCGGCTGAGCGCCATGGTCCACGAGGGCGACATCGGCGCCGTCGCCGCGGTCGCGCTCACCGAGGAGGGGCACGGCGGCCAGGAGTACGTGATCACCGGACCCGAACTCCTCACCGTCGCCGACAAGGTGGCCGCGATCGCCGCTGCCCGTGGCCGGGAGATCGCCGTGGTCGAGCTGACCGAGGAACAGGCCGTGGCGCAGTGGCGGGCGGCGGGCCATCCGGAGGACGTCATCGGCTTCCTGCTCGAGGCGTACGGCAACACTCCGGAGGTGGGCCGTACGGTCGTCGATACCGTCGAGAAGGTCACCGGCCGTCCGGCCCGCACCTTCAGGCAGTGGGTTGCGGAGCACGCGGCCGCCTTCACGGGACAGTCTCCCGTGGCCACGGCATAGCCCCGTCCAGAGGTCCGGCGTCCGGCGCAGGTCGGTGTATTGCTGCCTCGGGCGCGGGGGACGCCCTGTCCGCCGCGGTGGCCCTCACGGGCAGTCGTACGTGAAGTGGGCGACGGACGCCGGGTGGCTCGGGGAGAGGATGCGCAGTTCGGCGCGTGCCGTGTGGTGGCCCTTGCCGTGGAAGGTCCAGAGCAGGTGCAGACGCGCCTGCTTCTGGCCCTGGGTCACCTCTTCGTGCAGGATGCCCGAGGTGGTGCCGTCGCTGCGGATCCAGCGGTAGGAGAGCTTGCCCGGTCGGCCGTTCGTGGCGACGACGGCGACGATGTCCGCGGTCGCGTCGCACGTCAACGCCGTCGGCTGAGCCGTGACCGCCACCTTCCGCACGTCGATGGACGGGCCGAGCCGCTGCCATGCGAGGAACGCGAGCACACAGATCAGCACCAGCGCGGGCAGCGCGTGTCTGCGCCACCGTCGGCGTGGGGCCGGCGGTGCGGCGGGAGGCGGTACGGCGGGCAGCGTCCGGTGGGTACCGTGCAAGGCCGCGGCGGTCACCCCCGGACCGAACCGCAGCACGGTGCCCTCGACGCGATCCGGCAGCGTCGCCGACGTCGGCGTCGGCAGCTCGACGAGAGTCGCGTCCAGCTCCGGCCGCTGGATCCAGTGACTGGCCAGGACGGTGGCGCTGTATTCGACGTCCTCGTGCCCGGCATCGCCGTACCCGGTGTCGTCGTTCCGCGCGGTCACCTGATATCACACTGCCTGGTCAGGAGCTGCTGCGAGGCGCCGCCGTCCGAGGAGGCGGGCGTGGTCGTGATCTGCACTGCCCAGTAGCAGCCGCGGCCGAGGAAGGTGTGGTCGACGGTCAGGGCGTACTGGGTGGCGCCGCTGCGTTCGAACGTCTGGGAGGCGCCGTCCGGGGTGCCGAGCTGTCCCGCGGTGTTGCTCGTGAACCACGACACCGTGATGGTGACCGGCCCGGTGCCGTCCGTGGTGATGCCCGCGGTCGCCGCGGCGGTGGTCGGTCCCGTCTGCTGGAAGTCGGACACGGCGGTGTCCTTGACCGTGGTGGGGGCCGGGGCGTCGGTCGTCGGCGGTGCCTCGGTGGTCGGGGCCGTCGGGGTCGTCCCGCCGGGTGGCGGCGTCTCCGGGTCCGTAGCCGGAGTCGTGGTCCCGGGCGCTGGAGACTCGTCGGCAGAGGTGCTCGCGGAGGGAGAGGACGACTCGCCTGGTGATGTGGTGGACGTCGGGGACGAGGACGGTGACGAGGAAGCCGGAGCGGTGGCGGCGGGTCCCGTCGGTGTTCCGCCGGGCTGGGCGCTGGTGGTGGCCAGCGCCTGTGCCGCCTGCTGTGGGTCCGCTTCCGGGGTGTGCCGGATGCCGTACGTCAGGAGGATGCCGAGGACTACGGCCGCCGCGGACACGAGCGCCCCCGCCCTGCTGGGCCGCCATGATGCCGCCCAGCCGTCGTCGGGGGCATCACCCCGCCCACCGCCCGGGTCCCGGCGCGCGTCCGGCCGTAGAACCGTACGCGCCGTGTCCACGGTTGTGCGCGGAGCGCTGCGCGCCGAGGGCAGCAGCAGCGGCAGCAGGGCCACCAGCGCGGCGAGCCGGCCTCGGCCGCGTTCCTCCCAGCCGGGTCCGTAGGCGGCACCGGCGGCCGCCTCCAGCTCTGCGACGAACTCTTCGGCGTGGGCGGGCCGTTCCTGCGGGTCCTTGGCCAGACCGCGTCGCACCAGGTCCTGGACCGCTTCGGGGACCTCCTCGGCGGGGACGGGTGCCTCGACGTGTTGCAGCGCGAGTTCGGCGAGATGGTCGCCGGTGTACGGCTTGCGGCCGGTCAGGCACTCGAAGAACGTGCCCGTGGCCGCGTACACGTCGGCGGCGGGCGAGGCGGGGGCGCCGGTCCACTGCTCGGGGGCCATGTAGGCGGGGGTTCCGGCCACGCCGACGCTGGTGCCGGCGTCCACAGCGATCCCGAAGTCGACGAGCTTGGACGCTCCGTCCGGGTCGACCAGGACGTTCTCCGGCTTGTAGTCGCGGTGGACGACACCGACGCGGTGTGCGTCGGCCAGGCCGAGCAGCGACCCCTTGAGGATCACGAGCGCGGCCTCCGGTTCCAGCGGCCCCTGGCGGGCCAGCAGGGTACGCAGCGAGATGCCGTCCACCAGCTCCATGACAATGGCGGCGCCGTCCGGGCTTTCGACGTACTCGTAGAAGACGGCGACGTACGGGCTCTCCAGGCCGCCGAGCAGTCGTGCCTCCGCCCTGAAGTCGTGCACGAAGCCGGGCCGGTCGCGCAGTGCCTCGCTGAGGTACTTCACCGCGACCGGCACACCGGTCTCCTCGTGCACGGCCAGGACGACCCGCCCGCTCGCCCCGGACCCGAGTTCCAGCGTCTCGCTGTACCCGGGCACCGCCCATGTGTTCATGCGTCCCCCCAAGGCCGCGCTGTCCCGGGCTCCCCCCGGAGCTCGGCCACGCGCTGAGAGACACATTTTCGGCCACTGCGGTTCCAGGGCAAGGGGCTTCGCCGAATCGCACCCGGAGGCGGTCCGTGGACGGGTGACCATCCAATGAGAAGACCCAGGTCGGAGGCCTGGGTCTTGTCGTTACGGCGATTTGGTCAGTTGTCGGTCGTGGGTGTCACGTCGGTCACCCTCCAGCGCTGGTTGGAGCCGGAGTTCGGCCACCACACGCCGACCTTGGCGCCGTCGCTCGTGGACTGGCCGGCGACGTCCGCCAGTTGGCCGGTGCCGGCGTTGACGAGGGTCCAGCTGCCGTCGCCGGTCGTCGACATGATCCACTGGGCGGCGCTGTCGGCGCGGCCCTCGGCGGGCTCGGCCACCAGGGCGCCGTCGCGGATCGCCAGGCGCTTGCCCTCCTCGGAGGCCCCGGCGGCGGTGAGCTCGTAGCGGGCCCGGTTGCCGGTCGTGTGGCCGATGCGGTCCAGGGTCCAGTGCTGACCGCTCGGGTCGGCCGCGTCGGCGGTCTTGATGACGAGGCCGGTGCCGTCGCCGGCGATGGTGAGGTCCTTGCCGCTCTGGACGCCGGTCAGGCGGTAGCTGTGGCCCTCCTGCAGTTCGGCTGCGTCCTTGGCGACGCCGGACACTCCCTTGACCAGGAAGGAGGTCACGGACTGGGCGGGGACAGTGATCGTGGCCTGCTTGCCGGTGACCCGCACGGGCTTGTGCTGCACGAGCTTGCCGTCGGCGTCGGTGACCACCGGGGTGACGGTGGCACGGGAGGAGACGTGGCCGAACTTCGACAGGTCCAGGGTGACGTCGCGGGCCGCGGTGGTGCTGTTGACGTGGACGACGGTGGCCTTGTCGCCCTTGCGGGAGACCGCCGCCGTGCTGGAGGTGTCGTCCGTCTTGATCAGCCGGTCGCCGGGCTTGATGTAGTGGGTGAAGTTGCGGGCGGTGTCGAACTTGGTGTTCGTGTAGATCGGGCAGGTTTCGAGGGTGTCCTCGGAGGTGCAGCTGAAGGGGATCTGGATCTCGCCCCAGTTGCCGCCCTTGGCGGACTCGCCGCCGGGCTTCATGTTGTCGTAGTCCTCGACGGGCTGCCAGAACACCCAGGCCTTGGGCTCCAGTTCACGCAGGTCGTCCACCATGCGCTGGGCGAGGCCCAGGCCGGGGCGCATGTCCGTGAAGCTCTGGCCGTCGCCCCAGTCGCCCTCGACCTCGCTCATCCACAGCGGCTTGTCGGCCGCCTTGGCCAGGTCGCGTACGGTGGTGCGCTGGCTGGTGCCGTAGGTGTGGACGTTCATCTGGCCGACGAGGTCGCGCACGTCCTGGGGGTAGGAGTTCCAGTTCGTGGCGAAGGTGCCCGGGTTGGTCTCGTCCATCGCGGAGATCTCCGCGTTCGTACGGGACTTCTCCAGGGTCGGGCCGAGCGCCTTGATCACCTTCTGCTGGAGCTCGGGGCCGATGTGGGCCCCTTCCTGACGGCCGCCGGTCGGCTGTCCGTCCGCGCCGAGCTTGGTGCCCCAGTAGTTGGTGTTCGGCTCGTTGAACGGGTCGAGGGTGTCGACCTTGATGCCGTGCGCTTTCTCCAGCCGCTCTGTGGCGCCCACCAGGTACTTGGCGAAGTCGTCGACGGACTCCTCCTTGAGCTGGTCCTTCGCCGAGTCGAAGCCGCCGGAGACGTAGCCGCTGACCGTCATGAACCACGGCGGGGAGTTGCTGAACGCCTCCCAGTGGGTGATGTCCTTCTTGATGCGGTCCACCCACCAGCGCTGGGTGGCGTCGGCGTTCTTGTTCCAGTCGGCGGGGTCGTCGGCGCTCCACCAGTCGACGTCCTCGCGGGTGGTGCCCGCCGGAGCCTTCCACCAGCCCTCGACGGCTCCGCCGGCGCGCAGGTAGTCCTTGACGTCCGGGGCGTTGCCGCCGCCGATGTTGTAGCGGGCGATGTTCAGGGCGAGGCCGTCGTCGCCGAAGAGAAGCTTGGCCAGCTTCTCCCGTATCGCGGGCGGGTAGTCGCCGGTGGCGTTGGCGAACCAGACCAGGCTGGTGCCCCAGCCCTCGAAGCTGTCCCCCTTGTAGGAGGGGTCGGGGCGGACGGTGACCGAAGCGCTGGCGCTCGCCGTGTCGGCGAACGCGGCCGGCAGTGAGGTGGTGGCCATGACGGTACCGGTCGCGAGGGCGGTGATGCCGATGGCCCCGAGGAGCCGTCTCGTGCGCGTGCGGTGTGCCATCTCGAGTACTCCAACTCTTCTGTGTGCCACGTCCCGGCGAGACACAGAGATCGGGGCCGCGTGGTGCGGGGCGGTTCGGGGCGGTTCGGGGCGGTTCGGTGCGCTCTCGTAGGGGTGGGTGCGAGGCGATGTTTACGTAAACATGCACTGGCGGGATGTCTACACCGCCCGGATCTCGATGGTCAAGGAGTCGTTCCGGACCGGAAGTTGCCCGCCAAGGGATCCCGGGGACAAGGTGGGCAGAGCGGACGGTGCGGGCTTGTCAGTTGAAGCGCTTCGACGCGGAAGCCGGAGGGCATCTCGTACGCGGAGACGCCCCGCCCGCACGGCAGGGCCGTCGGTACAGCCGTCCGACCGCGCTCAACGAGATCGAGCGGCGCGGCTGGACCGCGGCGATCAGCGCCGCTGTGGCCGGTGCAGGTCTGGGGCCGCGGCGTGTTACTGCGGCCTACGCCAGCGCGCCGCCTGAGGATCTGCCCCAAATCCACGGTGAGTGGCGGTAGTTGGGTCGTCGTCTGCTTCGGCCGGCGGGAAGTCGGGGTGGGCTGAGCCGGTTGCAAGCGGTACAGGCCGGGGTGGAGCGTGGAGGCGCCCCACCCCGGCCGGGTCTCATCGGAGGTACTTCGCCGGCTTGGTGGCGGCGTTGAGCAGGTACTCCAGGGGGCCTCGGCGGAAGAAGCGGGACCAGATCGCGGCGAACACGATCGCCCCGAGGATGAACATGAGCAGGGGCACCCAGGACTGCTGGGTGCTGGTCCCGGCGGGCACGGACAGCGCGGACTGCGCGAGGAAGTGGCCGACGTAGGCGGTCAGGGACATGGTGCCCACGGCGATGACCGGTTTGGCCAGGCGGCGCAGTCGCGGCAGGTGGTCCATCGCCACCGTCGCGCCCACGATCACGAGGATCGCGACTCCGATGCTGCCGATGATGTCGAACGTGGTGCCGCTGTGCGGCCCGGCCGTCAGGAGATACGACGCCGGCATATCGGGGAACGACCCGCCGTCGAGGGGTACCGACCCACTGTCCAGGGGCATCGAACCGGAGCCGCCGGACGACGACCCGTCTTCCGCGAGGCTCCGCAACGCGCCCTTGCCGGCGAGCAGCAAGGACATGCCGTACGCGGCCACGGTGAGGGCGGCACCGAGCGCTGCCAGGCGCCGCTGGACTGTGCCGGAGGACAGGTCGAGGCGGCCCAGCGCCATGCCCGCGATCACGAACGACATCCACGTGAGCGCCGGGTAGAAGCCGGTGAGCAGCAGATCGAGCACTCCCACCTCGCTGAGGCGGCGGAGCGGGTCGTAGGCGTTGATGGTCTCCTGGACCGACGGAGTCAGCAGCGCGTTCAGGGCGAACGCCAGCTGTGGTGTGACGAGGGCGAACGCGGCCGCGATGATCGCCAGTGTCTTGACGCTCAGTCGCACCAGGGGCAGGGCCAGCAGGAAGTAGACACCGTAGAAGCCGAGGATGATCACTCCCCCGTACTCCATCGCCATCACGGTGCCCAGCGCCAGCAGGACCACGGCGCGGATCGCGATCCGCGCCTTCGCCTGCCGACCGGCCAGGCCGGTCTTGGGCTCGCGGCGGCCGGCGAGCAGCATCAGTGAGAACCCGGCGAGAGTGGCGAACAGGACCGACGAGTGGCCGTCCGATATGTAACGGATCCAGCTGGCGACGCCGCTTGTGGCCGACAGCGGGGGGCCGATGTGCACCACGTACATGCCGAACACCGCCAGCGTGCGGGCCAGATCCACCCCGACCAGGCGTCCCATCGAGGGGCCGGGCGAGGCCGGCACGGCGGACTCGGGGGAGGTTCGGGGCGGGGGAGGCGAGTTCTCCTGCGGAGCTGACGTCTCCTGCGGCGGCTGTGTCTGTGTCATACGGAGAATCTCGCGTGGACGTCAGGAGGCGGCCTATCCGGCAGTCTTCGGTAACGCCCCGCCGGTCGGCGGGGGCCGCCCTGCCGACCGGCGGAGTCTCGTCTCCGGCCCGTTCCGCTGCGACCGGACGGCGGTCTTCTTCAGCCACTCGGCGGGGGTGGACCCGACAGTTGCCGGATGGGCACGGGGCGGACGGGCTTCCAGGCTGGCGGCATGACACACCGTGCGCGATGCAACGAGCGCGAGGACTTCCTCGGAACATCGGCCGACGTACCGGGCCGTGACGCCGTCCCTGGCAGGGGCGAGTTTCTGGAATTCCTCGGTCTGACGCTGGCGGCGGGCGCCTTCGTCCTGTTCGTCGTCCGTCCTGAGGTCTCCGAAGCGTTGGTGCACACCCTCACCACGAGGACAGCCGCATTCGCTCCCTGAGCCGGCGCCTGCTCACGCCCTGGTGCGCCGGACCGCTGATGCAGCGCACGGCAGACTGCAGAAGAAAGGAACTTCGTGAACACCGCATCCGCCCCGACGACGGATGAAACGTCCCTGTCCACCCGGAAAACGGTCAAGGCACTGTGCGCGTACGTCCGACCGCACCGGTGGGCCGTCGCCCTCGGTCTCCTGTGCGCCCTGGTCGGGGCCGCAGGAGGACTGCTGCAGCCGCTGGCCACCAAGGCACTCGTGGACCGGCTCGCGACAGGTGAGACCATCGCCGGGATCCTCATCGCGCTCACCGGGCTGGTGCTGCTGGGCACGGCGGTCGAGGCGTTCGGCGCGTATGTGCTGGAGCGGACGGCGGAGTCGGTGGTGCTGGCCGCGCGGCGCACCCTGGTGGGACGGTTGCTGCGGCTGCGGATCGCGGAGTGGGAGCGGATCCCGCCGGGCGATCTGATGTCCCGGGTCACCTCGGACACGACGCTGCTGCGGGCGGCCAGTACCCAGGCGGTCGTCTCCGCCGCCACCGGCGCGGTGGCCTTCGTGGCGGCGATCGTGATGATGGCGTACCTGGACGTCGTGCTGCTGGGTGTGACGCTCGGGGTAGTGGTGCTGATCGGCGGGGCCGTCGCCCTGGTGATGCCGAGGATCGGCCTCGCCACCGAGCGGGCGCAGGAGGCGGTCGGGGAGATCTCCATCGCGTTGGAGCGGGTCTTCGGAGCGTTTCGCACGGTGAAGGCATCCGGCGCCGAGGAGCGGGAGACCGCCCGGGTGGAGGCGGCGGCACAGCGGGCGTGGCGGCACGGCGTGAAGAGCGCGAAGTGGGAGTCCGTGGCGGGCTCCGCCGACGAACTCGCCGTGCAATTGGCCTTCCTCGCCGTGCTCGCGGTCGGCGGGGCGCGCGTGGCCGCCGGGGAGATCCCCGTGTTCACCCTCATCGCCTTCCTGCTGTACCTCTTCTACCTGATCGAGCCGGTGTCCAAGCTGATCGATGCCGTGACCTCCTATCAGGAGGGGGCTGCCGCGATCTCCCGGATCGCGCAGGTGGAACACCTGTCCACGGAACCGCCCGCCCGCCAGGAGGGCGCCGAGCCCCGGCAGGAGACAGCAAGGTCGCGTCCGGCGTCGGTCCGCTTCGAGGACGTGTCCTTCCGCTACCGTCCGGGCCTGCCGTACACCCACCAGCAGGTGAGCTTCGAGGTACCGCGCACCGGGATGACCGCCTTCGTGGGCCCCTCGGGCGCGGGCAAGTCGACGGTGTTCGCGCTCATCGAGCGGTTCTACGAGGCCACCGGTGGCCGGGTCCTGGTCGACGGCAAGGACGTACGGGACTGGTCACTGCCCCAACTGCGGTCCGCCATCGGGTACGTGGAGCAGGACGCGCCCGTGCTGGCCGGCACGCTGAGGGAGAACCTGGTCTTCGCGGCGCCCGGCGCGACGGACGACGAAATCCGCGACGTCCTGGCCCGGACGAAGCTCGACACCCTCCTCGAGCGCCTGCCTCACGGCCTGGACACCCCCGTCGGACACCGCGGTTCGAAGCTGTCGGGCGGCGAGCGGCAGCGCATCGCCATCGCCCGCGCCCTGCTGCGGCGGCCCCGGCTGTTGCTCCTGGACGAGGCGACCTCGCAGCTCGACGCGGTCAACGAACTGGCGCTGCGGGACGTCATCACGGAGCTGGCCCGCGAGACCACCGTACTGGTGGTGGCCCACCGCCTGTCGACGGTGACAGGCGCCGACCGGATCGTCGTGATGGACGTCGGCCGGGTTCGGTCGGTGGGCACGCATGAGGAGCTGATGGCCCAGGACCGGCTGTATGCGCAGTTGGCGGCAACCCAGCTCCTGGCTCCCGCGCGATGACCCGCCACGCGCGGGGTTGTCCGGTCCTCCACTGCCCCGTGCCCGGCCGGACGACCGCAGGCACCGCCACCCACGGACACCGAGACCGCGAAAAGCCCTGTATGCACACTGAGTCCGCCATCCTTCGCAGACGTGCGGTGTGGAGCTGGCCGGCGCAGCCGACTGCGTTGTTCGGCGGCGTGTACGGGTTCCTGTGGACCGCGCAGTACCCGGCGCGGACGTGCACGAACAGCTGGACGATCTCGACGTGGCCCCCCGCGCGGGCGGCTTCCCTCAGGCCTCCGGTTCCTCCGGTGTCGTCGGCGGCTCGGCAGGGGTCGGCGCGGGCGGGTGGAAGAGCACGGCTCGGGCCACGGGCGGGGCGAAGAGGGCGGTGACGGGCGCGGAGAGGGTCAGTACGGAGCGGAAGGCGCCGCCCACGACGGGGTCGCCGGGGTAGCGCTCCTGGACGCGCTGCAGGTACCAGTCGGCGAAGCGGTCCGCGGGCCCGCCGTTGACCGCGTTGCCGACCGCGCCCGGCATCTTGCGGTCCGCTCCGGCCGAGATGTCCCACGCCTGCCGGGACGCAGCGAGCAGGGCGCGCTGCACGCGCCGCGTCGTGGGGATCCGGCTCGGATCCGCGAGTGCGTCGCGCAGCGCGACCGCGCTCATCGCCGCGATGGCCATGCCCTGCCCGTAGATCGGGTTGAACGTGCACAGGGCATCACCGGTGGCGAGGAATCCGGCCGGGCTGCGGCCGGGCAGGTCGTAGCGACGGCGGACATTGGCGGTCCGCCGGTAGCCGAACGCCGGTGAGAGCGGTTCCGCCTCCTCCAGCCACTGGTGCAGGAGCGGATGCGGCAGTCTCTTGGTGTACGTCACGAACTCGTCGTCGCCCGTGGGTGGTTCGTCGCCGCGAAGGCCCGAGACGATGACCAGATGGCTGCCGTCCTCCAGCGGCAGCGCGCCGCCTGCGTGGACCTGGTCGGGGCTCGGGTAGACGTAGTAGCCGAGGGTGTCGCCGTCGAGGACGCCGCTTTTGCCGCGGTAGACGCGCGAGGCGTACGCAAGCCCCGTGTCGATGGTCTCCTCGTGCGGGGCGTCGGCCCCGATCGCCGTGAGCCACTGCGGAGCCTTCGTGCCGCTGCCGGAGGCGTCGACGACCAGGTCGGCCTCCAGGGCCCGCTCCTCTCCGCGGGCGTCGCCGGAGCGGTCCCGCAGCAGCACGCCCCGCACGCGCGAGGCGTCACCGAGGAGCCCTACGACATCTGTTCCCTCCACCGCACTGATCACAGGGTTGGCCAGAACCCGCCGCCGCACCAGTTCCTCGAGCTGCGCGCGTGAGCCGGTGTAGATGTGCGTCGTCGCGGGCAGCCGGCGCAGCCAGCGACCGCTCTGCCACAGCACCATGTCCGCCGGCATGCCCACCTGCGGCGCCCCAGCCGCCCGCAGCTCCGCCACGAAGCCCGGCAGCAGCGACTCCATGGCCACCTGTCCGCCCTCCAGCAGCACATGCGGATGCCTGCCCTGCGGCACCCCGGGTCGTGGACTCGTCCCGTCCGGGAACCGGTCGCGCTCCACGACGGTCACCCGATCGGCGTGCCCGGCGAGAACGTGCGCGGCGAGCAACCCCGCGAGGCTCCCGCCCACGACGACCGCATGCCGCCCGCTCCGGCCACCGCGCACGCCCCAACCGCCCGTCTTCTCAGCAGAGTTCACCCGACCGCTCCCCTGATCGTCACATCACGACAAGGCACCAGTATCCGGCTCCCCAGGACAGGTTGACCTCGTTCCCGCCCTTTTGCGCGCGCCTCCCCGAGACATCCACCCGCCATCGGCCGTCCGTGCGCTGTGCAGCTCACGCCCATCGGCAGTCTTGTCACCCGGCACAGAGATCAGGATGGAGCAGACCGCCGCTGTTGGGCTCTCCGAAAATGGCCTGCTCAACATTTCGGGGTAGCTGCGCGGCGATCGCAAGAGGGCGCCCGGGAGGGGCGGAGGACTTGCAAAGCCGCAGCCGCAGACAGCCGTAGACCTGCCGCTCGGCCGCCATGAGCAGTTCTTTGCAATGGACGCACAAGAGTCGTCAACTGCGGCCAGGAGTCGGCAGGTTGCGTCGGCGGGCGCCGTGTAGTGTCCGGTTGCGTGCTGGCTGAACGACGACACCAACTCATCCTGCAGGCCCTGCGCTCGGGCGGCACCGCGTCCGTGACCGACCTCGCCGAGCAGCTCGATGCCAGTGCGGCGACCATCCGCCGTGACCTCCTCAAGCTCGAGGCGGACGGGCTGCTCACCCGGGTGCACGGCGGAGCGGTCATCGAAGAGGATCAGCCGCTTTTCGACGAGGCCGCCGCGGTCCGGGTGAGCGAGAAGGACGCGATTGCCGCCCGAGCGGCCACGATGATCGAGGACGGCCAGTCGGTCATTCTCGACAGCGGCACAACCGTGCACCGACTGGCGCTTCGACTGCGCGGCCGCCGGCTCACTGTGATCACCAACAATCTCGCGGTGTACGACGAACTCAATGCCGACGACAACATCGACCTGATGCTGCTCGGGGGCATGGTCATCCGCGAGTCACGCATGCTGGACGGTTTCATGGCAGAGGACAACCTCCGCCAAGTCCACGCCGACTGGCTGTTCATGGGTGCGTGTGGCCTTCGCCCCGGGGGCCAGGTCATGGACACCACCGTGGCTGAGGTGCCCGCCAGGCGCGCCATGATCGCCGCCGGCGACAAGGTGGTGCTGCTGGCCGACAGGAGCAAGTTCCCGGGAACGGGCATGGTGAAGATCTGCGGCCCGGAGGATCTGGATGCGCTCATCACCAACGCGCCGGAAGACAACGCGACCTGCACAGCCTTGCGGGAGGCCGGTGTGAGGGTGATACAGACAGCCACGTCCCCAGCAGACGGCTGACGCAGCGACCTGTAGTGCTGCACGGCTTCCGACGCCTCAGGGCGGCCCACCTGCGGGTCGACCACCGGGCTCTGACAAGACCAGCACAAAGCGCCCCGCCGGACGAACCACACCCATGCGGGCGTGCACAGCTCATTGCCAAGACACGCCAGGTGCCCCCGCTCTCTTTCGGTCAACCAACCACAAACCAAGGGCGGTTGCCGGGCCGCCGCGTCACAGTGGGCTGAAACGATCACCAGAGGGCGGCGTTCGGAACGGGATACGGTGAGGACACAGTTCGCGGTACTCGGCGAGATCGAAGCGCACGTCGACGGCAGGCCGGTCGACCTCGGGCATCTGCGGCAGCGGTCCGTGCTGGCCGTACTGCTCGTGGACGCGAACAACACCGTCTCGATCGACCGGCTCGGCGACCGGGTCTGGGGCGACCGGCCGCCTCAACGCTGGCGCCCCACGCTCTACAGCTACATCTCCCGCCTGCGCCAGGTGCTGGAGCCGGCGGGCGACGGTGAAGTCCGTATCCGCCGGGAACCCGGCGGCTACCAACTCGCCGGTGATACGTCAGCGGTGGACCTGCACCGGTTCCGCAGTCTCGTCGCTCAGGCCCGCCGCACACAGGACGACGACCACGCGGCCGCCCTGCTCGACGAAGCCCTCCGACTGTGGCGCGGACCCGCATTCGGCACCCTGGAAACACCCTGGTTCGCCTCACTGCGCGAGACCCTCCACCACGAGCGGTTCAGCGCCGAACTCGACCGCAACGACATCGCCTTACGCCACGGCCGCCACGCACACATACTCGCCGACCTCACCGCACACGCCGCGGCACACCCTCTCGACGAGCGCCTGGCGGGCCAACTCATGCTCGCCCTGCACCACTGCGGCCGCCCGGCAGACGCGCTGCGGCACTACCAGCACACACGCCGAACTCTCGCCGAAGAGCTGGGCATCGATCCGGGCCTGCCGCTGCAGCAGCTGCATGAACGGATCCTTGCCGCCGACGCGTCCCTCGCCGTCCCGGGCCGCCCGTCCGCCGCCGCCTCCTCTTCCCCGGTGCCGCGTCAGCTGCCGGCCCCTCCCGCTCTGTTCACAGGGCGCGACGAGGAGTTGGAGCAGCTCACCAAGTCGCTCGCGGACGGGCCGGACGGCACCGTGGCGATCACGGTGATCTGCGGGCCGGGAGGAGTCGGCAAGAGCTGGTTGGCCGCTCAGTGGGCCAACCGGAACATGCAGCGCTTTCCTGACGGTCAGCTGTACGTCAACCTGCACGGCTTCGACCCCCGTACGCCACCCTTGCCCTCGCACGTGGCCCTGCGGGGGTTTCTGGAGGCGTTGGGTGTTGCCCGCGGCCGCGTCCCCACGGACCTCGGGGCCCAGTCCGCCCTGTACCGGAGCCTGCTGGCGGACCGGCGAATGGTGATCCTCCTGGACGATGTCCGCGACGCCGACCAGGTCCGCCCGCTGCTGCCCGGCAGTCCGTCCTGCAGCGTTCTTGTGACCAGCCGCAACCGTTTGACCGCGCTGATCGCCGCGCACGGCGCCCGACTCCTGCCGTTGGACGTCCTCAGTCCGGCGGAGGCACACGCCCTGCTCGCCGGGCGCCTGGGTGCGGAGCGCACCTCTGCCGAACCCGAAGCCGTTGCCGACCTGGTGGAGCACTGCGCCGGCCTGCCGCTGGCCCTCGGCATCGTGGCCGCCCGCGCCGCCATGCACCCCGACTTCCGGCTCGCCGTCCTCGCCGAGGATCTCGTCCGGGCCGCCGACCGCCTCACCGCACTCGACCCCGGTGACCTGACGGTGAACGTACGCGCCGTCTTCGCTGCCTCCCACCGCGCCCTCACCCCTTCGGCCGGCCGCCTGTTCTCCTTGCTGGGCCTGGCGCAAGGGCCGGACATCGGCCTCGCGGCAGCCGCGGGCCTGGCAGGGCTCCCCCAGGCTCAGACCCGCGTGCTGCTGGCGGAGCTGGAGAGCGCGCACATCCTGCGGCAGCACCGTCCGGGGCGGTACCGGATGCACGACCTCGTCCGCCTGTACGCCGCCGAGCTCGCCGACGGCATCCCCTCCCAGGAGGCCGTAGCCGCCCAGGTCCGGCTGCTGGACCACTACCTGCACAGCGCGTTCGCCGCCAACCTGCTGCTGGACGGGCCGTATACACCCTTCCGGCCCGAACCGGACGCTCCTGCCACCGACAGCCGCCCCGTCGCCCCGGAGGACACCGCGGCGGCCCTCCAGTGGTTCCATGATGAGCACGAGTGCCTGCTGGCCGCCCAGTCGCAGGCAGCGGCGCTCGGGCGCCACCGAGTCGTGTGGCAGTTGGCCTGGACACTCATCTCGTATCACCTGGGCGGGCACCGTCTGCAGGAGTACGTCACGGTGTGGCAGGCCGCCCTGACCGCGGCCGAGCACGACGGCGACCACCCCACTGCCAAGACCCTGGCGCACTGGCGCCTGGGATTCGCGAGCGCCCGCGCCGGTGACCACGCACAGGCGCTCGACCATCTGCGCCATGCCCTCACCCTGGCCGAGCGCACCGGCGACATCGCCGGTCAGGCCCACATCTACCGCACCCTGGGACGGGTCTGGGAAGAGCAGGGAGACAACGCGCGCGCCCTCGACCACGCGACGCACGCTCTGCGCCTGTACCAGGAGGTGAACCATCCTCTCTGGCTGGCGAACCAGCTCAACGCGGTCGGCTGGATGCACGCGCAGCTGGGGCTCTACGCGGAAGCCCGCACCCACTGCGAGCAGGCCCTCGCCCTCTTCCGCGCGGAGGGCCTCCCGGCCCACGGCGCGTCCACCTTGGACAGCCTGGGCTACATCGCCCACCACACCGGCCGCTACCGAGACGCCCTGGACCACTACGGCCAGGCCCTGGAGCTGTTCCGCGACGTCGGGGACACCGCCAACGAGGCCGACACCCTTGCCAACGCCGGTGAAACCCATCGGGCCCTTCACCGTTACGCCGACGCGCGCCATGCCTGGCAGCGGGCTCTGGAGCTGTACCGGTCCCAGAACCGCACCGCCGAGGCCGAAGGCTTGCGCGAACGTCTGGAGACGCTGCGAGACGAGTAGACGACGGACGTACGCGCGGGCCCAGGGGTCCCCGTCAGGACGCCCAGGGGTACCGGGCTGGGCTTCCCCCGCCCCCGTCCCGGCACCCCTGCTTCCCCCTCCCCCGATCCGAGCCCCCGTGGCCGGTCAGAACCAGCCGCTGCAGCCGCTGTTGCAGACCCGGACGTGGAACTTGGCGACGTCGCTGAAGCCTCCGCTGGTGCTTCCGCCGCGCGAGGTGACGGTCTGCACATTGCCGTCGTAGTAGATCTGCGCGTACACGCTCGAGGAGGCCCGGCTCACCGAGAAGTCGCCGTAGTACAGCCCGCCGCCCTGCGAGTAGTAGTGCTTGCACACGTAGGCGGAGCCGCCTCCGGGTGCGCTCATGGTCTTGCAGCCGCCGGCTGCGTTGGCCGTACCCGGCGTGGCCATGAGACCGACGGCCGCGGCACCGGCGGCCAGCAGCACGGAAAGCGTTCGCTTCATGAGGTTTCCCTTCTCGACGCTCGTTGCACGAGGTGGGCGAGGGCCGTGCGCCTTCGCCGGAAACCACAGTGGGGGCCGGGCCGTGGGGAAACCTTGCACCAATCTTGAATCGGCTGGTGGGCGGCCTTCCGGGCCGCGTGCCGGGTGTTCATCGAGGGCAGCCAGCGGCTGGACTTCGTCAACGACCTCGCCGAGGATCTGGCCGAAGGGCGGTTGGGCATTCCTGCCCAGACGCTGGAACGCTTCTCGGTGACGGAGAAGGACCTCGTGGAGGGGCGGGTATCCCCGGGCGTGCGGGAGCTGGTAGAGCGTCAAATCGAGACGGCACGCGTCTGCTTGCTGGAGGCCAAGAAGCTGCCGGCCCTGACCGCGAACCCCAACGGGGTGTTCATGCAGGCGGTCGTCGAGATCGAGTTGTTGACCGCAGATGCGGCACTCGCGCATGGCGACCGGTTGCTGCGGGAGTCCGTATCACCGTCCGTAATGGGCTCGCTGCGAATACTGCTGCGCGCTCGTCGGCGGGCCCGCAAACAGCGCTGAACCGTCTAGGCGGGCAGCTGGTGGGAACGGCTACGGACGCGTGGATCAGCGGGCCGGTGCTGCCTCGGCGAGCGCCGGGGCGGTCGACCAGCCACCCGGCTCATTCTCCATCGCGCTCATCGCCCGCGGCTTGGAACCCACCCTGGCCCGACGTACGCGACCCTCCGAGAAGGAGATCACGGACCCTCTGAGTGGACCGCGCACCTCACGAGCGGGCGGCCCCAAGACGCTACGCATCAGCTCGTCGGTCCGTTCGCTGCCATCCGCGCGACACCGCTCCAGACCGCCGACCGCGCCATATGGCTCATCTGCGATCTGGAGCGGAACCGACGCCGCTTCGAGACTTGGCCGGTGGACTCTGCGCTCTGGGTCGCCGTCCTTACCGGCGGAACTGCTGTTCTCGAAAGTTGGATGACAAGCCGAGGGACTGCCCGCGCTGCCCGCATCCAGGTCGAAGCCTCCTCGCGAGCGCAACAGCTCGACCACGTACCTGAATTGCGCCGCGCGGCCTACGCCGATGTGATCCAATACGCACAGGAAACAGCAGAACTTCACTTCCAGGTGAAGGGTGCGCTCACGGACCCGACGAGCAGCTGGTGCAGCGCATCAAGAGACTCCGCTGCGAGTTGCGTGTGGCCCTCAACGACCGGCACGCCCCGTCTTCAGCACCGGAAGGACCGGAGGGAAGCGACGGCATGACCGAGTGGGTGTCCCTCAGCAGCGGGGCGCGCCCCGTCCCGCAGCCCGTCGCCACGCCGCTGGTGTGGGCCACGGCCCTCGGCGGGGCAACTGCGCTGGTGGCACTCGTCAACACCGTCGCCGGCCCAGGCAGCCCCGGGATCGCCCTGACCGTCCTGTCACTGCTGGCCGCCCTGCTGGGGTTCTGCGCGCGCTTTGCCGCCGCCCCGGGCACGGCGTTGCTGTGCTGGCTGTTTCTCAACGGCTTCGCCATCCCGCCCGCGGGGGTCCTGACCTGGGCCGGGCACCGCGACACCTTCTGGCTCGGCTGCCTCCTCACCGCCGCCCTCATCGGCACGACATCGGCCCGTCTGATCCACGCCCGCGCCGCCTACCGCCGCCTCACCACGGAAGCCGACCCCACGGCCACGGAGGCGGACGGAGGACCGCACAGCTCCTGACCAGCACACGGCACCGGCCACACAACGCAGTGGAAGTGCGGTCGCCCGGGCGAGATCGCCGAAGCCACCGCAGGCGGTCTCGTCAGCGGCTCCCACTCCGTGACCGACGGCACCATAGTCGTGACCGCACAGTGATGCGTCGCGAGCTCATGCCCCCCGAGGAAGTCCGCAGCCTGCGACGCCTGCACGGCATCCAGGACCACCCGCGTACATCTGGCCCACCTCGAATCCAACGCAGAGTACTGACTGCTAAAAACGGCGAGTCGGAACCGCCCCAGCGGCCCTCCAACCCACTGATGCGCCGCTGGTAGCCCTCGTTCCGCCCCTCGGTCGTCCCGGTGTGTGCGTGGCTGTGGCAATGCGCTGCTGTCGTACGGGGAATGGGCCGGTGTCAGGCGTAGGGGGCGAGGGGGGATACGGACAGTGCAGGGTGGTGCTGAGCGGAGCGCGCGGCGTGGGCTGCTCCACGTACGGCGGCGGTGTGTGGTCGGGGTACCGGCTGGACGGGGCTGTGCAGGCGTGCGGCCAGCTGGTGGGTGAGTTCGGGGTGCAGGGCGCCGCCGCCGGCGATCAGGGGGCCGCGGTCGAGAGCGTCGACGAGTTGCGGCTGGGGGTGGTCGCGCAGCATTTTGGTGATCATCGTGGTGACGGCGGTGACCAGTTCGGCGGGGCTGCTGGTCGCAAGGTCGCTGGTGCCCATCGTGCCGCGGCAGGCGGCGGTGACGGTTCCGTCGGTGAGCAGGGCGACTTCACTGAGGTGGGCGCCGATGTCGACGACGAGCAGAGGCTCGGAGAGGTCGGCGCCGGAGTCCAGGGCGATGGCCTTGACGCTGTCGATGGCCAACACGCTGCGGGGTCGCAGGATCTGCAGGGCACCGACGGCGGTGGTGTAGTGGCGGGCGTCGCTGAGGACGGGGGTGGTGAAGACGACGACGGGGCGGGCGCCGACCGGTAGACGGTAGGCGAGCAGCCGGGAGATGAGCATGGTCAAGGCCGCCGGGTCGACGATGGCGCCGCGGTGAATGGGGCAGGCGGTGACCGTGCCGTGGTGGGTGGTGGGCACGTCGAGGACGGTCTCGTGGCCTTGCGTCCAGATACGGGTGCGGGCGCTCCCCAGATCGAGAGCGATGGCGGGGCAGCGGCGCAGGTGCATGCCGACGAGCCGACCGTGAGAGGTGGGCGCGGTGCGCGGTGCGCTTGCCGTGGTGCCGCGCAGGAACATCGTCGGCCTCCTTCGCTGAAAGCTGGGAGCCGAGGGTGAGCGTGTAGGACCCCGTCTGCTCTTGCTCATCCACCGTGGCCGGAGCAGACAGCCGGCGGCCATCGGTCGGCGAACCCATTTCCGGTGGCTCGAAGGGTGCACCGCAGCATGGGCCGACGTGAGCCGCGCCATCTTGAAGGGGCCGGAAGCCGGGCCGGCATGCCGGAGGACAGCGCCGCGTCCGGCATGAGCCCGAAGGTGTAGGGCCCGGTGGCCTCCTGCGCGCCACCGGGCCCGGGCCGTATCAACAGGCGAATCTGCTGTGGGTCAGGGACGGCGGGGTGGGCGGATCCGGTCGCCCCGCCGGTGGAGTTCCACGGCCACCGGAGCAGCGGTGAAGACGGACGAGTACGTGCCGACGGCGAGGCCGATGAGGAGTGCCAGGGCGAAGTCGGTGAGCGAGGACCCGCCGAGCACGGCGAGGGCGGCGAGGATGAATGCGGCGCCCATGCCGGTGTTCACGGTGCGGGGCAGGGTCTGCAGGATCGCCTCGTTGGCGACGCTGGGCAGCGGTGCTTTGGGGGTCTTGCGGGCCAGCTCCCTGACGCGGTCGAAGAGGACCACGGAGTCGTTGACCGAGTAGCCGATGACGGTGAGCAGGGCCGCCAGGAACACCCCGTCGACGGGCTTGCCGAGCCAGGCGAAGACACCGACGAGGATGACCACGTCGTGGGCGAGGGCGATGACCGCAGCGGTACCGAACACCCAGCGGAAGCGCGCGGCGAGGTAGACGAACTGGGCGCCGAGGGCCACGGCGAGCGCGATCAGGGCGCCCTGGCGCAGCTCCTCGCCGAGGCTGGGGCCGATCAGTTCGTCGCGGACCTTGTCCGCCCCGCCGGCGAGGTCGCGTACGGCGCCGGTGACGTCGGCCTCCTCGGCGTTGGTCAGCGGTTCGGTGCGCACCGTCAGGCCGGTGTCGCCGGAGGACTGCACGACGGCGCGAGGGAATCCGGCATCGGTGAGCGCGGTGCGGACCCGGTCTGCGTCGACGGGGGCGGTGGTGGCGTACTCGATGAGGCGGCCACCGGTGAACTCCACGCCCAGGTCGACGCCGCGCACCGCGACGCCCGAGCCGGCCAGGACGAGCACGGCGGCAGAGGTGGCCAGCCAGCGGCGCGGGTGGCGCATCAGCTGGGGGTTGCGGCGGGTGAGGCGGTCGCGGACAGCGCTTGTGGTCGCGATGCCGGTGAGGTGGGGCGGCGGCGCAGGCTGGGCCGGCCCGCTGCGGACTCGGCGAGCACGCGGGTGATGACCAGGGCGCTGAAAATGGAGGCGAGCACGCCGATGCCCAGGGTGACGCCGAAGCCCCGGACGGGCCCTGAGGCGAGGAAGAACAGCAGGGCTGCCGCGATCAGTGTGGTGATGTTGGAGTCGGCGATCGCGCTGAAGGCGTTGCGGAATCCGGCCGCCAGCGCCGAGCGGGGACTGGCGCGGCGTCGGGCCGCGTACTCCTCGCGGGCTCGTTCGAAGACCAGCACGTTGGCGTCCACGGCCATGCCGATCGCCAAGACGAAACCGGCCAGGCCCGGCAGGGTCAGGGTGGCGCCGAGCGCGGCCAGGGCGGCGTAGGAGACGAGGCCGTAGCAGGCCAGGGCGACAGCGGCCAGCACGCCCATCAGCCGATAGATCACGATGATGAACAGCGCGGTCAGCGCCGTGCCGATGACGGCGGCCCAGGCGCTCGCGGTGATGGCCTGCGCCCCGAGGGTCGGGCCGACGGTGCGCTGTTCGACAGTTTCGACGGGCACGGGCAGGGCACCGCCGTTGATGAGCAGGGAGAGTTCGCGGGCTTGTTCCGGGCTGAAGGAGCCCGTGATGTGGGTGGCGCCGTCGCGGATGCCGGTGCCGCAGGCGACGGAGGAGCCGACGTGGGGTGAGGAGATGACCTTCTCGTCGAGGACAACGGCGACCCGCCGCGCCGGGTCAGCTGCCGGTGACAGGCAGCCTCACCGGTCAGCCGGGCCCGTCCCTCGCGGCCGACGCCCTCAAAGCCGACGGTGACGTGCCACCCGGCGCCGCCCTGCTGGTCGAACCGGACGGCGGCCTCCTTGACATGCTCGCCGGTCAGGGCCGCGGCCGCGAGGCGCAGCAGCGTGCCGGACTCGTCGGGCAGGACCCGTTCCCGGGGCCGCTTCGGCAGCGGGCGGGACGTGTCGTCGGCGCTGTCGGCGGTGCCGAGCACCGGGTGGAAGGTGAGCTGCGCGGTACGGCCCAGGACGTCGGCGGCCTTCTTCGGGTTCTGCACACCGGGCAGTTCGACGATGATCCGGTTGTCGCCGGAGCGGACGAGGGTGGGTTCGGCCACGCCGAGCGCGTCGATACGGCCGCGCTGGACCTGAAGGGTGCGGTCGGTGGCCTCGCTGTCGGCGTCGGCGGTGGGGGTGGAGCGGGTCTGAAGCACGATCTGCGTACCACCGCGCAGGTCGAGTCCGAGGCGGACCGGCACGGTGACGGCAATGGACAGGGATACGGCGATCACGGCGAGGGCGAACAGCGCCCTCACACGGGCGGAACGGGTCAAGGAAGCCTCCGGCAGGCGCACCACGACGACCGCGGGAGCGGTCTGGGTGCTTCGAGGAGAGGAAAGGGGGTGGTGTCACGTGCCGGAGGTGTCAGGCGGTGCCCGCCCACGGTCATGGGCTGCGTGAGGATCTGGGGCTGAGGCTTGCCCGGTCTGCGTCGAAAGCCGCGCCAGGCCGGGCGTGGTGACGGTCGGGCCCTGGGCGCGCGTGAGGGGTGGCAACGCGGAGCAGGATGCTCGGAGTGCGGCTCCTGGCGCGTTGCCGCTCGGACGGTGCAGACGGTGTCGCATCCATCGTCGGCGCGCGGCCCGGGTCCCGGTGGTGGCCTGCTGTTGCCGCCACGTCGGCCGTTCGGCCGCCCGACGCTGCGGGCCCGGCGAGGCCGAGCGCGGCCAGTAGCGTCAGGACGACGGCCGTCAGCATCGCGACGCCGGCGGGCCGGACGCTGCTGATGCCGGGGGCGGTGCGCGCGGTGTGGTGCATGCACCGTCCCCCTTTCCGTCCTGGTATGCAGTGCGGGCCGGAACCCCTCGGGTCCCCTCGGCCGGGAGGTCAGGGTTCGATCAGGCCGACGCGAATGGCGTAGCGGGTGAGTTCCAGGCGGTCACGCAGGCCGAGTTTCTGCAGCAGGTTGGCGCGGTGCCGCTGGACGGTCTTGATGCTGATGAACAGCAGGTCGGCGATCTCCTTGGAGGAGTGCCCCTCGGCCACCAGTTTCAGGACCTCTTCCTCGCGGGGGGTGAGGATCTGATCGGGGGTCTCCTCGCCGTGGCGGGCCCGGTCGAGGTAGTTGCGGATCAGCGCGGTGACCGCGCCCGGATACAGGAAGGGCTCGTCACGCATGGCGGCCCGGCAGGCGGCGACCAGGTCCCGGTCGGCGACGGACTTCAGCACATACCCGCTGGCCCCTGCCTTCAGGGCCTGGAAGAAGTACTGCTCGTTGTCGTGCATGGTGAGCATCAGGATCCGCAGGGCCGGCTTGAGGGTGGCCAGTTCGCGGGCGGCCTGCAACCCGGTCAGGCGGGGCATGGCGATGTCGAGCACGGCCAGGTCGACGTCGTGGGTGCGGGCCAGGTCGATGGCCTCGGCGCCGTCACCGGCCTCGGCGACCACTTCGAGGTCCGGTTCCTGGTCCAGGATGAGCCGCACACCGCGGCGGACCAGCGCGTGGTCGTCGGCGAGCAGGATGCGGATCGTGCTCGTTTCCGTCCCGGAGGGCGTGGTCGTTTCAGGCATCGTCAGAGCTGCTTCCTGGAAACGGGAGCGGTGAGCTGGACCCGGGTGCCCGTGCGAGGTGCCGGGGTGATCTCAAGGCTGCCCCCGATGAGCAGGGCCCGCTCGCGCATGCCGCGGATGCCGGCGCCTTCACGGGGGGCCTTGATGCCGGAGCCGTCGTCGGTGACCGTCAGCACCACGCTGTCGTCGGTGTGTCGCAGGGCGACGGTGACCCGCTGGGCGTTCGCGTGGCGGGCGACGTTGGTCAGCGACTCCTGGGCCACGCGGTACAGAACCAGTTCGGTCTCCGGCGCAAGGGCCGGCAGGTCGGCGTCGAAGCGGCGGGTGACCTGCAGCCCGGCGTGGGTGGCGAAGTCCTCGGTGAGCGACGTCAGCGCGCTGACCAGACCGAGGTCGTCCAGCACGCCGGGCCGCAGCCGGCCCACCAGGCGGCGGACCTCGTCCAGACTCCCCCGGGTGATCTCCTGCACCTCCTGGAGCTCCTCGCGCAGCGGCGCGGGTGCGTCGTCCGCGGCGCGTTTGAGTCCCAGCAGGATCGCGGTCATGGTCTGGCCGACCTCGTCGTGGAGTTCTTGTGCGATGCGGCGGCGTTCGGCCTCCTGGGCCAGCAGCGCCCGGGCACTGCTGGTGGCCCTTTCCTGCTCCAGCCGCTCCAGCATGGCGTTGAACGTGCGGATCACCTCGGCGACCTCGCCGCCGCCGGAAGCGGGCAGGCGCTGTCCCGGACGCAGCAGGTCCACCGTGGTCATCAGCTTCGTGAGCCGGTCCAGCGGGGCCAGGCCGAGCCGCAGCAGTGCGGCGTTGGCGACCAGCATCACGGCCAGACCGGCGACCAGGATGATCGCCTCGGTGAGCAGAACCGGCACGGAGACGGTCACCGGAGCCCACAGCAGCAGCGCCGTGGCCGTGCCCAGCACCATCGCGTTGAGGGCGAAGATCCGCCAGAACAAGGACACCGGCCCTGCGCCTCCCCTTCTCGTCTTCACCTCCACTGTGCAGCCCGCCACGTTCATGGTGCCGGGTGCTCCGAGGGAGCCTGCGGCCAGCCTCCCCTGCCACGAGTGCGCCGTCGATGGGACCCAGACCCCATTTCCCGGGAGGCGCACCACCCAGGACGTCGTCACATGGATCCCGTGACCCGGCGTAAATGGGGCCCGCGCCCGATAGGTATTCGCCGCCGGCCCGGCCACCGTTGAAAACACCAGGCCGGCCGGCGGGCGGCCCGGCAACGCCGCCAGGCAGCTCGCCGTCCCTCGCCCCACCGCACCACGCCGCGCGTGCGGTACGTCCTCGAGAAAGGGATTGACCATGTCGCTCGATGTCACCCGGGCCGAACCCCACCCGCACGAGGCGCGACAGCACCTGGAACACGCCCGCAGCTCCCGGCTGGCGCAGCTGCAGGCCCTCAAGGAGACCGGCCGGACCTCGGACGATCACCTGCTGTCCGAGCAGAGGACCGCGATGGAGCGAGCCCTCAAGGAGATCGACGAAGCCTTCACCCGCATCGAGGACGGCACCTACGGAACCTGCCTGGGCTGCGCCAAGCCGATCCCCGCTGAACGGCTGGAGATCCTCCCGTACACCCGCTTCTGCGTCGCCTGCCAACGCCGCGCCACCTGACCACCGCCCGTTTCGATCTCCCGCGCGCTGCCCTCAAAGGGGTGAAGTGGTGAACCACCAGACCATCAGCCAGAGCACGGCACAGCTGTCGGCCGAGGACCTTGCCGCCCTGCGCGAGAACCTGCACGAGCAGCGCCTGTTCCGTCAGGAGCAGCTGCAGCAGCTCGCCGGACCGGTCACCTCCCGCACCGAGGACCGGCTCCAGCAGCAGGCCGCCTCCCAGATCGAGGTCCACATCAAGCTCGCCGCCTCCGCCCGCATGGTCCTCGCCGACGTCGAAGCGGCCCTGAAACGCATGGACGACGGCTCCTACGGCACCTGCCACCTGTGTCGGCGCCCCATCGACCGGGAACGGCTGATGATCGTGCCGCAGGCCCGCTATTGCGCCCGCTGCCAGCAGGTCAAGGAGGCAATCCGGTGACCGGCACGTCCCACCCACACGCCGCCGCACACCGGCCCTGGCCGATGTGCCGGCGCTGCTGCGGCATCGCCCTGGACATGGGAAGCGCCCGCACCCGCGCCTGGATCGCCGGCAAGGGCGTGGTCGTCGACGTGCCCACCGTGACCTTCCCCGGCACCGGCGCGGTGTACCCCGTCCAGCGCGGCACCATCATCGACACCCCGGGGTGCGCCCGGATGCTGCAGCGCCTGCTCGCCAACCGCCTGCCCCGCTTCACCCGCCCCCTGGTCATCGTCACCGCTCCCGTCCTGGACGGCGTCGCATACCGCACCCAGGCCCGTACCGCACTCGACGTACTGCGGCCGCGCAGCGTCCTGACCGTGCCCAGTGCCCGGGCCGTCGCCGTGGCGGCCGGTGCGGACCTGTCCCGTCCCCTGATGGTGGTGGACATCGGCGCCCACCTCACCGAAGTGGTCCTGCTGAGCGACGGCGCCATCACCGACGCACGACGCACCGCCCTGGGCACCAGCGACCTGGACGAAACGACCACACCCGAGCAGGTCGCCGAGACGGTGGCCACGATGCTGACCGCGATGCTCCGCCAGGACCGCACCTCGCTCACCATCGATGCCCTGCACCGCGGCGTCCTCCTGGCCGGTGGAGGCGCCCTGCGTCCCGAGATCACCTATCAGCTCACCGGCCGGCTGCACGTGCCGCTACGCGTGGTCCCAGCCCCGCACACCGCAGCCGTCCGCGGCGCCGCCAAACTCCTACAAGCCGCGCACACCCACCCCTCCACCTCCGGCCCCCTCCCGCCACCTGTCCGCCCCCACTAGGCGGTTTCGTTTGGATCATCTGGTCGTTGGTCCGGGTGTGCCGTTGACTGACGCGCAGTGGGCGCGGATTGAGCCGTTACTGCCGGACCGG
>NZ_JBVKAU010000032.1:0-36825 GCF_055657525.1 Streptomyces sp. NPDC107522 | reverse complement strand
TCATCGCCGAGGCGCTGAAGCCGTCGTACGACGCGCAGGCGCTCAAGGCCCGGGTCAAGGCCCTGGCCGACAAGCACCCGCTGTACCCCGGTCTGAACAAGTAGTTCCTTTTTGTGGGGTGTCCCGCACACTGGTCAGTGAGCGAGCGGGGCACCCCGCAGAAACCCTTCTGCACCACCCCGTATTGAGGAGTCCCCGTGGCCATCTCGGTCTTCGACCTGTTCTCGATCGGCATCGGCCCGTCGAGCTCCCACACGGTCGGCCCGATGCGCGCGGCACGCATGTTCGCGCGACGCCTGCGCAACGAGGACCTGCTGTCCTCCGTGGCGTCCGTCCGCTCCGAGCTGTACGGCTCGCTCGGCGCGACCGGCCACGGCCACGGCACACCCAAGGCGGTGCTGCTCGGCCTCGAGGGCGCCTCGCCGCGGACGGTGAACGTGGAGACGGCGGACCAGCGGGTGGAGGACATCAAGGCCGCGGGCCGGATCCGGCTGCTCGGCGAGCACGAGATCCCGTTCGCCTTCGACGACGACATGGTCCTGCACCGCCGCAAGGCCCTCCCGTACCACGCGAACGGCATGACGCTGTGGGCATTCGACGCTTCCGGTGCCGAGCTGCTGTCGAAGACGTACTACTCGGTGGGTGGCGGCTTCGTCGTCGACGAGGACGCGGTCGGCGCGGACCGGATCAAGCTCGACGACACGGTGCTGAAATACCCCTTCCGCACGGGCGACGAGCTGCTGCGCCTGACGAAGGAGACCGGCCTGTCGATCTCCTCGCTGATGCTGGAGAACGAGCGGGCCTGGCGCACGGAGGAGGAGATCCGCGCGGGACTGCTGGAGATCTGGCAGGTGATGCGGGAGTGCGTGTCGCGCGGGATGTCGAAGGAGGGCATCCTGCCGGGCGGCCTCAGGGTCCGCCGCCGTGCCGCGGTCTCCGCCCGCCAACTCCGGGCGGAGGGCGATGCCCTGGCCCACGCGATGGAGTGGATCACGCTCTACGCGATGGCGGTGAACGAGGAGAACGCGGCGGGCGGCCGGGTGGTGACGGCCCCGACGAACGGCGCGGCGGGCATCATCCCCGCCGTCCTGCACTACTACATCAACTTCGTGCCGGGCGCGGACGAGGACGGAGTGGTCCGCTTCCTGCTGGCCGCGGGTGCGATCGGGATGCTCTTCAAGGAGAACGCGTCCATCTCCGGCGCCGAGGTCGGCTGCCAGGGTGAGGTCGGCTCCGCCTGCTCCATGGCGGCGGGCGCGCTGGCGGAGGTGCTCGGCGGCTCGCCCGAGCAGGTCGAGAACGCCGCCGAGATCGGCATGGAGCACAACCTCGGCCTCACCTGCGACCCGGTCGGCGGCCTGGTCCAGATCCCGTGCATCGAGCGCAACGGCATGGCCGCGGTGAAGGCGGTCACGGCGGCGAAGATGGCGATGCGGGGGGACGGCTCGCACAAGGTGTCCCTGGACAAGGTCATCAAGACGATGAAGGACACCGGCGCCGACATGAGCGTGAAGTACAAGGAGACGGCGCGGGGCGGGCTGGCGGTCAACATCATCGAATGTTGACAATTCCACGTCACGGACGCGTCAGCCGTGCCACGGTGGGGCATACACCCATTCCAACTCCTGTCCCCCCACCAGCGTTTCAGGGAGTCCCCTCATGCTGCGCGGCATCGACGTAAGCGCGTACCAGTCGTCGACCTACGACACGGACGGCATCTCCTTCGTCTTCATCAAGGCGACGGAGGGCCGCTCCTACGTCAACCCCAAACTCACCGCCCAGACCAAGCGCGCCCGCGACGCCGGCCTCGTCGTCGGCTTCTACCACTTCCTGTGGCCCGGCAACCTCTCGGCCCAGGCGGACTACTTCCTCAGCAAGGCCCCCGAGAGAGCGGGCGACATCCTTGCCGTCGACTGGGAGACGACGAGCGCGGGGACGCATGCGAGCAACGCGGAGAAGGACCTCTTCATCCGGAAGGTGAAGGAGAAGCGGCCGAGCAATCCGGTCGTCTTGTACTGCAACCGTGACTATTGGCTCAATGTGGACACAACGTCCTACGCCGGCGACGGCCTCTGGATCGCCGACTACGTCACCGCGGGCAAGCCCCGCATCAAGGCCAAGTGGCGCTTCCACCAGTACACCAGCAACCCGATCGACAAGAACGTCGCAGACTTCCCGAGCAAGGCCGCCCTGCGTGAATGGGCCGAGAACGCCTAGGCTTCCGACCTGCGGCGAAGCAAGCGCCGTACACACGAGGGGAGCTTCTCGGTATGGGTGGGACCGTCGCTGCGGTCAGCAGCAACAGCACGTACTCCTTCACCAAGCCCAACCGCGACAGCATCACGCTGATCGCGGGGCTGGGAGTGGAGGGGGATGTGCATGCGGGGGTGACCGTGAAGCATCGGTTTCGGGTGCAGCGGGATCCTTCGCAGCCCAATCTGCGGCAAGTGCATTTCATGCACGAGGAGTTGTTCGACGAGGTGCGGGCGGCCGGCTTCGAGGTGGCCAGTGGGGAGCTCGGGGAGAACGTCACGACGCGCGGGATCGATCTGCTCGGCCTGCCGCAGGGGACCCGGCTGCGGCTCGGGGACGAGGCCGTCGTGGAGGTGACCGGGCTGCGGAATCCGTGTGCGCAGATCGAGGGGTTCCAGAAGGGGCTGCTCAAGCAGGTCGTCGGGCGGGACGACGACGGGGGCGTGCGGTTCAAGGCGGGGATCATGAGCGTGGTGGTCGCGGGTGGTGTCGTGCGCCCCGGGGACGCGGTGGCGGTGGAGCTGCCGGACGGGCCCCACCTGCCCCTCGAGATCGTCTAGCCCCCGAAGAGGTCGTTCAGCCCTGGCCCAACCCCCCGCCTAGCTCTCGAACGGATCCTGCAACTCCAGGCGCAGCACCTCCGCCGCCGCTTCCGCGTCCCCGTCCGCGACCGCGCGCACGAGCGCCGCATGGGCCGCGTCGGCCGTGTTGGGGTCATGGGCACGCAGGCCGGTCAGGGCCAGGAGTTCGACGAGGCCCTCCCGCAGGACCGGGGTGAACTCGGTGAACAGGTCCGCGAGTACGGGATTGTGGGCGGCGGCGACCACGGCCGCATGGAAGGCGATGTCGGCGTCGACGAAGGTCACGTCGTCGCCCGCGGACGCGGCCCGGCGGCCCTCCAGTGCGGCCTCCATGGCCGTGACGTCCCCGGGCGTGCGGCGCCGGGCGGCCAGGCGGGCCGCGTGGACCTCGACGGCCATGCGGACCTCGTAGACGTCGTTGATCGCGGCCCTGCGCAACCGCGTGGGCCAGTCCTCGACGGGCTCGGTGGCGATGACGAAGACGCCGGCGCCCTGGCGCGGTTGGACGAGGCCGGCTCCCGCCAGGGCGCGCAGTGCCTCGCGGACGGTGGAGCGGCCGACGCCGAGTTCCTTGGCCAGCGTGGTCTCGCCGGGGAGTTTGGTGCCGACGGGCCAGTGGCCGCCGGCGATCTGCTCGCGCAGCCGTTCGGCGGCCTGTTCGACCAGGGGGCTGGGGCGGAGCGGGCCGGGTAGTGCCATCGGCGGTTCACCAACTTGTCGGAGCGGACGGGGACTTCACTTGCCCGAGAGGCTCGGGGTCACTTGTCTGAGGAGTTCGCGGGTTTCACTTGTCTGAGGACCTGAGCAGTGGTTAGCGTACCGGCATGACGCTTCGCGGTCTCCTTCTCCTCGGCTGCCGCGGCGGGGTTTGACGCGACCGGCGCCCCGCCGCGGGACGCCGTGCTGCCGGTCACCGTCCGGCCCAGACGAAGGCAGCGACCGCAGATGAAGACCCACTGGAATCGCCAGCGAACGGGTGGCATGCCCCACCATCGCTACCGCCCCTACCACGAGCGTGTGAACGTACCTGTCAGTGACCACAGTTGGCCCTCCGCCCGCATCGAGCGCGCTCCCCTCTGGGTCCCCGTGGACCTGCGCGACGGCAACCAGGCACTCGCCGAGCCGATGGACACCCCGCGCAAGCGCCGCTTCTTCGATCTGCTGGTCGGGACCGGTTTCAAGGAGATCGAGGTCGGCTATCCGGCTGCGAGCCGTACCGACTTCGACTTCGTACGGAGCCTGGTGACCGGCGACGCCGT
This sequence comes from Streptomyces sp. NPDC107522, assembly GCF_055657525.1. Classification (NCBI taxonomy): domain Bacteria; kingdom Bacillati; phylum Actinomycetota; class Actinomycetes; order Kitasatosporales; family Streptomycetaceae; genus Streptomyces; species Streptomyces sp. NPDC107522. The sequence continues at coordinate 32,732 of NZ_JBVKAU010000032.1, read as the reverse complement.
GCCCGACGACGTGACGCCCGTCGTCTTCACCCCGGCCCGCCGGGACCTGATCGACCGGACGTTTGACTCGATCGCCGGGCTGCCGCGGGCCGTCGTGCACCTGTACGTCGCGACCTCAACGGTGTGGCGGGACGTCGTCCTGGGCCGGGGCCGGGAGGAGGTGTGGCGGACCGTGCGGGAGGCAGCCGAGCACATGGCGCGGCGAGCCGAGGGCGACGAGAACGTCCGCTTCCAGTTCTCGCCCGAGACCTTCAACCTCACCGAGCCCGACTTCGTCCTCGAACTCTGCGACGGGCTCACCGAGTTGTGGGACGCGAGCCCCGACCGTCCGGTCACCCACAACCTGCCGGCGACGGTCGAGATCGCGACGCCGAACGTCTACGCCGACCAGATCGAGTACATGCACCGTAATCTCGGCCGCAGGGACTCGGTCGTCCTCTCCGTCCACCCGCACAACGACCGCGGCACCGGCGTCGCCTGCGCCGAGCTCGCCGTCCTGGCCGGTGCCCGGGGGTGCCCCCTCTGGGGGAGGGTCGAGGGCTGTCTGTTCGGCAACGGGGAGCGCACCGGCAACGTCGACCTGGTGACGCTCGCGCTCAATCTGTACGCCCAAGGGGTCGACCCCATGGTCGACTTCAGCGACATCGACGCCGTCAGGGACACGGTCGAGCACTGCAACCGGCTGCCCGTGCATCCGCGCCACCCGTACGCCGGCGACCTCGTGTACACGGCCTTCTCCGGCACCCATCAGGACGCGATCAGCAAGGGGCTCGCCCATCACGCGCGCGTGACCGCGGAGGCGGGGGTGGCTGCGGAGCGGGCGCCGTGGGAAGTGCCGTATCTGCCGATCGACCCGGCCGATGTCGGCCGGTCCTACGAGGCCGTGATCCGCGTCAACTCGCAGTCGGGCAAGGGCGGGGTGACGTACCTGCTGCGCACCTGCCACGGCATCGACCTGCCGGCTCGGATGCGGCCCGACTTCTCGCGGATCGTGCAGGAGGCGACGGACGACAGCGGCCGGGAGGCGACGCCGAAGGAGCTGTACGAGCTGTTCGCGGCGACGTACCTGGCGCAGGGCGACGTACGGCTGCACGCCTGGTCCACCCACCAGGAGGCGCCCGGCGTCCACCGCTTCGTCTGCACCCTCCAGTCCGGCGACCGCGTCGACGACCACGAGGGCACCGGTACGGGCCCCCTGTCCGCCTTCGTCGACGCGCTCGCCGGCGCCGGACACCAGGTCGACGTCCTGGACTTCGCCGAGCACACCGCCGACGGGGAGGCGATCGCCTTCGCCGAGTGCCGCGTGAACGGCACGACGGCCTGGGGAGCCGGCCGGGACGCGTCCTCCCTCACGGCGTCGGTGGCGGCGGTGCTGTCCGCTCTGAACCGGGCCCTGCGGTGACGGAGGTACTGCGCGCCGAGGACGTCCACGTCGTCCGGGACGGGCGGCCGATCCTCCAGGAGGTGTCCCTCACCGTGCGGGCGGGCGAGCACTGGGCGCTGCTCGGCGCGAACGGCGCGGGCAAGTCCACGCTGCTCAGCCTGCTCGGCGCGCTCGTCCACCCGACCCGGGGCACCGTGGAGGTGCTCGGCCGCCGGCTCGGCCGGGTCGATCTGCGGGAGCTGCGCGCATACGTCGGCCACGTCGACCCTCGTCATCCGCTCCGGTCGCCGCTGCGGGTGCGGGACGTGGTGCTGACGGGGCTGACCAACTCCGTCGAGCCACTCCCCCGATGGCGTCCGGCACCGGAGCAGCAGGAACGCGCCGAGCGGCTCGTGCGGACGCTGGGTCTGGCCGAGCACGGGGAGTCTCGCTGGCCCACGCTCTCGCAGGGGCAGCGGGCCCGCACGCTGATCGCCCGGGCGCTCATGCCGGAGCCAAGGCTCCTGCTGCTGGACGAGCCGGCCACCGGCCTGGACCTGCCGGGCCGGGAGCAGCTGATCGGCGCGCTGGACGAACTGCGCCGGGACCACCAGCAGCTCGCGACCGTCCTGGTCACGCACCATCTGGAGGAACTGCCGCCCGGCACCACACACGCCCTGCTGCTGCGCGACGGCCGCGTGCTCGCCCAGGGCCCCGTGGGCGAGGTCCTCACCGGTGACCGGGTCGGCAAGTGCTTCGACGTACCGCTGCTGCTGGACCGGCACGACGACGGACGCTGGAGCGTACGGATCCGGCGTCGGACATGACGAAGGGGCGCCCGGTCACGTCGGAACGGGCGCCCCTTTTCTGTGCCTCACTTGTTCAGGAAGGTCCAGAACTCGTCGAACGACAGGAGCTTGTCGCCGTCCAGGTCGCGGCTGTTGATGATCGCCTGGGCGACCGACTCGGTCACGTTCCAGTCGCCCTCCTGGGCCAGGGCGGTCTTGAACTCGGCGGCCGTGATGGCACCGTCCCCGTCCGCATCGATGCGCTCGAACTGCTTGCGTGCTTCCTCGATGTCGATGTGCGCCACCGGTCCGCCCCTTTTCATACGTTTGTCATGTCTGGCTGGCTTACTGCCGCAGGTCAGATTAACCGCCCACGCGCGCCCGCAACGCGGCGACCACCCAGGCGAAGTCCTCGGCGTGCGGGGGGCCGGGCTGCCGGTTCACGATGGCGAGCAGTTCGCGGTAGCGGGCGACCCGCTCGTCGAAGCCGGCCGTCATGCGTTCCAGTACGGCGGTCCGGTCGGCGTCCCCGAACAGTTCCCGCAGTACCTCCTCGGCCTCGGGCGCCGCGGGGTCGGTGCCGCGCTCGCGGACCGGGCGCGCCAGCTCCACCAGGCGCCGCGCGAACCACAGGGACTGCCCCCGCGGCGGCGCCGGCCCCCGGTCGGCGGCGTTGAACTCCACCGCCCGCCGCATCTGCGCCCGGAACTGCGGGTCCTGCAGCATCTCGGCCAGCTCCACCCAGGCGTCGACCTGCTCGGGCGTCGGATTCTCCGCCAGGTCGACGGCGGTGCGCCGCATCCGCTCCTGGATCTCGGGGTCGACCGTGTCGAGGCCGTGCAAGGCCTCCTCCACGAACTCCTCCATGATCCGTTGCCGCTCGGCCGCCGAGAGCCGCGCCAGTTTGTTCATCAGGGTCATCTCCTGCGCGGTCGACCCCCGCCTCGCCACGGTCGACAGCACCGCACGCGTCACCTTCAGCGACCGGATCTGGGCGTCCAGCGCGGCGACGTGCGTGGCCGCGACCGACGCCACGTCCTTCTCACCGCTGACGACCTTCTGTACGTCGTCCAGGCCCAGGCCCAGCTCGCGCAGGGTGCGGATCAGCTCCAGGCGGGCGACGGACCCGGCGTCGTAGAGGCGGTAGCCGCCGGACGACCGGGTCACCGGGTGCAGGACGCCCTCGTCGGACCAGTAGCGGATGGTCCGGACGGTCAGTCCGGTGGCCCGGGCCAGCTCGCCGATGGTGAGGAGTCCGGTGCTGTCTTCGGTCATGCCCGCGAGTGTGGGCTCTCCAGTGGGTGGAGACTCAACAGGCAGCTCCGGCAGGATGTCAGTGCCAGGCCTCGTAGTGCGGGTTGCTCTGGCAGCCGCTCATGATCTCGACCTTGGTCGTCTTGTTCACCGGGCAGACGCCGATGATGTACTTGCGGGCAATGCCGCCCGGGAAGGCGACCTCCACCTGGTCGGCCCATTGGTGGGTGTCGCCGATGGTCTGGTTGACGTCGATGCCGCCGGGGGCGTCGATGTAGTAGTTCCAGCCCGACTTCCACCACTTCTTGTACAGGTCGTGGTCGTACGTCGTGGACACGTACGGGGAGGGCTGGTTGACCAGGACGTACTGCTCCAGGTCGTACTGGCCGTTCACCACGTCCTTGGGCTTGAAGCCCTCCTGGAAGACGACCTCCGGGCCGCGGCCGTCAGCCCGGTAGAGCGTGCCGCAGGTGGTGCGCCACGCCGGGTCGGGGCTGATGCGGTCGACGTCGACGCGACGGTCGGCGGCCGCCTTGATCTTGTCGTCGTACTGGACGGGACAGGCGGCCGGGGCGGGGGCGGCGGACTTCGCGACGGTCGCGGCAGCCGAGGTGGGGAGCGCGGTCGTCGAGGTGCGGGCGGTCTCGGGAGCCGTGGCGGCGGTGGTCGCGAGGACGGCCGACAGGGACAGGACGGCGGCAGCGGCCCGCCGCCGCAGGCGAGTTGTGATCATGGGAGTACGATCCCGGGCCCTCGGTGGCGGGATGTGGAGCGTCACTCGTACGGCGGCGTGTCCACTGACTGCCGGTCAGCTGTGGGTCAACTGGCGCTCGGCTAGCGGAAGATGCCCGTGTGGCCCAGGGAGTAGCGGCCCGGCTGCGGGTAGACGGCGAGGCCGTGCGGGCCGCTGCCGACGGGGATGCGGGCGAGCTGTTCGCCGGTGCGGGTGTCGATGGCGTACACCTCGGCGTCGTAACGGCCCGACAGCCACAGCACCTTGCCGTCGGCGGAGACGCCGCCCATGTCGGGGCTGCCGCCGTCGGGGAGGTGCCACTTCTTGGTGAGCCTGTTCTTCCGGAAGTCGAAGACGGAGACGCTGCCTTCGCCGCGGTTGGAGACGTACATCTCGCGGGAGTCGCGGCTCACGTAGAGGCCGTGACAGCCCTTGCCGGTGCGCAGGAGGGTGGGCTCGGTGAACCTGTCGCCGTCCAGGACCCACATGCCGTGGGCCATCATGTCGGCGATGTAGAACCGCTTGCCGTCCGGCGAGACCTTCACGTCCTGCGGCATCGCGCCCTCGAAGGGGAGTTTCTGCTGCCCGACGACCTTCATGCGCTCCGTGTCCACCTTCAGCAGCTCTCCGCTGAACTCGCAGGAGACGATGAAGTAGCGGCCGTCGAGGGAGAAGTCGGCGTGGTTGACGCCGTAGCAGCTGACCGGCTCGGTCTTGAGCCGCTTCATGGTGTGGGGGTCGCGGAAGACGAGTTCGCGGTCGAGGGAGGCCATGACGACGGCGTACTTGCCGTTGGGGGTGAAGTAGAGGTTGTAGGGGTCGTGCACCTCGACCGGCTTGCCCGCCTTGCCTGTCTTCGGGTCGATGGGGGTGAGGGTGTGGCCGCGGTTGTTGTTGACCCAGAGGGTCTTGAGGTCCCAGGACGGGACGACGTGCTGGGGCTGGCGCCCTACGGGGATGGTCTCGATGATCTCGTACGTCTTCGGGTCGATGACGGAGACGGTGTCCGACTCGGTGTTGGGGACGTAGACGCGGGACGGGAAGTCCTTGACGACCGGGGAGAGCTTGCCCGGGCGGTCGGCGGCGTAGACGTCATTCGGGTCGAGGACGGGGGGCATGCCGGGGAGGCCGTCGAGGGGCTTCTTCTTGGGTGGGGCGGGGATGGCGGCCTGGGTGCCGCCGTGGGACTCGACGGCCGCGCTGTTCCTGTCCTTGGCGGACTCCGTGCCGCAGGCGACGAGCGCGAGGAGGCCTAGGCCGGGGAGGAGGGTGCGGTGGATTCGGTTCATCGGCAGTTCTTCCGTGCGGCGGGGAGGGCGGCTGGGCGGCAGGTCAAGGTCACCGGACTATTTAATGAGGATTGCGTGGAAAAACGCATGATTCACCCGATAAGCGGCTCGTCCGGGTCGCCCTCACCAGCGTTCTTCGCCCCCGCCGCCCCTACCCGTCCCATCCCCTAGGGGCTCCGCCCCTTCGACCCCGATCCCTGGGGGCCTGCGGCCCCCAGACCCCCGCTTCGGCCCTGAAGGGGCCTTGTCCTCAAACGCCGGACGGGCTGAGAGATGCGGGACGACGTCGAGAGGTGGCCGCCCCCTGGGGTGGGTGGGGGCTCGGGACGGCGGTGGGCTTGACCTCGAACGCCGGACCGGCTGGAAGAGGCGAGCCGACGTCGAGAGGTGGCCGCCCCCTGGGGTGGGTGGGGGCTCGGGACGGCGGTGGGCTTGACCTCGAACGCCGGACCGGCTGGAAGAGGCGAGCCGACGTCGAGAGGTGGCCGCCCCCTGCGGGCGGGTGGGGGCTCGGGACGGCGGTGGGCTTGACCTCGAACGCCGGACCGGCTGAAAGAAGTCGGCCAGCGCCGAGAGGTGCGGCCTGTACGGGTGGGTGGGGAGCATGCGGCCTCGACCTCGCCCTCAAGCGCCGATGCCGGGCCTGCCGCTGCCGAGAGATGCGGACCGGCCTGGAGGGGCTGAGTGGCCTGGTGCTCTCGGACCCGACCTCCCGTGTGAAACGGGTCGCGGCCAACAACGGCTCCGGGCCGGCCGGGCTGCACACGGAGCAGGCTCTTGAGAGGCAGCAGCCTCAGCGGTCGGCCACTCTCATCTCGAACCACGTCGTCTTTCCCCGCGGCAGCAGGTCCACGCCCCAGCGGTCGGAGAGTTTGTCCACCAGGAACAGGCCCCGGCCGCTGACGTCCAGCTCCTGGACCGGCATCAGGCAGGGCAACCCCCGGGACGGGTCGCGGACCTCGATGCGGATCCAGCCTCGTCGGCGGCGCATGCGGAGGCCGAAGACGCGGGCGCCGGTGTGGCGTACGGCGTTGCCGACCAGTTCCGAGACGAGTAAGACCGCGTCCTCCGTCATCTTGGGGGTCAGTCCCCATTGGCGCAGAACCACGACCTGGGCCAGCCGGCGTGCGGTGGCGGCGGACTCGGGGCGGGACGGGAGCGGAACCTCCGCCTCCGTCGGATTGCCGAACAACTCCAGCGCCTTTGAAGCAGCTTCGTCCTCGACCCCCGGCGACCAGCGCGCCGCAATCGCACGGCCGTGTCCCCGCGGCTGTTCGACACCCTCCAGCCCCGCCATGCCCCCATCATGGCCGCCGACAGCGCCCCTCGGGGCCGTTCCCGAGGAATACATCCCCCGGAATACCCCATTCCGGGGGGCTCCGGGGGCATATGACAGCGGCAGTTCGGAGTCACCCACAGCCCGCCCCACCTGCGACGAAGGGTCCACCGGCGGCAATCGACGGGCTCCCTCGACAAGGCACGCTTAAGGTTGCCTTAAGGCTGCCATAAACCGCCCCATCGAGGGACCCGGATCAGACACCCCGTCAATTGCAAGTGAGTTGAGGGACTTTCAGGTCGGAGTTTGCCGTGTCTCGGCAGGCCTCAGAGGTCCTTGCCAAAACTCAGAGGAACTTCGCCTTGCCCGGTCCCTCCTCCACGAAGCTCCGCATCCCCCGCTCCCGGTCCTCCGTCGCGAACAGCCCTGCGAACCAGTTCCGTTCCACCGCGAGGCCCGTCTCGATGTCCGTCTCCAGACCCGTGTCGATCGACTCCTTCGCCGCGCGGAGCGCGATCGCCGGGCCCTGCGCCAGCTTCGCCGCCCAGGCGTGCGCCTCGGCGTAGACCTGGTCCGGCGCCACGACGCGGTCCACCAGGCCCAACTCGCGTGCCTCGTCCGCCTTCACCATACGGCCGGTGAAGATCAGGTCCTTCGCCTTCGACGGTCCGACCAGGCGGGCCAGCCGCTGGGTGCCGCCCGCGCCCGGGATCAGACCGAGCAGGATCTCCGGCTGGCCCAGCTTGGCGTTGTCCGCGGCGATCCGGTAGTCCGCGCACAGCGCCAACTCGCAGCCGCCGCCGAGCGCGTAGCCCGTCACCGCCGCCACCACCGGCTTGGGGATCCGGGCCACCGCCGTGAACGACTCCTGCAGGGCCCGGGCGCGCAGGACCATCGCCGTGTGGTCCATGGCCTGCATCTCCTTGATGTCCGCGCCGGCCGCGAACACCTTCTCCCCGCCGTAGATCACCACGGCCCGTACGTCATCACGACGGCCCGCCTCCTCGGCGAGCTCCTTGAGCCTGTCCTGCGTGGCGACGTCCAGCGCGTTCATGGGCGGGCGGTCGAGGCGAAGGGTGCCGACGCCTTCGGCGACTTCGAGATTCACGGTCATGCGAGCAGGTTAACGGGGACTAACGGGTGCGGCCCCGGTGCCGTACCTCACATCGAGGCCGTGCACCGGGGCCGTACGTCGACGTCGGGGCCGTACGCCGTCAGAGAGGCGCTACGCCTTCCACTTCTCCCACGACATGTTCCACCCGTTCAACCCGTTCTCAGGAGCCACCGTCGCGTCGTTGGAGTTCTTCACGACCACCACGTCACCGATCAGCGAGTGGTTGAAGAACCACGCGGCCGGCGTACCGCCGTCCCACGCGCCCTTGACGTCGCGCAGGCCGACGCAGCCGTGGCTGGCGTTGTAGTTGCCGAAGGCGCCGCCGCCCCAGTAGTTGCCGTGGATGAAGGTGCCGGAGTCGGTGAGGCGGATGGCGTGCGGGACGTCCTCGATGTCGTACTCGCCGTCGTAGCCGACCGTGTCGCCGTTCATGCGGGTCTCGACGAACTTCTCGGTCATGACCATCTGGCCGTTCCAGGTGTCGTACCCGGGCTTGCCGGTGGTGACGGGGAGGGTCTTGACGACCTTGCCGTCCTGCATGACCTTCATCTTCTTGGTCTTCACGTCGACGACCGAGACCTGGTTGCGGCCGATGGTGAAGGAGACGGTCTTGGTCTGCTCGCCGTAGACGCCGGGGCGGCCCTCGACGCCGTCGAGGTTGAGGGCGACGGTGACCTTGGTGCCTTCCTTCCAGTATTTCTCGGGACGGAAGTCGAGGCGGTCGTTGCCGAACCAGTGGCCCGCGACCTCGACGGCCGGCTCGGTCTTGATGGTGATCGCCTTCTCGACATCCTCGGGGTGGGTGATGCCCCGGGTGAAGCGGATCGAGAACGGCATTCCGACGCCGACCTTGGAGCCGTCCTCGGGCCTGAAGTTGCCGATGAAGGTGTTCTTCGGGGTCAGGGTGGTGAAGTCGGACTCCTTGGTGGCCTCCATCCCGTCGGAGTCCTTCGCGACCGCGTGCACGGTGTACTTCGTGGCGGCGGCGAGATGCGTGGACGGCGTCCAGGTGGCACCGTCACCGGATATCTTCCCGGCTATCGCCTTGCCCTTGGTGTCCTTGACCTCGACGGCCGTCAGTTTGCCCTTGGCCGCGGTGACCTTCAGCGCACCGCTGGTCTCGACGGCCTTGGCGCCGTCCCCCGGGGCTATGGTCACGACGGCCCGCGACCTCTTGGCCTCCGCGGTGGACGAGTCGTCGCCCTTCCCGTCGCCGGCCCCCGAGCCCGCTCCGCCGCCCCCGCCGCACGCGGCGACGCCGAGCAGCAGGACGGCGGCCAGTGCCGCCAGCCCCTTGCGCCTACGTCCCCGCGCGTCAACCGACGCCCCCGATATCGGCCGCACGTTCAAGTTGTTCTCCCCTCCCCGGGTCCCGGCCCCCGTCGGCCTGGTCGGACCCGCTCCCCCGCGCGTTCACCGCGCGCACCGGCGCATATTAACCACAAGGTCACGGGCGTCGGCCCGCGCGATTGTCACCGTTCCGTTCCAACATCGACAGATAGCCGGTTGATCGGGTGACTGACCCCCCTGTCCGGCAAGTCACCCTCCTGTCCGGCAAGTCACCTCTCTGCCCGGTAACTCACCACCCTGTCCAGTTATTTCACCGCACTCCCCGCCTTCCACTCCTTCCAGCCCATATTCCATCCTCCGAGGCCATTGTCGGGGGCGACCTTTTTGTCGTTGCTGCGGACGACCTCGACGACGTCCCCGATCAGGCTGCGGTCGAAGAACCAGCCCGCGGGCGTCTCGGAGCCGCCGCCCTTGACGTCCCTGAGCCCCACGCAGCCGTGGCTGACGTTGCTGTGTCCGAAGATGTCGGTGTCCGCCCAGTAGTTGCCGTGCAGGAAGGTGCCGGAGTCGGTGAGGCGCATGGCGTGCGGGACGTCGGGGATGTCGTACTCGCCCTTGCCGTCCTTCTTCTTGAACCCGACCGTGGCGCCGTTCATCCGGGTCAGTTCGAGCATCTCGGAGACGACCATCTTGCCGTTGTAGGTGGTCATCTTCGGGGCTCCGGCGGTGATCGGCACGGTGGCGAGCAGTTCGCCGTCGCGCCGGACCTGCATGGTGTGCCTGGCCGCGTCGACGAGGGAGACCTGGTGGCGGCCGACGGTGAAGGAGAACGTCTTGTCCTGCAACCCGTACACCCCCGGCGCCCCTTCGAGGTCCCGCAGGCGCAGCGCGACGGTGACCCGGGTGCCGGGCTTCCAGTAGTGCCGGGGGCGGAAGTCGAGGCGGGAGCGGCCGAACCAGTGCGGGCGGATCTCCACGGCCGGTTCGGCGGTGACCTGGACGGCGCGTTCGACGGCGGCGCGGTGCTCGATCTCCCGGTTGAACTCCAGGGAGACGATCATTCCGGTGCCGACGGTGGAGCGGTGCTCCGGGGTGACGTATCCGATGAACCGCTTGTCGGGGACGTACGTGGTGAAGGTCGTGTGCCGTGCGCTGCGGCGCCCGTGGCCGTCGAGGGCCACCGCGTCGACCGTGTACCGGGCGGCCAGCGCGAGCCCTGGGTCGTCGGGCTCCCAGCGCAGGCCGTCCTCGGAGATGTGCCCGGGGACCGGGGATTCCTCCGCGTCCTGGGACTTGACGACCTTCACCGACTCCAGGCGCCCGCTGAGCACGCGCACGAGCAGCCTGTCGTCGGGGCGTGCGCCCTTGGTGCCGTCGTCGGGAGTGACCCGGATGACGTCCTCGGGGGCCGGCCCTTTGCCCAGCATCCGGTCGATGCCGGCGCCGTCCGAAGTGCAGCCGGCCGCCCCGGCCAGCAGTCCTGCCCATGTCAGTACGGCGGCCAACACGGCCCCCGCGCGCCGCGCGCGCCCTTGTACGTGCCTCACGAAGACCCCAACGACCGGGGTGGGTCTGGGGAAACGTGAGTGCGAGCCATGGGGTGGGCAGAACATCAGGGAGGACGACGCGACGGGGAGCCGCGGCCAGGGACGACCGTGTGCCCCCCTTTCACATCACGTGGTCCCTGAGCCGTGGGAGGCCGACAGGTGTCGAGCGCAGCCGAGCAGGAGGCGGTGGCCGCCGCGGTCGCCGCTGAGGAGGGGCGCCCGAACGCCGTCGTGAACGGCGCGCGGCGCAAGGCCCCCGGTGTGCCCGTGTGGCCGGGCGCGCCCGTGCCGCTCGGCGCCCGTTTCCGGGTCGGCCCGGAGGGGGTGGAGGGCACCAACTTCGCGCTGTGGGCGGGGGGAGCGGAAGCCGTCGAGCTGTGTCTCTTCGACGAGCAGGGCAAGGAGACGCGGGCCAAGCTGACCGAACTGACGCACGAGATCTGGCACGGGTTCGTGCCGGGGGTGATGCCGGGTCAGCGCTACGGCTACCGGGTGCACGGCCGCTGGGACCCGTGGACCGGCGGCCGCTGGAACCCGGCAAAGCTGCTCCTCGACCCGTACGCGCGCGCGGTGGACGGCGACTTCAGTCTGCCGCCGGAGGTGTACGGCCATGTCCGCGACTGGCCCCAGCAGCATGTCGCGGACACCGTGCGCGACGACCGGGACTCGGCGCCGTACGTCCCGAAGGGTGTGGTCGTCCACGACGACGCCCCGGAGGACGAGTGGATGGACGACCGCCGGCCGAAGACGCCGTGGGCCGACTCGGTGATCTACGAGGTGCATGTACGGGGCTTCACGAAGCTGCACCCGGGGATCCCGGAGGAGCTGCGGGGGACGTACGCCGGTCTGGCGCACCCGGCCGCAATCGAGCACCTGGTGAAGCTGGGCGTGACGGCCGTGGAGCTGCTCCCGGTCCATCAGTTCGCGCACGAGGACCATCTGCTGCGCAAGGGCCTGCGCAACTACTGGGGCTACAACTCCATCGGCTACTTCGCCCCGCACGCCGCCTACGCCGCCTCCGGTACGACCGGTCAGCAGGTCGGCGAGTTCAAGCGCATGGTCCACGCTCTGCACGCGGCCGGGATCGAGGTCATCCTCGACGTCGTCTACAACCACACGGCCGAGGCGGGCGAGCTGGGTCCGACGCTGTCGTTGAAGGGCATCGACAACCGGGGGTACTACCGGTTGCAGCCGGACGCACGCCGGTACGCGGACTACACGGGCTGCGGGAACACGCTGCACGTCGTCCAGCCGCACGTCCTGCGGCTCATCACCGACTCGCTGCGCTACTGGGTGACGGAGATGGGCGTGGACGGCTTCCGCTTCGACCTGGCGGCGGCGCTGGCCCGCTCCATGCACGACGTCGACATGCTGTCGCCGTTCCTCGCCGTCATCGCGCAGGATCCGGTGCTGCGGCGGGTGAAGCTGATCGCCGAGCCGTGGGACGTGGGGTCGGGCGGCTATCAGGTGGGTGCCTTCCCGCCACTGTGGACGGAGTGGAACGACCGCTACCGCAACGCCATACGGGACTACTGGCGTGGTGCGCTGCCGGATGTCCGGGATCTGGGGTACCGGCTGTCGGGGTCCAGCGACCTGTACGCGTGGGGTGGCCGCCGGCCGTACGCCTCGGTCAACTTCGTGACCGCGCACGACGGTTTCACGCTGCGGGACCTGGTGTCGTACGAGCGCAAGCACAACGAGGCGAACGGGGAGGGCAACCGGGACGGCTCGAACGACAACCGGTCGTGGAACTGCGGCGCCGAGGGAGAGACGGACGACGAGGGCGTACGGGCGCTCAGGCGCCGTCAGTTGCGGAACCTGCTGACCACGCTGTTGCTGTCGACGGGCGTGCCGATGCTGGTCGCGGGCGACGAGCTGGGGCGGACGCAGCGCGGCAACAACAACGCGTACTGCCAGGACAACGAGATCAGCTGGCTGGACTGGGGGCTGCTGGATGAGCCCGGCTGGAAGGCGCTGTTCGACCTGACGTCCCGGCTGATCGAGCTGCGGCACCGGCACCCCGTACTGCGCCGCCGTGCCTTCTTCTCCGGGCGGGCGCACTCGGCCGACGGGCTGCGGGACCTGGCCTGGTTCACCGCGCGGGGCACGGAGATGACGGAACGGGACTGGTACGCGCCCGCCGCCACGCTCGGCATGTACCTGTCCGGGCGGGACATCCCGGGCCGGGACGAGCGCGGGGCGCCGATCCTCGACGACAGCTTTCTTGCCGTGCTGCACGCCGGGGACGAGCCGGTGAGCTTCGTGCTGCCGGGGCCGCCGTGGGCGGAGCGGTACGAGGTGGTCGTCGACACGTCGCGGGAGGAGCAGGGGGAGGCGCCGGGCGTGGAGCACCGAGCGGGGGCGGCGATCACTGTGCCGGCGCGGGCGGTGCTGTTGCTGAAGGTGGACGGCTGACGATCCCCGTTGTGTACGACCCCTCGAACGCGCAGGTCGTAGGACCAGCGGCCGATTGCGGACCGGCCAAAACTCGGTGGGCAGTGTCAGTGGCGATCCGTAGGCTCGCTGCTGATGGTGACGACACGTGCAACCGCCGAGGACAGGGCCGACCGATCCGCCGTGCGTACGCTGCTGCGTCTGTGGCCGTATGTGCGGCCGGTGCGTTCGCGGTTGTTCACCGCCGCGTTCGTGGCGATCGTCGCCTCCTGTCTGTCGCTGGTCATTCCGCTCGTCCTGAAGTGGATGGTGGACGGGCCCGTCGCCGACCGGGATCCGGCCGGGGTGTGGCTCGGGGCGCTGTTCCTGCTGCTGCTCGGGGTCGGGGAGGCGTTGCTGTTCGGGCTGCGGCGGTGGCTGGTGGCGCGGCCGCTGGCGGGGGTCGAGGCGGCGATGCGGGCGGATCTGTACCGGCATCTGCAGCGGCTGCCGGTGGCGTTCCACGACCGGTGGGCGTCGGGGCAGTTGCTGTCGCGGGGCACGACCGATCTGATGCTGCTGCGCATGTTCCTCGCCTTTCCGCTGACGTTCCTGCTGGTCAACGGTGTGACGATCCTCGTCGGCGTCATCATCATGCTGCTCCAGGACTGGACGCTGGGGCTGGTGATCCTGATCCCGGCCGTGCCCGTGGTCGTCACCTGCGTGATCTTCGAGAAGCGGTACGCCACGGTGGCGCGCCGCGCGCAGGACCAGGTGGGCGACCTGACGACGGTCGTCGAGGAGAGCGTGCTCGGGATCCGGATCATCAAGGGGTTCGGGCGGCACCGCAGTCAGGCCCGGGCGTTCCGGGAGCTGTCACGGACGTTGCGGGGCACGGAGCTGCGCAAGGCGCGGCTGCTGGCGACCATCTGGGGCGTCATCGTGACGCTGCCGGAGGTTGCCATCGGGGCGGCGCTGGTGCTGGGTGCGGTGCGGGTGGCGGACGGGGAGCTGTCGGCGGGCACGCTGGTGGCGTTTCTGTCGACGGCGCTGGCTCTTCGGTGGCCTGTGGACTCGATCGGGTTCCTGCTGGCCATGAGCCAGGAGGCAGCGACGGCGACTGAGCGGTATTTCGAGGTGATGGATCAAACGCCGGAGACGGGAGCGCCCCAAAGGGGCGCGGGGCTGTATCGATATGCGGCTCCGCCGCGGGGCGCGACCAGCCCCTACCGGCCCGCAGCCGACAACGACGGCCTCCGTTTCCACAACGTCCGGTTCCGCTACCCCGACGCCCCCGCCGACTCCCCACCCATCCTCGACCGCATAGACCTCCACATCCACCCCGGCGAATCCATGGCCCTGGTCGGCGCAACCGGCAGCGGCAAGACGACCCTCACCGCCCTCGTCCCGCGGCTCCACGAGGTGACGTCCGGGCGGATCACCCTGGACGGCGCCGACATCACCGCCATGTCACGGGAACAGCTGCGCTCACTCGTCGCCGTCGCCTTCGAAGAACCCACCCTGTTCTCGGCCAGCGTCGCGGACAACGTTCTCATGGGGGCCGGAGACGGCGCGGGACAGCCAGAGTTGGAGCGGGCGCTCGCCGTCGCGCAGGCCGGCTTCGCGCACGCCCTGCCCCACGGCACCGAGACACAGGTCGGCGAGCAGGGACTCAGTCTCTCCGGCGGCCAGCGCCAGCGCCTCGCGCTCGCGCGGGCCGTGGTCGGCCGGCCGAGGTTCCTCGTGCTGGACGACCCCCTGTCCGCCCTGGACGTGCACACCGAGGCCGCCGTCGAGGCCGCCCTGCGGGACGTGCTCGCCGAGACCACCGCCCTCATCGTCGCCCACCGCCCGTCCACCGTGCTGCTCGCGGACCGCGTCGCCCTGCTCTCCGGCGGCCGTATCGCCGCCGTCGGCACGCATCACGAACTGCTGCGCACGAACGCCGAGTACGCCCACCTCATGGCCGGGACCGAGGAGGCCGACCGATGACGGCGACCACCACCACCGCACCGGGCAAGGAACAGCCGGCCGAGGACCCCGCCAAGCCGGGCGACCCCTTCGACCGCGACGTCCTGCCCACTCCCCCGGGCGCCACCGGGGCCCTCCTGCGCTCATTACTCGCCCCCCTGAAGGCCCGCGTCGCCCTGACCACCCTCCTGCTGCTGCTCCAGCAGGCGGCCGTGCAGGCGGGCCCGCTGCTGGTGGCGTACGCCATCGACACGGCCGTACCGGCGTTCCGGCGCGACGACCTCGGCCCGCTGACCGCCGTCGCCGTCGGCTATCTGCTGTGCGCGCTGGCCTCCGGCGGCCTGCAGTACGGGTTCATCCTGGTCTCCGCCCGCGTCAACCAGGACGTGCTGCTCGACCTGCGCGGCCGTATCTTCCGCCATGCCCAGGCCCTGAGCATCGACTTCCACGAGCGCTACACCTCGGGCCGGCTCATCTCCCGCTCCACGACGGACGTGGAGTCCCTGCGCGAGCTGCTCGACGAGGGTCTGCAGGAACTCGTCACCGTCATCCTGTCGTTCGTCTACATCTCGGCGATGCTGCTGTGGCTGGACCTCGGCCTGGGTGCGGTCGCCGTGGCCTCCTTCGTGCCGCTGTACCTCCTCGTACGGCTCTACCGGCGGCGTGCCGCGCGGGTGTACACCGTGCGGTCCACCGCGATCGCCGCGGTGATCGTCAAGTTCGTCGAGACGATGAACGGCATCCGCCCGGTGCGCGCCTTCCGGCGGGAGACCGCCAACGACGCCGACTTCGCCGTACTCAACACCCGGCACGAGCGGACGAACGGCGACGCGCTGCTGGAGATGGCCCGTTACGTCGTCGGCTCCCGCCTCGTCGCCAACACCGCCGTCGCGGGGATCGTGCTGTGGGGCGCCTACCGGGTCGCGGGCGGCACGCTGGCCCTGGGTGTGCTGGCGGCCGCGGTGCTGTACCTGCGGCGGCTGTACGACCCGATCGACCGGCTCGGCATGTTCCTCAACTCGTACCAGTCGGCGGCGGCCTCCCTGGAGAAGATCGCCGGGCTGCTGGCCCAGACGCCGTCCGTGCCCGAGCCCCGGGAACCCCGGCAGCTCCCGGCGCTCGAGAGCGAGCACCCCGGCCGCGAGGTCGTCTTCGACGGCGTCCGGTTCGCCTACCGCACCGGTGGCGAGGTGCTGCCCCGCTTCGACCTGACGATCCCGGCCGGGCAGACGGTCGCGGTCGTCGGCTCGACCGGCGCGGGCAAGTCGACGCTGGCCAAGCTGCTCGCCCGGTTCTACGACCCCTCCGACGGCCGGGTCCTGCTGGACGGCGTCGACCTGCGCGAGCTGGCCGTGCCCGAGCTGCGGCGCGGGGTGGTGATGGTGACGCAGGAGGCGTTCCTGTTCTCCGGCACGGTCGCCGAGAACATCGCCATCGGGCGTCCCGACGCCACCCGCGAGGAGATCGAGCGGGCGGCGAAGGCCATCGGCGCGCACGACTTCATCAGCTCCCTGCCCGACGGCTACGACACCGACGTACGCAAGCGGGGCGGCCGTATCTCCGCGGGCCAGCGCCAACTCGTCGCCTTCGCCCGGGCGTTGCTCGCCGACCCCGCCGTGCTGATCCTCGACGAGGCCACCAGCTCCCTCGACATCCCCGGCGAACGGGCCGTGCAGCGCGCGATGTCGACGGTCCTGCACGGGCGTACGGCGGTCGTCATCGCGCACCGGCTGTCCACGGTCGAGATCGCGGACCGGGTCCTGGTCATGGAGCACGGCCGGATCGTCGAGGACGGCACTCCGGCCGAACTCGTCGCGGGGACGGGCAGGTTCGCGGATCTGCACCGGGCTTGGCGGGACAGTCTGGCGTGACCGTGACGGTGCCCGCGACGGGACAGGCCGGCGAGACCGTCCAGGGGGACGACAGGTGATCGACAGGTGATCGACGCGTACGAGGACCCGGGCACGCCCGACTCCCGGGGTGGCTGGCGGTATCTGCTGTGGCTGGTGCTGCGGCAGCCCTGGCGGTCGGCGGCGGGCGCCCTGCTGGGCAGCGTGTGGATGGTGCTGCTCGCGGCGACGCCCCTGCTGATGGCCCGGGCCGTGGACGAGGGTCTGGAGAAGGACGACATGGGCGCCCTCGCCCTGTGGACGGGGCTGCTGGTGGTGGTCGGGGCGTTCAACGCGTGGCTGAGCATCATGCGGCACCGCACGATGACCCGGGTGCGGATGGACGCCAACTTCCGCACGGTCAAGGTCGTCGTCGGGCATGCGGTACGGCTCGGGGCCGCGCTGCCGCGGCAGGTAGAGGCCGGGGAGATCGTGACGATCGGCGTGGGCGACGTGCATCAGATCGCCTCCGCGCTCACGGTGATCGGTCCCGGGGTCGGTGCGATCGCCGCCTACCTCGCGGTCTGCGGCCTGCTGCTGACCGTCTCCGTCGAGCTCACGGTGGTGGTGCTGCTCGGCATGCCCATGATCGCCCTGCTCGTCGGACCGCTGATGCGCCGGCTGCAGGGCACGGAGGCGGAGTACCGGGAGCGCCAGAGCGTCCTGACGGCCCGGATCGGCGACCTCGCGGGCGGACTGCGCGTCCTCAACGGTCTCGGTGGCAAGGGCCTGGTCGCCGACGCCTTCCGCCGGGACTCGGCCCGCCTGCGCGAGCAGGGCTACCGGGTCGGCTCGGTGACCAGCTGGATGCAGGCCGTCGGCGTCGGACTGCCGACGCTGTACCTCGCGGTGGTGACCTGGATGGCGGCCCGCATGGCGGCCCAGGGGACCATCACCGTCGGCGAGCTGGTGTCGGTCTACGGCTATGTCGCGGTCCTCGTCCGCCCGGTGTCGTACTTCGTGGACTGGGGCTACCAGCTCGGCCGGGGCGTGGTGGCCGCCCGCCGCGTCGTACGACTGCTGCGCCTGGAGCCGGAACCGGACACGGGCACGCGCGAGGCCCCCGCGGAGCCGTCGGTGCTGTACGACCCGGAGTCCGGCGTACGGCTGCTCCCGGGCCGCCTGACCGCACTGGCCGCCGCCGTGCCGACGGACGCCGCGGCCGTGGTGGACCGCCTCGGCCGCTACACCCCCTCAGCGGCGACCTGGGGTGGCGTACCCCTGGCCGACATCGCGTTGCCGCAGCTCAGGGCGCGCATCCTGGTCGCCGACCACGAGGCGGACCTGTTCGCGGGCACACTGCGGGAGCTGATCGGCGGGCACTGGGGCCCCGATGGCCGCAGCGAGGCGGAGATCGCCCGGGCCGTACACACAGCGGTCGCGGAGGACATCGTCCGCGGCCTCCCCGACGGCCTCGACACCCCCATCGACGCCCAGGGCCGCAACCTCTCCGGCGGCCAACGCCAGCGCATCCGCCTGGCCCGCGCCCTGCTGGCCGACCCCGAGATCCTCCTCGCCGTGGAACCGACATCGGCCCTGGACGCCCACACGGAGGCAAGGGTCGCCGAACGCCTGCACGCGGCACGGCAGGGGCGTACGACGGTGGTGACCACCACGTCGCCGCTGGTCCTGGACCAGGCGGACACCGTCCACTACTTGGTCAACGGCAAGGTGGCGGCCACGGGCACGCACAGCGAACTGCTCGACGGGGAGCCGGGTTACAGGGCCCTGGTGGCGAGGGACGAGGACGCCGAGGAGATCTTGAATTGACGGACGGACAACGCCGCCCAGGGGCGCGGGGAACTGCGCGACAAGCCACCAAGCACCCGCACCCGGCAGACAACGCCAAGTGCCGAGCTCTCCCCCGCAATTCCCTCCCCATTGCAGAACCCGAAGACGTACGACAAGCCACCCTCCGCCTCATCCGAGCCGACGCCAAAGCCTTCACCGCCGTACTCGCCCTGAACTCCCTCGCCGCGATCGTCGGCCTAGCCGGCCCCTGGCTGGTAGGCCGCATCATCGACGAGGTCCGCACCGGCCACGGCGTAACAACCGTGGACAAGCTCGCCCTGGCGATCCTGGTCGCAGCAACAGCCCAGCTGTTGCTGTCCCGCTGGGCCCGGTACGAAGGCCACCGCTTCGGCGAACGCACCCTCGCCCGCATCCGCGAGGAGTTCGTCGACCGCACCCTCACCCTGCACGCCTCCGTCGTGGAACGCGCCGGCACCGGCGACCTGACGGCCCGCGGCACCGCCGACGTGGCCACCGTCGGCACCACGCTCCGCGACGCCGGCCCCGAGATGCTGATCAACATCGTGCAGGCGCTGTTCCTGCTGGGCGCGGTCTTCGCGATCGACCCGCTGCTCGGCGCGCTGGGGGTGTTCGTCCTCACCCCCATCTGGTTCGTGCTGCGCTGGTACCTGCGGCGGGCCCGGGAGGCGTATCTGGCCGAGGGCGCGGCGAGCTCGGAGGTCGCGGAGATGCTCGCGGCGACCGCGGCGGGCGCCCGCACGGTGGAGGCGTTCGGGCTGCGGGAACGCCGGGTCGCGGTCAGCCGTGAGGCGCTGGAGGAGTCCCGGCGCACCCGCTTCCACACGCTGTTCCTGCGCTCGGTGTTCTTCCCGGTGGTGGAGGTGTCGTACCTCTTCCCGGTGGCGGGCGTCCTGCTGATCGGCGGGATCCTGCACGCGCACGGGGCGATCAGCCTCGGCGCGGTCGTGGCGGCCGGGCTTTACTTCCGGCAGTTCGAGGGGCCGCTCGACGAACTCCTGGTCCGGGTGGAGCAACTGCAGAGCAGCGGCGCGTCGTTCGCCCGGGTGGAGGGGCTGGCGCGGGCCCCGCAGGCGACCGAGACCGATGCGCCGACGCCCGCGGACGACCGCATCGACGTGACCGGCGTGCGCTACGCCTACGACCGCGGCGGCGACGTCCTCAGCGACGTCGACCTGACCGTCCGGCCGGGCGAGCGGCTCGCCGTCGTCGGGCCCTCGGGCGCTGGAAAGACGACCCTGAGCCGCCTCCTGGCCGGCGTCGACGCGCCGACCGCCGGCTCGGTGACGGTGGGCGGCGTCCCCGTCGTCGCCCTGGGCCCGGAGGAGCTGCGCCGCCAGGTCGTCCTGGTCACCCAGGAGCACCACGTCTTCCTCGGCACGGTCCGCGACAACCTCCGTATCGCCGAGCCGTCCGCCACGGACGAGGAGCTGTGGGCCGCGCTCACCGCGGTCGGCGCCGACACCTGGGTACGCCGGCTGCCCGACGGCCTGGACACGGCGCTCGGCGACGGCGGCTGCCGTACGGACGGCTCGCAGGCCCAGCAGCTCGCCCTGGCCCGCGTGGTGCTGGCCGACCCGCACACCCTGATCCTCGACGAGGCGACGGCCCTGCTCGACCCGACGACCGCCCGGCACACCGAGCGCGCCCTGGCCGCCGTACTCCAGGGCCGTACGGTCATCGCCGTCGCGCACCGCCTGCACACCGCGCACGACGCGGACCGGGTGGCCGTGATGGAGAACGGCCGCCTCACCGAGCTCGGTACCCATGACGAGCTGGTCGCCGCGGACGGGGCGTACGCGGCGCTGTGGCGGTCGTGGCACGGGGAGCGGGCGGGGTCCGATCACTCGTGAGAGCGGAGATCTATGCTTCTCGGAGCAGCAGATTCGTTCCACCGAACACGTCATGTCCGTTTCTCCTGGGGAAGCCCCGTTGAACTTCTGGTCGATCTACCAGCACGGCTTCGCGCGCGTCGCCGCGTGCACGGGCCACACCGTCATCGCCGACCCGCGCGCCAACGCGGAAGCGGTTCTGCGGCAGGCGCGCCGGTGCGCGCAGGAGGGGGTCGCCGTCGCCGTCTTCCCCGAGCTGGGCCTGACCGGCTACTCGATCGAGGACCTGCTCCTGCAGGACGCGGTACTCGACGAGGTCGAGGAGGCGCTCGGCACGGTGGTGGCCGGGTCGGCGGACCTGCTGCCGGTGCTGGTCGTGGGCGCGCCGCTGCGTCATCGCCACCGGATCTACAACTGCGCGGTGATCGTGCACCGCGGCCGGATCCTCGGCGTGGCGCCGAAGTCGTACCCGCCGAACTACCGGGAGTTCTACGAGCGCCGCCAGATCGCGTCCGGCGAGGACGAGCGCGGCGGAACGATCCGGCTGCGCGGCGAGGAGGTGCCGTTCGGGGTCGACCTGCTCTTCGAGGCGGCGGACGTGCCCGGCCTCGTGCTGCACGCGGAGATCTGCGAGGACATGTGGGTGCCGGTGCCGCCGAGCGCGGAGGCGGCGCTGGCCGGCGCGACCGTGCTGGCCAACCTCTCCGGCAGCCCGATCACGGTCGGGCGGGCCGAGGACCGGCGGCTGCTGTGCCGGGCGGCGTCCTCGCGCTGTCTGGCGGCGTACGTCTACTCGGCGGCCGGTCTGGGCGAGTCGACGACGGATCTGTCGTGGGACGGCCAGACCATGATCTACGAGAACGGCACCCTGCTCGCCGAGACGGACCGCTTCCCGCTCGACGACCAGTACGCCGTGGCCGACGTCGACCTGGACCTGCTGCGCCAGGAGCGGCAGCGGATGGGCACGTTCGACGACAACCGCCGCGCCCACGCCGCCCGTACCGGCGACTTCCGGAGCATCAAGTTCCAGCTGGACCCGCCCACGACCGACCTGGGTCTGAAGCGCCGGGTCGAGCGCCTGCCGTTCGTGCCCGCCGACGCCGACCGGCTCGCCCTGGACTGCTACGAGGCGTACAACATCCAGGTCGCGGGCCTCCAGCAGCGGCTGGCCGCGATCGGCAGCCCGAAGGTCGTCATCGGGGTGTCCGGCGGCCTGGACTCCACGCACGCGCTGATCGTCGCCGCCCGGGCGATGGACCGCGCCGGCCGCCCGCGCAGCGACATCCTCGCCTTCACCCTGCCCGGCTTCGCCACCAGCGACCACACCAAGGACAACGCCCACAAGCTGATGAACTCGCTCGGCGTCACCGCGGCCGAGCTGGACATCACACCGACCGCACGGCTGATGCTGCAGGAGATGGGCCACCCGTTCGCGTCCGGTGAGCCGGTGTACGACGTCACCTTCGAGAACGTGCAGGCCGGGCTGCGCACCGACTACCTGTTCCGGCTCGCCAACCAGCGCGGCGGCATCGTGCTCGGCACCGGTGACCTGTCGGAGCTGGCGCTCGGCTGGTCCACGTACGGCGTGGGCGACCAGATGAGCCACTACAACGTCAACGGCGGGGTGCCGAAGACGCTGATCCAGCATCTGATCCGCTGGGTCATCGGCAGCGGCCAGTTCGACGACGAGACCGGCAAGACGCTGGCCGCGATCCTCGACACGGAGATCAGCCCCGAACTGGTGCCGGGCGAGGAGATGCAGTCCACGGAGTCCAAGATCGGCCCGTACAACCTGCACGACTTCACGCTCTTCCACGTCCTGCGGTACGGCTTCCGGCCGTCGAAGATCGCCTTCCTGGCCTGGCACGCCTGGCACGACCCGGAGGCCGGCGCCTGGCCGCCGGGGTTCCCCGAGGCCAAGCGGGTGGCGTACGAACTGGCGGAGATCCGGCACTGGCTGGAGGTCTTCTGCCGGCGCTTCTTCGCGTTCGCACAGTTCAAGCGCTCGGCGATGCCGAACGGGCCGAAGGTCTCGGCCGGCGGTTCGCTCTCCCCGCGCGGCGACTGGCGGGCGCCGTCGGACGGCAACGCGGCGGCCTGGCTGCGGGACCTCGCCCGTATCGACGTGTGAGCCCACTGTTCTGTCCGTTCCGTTTATCGAACGTGAACTCCCGGACAACGAACGATTTCCGGCCAACTTTCTGACGCGGTCCTGACAGAAACCGCAGTCAGCTGCCACTCTTCCCACGGCCGCGACACAGCAACCCCACAGCGCCGTCACACGACGGTGCCCGCGGCCGAGCTCCCGCACGCGCACGTCTGTTCCCGCACGCGCACGTCGTTCTGCGTACCACCTCGCTCCGCCCGGACGGCCCACCCGCCGACCGGTCTCCCCTGGCCGCGTGATCCGCGGCCGCGCAGAAGGAGTCAGTGTTGAGAGACAGTTCCTCCCACAGACGCACCCCCCACGCAGCACAGCGCCCCACGGCGCCCCGCCGGGCCGCCGCCGTCGCCCTCGTCGGCGTGGCCGCCCTGATCGCCGCGGCCGTCCAGTCGGGCGCCGCCACCGCAGCACCGGAGAAGGCACCGTCGGCTGCGGGCAAGGTCATTCCGGGCGCCGAGTCCGTCAAGCTGTCCCCCGCCCAGCGCGCCGAGCTGATACGCGAGGCCAACGCCACCAAGGCGGACACCGCGAAGGATCTGGGCCTCGGCGCCAAGGAGAAGCTGGTCGTCCGTGACGTCCTCAAGGACGGCAACGGCACGGTCCACACCCGCTACGAGCGGACGTACGACGGCCTGCCCGTCCTCGGCGGCGACCTGGTCGTGGAGACCGCGAAGTCCGGCGAGACCGAGGCGGTCGTCAAGGCCACCCGGGCCGCCATCAAGCCGGCCACCACCACGGCCGCCGTACCCGCCGCGAAGGCGGAGAAGCAGGCGCTGGCCGCGGCGAAGGCGGAGGACGCCAAGAGCCCCGACGTCAACCGGGCGCCGCGCAAGGTGATCTGGGCCGCGAACGGCAAGCCGACCGTGGCCTACGAGACGGTCGTCGGCGGCTTCCAGCACGACGGCACCCCGCAGGAACTGCACGTCGTCACGGACGCCACCACCGGCGAGAAGCTGTACGAGTGGGAGGCGATCGAGACCGGCACCGGCAACACGGTGTACTCCGGCACGGTCAACCTGACCACCACGCAGTCCGGTTCGACGTACAACCTCACCGACGGCGCGCGCGGCAACCACAAGACGTACAACCTGAACCGCGGCACCTCCGGCACCGGCACCCTCTTCTCGGGCTCCGACGACATCTGGGGCAACGGCAGCCCGTCCAACCTGGAGTCCGCGGGCGCCGACGCACACTACGGTGCCGCGCTGACCTGGGACTACTACAAGAACGTGCACGGGCGTTCGGGTATCCGCGGTGACGGCGTCGGCGCGTACTCCCGCGTCCACTACGGCAACAACTACGTCAACGCGTTCTGGTCCGACAGCTGCTTCTGCATGACGTACGGCGACGGTTCGGGCAACGCCAACCCGCTGACGTCGATCGACGTGGCCGCGCACGAGATGACCCACGGGCTCACCTCCAACACCGCGGGCCTGAACTACTCGGGCGAGTCCGGCGGTCTGAACGAGGCGACCTCCGACATCTTCGGCTCGACGGTCGAGTTCTACGCCAACAACTCCTCCGATGTCGGTGACTACCTCATCGGCGAGGAGATCAACATCAACGGCGACGGCACCCCGCTGCGCTACATGGACAAGCCCAGCAAGGACGGCGCGTCCAAGGACGCCTGGTACTCGGGCATCGGCTCGATCGACGTGCACTACTCGTCGGGCCCGGCGAACCACTTCTTCTACCTGCTGAGCGAGGGCAGCGGCACCAAGACCATCAACGGTGTCACCTACAACTCGCCCACCTCGGACGGCCTTCCGGTCACCGGCATCGGCCGCGCCAAGGCGGAGAAGATCTGGTTCCGCGCGCTGACCACCAAGTTCACCTCGACCACCAACTACTCGGGCGCCCGCACCGGCACCCTCGCGGCGGCCGGTGAGCTCTACGGCACCACGAGCGCCGAGTACAAGGCGGTGCAGGACGCCTGGGCGGGCGTCAACGTGGGCGCGCGCTCCGACGGCGGGGGCGGCGGCGGTACGTCCTTCGAGAGCGG
Source organism: Streptomyces sp. NPDC107522 (assembly GCF_055657525.1). Taxonomy (NCBI): domain Bacteria; kingdom Bacillati; phylum Actinomycetota; class Actinomycetes; order Kitasatosporales; family Streptomycetaceae; genus Streptomyces; species Streptomyces sp. NPDC107522. The sequence goes on along the minus strand of NZ_JBVKAU010000032.1, from coordinate 8,077 downwards.
AACGGACGTATCGATTCCGGACAACGGCGCGGCCGTTACGTCCCCGATCACCGTGTCCGGCCGGACCGGCAACGCACCCTCCAACCTCCAGGTCGCCGTGGACATCGTCCACACCTACATCGGTGACCTCAAGGTGGACCTGGTCGCCCCCGACGGCACGGCGTACACGCTGAAGGGGTACGGCACCGGCGGCAGCTCGGACAACCTCAACACCACGTACACCGTCAACGCGTCCTCCGAGGTCGCCAACGGCGTGTGGCAGTTGCGGGTCCAGGACAACGCGGCCATCGACACCGGTTACATCAACAGCTGGAAGCTCACCTTCCCGTAGGCCGGTTCGCGGTCCGCTCAGGACAGGGCGTCGTCTCGGTGGGTTCAACTCCCGCCGGGACGGCGCCCGTTCACATTTCCGAAACATTTACCGGACAGTCAGCTTTCGGCCAACATCACCGCACCCTCCTGACATGTACGCGCCTCAGGTGTCACTCTTCGTGCACCCGCCGCACAAGCACCACTGCACCTCCCCCACAAAAGGAGCTCGTGTGACCCCCCTCTACGCGCGTCGCAAGCGCACCACTCTGGCCATCGCCACCGCGGTGGCGGCCGGAGCCCTCCTCACCACCGGTCTGACCGCCGGCAGTTCCGCCGCCGAGGACCAGGCGCGGAGCGGCAGAGAGGCGACCCCCCGCGCCGTCCCGGTCGCGCTGGCCCCCGCGGCCCGCACCGCCCTCATCAAGGACCAGCAGGCCGAGGCCGCCGAGACCGCCGACGCGATAGGCCTCGGCGCCCAGGAGAAGCTGGTCGTCAAGGACGTCGTCAAGGACGCCGACGGCACGGTCCACACCCGCTACGAGCGCACCTACTCCGGGCTCCCCGTCCTCGGCGGCGACCTCGTCGTCCACGAGTCGGCGTCCGGCGCCACCAAGGGCGTCACCAAGGCGACGAAGGCCGCCATCAAGGTCGCCTCACTGAAGCCGGCGATCACCGCGGCGAAGGCCGAAGGCCAGGCGGTGAAGCTGGCCAAGGCGGCCGGTTCGAAAAAGACCGAGGCGGACGACGCGCCCCGCAAGGTGATCTGGGCGGCGAACGGCAAGCCGACCCTCGCCTACGAGACGGTCGTCGGCGGCCTCCAGGAGGACGGCACCCCGAACGAGCTGCACGTCGTCACCGACGCGGCCACCGGCAAGAAGCTGTACGAGTACCAGGGCATCGAGACCGGCACCGGCAAGAGCCTCTACTCGGGCACGGTCACCCTCGGCACGGCGCTGTCGGGCTCGACGTACCAGCTGTACGACACCTCGCGCGGCGGCCACAAGACGTACAACAAGGCCCGCAGCACCAGCTCCTCCGCGGGCACCCTGTTCACCGACGCGGACGACACCTGGGGCACCGGCGCCGCCTCCAGCTCCTCCAGCGACCAGACGGCCGCCGTCGACGCCGCCTACGGCGCCCAGGTCACCTGGGACTACTACAAGAAGACCTTCGGCCGCAGCGGCATCAAGAACGACGGCAAGGCCGCGTACTCCCGCGTCCACTACGGCAACGCGTACGTCAACGCCTTCTGGGACGACAGCTGCTTCTGCATGACGTACGGCGACGGCGAGGGCAACACCAAGCCGCTCACCTCGCTCGACGTGGCCGGCCACGAGATGACGCATGGCGTCACCTCCAACACCGCGGGCCTGAACTACTCGGGCGAGTCCGGCGGCCTGAACGAGGCCACGTCCGACATCTTCGGCACGGCGGTGGAGTTCTACGCGGCGAACTCCTCCGACCCCGGTGACTACCTCATCGGCGAGAAGATCGACATCAACGGCGACGGCACCCCGCTGCGCTACATGGACAAGCCCAGCAAGGACGGCAACTCGGCCGACGCCTGGTCGTCCTCGCTGGGCGGCCTGGACGTCCACTACTCCTCGGGCCCCGCGAACCACTTCTTCTACCTCCTCTCCGAGGGCAGCGGCGCCAAGACGATCAACGGGGTCAGCTACAACTCCCCGACGTCCAACGGCTCGACGGTCACCGGCATCGGCCGCGCCAAGGCCGCCGCGATCTGGTACAAGGCCCTGACCGAGTACATGACATCGACGACGAACTACAAGGGCGCCCGCACGGCGACCCTGAGCGCGGCGTCCGCCCTGTACGGCGGCACCGGCAGCACGGAGTACAAGGCGGTCGCGGCGGCGTGGGCGGCGGTCAACGTCAACTGACGCACATGTAGCCGGCGCGGCGGCACCCGGGACGAAGGCATCCCCGGGTGCCGCCCTACGCTTGTGCCCCATGTCCTTCACGTACGAAGACGTCGGCGCGACCCGGGAGACCGGCTTCTGCCCGCCCGGATTCCACCCTCTGCACGTGCGCACCCGCATCGGCGAGGGCGAAGAGGTCTTCCGCCGAGCCGCCGAGGCGGTCATGACCTGGGAGATGCACCGCGCGATGGGCGTCGGCATCGACGCGAGCGCCGATCGCGCGGCTCCCGAGGTCGACGTCACGGTCAGCCTCGCCGGTGTGATCAAGGCGCCGTGCCGGGTGGTCTGGACGGTGGAGGAGCACCGGCGGGTCGGCTGGGCGTACGGCACGCTGTCCGGCCATCCGGAATGCGGCGAGGAGGCGTTCGTCGTGGAGCGCACGGGCGACGGCACCGTGTGGCTGACGGTGAACGCGTTCAGCCGGGGGGCGAAGTGGTACGCGCGGGCCGGAGGGCCGGCCACGCGCGGACTCCAGCATGCCTATGCGCGGCGGTGCGGGGGCGTGCTGCGGCGGTTGTGCGCGCCGGTGCAGGAGTTCTGACGTCTCACCGCATCAGCACCCCCGCCCCCTCCCCCGCCTCCTCCGAAGGCACCGCCACCAGCCCCAGCTCCGCGCCCGAGGCCAGCAAGCGATGTGCCGGCAGGATCCGTACCGTGTAGCCGTACGGACCCGTCCGGTCCAGGGAGAGCGGACCCTCGTACACCCACCGCCCCTCCGCGTCCGGATTCCCGGTCGGCTTCAGCGGCACCGTCGAGGCGTCCGCGATGCGGTCCTCGGAGTCGACGCGGCCCGAGACCACCTGGACCTCCACGTCGTCAGGGCCCAGGTCGCCCAGGCCCACCCGCACACGCAGGCTGAGCGTGGACCCGAGTTCCGCGGTGGCCGTCGCCGCCGAGGTCTCGACGTGGTCGACCGTGACGCCGTGCCACGCCGAGCGCACCCGCCCCTTCCACTCCGCCAGTTCGCGCGCCGCGTCCGGCGTCATCGCGCGGTGCGCGTGGGCGGCCGGGGTGTAGAGGCGCTCCACGTACTCGCGGACCATTCGGCCCGCCAGCACCTTCGGGCCGAGCAGGGTCAGGGTCTGGCGGACCATCTCGATCCAGCGGTCGGGCAAGCCGCCCTGGCCCCGCTCGTAGAAGCGAGGGGTGACGCGCTGCTCCAGCAGGTCGTACAGCGCCGCCGCCTCTATGTCGTCCCGCCGGTCGGGGTCCGTGCCGGTGCCGTCGGCCGTGGGGATCGCCCAGCCGAAGTCCGGCTGGAACCACTCGTCCCACCAGCCGTCCAGGACGGAGAGATTGAGACAGCCGTTCAGCGCCGCCTTCATGCCGGACGTACCGCAGGCCTCCAGGGGCCGCAGCGGGTTGTTCAGCCAGATGTCGCAGCCGGGGTACAGCTTCTGGGCCATCGCCATGCCGTAGTCCGGCAGGAACACGATCCGGTGCCGGACGCGCGGGTCGTCCGCGAACCTCACCAGCTCCTGGACCAGGCGCTTTCCGCCGTCGTCCGCCGGGTGCGCCTTGCCCGCCACCACGATCTGGACGGGCCGCTCCGGGTGCAGGAGCAGGTCCATCAGGCGGTCGCGGTCGCGCAGCATCAGCGTGAGGCGTTTGTACGACGGGACCCGGCGCGCGAACCCGATCGTCAGGACGTCGGGGTCCAGGACGCCGTCGATCCAGCCCAGCTCGGCCGTCCCGGCGCCGCGTTGCCGCCAGGAGGTGCGCAGGCGGTCCCGTACCTCCGTCACCAGCTGCTCGCGCAGGTTCCGGCGCAGCTCCCAGATGTCCTGGTCGGGGATGTCCCCGACCGCGTCCCAGCGGTCCGAGCCGCCGACGGTCAGGGCGTCCTCGGTGCGCTGGACGCCGATCTGGCGGGCACCGAGGCGGAAGACCTCGGGGGCGACCCAGGTCGGTGCGTGCACGCCGTTGGTGACCGAGGTGATGGGGACCTCGTCTGCGTCGAAGCCCGGCCACAGGCCCGAGAACATCTCGCGGCTGACGTGGCCGTGCAGCAGCGAGACGCCGTTCGCCCGCTGCCCCAGACGCAGGCCCATCACGGCCATGTTGAAGAGGTTCGGTTCGCCGCCGGGATACGTCTCCATGCCGAGCTGCAGGATCCGCTCGACGTCGATGCCCGGGAGTTCGGCGTCGGGGCCGAAGTGGTGGGCGACCAGTTCGCGGTCGAAGCGGTCGATGCCGGCCGGGACGGGGGTGTGGGTGGTGAAGACCGTGCCGGCGCGGACGGCTTCCAGCGCGGAGTCGAAGTCCAGGTCCTGAGCGCAGAGTTCGGCGATGCGCTCCAGGCCGAGGAAGCCGGCGTGGCCCTCGTTGGTGTGGAAGACCTCGGGTTCGGGGTGGCCGGTCAGGCGGCAGTACGTCCGCACCGCCCGCACACCTCCTATGCCCAGCAGCATCTCCTGCAGCAGCCGGTGCTCGCTGCCGCCGCCGTAGAGCCGGTCGGTCACGCCGCGTTCGCCGAGGCCGTTCTCCTCGACGTCGGAGTCCAGCATCAGCAGGGGCACGCGGCCGACCTGGGCGAGCCAGATGCGGGCGTGCAGCTGCTTGCCGCCGGGCAGGGCGAGGGAGACCTGGGCGGGGGTGTCGTCCGGTTCCTTCAGAAGCACGAGGGGCAGCTCGTTGGGGTCCAGGACCGGGTAGTGCTCCTGCTGCCAGCCGTCCCGGGACAGACTCTGGCGGAAGTAGCCGTGGCGGTACAGCAGCCCGACCCCGATCAGGGGTACGCCGAGGTCGCTGGCCGCCTTGAGGTGGTCGCCGGCGAGGATGCCGAGGCCGCCGGAGTACTGGGGGAGGGCGGCCGTGATGCCGAACTCGGGTGAGAAGTAGGCGATGGCGGCGGGCAGTTCGGCGGACTGGCCCTGATACCAGCGCTCGCCCGTGACGTAGTCGACCAGGTCACCGGCGACCGCGGTGAGGCGGCGCAGGAACCGGCGGTCCTCGGCCAGCTCGGCGAGCCGCCCGGGCGACACGCTGCCCAGCAGCCGTACGGGGTCGTTGCCCGAGGCGGCCCAGCACTCGGGGTCCACGGACTGGAAGAGATCGCGGGTCTCGGCGTGCCAGGACCAGCGCAGATTGCGGGCCAGATCGCTCAGCGGCCGGAGGGCTTCGGGGAGGACAGGACGGACGGTGAATCGACGGATCGCCTTCACGGTTCCACCTCGGGCAGCGCGTGGCAGGGGAGGCACGGCGGTGTGCATCCCGTCATCGCCCCGAACGCTATCGGTATGCGGGGCTTCGTAACCACAGTGCGTTTTTGTGGCTGTCAAGCGGAGAGAACAGAGCACGTCCGTCCGAAAAGCGCCGCAACCTTTACACCTCCCCCATGGCCGATATGGCCGATTCCGCCCCCGTAGGCCTCCTTGTGGCGACTTCTCACGCCGGGAGAGGCTGACACATGGCGCACCGGCCCACACCGGGTGCACCCGGCGAACCGGGGCCGCCGTGCGCCGAGTTGAGGAGGGGAACTCACACCATGGCACGGACGCGCACACGGCGTCTGCGCCGGGCCGGTGGCCTGACCGCGGTGACCTGCGTCGCCGCACTGTCGGCCGCCACCATGCCCGCGCACGCCGCACCGGAGGGGCAGATACTCGGCGCCGGAGAACCCGGCTCCGTCAGCGGCAGTTACCTGGTGACACTCAAGGGGGGAACGAAGGCTCCGTCGGCGGCCGGAAAGAGCCTCGCCGAGAAGTACGGGGCGAAAATAAGCCACACCTACAGCACGGTCCTCAACGGCTACGCGATCCAGGCGGGCGAGAGACAGGCCAAGCGGCTCGCAGCCGACTCCCGTGTCGCGTCGGTCGTCCAGGACACCCGCGTGACGCTCGACCACACCCAGAAGAACCCGCCGTCCTGGGGGCTCGACCGCATCGACCAGCCGAACCTGCCGCTGGACAACCGCTACACCTGGCCCGAGTCCGCGGGCGCCGGAGTGACCGTCTACGTGATCGACACCGGAATCCGCGTCTCGCACAAGGACTTCGGCGGCCGGGCGAGCTACGGCTGGGACTTCGTGGGCAACGACAGGACCGCCGGCGACGGCAACGGCCACGGCACCCATGTCGCCGGCACCATCGCGGGCAAGCAGTACGGCGTCGCCAAGAACGCGAAGGTCGTCGCCGTACGCGTCCTCGACAACGCAGGCAGCGGCACCACGGCCCAGGTCATCGCGGGCATCGACTGGGTGACCCGGCACGCGAAGAAGCCCGCGGTCGCCAACGTCAGCCTCGGCGGCCCCCGCAACGCGCAGCTGGACGCCGCCGTACGCAACTCCATCGCGTCCGGCGTCACCTACACGGTCGCGGCGGGCAACGACGGGCTGCCGGCCGGCCTCTACTCCCCCGCCGCGGTGAAGGAGGCCATCACCGTCGGCGCCACCGACAAGAAGGACGCGCGGGCGGGCTTCTCCAACTTCGGCCCGACCCTGGACCTGTTCGCCCCGGGCGTCTCGATCACCTCGGCGTCGTACGCGAGCGACTCCGGCAGGGCGACCTTCTCCGGTACGTCGATGGCGTCGCCGCACGCGGCGGGCGTGGCCGCGCTCTATCTGGCCGACCACCGCAAGGCCCGGCCCGCGCAGGTGTCCAAGGCGCTGGTGGACGGGACGGTGTCCGGCAAGGTCTCCGGGCGCGGGCTCGGCTCGCCGAACAAACTGCTGCAGGTACCGGGGTCGTAGCGGCCTCTGCGCGGCGAAATGCAGCCACCGGCCCCGTTCTTGCGAACGGGGCCGGTCTTGTGTGTAGACATACGCGTGAGTAGTTAACAAAGTGCCGGATTGCGTACCCGAATAGGGTGGGAAGGCTCCTCCGGTACACCCCACCCGTGCGCCCCCGGGCGTACTGGGAAACACCACGCAGGACCCACCTCCCCACAGCCATCCGCCCACCCACGTTGACGCGGACAGGAGCGGTCATGCCCGCCATGCACCACCAGTCGTCCTCACCCCCGACGTCCCGCACCGATGCACTCCCTGTGCAACGCGCCGTCACCGCCGACACCGGACCACCCGCCGCGGAGCGACCCTCCGCGAGGGACACGTCCGGCGGCGTGGGGCGCATACCCGTCCTCGACGTCCGCCCGGTCGTCCAGCACGGGCGCAGGCCCGCGAAGGCCGTGACCGGAGAGTCCTTCGAGGTCTCGGCGACCGTGTTCCGCGAGGGGCATGACGCCGTGGCCGCCAATGTCGTGCTGACCGACCCGGACGGCCGCCTGGGCCCCTGGACGCCGATGCGTGAACTGGCGCCGGGCACCGACCGCTGGGGCGCCACCGTCACCGCCGGCGAGCCCGGGCACTGGACCTACCGGGTCGAGGCCTGGGGCGATCCGGTCAGCACCTGGCGGCACCACGCCCAGATCAAGATCCCGGCCGGGATGGACACGGAACTGGTGCTGGAGGAGGGCGCGCGGCTGTACGAGCGCGCGGCCGCAGGGGTGCCCGAGAGCGAGGGACGGCGTCAGGTGATCCTCGCGGCCGTCGAGGCGTTGCGGGACGAGAGCCGCCCGGCCGCCTGGCGGTTGGCGGCGGCGCTGACGCCCGAGGTGGATGCGGTGTTGGGGCGGTATCCGCTGCGGGACCTGGTCACCGCCTCGGATCCGCTGCCGCTGCTGGTGGAGCGCGAACGGGCCCTGTACGGCTCCTGGTACGAGTTCTTCCCCCGCTCCGAGGGCACCCCCGAGCGTCCGCACGGCACCTTCGAGACGGCCGCGCGCCGACTGCCGGCGATCGCGGCGATGGGCTTCGACGTGGTCTACCTGCCGCCCGTCCACCCCATCGGCACGACCTTCCGCAAGGGCCCCAACAACACCCTGTCCGC
>NZ_JBVKAU010000031.1:0-49626 GCF_055657525.1 Streptomyces sp. NPDC107522 | reverse complement strand
AAGAAGCTCACCGGCAAGAGCTCCAACTACCCGCTGCTCAACCGTGCGATCCAGGGCCAGTCAGCGCCCGGCTCCATCTTCAAGGTCGTCCCCACCGCCGCCGCGGTCAACGCCGGCTACTCCTTCGACGGCCCCTACGAATGCTCCAGCTCCTACTCGATCGGCGGCCAGGTCTTCACCAACTTCGAATCGGAGGACCACGGCCCGATCAGCCTCGGCCGGGCGCTTGAGGTCTCCTGCGACACGGTCTTCTACCGGCTGGCCCACGAGGAGTGGAAGCGCGACGGCGGCACCAAGCCGAAGAAGAACGCGCACGACTGGTTCTACAAGACGGCCCACCAGTTCGGCCTCGGCGCGGAGACCGGCATCGACCTGCCCAACGAGGTCACCGGCCGCATCCCGGACCGCCAGTGGAAGCAGGCCTACTGGAAGGCCAACAAGGACGCCTGGTGCAAGTACGGCAAGAGGAACGGCAGTTACCCCCAGCGCATCGCGTACGAGAACTGCCTCGAAGGCAACCGCCTGAGGGCCGGCGACGCGGTCAACTACTCCATCGGACAGGGCGACACCCTGGTCACCCCCATCCAGATGGCCACCATCTACGCGGCGATCTCCAACGGCGGCACCCTGTACGACCCCACCGTCGGCAAGGCCGTCGTCAGCGCCGACGGCAAGAACGTCCAGGAGATCAAGCCCAAGTCGCACGGCAAACTGCCGATGACGCGGCAGACCCGGGATGCGATCGACGAAGCCCTCGCAGGGGTCGTCACCCGCGGTTCGGCCGACTGGCGCTTCGTCGGCTGGCCGCAGGACAGGATCCCGCTGCACGCGAAGACGAGTACCGCCGAGGTCTACGGCAAGCAGACGACTTCGTGGTTCGCCACCTACACCGAGGACTACGCCGTCGTCATGACGATCTCCCAGGGCGGTACCGGTTCCGGCGCCTCCGCCCCGGCCGTCCGCAACATCTACAACGCGCTGTACGGCGTGCAGAAGGACGGCTCGATCGACGAGAGCAAGGCACTGCTGCCAAAGCCTCGGACGAGCCTGCCCGAGATCCGGCCGGACGGCACCATCGCCGCACCCAAGGACTGACCGACGGCGGCCTGCCCACCTGCCCGGCTCCTGGGCCCTCCGTGACGACGACCTGCGCACAGGACTCGTCCCCGCCCTTCACCCGCTGCTAGCCTCCCTCTCGGAAACCGGTTGCCATCATGTTGCCGCCGGTTCCCCAGGGGGAGGGCCAGGGTGCCCGGGAGAGGGACGAGGCAGGGATGACCAGGAAGAGCGAGGACGCGGGGCGCAGCACCATCCGGGACGTGGCGGCCCGCGCGGGGGTCTCCGCGTCGACCGTCTCGCGCGTGCTCGGCGGCGTGTACCCGGTGAGCTCGACGACGCGTACGCGCGTGATGCGGGCGGTGCGGGACCTCGACTACGTCGCCGACGCCCGCGCCAAGGCGATCGCGGGGGTCGGCACGCCCACGCTGGCGTTCGTGCTGGAGGACATCACGGGGCCGTCGTTCGCGCACATGGCGCACGGCGTGGAGCGGGAGGCCCGACGGCTCGGGCATCTGTGCCTGGTGTGCACGACGGAGGGCGACGTCCAGCACGAGGTGGAGTTCGTCGAGATGATGCGCGCCCAGCGCGCCGCCGCCGTGATCCTGGTCGGCGGCTCCGCCGACACCCCCGAGTACCGCGAGCGCACCCGCCGTATGGCCGACTCGCTGGCGTCGGCGGGCTCCCGGCTGGTGCTGTGCGGGCGGCCGCCGCTCGGCCCCGGGGCGCCGGTGACCGTCATCGAGTACGACAACGAGGGCGGGGCCTACGCCCTGGTCGCGCACGTCCTCTCCCAGGGTCACCAGCGGGTGCTGTTCCTCGGCGGCAAGCCCGACCACACCACCGCCCAGGGCCGTGAGCGCGGCTATCTCGCCGCCCATCGCGCCCGCGGCCTGGACCCCGACCCGGCGCTGCTCCTGCACGGCGACTTCACCCGCGACGCCGGGCACCGTCTGATGCGCGAGGCCCTGGAGCAGGGGCTGGATTTCACCGCCGTGGTGGCCGCCACCGACATGGTCGCCGCGGGCGCGCTCACCGCCCTGCACGAGGCCGGGCTTGACGTCCCCGGCGACGTCTCGCTGGCCGGCTACGACGACATCCCCTTCGCCCGTGACCTGCACCCGGCCCTGACGACGGTCCATGTCCCCTACGAGGAGCTGGGCCGCCTCGCCGTGCGCACCGCGCTCGGCCGCACCCCGGAGAACCCGGACGAGCATCTGCTGCTGGGCACGCACGTGGTGGTGCGGAACTCGGTCGGGGCACCGAAGAGCTGAAGGGCCGCGCACGTGTCGCGCACGTGGCCGCGCAGGTGGGCGTCGAAACGGCGCGGCCAATCGCGGCGCTCGTGGCACCGCGACCGGCCGCGAGATCGGACCGTCCGGATCCGATCGCCTCACAAGGCCTCGCCCTCGCCTCAGGAGGCCTCGCCGTCAGGGCTGCACGGGCTTGCCGCGCCCCCAGCCCCAGGCGAGCCGGTCGGCGCCGGACTGGTTGGTGGTGGCGAGCCACGGGCGGGCGGGGTCGCCGATCAGGGTCTGCATCGAGTAGGTGTCGTCGGTGCGCAGACCGGGCCAGTAGACGGAGCCCATCTTCAGCTCGCGGAAGGTGTCGGTGACGGCCTGGATGAAGTTGATGTAGTTGTTGGACGGCGCCGGGTGGTTGTAGTCGAGTCCGGTCGTCATCGGGGCGCCGAACTCGTCGGCGACGGTCCGGCTCGCGCAGTCACCGATGCGCTCCTTCAGGTCGGCCACCCACTGGTCGTAGGTGGCGTACTCCTTCCAGAACCCGTAGTGGTGCAGCGACAGGTAGGTGCCCTTCAGCCGCGGGTCGGCGCAGACCGAGGTGACGTGGTCGTTGTAGCCGGCGCCGCTGACGAAGACCCGGTCGCGAGGGACGGACGGGTAGGTGTCCAGCCACTTCGCGGCTATGTCGGCCCACTCGGTGTCGGTGTAGCCGTGCGGCTCGTTCATCGGCTCGAAGTAGACCCGCGAGTTGCCCTTGTAGGCCTTGACCACGGTGTCCCACATGGGCCAGTAGGTGGCGGTGTCGTCGATGAAGCCGTCCCGGCGCTCGCCGGTGCCCTCCCAGTAGGACACGATGACCTTGAAGCCCTTGGCCGTCGCCGCGTCGATCACGCCCCGGTACGACTTCCAGTAGGAGCCGTTCACGGTGTACGGGTTGATGGGCAGCCGGACGGTGTTGGCGCCGAGGTTCGCGCGGAACGCCGAGATGATCCGGCTCGACTTGGCGTAGGTCTGGGCGTAGGTGTCGGAGGTCGACAGGCCGGACAGCTGCAGGGTGTCGTCGGCGAAGTTGTCGCGGGGATCGGCCCAGTTCACGCCCTTGAACTGGGTGGTGTCGCCGCTCGGTGCGGCGGAGGCGGGACTGCCCGCGAGGGTGGTGCCGCTGATCGTGGCGATCGCGACCGCCACGAAGGCGGCACGCAGCCGGGGGGTGAAGCGGTTTCTCGAGGGGGTCTTGCGCATCAGCTGGCCTTTCGGAGATGACGGCACCCGGCATGATGTTTACGTAAACATGGTGGACACGAGGCCGCCTGCATGCCTTGGGCCGGGCAGGCTCGCTGGGGGGATGTTTACGTAAACTTCAGGGCGTCGGAATCGTGGCATCCGCCCCCACGACCGTCAAGGTTTCCCCCGCGTAACATCCCTGGGCGGGCGCGGTGACGCGCACCGGGAACGAGAGGGCGGGGTGAGGGAGCGGTGGAGCTGAGCGAGCACGAGCAGGCGGTCTCGGTGCCCGCGGGCGGGGGTGCCCAGCGAGGGGGCTCCGGTGTGCCCGGCGAGCGCCGCAAGCAGCGGGTCTCCATGGCCGATGTCGCCCGGCTCGCGGGCGTGTCGTCCCAGACGGTGTCGCGGGTGTCCAACGGCCATCCCGGCGTGATCGAGGCGACCCGGGAGCAGGTGCTCGCGGCGATGCGGGAGCTGGGCTACCGGCCCAACAGCGCCGCACGCGCCCTGCGCTACGGCCAGTTCAACACCATCGGCGTGATCCTGTTCAGCCTGTCGTCGACGGGCAACAGCCGCACCGTGGAGGCCATCGCCACGCACGCCGCGGCGGAGGGGTACGCGATCACCCTGATCCCGATCGACGTCCCGACCCAGGACAACGTCCTCGGGGCCTTCACCCGCATGGGAGAACTGGCCGTCGACGCCGTGATCGTGATCATGGAGATCCACCTGCTCGACGCCGGGACGGTGCAACTGCCCCCCGGCGTGCACGTCGTGGTCGTGGACTCCGACGCCGGGGACCGCTACAGCGTGGTCGACACCGACCAGGCCGACGGTGCACGCAAGGCCGTCCGGCATCTGCTCGACCTCGGCCATCGCACCGTTTGGCATGTGGCGGGCCCCTCGACGTCCTACGCCGGCCAGCGCCGGACCGAGGCGTGGCGGGCCGTCCTGGAGGAGGCCGGGCGCCCGGTGCCGCCGCCGCTGCGCGGTGACTGGTCGGCCGAGTCCGGCTATGCGGCCGGCCTCTCGCTGACCGGGGAACCCGACTGCACGGCCGTGTTCGTCGCCAACGACCAGATGGCCCTCGGGCTGCTGCGCGCCCTGCACGAACGCGGCCGCCGCGTCCCGGAGGACATCAGTGTCGTCGGCTTCGACGACCTCCCGGAGGCCGCCTTCTTCGTGCCGCCCCTGACCAGCGTCCACCAGGACTTCGCCGAGGTGGGCCGCCGCTGCGTCCAGAACGTCCTCCGCCAGGTCCGCGCCCAGGCCGGCGCCCGCCCCGGGACCGACCTCGTCCCCACCAGCCTGGCGATCAGACGCAGCACGGCACCACCACGGAGCTGACACGAGGACGGCCGCCCCTACCGACGGCAACCGGTTTCCGAGCTGCTCAGGCCCGGGATGCTCGGTCCGTGCCGGTGGCTGCTGCCGTCAGTGCCGCCGGACCGCGCCGGGAAGGCGCAGACGCCGTACGACCGACCGCACTTCCGTACTCCGCGCGGGCGAACCGTCGGCCAGGGCCGATGCGACGGCGGATTCCTCAGGGGTGACGGCCGCGGCCCACAGGGCGAGCTCGGCGTCGCGCGGGCCGTACGCCGTGTGGGTGGCGCCGTCGCCGAAGACGCGCACCGGGTGCGTGTCGTCCCAGGCCTGCCACCCGGGGTCGCCCTCCGCCGCGAACCGCACCCACGCCCCGTGCATCTCGTCCGCCAGCTCCTGCGGGGCGCCCTCGCCGGCCAGCTTGCGGGACTCGGGAACCTCTCCGGTGTCGAAGACGAAGCCGAGCTCCAGGGCGTGGCAGGCGCCGAGGCCGGGGAGGCCGGAGGGCCAGGCGAACTCGTACACGTACGACGATCCGGGGCGCGCGTCGGCCAGTCGGTGCAGCGGGCGGCGCAGCAGGTGGTCGGTGACCATCTGGCCGACGATCTCGGCGGTGCCTGCCTCGGGGTGCAGGGCGCGGTAGCCGCGGGGCACCTCGGCGCCGACGTGGCAGCGGGCCATGGCCCCGGCCAGGGCGACCGCGCCGAGCCGGTCGACGCGCTCCAGGAGGCCGCCGGGGACCAGCCACAGCCGGTACTCGTCGCGGGTCCAGCCGGTCATCAGGTCGACGCCGGAGGCGGCGTCGCCCTCCGTGAGCGCCTCCAGCGGGTCACGGGGGACGATGTCGCCGTCGACGACGATCCCGAAGGCGGGCCCGCCCACCACGGGGCTGCTGAGCCTGCCCACCTCGGCCTGGGTGCGCAGGAGCAGCTCACGGTCGATGTCGGCGAAGGCGGCGGCGGTGGCGGGGATCTTCAGCCGGTTGGCCATACGGCGCACCATCCGCCGTACCTTGTCCCGCTCGGCGGTCTCGGGCGGCCCGCTCTGCAGGATCGCCCGCCGGACCAGGCCCTGGGCCTGCGGGGCGGCGAGCAGGGCGCCGATGCTGATGGCGCCGGCGGACTGGCCGAAGAGGGTGATGCGGTCGGGGTCGCCGCCGAAGGCCGCGACGGCCTCGTGGACCCATTCCAGGGCGGCGAGCTGGTCGCGCAGGCCGGGGTTGGCGGGGGTGTCCGGGAAGAGGCCGTAGCCCTCCACGCCCAGTCGGTAGTTGACCGAGACGCAGACGACGCCGTCGCGGGCGAAGGTGCGCCCGTCGTACACGGGCACGCCCGAGGAGCCGCGGGTCAGGGCGCCGCCGTGCAGCCACACCATGACCGGGAGCCGGGCACCCGACCCCGGCTCGGGGGTCCAGACGTTGAGGTTGAGGCAGTCGTCGCCGGGCACGACGGGGTCGGACAGGTACTGCGCGAAGGCCTCGGAGTACGGGGGTTTCGGCGGGGTCGGCCCGAAGGCGCCGGCGTCTCGCACGCCGTCCCAGGGTTCCGGCGGCACGGGCGGCCGGAATCTGTTCGGACCGAAGGGGGGCGCCGCGTAGGGGATGCCCCGGAACACCGCGACGCCGTGTTCGTACCGGCCCCGTACGGCCCCGTACGGCGTGCTCACCACGGGATCTGCCTGGACTGCCGTCATACGTCCACCAGCCTCCTCACCGCGCTCGTGCACCGTGAAGATCAGAGCAACTCATTGTGGCCCGATATTCCGGTGCACGAGCGGTGTGGCGGCCATTCGGCGTACGGGGCCGCTTGTGGCGTACGGGCGGCTACTTGGCGTACATCAGCGTGCCGAAGCCCAGCTGGTCGTAGCCGCCGCTGGTGGAGCCGTAGTCGCCGCCGCCGCCCTCGGGGGCGACGAGGTCGTAGTACATCTGCGAGATGTACTTGTCGTCCAGGTACAGACGCCGGTTGTAGTGGAAGTGGAGCATCGCCCACACCGGGCGGATCTGGCCGCGGCTGCCGGATCCGATGACCGTCTGTGACTGCTGGGCGCAGTTCTGTCCGCTGCCCCAGGTGTAGGTGGTGTAGGGCACGTCCATGCCCAGGTTGTACTTGGCGACGTACTGCGCGGCCTTCATGAACCGCCGGTTGTCGTACGAGTACAGGTCGTCACCCTGGTTCCAGGCCATCTCGCAGATCGCGCCCATCTGGCCCATGCCCATGACGGTGTGGCCCTGGTCGCGGCCGGACTCCTGCCACTGGCCGAGGTCGTAGCCGTCGACGTTGCTGTAGAGGAACGGCACGGCGTGCTGGATGGAGCCGTTGCCGGCGCCGGTCTTGAAGTAGTTCACGGCCTGGTCGTACTTGGCGGCGTTGTCGGTGAGGATCCCGATGGCCATGATCGAGGCCATGTTGCACAGGTCCCAGTTGGCCCAGTAGTTGGTGATGCAGGCGTCGTTGTGGCCGGTGAGGAACTGGTTGTTGAGCGGGTAGAAGACCCTGACCATCATGTCCTGGGCCGCCGCGAGGTCGAATCCGCTGTAGCCGCGCATGAGTTCGCAGGCGTTGGCGAACTGCCAGCCGTAGATGCCCGCGGCGAGGAACCGGTCCGCGTTGCCGGTGATCGACGTCAGGGTCCTCGACCAGGCGTTGAGGATGGTGGCCGCGCACCGGGCGTTGGCCTCGGTGCCGCCGACCTGCCAGCGCAGGGCGTTCTGGTAGGCGGCGGCGATGTCGTTGTAGAGCAGGCCGTAGTTCTCGCCGGTGCCGCCGCGGATGACCGTGGCCTGGACGCGGGGCGTCCAGGTGGACTGCGAATGGGAGTTGGCGGTCAGCCGGTTCCAGCCGGACAGCCAGGGGTCGGTGCCCGCGGCGACCCTGACCTTGGCCCGGTTGATGTCACCGGCGTTGTGCAGCATGCCGGGGTGGGTGAAGGTCGCGGGGGCCGCATCCGCCGTGGTGGCGACGGATGCGGTACCCAGGGCGACGGCCGCGGTGAGGCCGCCGGCGGTCTTCAGCAGACCGCGACGGCTCAGCTCACCTGATGGAAGGTGCTGGTGGGGGGATGTGCGGCTCATCGTGGTGCATCTCCAATCCGTGGGGGGATCAGTCGGTGGTGATACTCACCTCGTCGAACTCCGTGGTGCTGCGGGCCAGTTGGTCGCGGGAGCAGACCACGAGGCCCACGTAGTAGGGGGCGTCACCGAACCCGGGGATCTCGCCGGTGGCGAGGGTGGTCCAGGTGGCGCCGTCGTCGGTGGACAGCGCTGCGGTGAAGGCGGTCCCGACGCGCTTCAGCCGCAGCAGGGAGGGAAGGGTGGCCGCCCCGTTCCCGGTGAACGTCGACCGTCCGGCGACGGTCGTGCGCAGCATGAGCTGCGCGCTGGTTCCGCCGCTGACGATCGCCCCGGCGGCCTGGTCGAACGGCGACAGCGACTTGGCCATCAGCAGTCCCACCCGGTCGGCACTCGCGCCCGCGCGGGAGACGAGCCGGGCGGTGATCTCGCAGTCGCCGGTGACCGGCCGTCGTACGAACTGCCCCGTCATTCCCTGGTTGTTGACGGTGAGGTCGACGCCCGCACCGCGCACGGTGAAGGTGCCGTCGGCGTAGGACGTGCTGCCCGGGGTGCGGATCGCGACCACGCCGAGCGTGCCGAAGGCGCGGTCGTCGAGCACCGGGT
Organism: Streptomyces sp. NPDC107522; assembly: GCF_055657525.1. NCBI lineage: Bacteria > Bacillati > Actinomycetota > Actinomycetes > Kitasatosporales > Streptomycetaceae > Streptomyces > Streptomyces sp. NPDC107522. Next base: position 41,103 of record NZ_JBVKAU010000031.1, on the reverse strand, counting down.
CGCCGAGGTCGCCGTAGGTCCAGGGGGCGGGCGGGGGTGTGCCGACGGTGAGGGTGAGCGTGCCGGTGCCGTCACCGGCCGCGTTGCCGGCGCCGGTCGTCACCTTGAACTCGCCGCTCTCGGTGGGCGTTCCGGAGACCAGGCCGGTGCGTCTGTCGACGCGCAGGCCGTCCGGCAGGCCGTCCGCACTGAAGCGTACGGGCTCGTGCGAGCCGCGCAGCACGTGGCGGAAGGGGACGCCGTTGTTGGCGAACGCCTCCTTCGCGGACGTGAGTTGGGGCACGCTCGGCGTCGGCATCTGCGCGGAGGCCGGGGCGGACAGCGGTCCGCGGCCGCCGCAGCTCGTCTTCGCCACGGCGTAGTGGTACGTCGTCCCGGGTGTGCCGGTCGCGTCGGCGTACCGTATCCGGGCGCCGAAGCCGACCGGGCCGACGCCGGTCGCGATCGTCTCGTAGGGCCCGTCGGCGCTGGTGGCGCGCAGCACCTTGTAGCGGGCGGAGAGGTCCGGGTCGGTCCAGGCCAGCTCCACGGCGTCGGCGCCGGTGGTCGCGGTCAGGCCGGTGGCGGTGCGGGCCGGGCGCGGCGCGGACCAGACCTCGCCCGCCGTCGCGGAGGTCACGCTGACGTTGTCGAAGGCGCCGGTGCCGGTCTCGGCGTAGGCCTCGTCGACGCCGAGGCAGGAGGTGAGGACCAGGCCCGCGTACGCGGTGCGGCCCAACTCGACCTCGGTGGAGCCGACTTCGGTCCAGCGGATGCCGTCCGGGGAGATGGCTCCGGTGCAGCGGCGGCCCCTGCGCGTCACCCGGACCCAGTAGGGCGCCCGCAGCCGGTAGCCGTCGCCGGCGCCCTCCACGTACGGGGCCTCCAGCGGGGTCGCCGACTCCGGGAGCTTGCCGAGGTCGGAGATCGGGAAGGACGCGTTGACGGTGATCGCCTGCTGCTGGGAGGGCGGCACGGGGGTGCTGCCGGTGGCGGAGATGTCGGCTCCGGTCTCGGGGCGTACGCTCCATACGCCGCTCCAGGTGTGCAGCGGCAGGCCCTGGATCAGCATCGACGCGTGCGCGGCGTCCGCGTCCAGCGAGTCGCGCAGGGTCACGCCGATCTTGGAGTACTGCGAGCTGAGCGGGAACACGATCCGCGCGGTGATCGCGCCGTCGCCGGGCAGCGGGAGGTGGACCGAGCGGTAGGTGTCGGCGGTGCCGGAGGCTTCCAGCACGAACCGTTCGCCGTCGAAGGCGGCGGAGCCGGGGATCCTCACCTCGCCGATGTCGCTGGTGGACCAGGGTTCGGGGAGGGCGGCGCCGGCGGCGACGAGGCTCGATTCGGCGCTGGTGCCCTGGGAGTTGGTGGCGGTGACCCTGTAGTAGTGCGTCCGTCCCCCGCGTACGCCGGTGTCCTTGAACTCCGGCTTGTCGCTGACGCCGATCTCCTCGTACGGCCCCTCCGGCCGGGTGGCCCGGCGGACGGTGTACGTCGTCGCCCACGCGGACGGCAGCCATGCCACGGTGACCGAGGTGCCGTCGCCCACCGCGGTGACACCGGCCGGAGCCGTCGGCGCGGTCGGCTCCGGTGCCCTGGTCCCGGCGTAGGTGAAGGTGCCGAAGCTGGGCAGGTCGTCGTTGCTGCCCTCGACGACCCTCGTGCCGCCGGTGCCGCGGAAGACGGCCGCCTTGGTGTACGGGGTGTCGAGGCCGCGGACGCCGGCGTAGTGGGCGTAGTACATCTCGTAGGTCGGGGGCACGCTGCCGCGGACCTTGTCGGAGACGGTCGTCTTGATGTACTTGCCGGTGCGGTCGAGGTCGGGCGTGAAGGGGACGTCACCGCCGAGGTTGTACTTGGCGACGTACTCGGCGTTGGCGAGGATGCGGTTGTCGTCGAAGCCCCACAGGTCGACGCCCTGGTTCCAGGCGACCTGCGCGGCGTCGCCCATCAGGCCGACGGCGAGCTGCTCGTGGCCCTGGTCGCGGCCGGACTCCTGTCCCTGGCCCGCGTCGGTGACGACGCGGTTGCGGACGCTGCCGTTGCCCGCCCCGGCCGCGGCGAAGCGCAGCGCGTCCTCGAAGAGCGTGGGCTCCTCGCAGAACACGGCGATGGCGAGGATGGACTGGATGGACGTCAGGTCCCAGTTGCCGTTGGCGTAGAGCATGTAGCCGGAGATCGCCGGATACCAGACGTTCAGGAACGACTGCTCGCAGCGGGCGATGTCCTGCGCCGCCCAGCCGTCGTAGTCGCTGTGCCGCAGCAGCTCGGCCGCGTTGACGAACTTGAAGACCTGGAGGCCGGCGCCGAGCGGGCCGTCGGCGCCGGTGACCATCGTCAGGGACGCCGACCAGGCGTTGAGGATGTCCCGGGCCTTGTCCGCGTGGGCGCGGTTGCCGGTGACGCACCACATCAGGGCGTTCTGGTAGGCGGCGGCCGAGTCGGCGACGGCCTGGTTCTGGAAGTTGGTGGGGCCGCGGCCCCAGGAGGTGATCTGACCGGTGTTCTGGACGGTGTACGTGGACTTCGAGCGGGCGTGGGCAGCGAACGCCAGGTAGCCGTCGTAGATCGGCGGCTCCTGGGCGGCGACCGCCGCCTTCATACGCGCGAGGTCGGCGGCGCTGTGCAGCAGCCCGGGGTGGGTGAAGGCCCGCAGCCGGGTCTTGTCGTCCTGGGCCCACGCCGCCGCGGGGGCGGACAGCAGCCCGCCGCCGGCCGCGGCCACCAGGGCGGCCGCGCCGAGGAAGGATCGTCTGCTGAGTGGAAGCACGGGTGACTCCATGGTTCTGTACGGGCGCGTCACGCGTGCTGGACGGTGAGCGTGAGGGACTGGGTGGCGGTGCCCACGCTGTTGGTGGCCGAGACGGTGACCGTGAAGCTGCCGACGTTGTCCTTGGCGGTACCGGAGATCAGACCGGTCGCGGTGTCGATGTCCAGGCCCTTCGGCAGTCCTTCGGCGTCGAACGACGTGGGCAGCTCGGACGCGGTGATGAGGTGGTTGAAGACCTGGTTCTTGGTGGCCGTGGCCTGGTCCGGGCTGGTGATCTCGGGCGCGGACGTGGACGTGGCCTCGGTGGAGTTGAGGAACCGGGTGTTCAGCACATGCTCGTTGGCGTAGCCCGGCATCATGTCGGTGAACTTGTACCAGCCGGGCTTCTTCATCCCGTTGCCGATGAACTTGCCGTTGATGACGAGGTTCTGGAAGGTGACGTTCTTGATCGCGTGGTCGGCGTCGTAGCCGACGAAGACGGACGGGTTGGCGTGCGTGCCGGTGTACGTCAGGTTGCGGATGTACACGCCGTCGATGCCGCGGCCGACCGAGGTGTTGTACGACTTGTTGAACATCACCCGCATGTTGAGCAGCTGGCCCCAGCGGAAGTCCTCCACCCGGATGTCCTGGGCGCGGACGTTGCGCACCAGGTTGCTGTCGCCGGGGTTGAGCGCGATGCAGCCCTGGTAGTCCATCTGCGGTTCGCGGTGGTCGAGGATGTCGATGTTGCTGAAGACGAGGTTCTCGATGGTCTCCGGCTTGTCGGTGTTGCCGTGCGTGCCGACGTTGATGGGGTGGGCGACGTCCGCCCACAGGGTGGAGTTGCGGACGGTGATGTTGCGGCAGTCGCCGTAGTAGTCCCAGCGGTGGGCGTAGATCGCGATGCAGTCGTCGGAGTTGCGCATCCAGACGCCCTCGATGAGGACGTCCTCGCTGGAGAAGACGTCGATGCCGTCGCCCCACTGGCCGTGGCTGTAGGAGTGCAGGTTGCGGATGGTGACCTGCTTCGACTGGCCGACGGTACAGGCGTAGCCGCTGCTCGGGTTGAGCACCATCACGCCGTCGATCTCGATGTTCTTCGAGTACTGCAGCAGGACACCGCTCGGCGAGTTGTACAGCACACCGCGGCCGGTCAGCCGGGCATTCTCGACATTGACGAACTCCACCCGGGAGGTCAGCACTGCGCCGCCCGCCAGGTAGAGCGTCTTGCCGCTGGGCACCTTCACCACGTTGTCGGTGGTCTTGTGCAGGCCGGGCCCGAAGTAGATGACGTCCGGGTCGTCGGGGTCGGGGGCGTTCTCCTCGATCGGGTTGGCGTGCAGCTGCAGGTTGTTGAAGAGCTCGCCGTCGATCTCGACGGAGAGGTTGCGCGGCTCGGTGAGGGTGAAGCTCACCGTGGCGCCGTCCACCGTGAAGTCGATGTCGTACGACAGGGGGCGGATCCGTGCGGAGCCGATGGTGCCCTTGGACGAGGTGACGGCGACCTCGACGGTGCCCTTGAAGTCGAATGTGGCGACGGACGAGTTGAAGACCGGGCCGCTGCCCGTGTTCGCGTCGATCTGCTTCGCCCTGGCCCGGTAGACGGGCACCGTCTGCCAATCGCCGCCCGGCGTCCGGGCTTTGACGGAGAAGCTGGAGTTGGTCGGCACCCCGCTCGGGATGGGGTACACCACCAGCTTGTCGGCCGACGCGGGCGTGTCGTCGGCTCTCGCGGTGCCGGCCGCGGCGCCGATCAGGGAGTACGCGGCGGCGGTGGCGCCCGCGGCCTGGAGGAGAGTGCGCCGGGACAGTCCGGTGCTCTCGGTGTCGTTCATGGTGCGGTCCCTTCGGGAAGGGGGAGATGAGAGATACGGAAGGTCACTTGAGGCCGGAGGTGGACATCCCGGCGACGAAGCCGCGCTGCGCGACGAGGAAGATCAGCAGGACGGGGACGACGTACATCACGGAGGCGGCGGCCTGGAGATGGGGCACGGGTACGCCGCCTTCATTGACGTAGGTGGTCATCACCGCGACGGCGAGCGTGGTGCGGTCGGTGGACAGCAGCAGCTGCGGGGCGATGTAGTCGCCCCAGGTCCAGGTGAAGGCGATGATGAAGCTCGCGGACAGCACGGGCCAGGACTGCGGCAGGAAGATCCGCCAGAAGATCGACGTGTATCCGCAGCCGTCGACGATCGCGGCCTCCTCCAGTTCTCGCGGCATCCCCGCGAAGAACTGCCGGAAGAGGAAGACCAGATACGGCGCCGCGGACAGACCCCACAGCACCCACGGCCAGTACGTGTCGACCATGCCGAGCTTGGCGAAGATCAGGTAGGTCGGCAGCAGGGTGACCATCTGGGGCAGCATCATCGAGCCGAGCAGGACGCCGAACAGCACCTTCTTGCCGGGGGCGTCGAGGCGGGCGAAGCCGAAGCCGACCCAGGCCGAGCTGACGGTGACGAGCGTGGCGTAGAGAAGGGCGATGATCAGGGAGTTGCGGGCGTAGCCGAGGAAGTCGATCTGGGTGAAGGCATCGGCGAAGTTGTGCCACTGGAAGACCTCGGGCAGCCAGTGCACGGGCGAGGCGGCCAGCTCGCCCTGAGTCTTCAGGCCGGAGAGGACCAGCCAGCCGAAGGGGCCGAGAAACAGCCCGGTGACGGAGACCAGGACCGTGTAGAGGACGAGTCGCTTGGCGCGAATCCGCACGCGTACGTCGGCCGCCCGGGACCGGCGAGGCAGACCGGCGGAGGTCGCGGCTGGGGCGGCGGTGGTGGTGGCGGTCGTGGCGGTCACTTCTTCGCCTCCGGGTCGACGTTGTAGAACACCGCGCCGGACGTGAACCTGAAGATGAGTCCGGTGGCGATGAGGATCAGGACGAAGAGCACCCACAGGAGCGCGGAGGCATAGCCGTAGCGGCCGAGCGCGAAGTACTGCGCGAACACGTGCATCATGTAGAGGTAGTTGGACTGCGGGACCGTCGTGATGCCGCTCGTGTCGCCGAGCGGGGCCAGCAGCAGCGGCATGATGGTCTGCACCGAGGCGATCATCCCGGTCACCGTCTGGAAGAGCAGGACGGGTGACAGCAGCGGCACGGTGATGCTGCGGAAGGTGCGCCAGGCGCTCGCCCCGTCGATCCGGGCCGCCTCGTGGAGTTCCCGGGGTACGTCCTGGAGCCCGGCCAGCGAGATGATCATGATGTTTCCGGCGGCCCAGAGGACCGTCATCAGCAGGACGTAGCGGGCGTAGGGGTCGGCGAGCCAAGCCACGGCGTCGATGCCGAAGAAGGTCAGGACGCCGTTGGTGGCACCGGAGTTCTGGTCGAAGAGCAGCTTGAAGGCGAGGCCCGCGCCGACCGGTGGCACCACGGCAGGCAGATAGAGCAGGGTGCGGAACAGGCCACGCGCCTTGAGCGGCCGGTTGACGAGCACGGCGAGACCGAGCCCCGCGATGATCGACAGCGGCACCGAGGTCACCGCGAACAGGCCCGCGCGGCCCAGGGCGTCCCAGGTGACCGGATCGTTCAGCAGCTCGCGGTAGTTGCCGAGCCCTACGTACTTCCAGTTGGGCGAGATGCCGTCGAACGTGGTGAAGCTCAGCCACAGCGCGTACACCATCGGCGTGACGGTCAGCAGCAGGAAGCCGATGATCCACGGCGAGGTGAACATGTAGAACGCCCGGTGCCGGCGGGCGGTCATGGAGATCCGCGGCCGGTCGGTGGCCGGGGCGCGTCGGGCGCTCGCGGCGGCGCCGGGCCGGTCCGCGACGGAGGAGATCTGGTCGACCGTCATCCCACCTGCTCCTTACCGCGCTTCAGCTGTTCGTTGATGGCCGAGTTCAGGCGCCCGGCGAGGGTGTCGACGGAGATCTGGCCGTTCATCGCGGCGGGGGCGATCTGGTTGAAGAGGGCGTCGATCGCGTCCGCCCGGCTGTAGGGGGTGAAGGAGACCACCGAGAAGTGCTTCAGCTCGTTCTCCTGCACCTTCAGCACCCGCTTCTGATAGCTCTCCTGAGCGGGCATCAGCGAACGCAGCGACTTCAGGGTGGGGATGCCCCAGCCCCCGGAGGCGCGCCCCTTGGCCGGCTCCTCGCCGAAGAACCACTCGAAGACCCGCCATGCGGCGTCCTTGTTCTTCGCCCCGCGCGGCATCCACAGGCCGGTGCCGCCCTGGCAGGCGCTGATCCGCTCTCCGCCCGCGAACATCGGGGCGGGCGCCAGCCGGGACACCTGCGCCAGCTTCTTGTCCGGGTAGATCATGCCGCCCAACCAGTAACCGGAGTTCGACATGGCCATCCGCCCGGCCTGGTAGGTGGGACCGTCCCAGCCGTTGGGGTCGGGCTGGATGAGGCTCGGCCCGACCTTGGTCTTGGCGTAGTCCATGTACCAGGTCAGGGTCTTGCGGGCTTCGGGGGTGGTGAAGTCGACCCGGGAGAAGTCGTCGCTGAAGAGGCTGCCGCCGGCGGACGCCGTCATGGTCGCCAGGAGCGTGATCCGGGTCAGCCCGTTGAAACTGCCGCCGAAGACGGTGGTCTGGCCGCTCTTGCGCTGCACGAGACGCTTGGCGTGGTCGAGCCACTCCTCGTACGTGACCGGCTCGGTCTCCGGCGGATAGTCGACACCGCCCTTGTCGAAGGCCACGGTGTTGTACCAGAACATGGAGTCCTGGGAGAAGTCCTTGGCCATGCCGTAGCGCGGGCCCTTGCCCTGGGTGCGGCCGTCGAACCGCCACAGGTCGTTGACGGGGTCCAGGTCGTCGGGTTTGAGGACGCTGCTCCGGGCGAAGTAGGGGTCCAGCTCCTCGGCCACGTCCCGCGCCGCGAAGAACGGCAGGTCCACCGCGCCGACGCCGCGCACCAGGTCGGGCGGGTTGCCGCTGGTGAGCATCGCGATCAGCTTGGTGATGTCGTACTTCACCAGTTTGATCTTGATACCGAGGGCCTTCTTCGCCTGCTGGACCTGCTCCGGGAGGATGTCCCCGGAATTGACCATCACCGTGACGGTCTCGCCCGATCCACTGACCCCGGTCGACACCTGCAGCGCGCAGCCGCTCAACGCCGCCGCACCGGCCACGGCGCCGCCCGCCGAGAGGCCGAGGAATCGACGGCGGCTCAGCGAGGCACCGGCATGTGGGCGCATGCGCGCACCACCTCCTGCTCTGTTCGTTCGACATTTCGGCCGAGGGTCGAGTCGACGACCATGGCCCAACCGCTGGCCCAAGCGCTGGCAACCGGTTGTTGTGCAGTGGGGCAGAGCTTCTTCCTGTCCGGAAACCGCGTCAAGAGCGTTGACGAACTTTCGAAAAGAAATGGGTGGCGTGGACGATGCGCGCGATGGGGGCGGTTGAGGTGGGACCGGATCCGGCGAGGGTGGGGAAACCGCAGGCCATAGGGGCGTTGGCGGGTTGACGGCACTTATCGGAGCCAGGGCGGAGTGTCGGCCCGGAGGGGCTCGAGCGTCGGCCGCCAGGGCCGGCAGAGGGCAGAGTGGCGGCTGGAAACCGGTTGCCCAGCTCATCGGAGGTGTCGATCAAGCCTTCAGCGGCGAGGAAAACGCAGTAACCGATTTCACCACTGAGTGGGTCAAGACCCCGTTGTCAGAGCCCTGCGGCGGGGAGACAGTTGCGACTCGATGCCCTCAGTGCCGCCGTTCGCCTCACATCACAGGCGTGTACGCGGCGGAAACGGCTCTGCAGCAAGTGCCCGTACGCAACCCGCTCAACCGATTGACCGGCCGTTCGCAGCAGATCTACGGTAGAAGGCGCTTTCTGAAAATGTTTCCACCCAGTCCGTCAGGAGAGTCATGCCCAGCCCCCTGCCACCCAGGGCCGTGTTCGCCATGGATCCGGTGCACCTCCCCCTGCTCTTCCCCCCGCCGCTCATGGCCCGGCTGAGGAAGGCCGCCGACCTCGACCCCGCGCTCGTGGTGCGGGACTTCGCCGACCCGGCGTCCGCGGCCGCCCTGTCCCAGGCCGAGGTGCTGATCACCGGCTGGGGCTGCCCCCACCTGGACGCCGACGCCCTCGCCGCGGCACCCGGGCTGCGCGCCGTCCTGCACGCCGCCGGCTCGGTCCGCTCGCTGGTCGGAGAGACCCTGTGGCAGCGGGGCGTCACGGTCTCCAGCGCGGTCACCGGCAACGCGCTGCCGGTCGCGGAGTACACGCTGGCCATGATCCTGCTCACCGGAAAAGACACCTTCACCCACCGGGAACGCTTCCGCGCCACGCACGCCTACCCGACCCACGCCGAGACCGCCGCCACGGGCAACGTCGGCCGCCGGGTCGGTGTCATCGGGGCTTCGCGGGTAGGGAGACGGCTGCTGGAGCTGCTCCGGCCGTTCGACTTCACGGTGCTGCTGCACGACCCGTACGTCAGCCCCGCCGAGGCCGCCGAACTCGGGGCCGAGCTTTTGTCGTTGGAGGATCTGCTGCGGCACAGCGACATCGTCAGCCTGCACGCGCCGGACATCCCCGAGACGTACCGCATGCTCGACGGTGACCGGCTTGCCCTCATCCGGGACGGGGGTGTGCTGATCAACACGTCGCGGGGGGCGTTGGTCGATCCCGAGGCGCTGACTGATGAGCTGGTGTCGGGGCGGCTGCACGCGGTGCTTGACGTGACCGAGCCTGAGCCGCTGCCTGCCGGGTCGCCTCTGTATCACCTGCCCAATGTTTTTCTCACGCCTCATATCGCGGGGTCGCTGGGGAATGAGCTGGAGCGGCTGGGGCGGATTGTGGTGGAGGAGTTGGAGCGGCTGGTCGCGGGGGTGCCGTTGGTGCATGAGGTGCGGCGGGCTGATCTGGCTCGGGTTGCGTGAGCGGGGTGGCTTGTCCGGGTTGCGTGAGCGCTTTGTGGCTGCGAGGGCTTGTAGCTGGGGTGCTGAATGTTTGGCTCGGTCGCCTACGGGGCGCCACATGCCGGTGTCGAGAGGGCGATCGTGCTCGGCGCTTCGCGCCTCCGCGCGTTCGCCCTCTCGACACCGGCGCGCCCCTTCGGCTCCCTCGCGGCCGGTGTCGTCGGACCGGTGCGGGTCGGTGGGCACTTGCCCGGCGTCGGGCGGGCACAGTGCACGTCGTGAGTGCCGCCCCGCAGCGTGCGAGGACGGTGCATGTGGGTGCGCGCCGCCCCGCTCGCGCGGAGACCGTGCACGTGTGTGCGCACGGCCCCGCCTCGCGCGCGGACCGTCCGGATGGGTGGGCACCGTCCTCGTCGCGCGGGCACAGTGGGCCGGAGACAGCATGGGATACGGTTTCCGTATCAGTGGGGGCGTGTTTTCCGGCCGTGTGGCTCGGTACGAGTCCCCCGCCGGATGCTCCCGCTCGTGCGGTGAGGCAGGCGCGACGGTGAAGGAGCCGCAAGGGTGAGTCAGCGCAAGGCGTCCGGCGACGCCGGTCGGGCCACCATCCGGGATGTCGCGGAGCGCGCGGGTGTTTCCGTGGCCAGCGTGTCCCGCGTGCTGTCGGGCAACTACCCGGTGTCGGAGGACCTGCGGCGCAAGGTGATGAAGGTCGTCCGGGACCTGGACTACGTCACCAACGCCCACGCCCGCTCCCTGGCCGGCGGCGGTACACCGACCGTGGCCATCCTCATCAACAACATCACCGGCGCCGCGTTCGCCCACGTGGCGAAGGGCGTCGAGGGCGCCGCCACCCTGCGCGGCTGGCTGTCGCTGGTGGGGACCACCGGTGACGACCCCGAGCGGGAACTCGCCCTGGTCAACCTCATGCGGCAGCAGGGTGTCGCCGCTGTCGTGCTGCTCGGTGGGGCTTACGACTACGACGAGTACCAGCTGCGCATGGCCCGGTTCGCCCGGTCGCTGGACGCGGCGGGATCCCATCTGGTGCTGGTCGGCAGGCCGCCGCTGGAGGGTGATGTACCCGCGACGACGGTCGACTACGACAACGAGGGCGGCGCCTATGCCATGGCCAGCCATCTGCTGTCCGCCGGGCATCGCAGGGTGCTCGTACTGCCGGGGCATGCCGAACTGACCACCGCGCAAGGGCGGTTGGAGGGCGCCCGGCGGGCCTTCGAGGCGTACGGCGTGCCGTTCGAACCCGGCATGGTGCGGCACGGGCCGTACGACTACGAGCACGGGTACGAGGCCGTCGAGGAGAGCCTGCGCGAAGGGCTCGACTTCACGGCCGTGCTCGCCGGGACGGACGTGGTCGCCGCCGGCGCCATGCAGGCGTTGCGCGCTGCGGGTCTTCGGGTGCCGGAGGACGTGTCCATCGTCGGGTACGACGACATCCCGCTCGCCTCCCAGCTCACGCCCCAACTCACCACCGTGCACGTGCCGTACGAGGAGATGGGCCGGGTCGCGCTGCGCGCGGTCGCCGACCGGCGCGAGGGCAACGGGAGTCGCCGCAAGGGCAGCGACGGCGAGCATCTCGTGCTGGGCACCCATGTCGTCGTACGCAACTCCGTTCAGCCTCCCGCCAGGCGGACGTAGCACGCAGAGTGCAGGGCCCGGCCCGCAGAGCGCAGTGCCACGTCTCGTCCGTCTGCGGCAGGATCCCAGCCCCTGTTGCTGCTGTGTTTTCGTAATCGGTTTCCGAGTGATTTACCGGCCCGCCCGCCAGCCCTCAGGGTGTTCCCCCAAGCCTCCCCGGCGTCCGATCGAGCACCCTTGACCTGCGGAAACCTTCCACGGATCGACCGCGGCCCACGCCCGTCCGGCGATAGCCCTCCGGGCAACCCGCCGTAACAAATTTCCGCGCACCTCTTGCTATGAGCCGAGCCGTCGGCCTACCGTCCCTGCAACCGCTTACTACAGCTTCCGCTTGGCCGACCCCCCGCAACGCGAGCCGACGGTTTCCGGCCGCCGTTCCTGGCCAGCACCACCGAGCCGCCGCCGTTCTCATGAACGCTCTCATTCCGAAGGATCACGGTCAGATGAACTTCACCAGCCCCCGGAGAAGGTTCGCCTCCGCCGCCGTCGCGGGAATCGCTCTGACAGGTCTGCTCGCCGCCTGCGGCGGAAACGACTCCCAGGACTCGGGGTCGGGGTCCAAGGGCTCCGGCCCGGTCACCCTCGACTTCTGGGGCTGGGCCAACGGGCAGGAGGCCGTCGTCAAGGCGTTCAACGCCTCGCACAAGGACGTCCAGCTCAAGTACACGAAGGTCACCGACCAGCTGACCATGCAGAAGCAGCTGACCAACGCCGTCAAGGCGGGCAACGCGCCCTGTCTGCTGCAGAACACCGGTGAGTACGTGACCAGTTGGGTCTCGCAGGGTGCGCTCGCCGACATCACGCAGTACGTCGAGGCCGACAAGGACAAGTTCAACGCGGGCTCGTGGGCGACCGGGCAGGTCCAGGGGAAGGTGTACGGCGTGCCGACCGCCTCGGCGCCCGCCTTCACCATCTACCGCACCGACATCTTCAAGAAGTACGGGCTCAAGGCCCCGGCGACCTGGGACGACTTCATCGCCGCCGGCAAGGAACTGAAGAAGCACGACATCAAGATCACCAACTACGCCGGTGAGGACCCGAGCACCCTGGAGGTGCTGGCCATGCAGGCCGGGGCGCACTGGTACAGCATCGACGGCGACTCCTGGAAGGTGAACTTCCAGGACGAGGGCACCCTCAAGGCCGCCAAGGTGATCCAGGAGATCATCGACAATGATCTGAACTCGAAGCTGTCGTTCGCCGATTACGCCGCCGTGCAGCGCAACTACGACAACGGCGGCACCGCGACCCGGCAGATCTCCACCTGGCAGATGTCCGGCATGGTGCAGAACTTCACCAAGTCCTTCGGCGACTGGGCGCTGTCGCCCTGGCCGACCTTCAAGGGCGAGGCGGCCAAGACGCCGGCCGGGACCAACCAGAGCGGCAACCTGACGCTGGTCAGCGAGCAGTGCAAGGACAAGGAGCAGGCCGCTCAGGCGGCGCTGTGGATGTCCACCGACCCGGAGCCGGTCAAGATCATGGCGAGCCCGGAGACCGGCAGCGGTGTGATGCCGGCGCTGGCCGACAGTGACTCGTACGTCTCCGAGGCGATCTCAGAGAAGCTGCTCGGGAAGAACTACGAGCCGGCGAAGAAGATCGTGACGGACAGCCTGGGCACCGTCACCACCGACTGGACCTTCGGGCCGAACTGGACGGCGATGTTCACCGAGATGCAGGACCAGTGGGCCCAGGTCGTCAGCAAGAAGCAGAAGGTCACCGATCTGCTCGCGCACATGCAGGAGTGGACGGTCAAGGACCTGAAGTCCCGCGGTATCAGCGTCAAGGGCTGAGGCACACTCCATGATTCGCTCGCAGCGCTGGAAGGGTGCCGCCTTCACGGTGCCCTTCCAGCTCGGCTTCGTCTTCCTGTATCTGCTCCCGATCGGCTACGCCGTCTACCAGTCGCTGTTTCTGCAGAAGCAGTCCGGGCTGGGGCTGGGTGGCGCGACCACGGAGTTCGTCGGTCTGGAGAACTACCGGAACGGGCTCACCGACTCGGCGTTCATGACCTCCATCCTGCGGGTCGTTCTTTTCGCCTGTGTGCAGATTCCGTTCATGCTGCTCGTCAGCCTGGTCCTGGCGCTGTTCCTGGACGCGGTCAGCGGCAAGGTGGCCGGGCGGTTCCGGATACTGCTGCTGGTGCCGTACATGATTCCCGGCGTGGTCGCGGCCATCGTGTGGATCAACCTGTACAGCCCCGAGGTGGGTCCGCTGACCCCGATCGGTGAGCTGTTCGGGTTCGACTGGAACTTCTTCGCGCCGTCCATGGTGTGGCCCGCCATCGGCAATCTGCTCACCTGGCACGGCATCGGCTACAACATGGTGATCATCTACGCGGCGCTGCAAGGTGTGCCCCGCGAGCTGTTCGAGGCCGCGCGGCTCGACGGTGCTTCCGAGCCGCGGATCGCGCTGAGCATCAAGATTCCGTTCGTGCGTGGGGCGCTCGTCCTGACCGCGCTGCTGTCGATCATCCAGATGCTGCAGATCTTCAATGAGCCCGCGCTGTTCCGGAACGTGACCCCGCAGACCGTCAGCGACAGCTTCACCCCGATCATGATCATCTACAACCAGGCGTTCAACGCCGGCAACTACCACTACGCCGCGGCCCTTTCGGTGCTGCTCGCCCTGATCCTCGGTGTGGCGTCCTTCCTCTTCTACCGGCTGACCTCGAGGGAGGCGGACTGATGGCGCTGACGGAAAACCGTAAGGAGAAGGGTGCGGAGACGGCCGCGGTGCCTCCTCGCGGGCGCACCGTGCGACGGCTCACGAGCCCGGACGCGGCCTCGCGTTCCAGGGGCGGCCAGCGCTTCCTGCTGCTCGGTCTGGTCCTGGCCGGCGTGTACAGCCTCTTCCCCGTGTACTGGCTGATGATCGCGGCGACCAAGGACCGTGTGGGCCTGTACCAGAGCAACGGGCTGTGGTTCTCGGGCTGGCATCTATGGGACAACCTGCAGCAGGTCTTCACCTACGAGGACGGCATCTTCCTGCGCTGGACCGCCAACTCGTTCCTGTACGCCGGTGTCGGCTCCCTCGGCGGCACACTCATCGCGCTCGCCACGGGCTACGGCCTCGCCCGCTTCGACTTCCCCGGGCGGGGCGCGGTGTTCGCGTGCGTGGTCGGCTCCTTCCTGATCCCGATCGCGCTGCTCACCCTGCCGCTGTACCTGCTGTTCTCGGCGATCGGCATGGTCGACACCCCCTGGGCGATGCTGATCCCCTGTCTGATCAACCCGTTCAGCGTCTACCTCGCCAAGGTCTACACCGAGGCCACCGTCCCCTTCGAGCTGCTGGAGGCGGCCCGTCTCGACGGCGCCGGTGAGGTGCGGATCTTCTTCAGCATCGTGCTGCGGATGATGACGACGGGCGGTGCGACCGTGTTCCTGCTGGCCTTCGTCAACACCTGGAACGCGTTCTTCCTCCCCCTCACCGTGCTGCGCGGCGAGGAGAACTGGACCCTCAACCTGGGTCTGTACAACTGGTCCGGCAAGCGCCTGGAATCGGGGATCGACGTCACCAGCCTCGTCCTGACCGGCGCCCTGCTGTCGATCATCCCGATGGCGATCATGATGGTGGCGATGCGGCGCTACTGGCGGACCGGCGTCACGCTGGGGGCCCTCAAGTGACCCGGCTGCACAACCCGGTGATCCGCGGCTTCGCCCCGGATCCCTCCCTGCTCCGCGTCGGCGAGTGGTACTACGTGGCGACCAGCTCCTTCGAGTGGTTCCCGACGATCCCGGTCCACCGCTCCCGCGATCTGGCGCACTGGGAGTACGCGGGCCACGTCCGGGGCGCGGTCCCCGGCGACTCGCTGGCCGGGGTCCCCGACTCGGGCGGCGTCTGGGCGCCGTCGCTGAGCTGGGACGGTGAGCGGTTCTGGGTGGTGTACTCCGTCGTGCGGTCGGTCGGGACGCCGTACTTCGACCTGGACACCTATGTCTGCACGGCCTCCGAGGTGGATGGCAGGTGGAGCACCCCGCGGCGCATCGCCAGTCACGGTTTCGACCCCGCGCTCTTCCACGACGAGGGCCGGCTGTGGCTGCTCAACATGCAGAGCGACCACCGGCCGGGGGGCAGGCGCTTCGCGGGGATCGTCCTCACCGAGCTGGACCGTGAGACGCTCGCCCCGATCGGTGACACGCACTTGTTGCTCCAGCATGAGCGGCTCGTCGAGGGGCCGAAGCTGCTGAAGCGCGACGGTTGGTACCACCTTGTGCTGGCGGAGGGTGGCACGGGGGTGGAGCACGGCGTGCTGGTGGCCCGCAGTCGTGCGATCACCGGGCCGTACGAGCTGGACAGCCGGCCTCTGCTGACGACGCGGGACGACCCGTCGGTGCCGTTGCAGAAGGCCGGTCATGCGGAGCTGGTGCAGACGCCGGACGGCGAGTGGGTCCTCAGCCATCTGACGGCCCGTCCGCTCCGGACGCCGGACGGCCCTCGCTGCCCTCTCGGCCGGGAGACCGCGATCCAGGCGGTGACCTGGGACAAGGCGGGCTGGCCCAGGCTGCGGCACGGGGGCTGGCATCCGCAGGTCGAGGTCGACGTACCGACGCGGCCCGCCGGGCCGGGGCTCGAACACGCCAACGCCGACGGCCCGTTGGGCTGGCCCTGGAGCACCCTGCGCGGATACTCCGACCCGAGCTGGGCCGACACCGCCACCCGCCCCGGCTGGATCCGGCTGCGCGGTCGGCACGGTCCCGAGTCGCGGTGGGCGCACAGTCTGCTCGCCCAGCGGATCACCGAGCACCGCGCGGAGGCCGAGGTCACGGTGGAGGCGCGGCCGCGTACGTTCACGCAGGCCGCGGGGCTGGTGCTCCGGTACAACGCGGAGGCGTACCTGAGCCTCGACCTCACCTGGGCGGAGCCCGAGGGCGAGCAGCAGCGCGGGCAGCAGTGGCGAGGAGGCGGCCGTACGGTGCTCAGCCTCGTGGAGCGGGAGGAGTCCGGCACCCGGCAGGCGGCCGTCGTCGACGTCGATGCGGACGGGCCGCTGACGCTCGGCGTGACGGTCGACGGCGGCGAGGCGCGGTTCTGGTACGTCCTCGGCGGCGCCCGCGTGCCCGTCGGGCCGCCGCTGGACTTCACCAGGCTCTCCGACGACTACGGCTCCAAGTTGCGCTTCACCGGGGCGATGGCCGGCATCCATGCCGTGGACCTGGTCGACTCGGCGTTGACGGCCGACTTCACGGGATTCCGCCTGACCTGCCGGTAGCCCCGGGCCTGTTCGAGGTTTCGAAAGCCAGAGCCCGTGCAGACCTTGCGAACTCCGTCCTCTTCCGGACTCCTTGCGGTGAACCTAGGGTAGGAAGCGCTTACTGCTTCCGCGCTGGTCGAAAACTTTTCATGGCCCTCGGGCGGGCCGGAGAGGTGGTTCCCGATGGTCCGTACGGGCAGTGCGAGCGTGGCGGCCGGACCGACACTGGCGGTCGTGGCCCGCGAGGCCGGGGTGTCCGTGCCGACCGCATCGAAGGTGGTCAACGGCCGGGAGGACGTGGCCCCCGAGACCCGCCGCCGGGTCACCGAGGCGCTGGACCGGCTCGGCTACGTCCGCAGACCCCGCTTCGACGCGGCGAAGACGCCGGGTCTGGTCGACCTCGTGGTGCACTCGCTGGACACCTCCTGGTCGGGCGCGGTGCTGCACGGGGTGGAGGCGGCGGCCCACGACGCGGGACTGGAGGTCGTGGTCTCCGCCGGTCTGACCCGCACCCGGGGCGGCCGGCCGGAGCGGGGGTGGCTGGACAAGCTCACCGCGCGCGGCTCGTCCGGGGTGCTGTTCAACCTGGCCGAACTGACGGCGTCGCAGTACGCGTGGCTGGAGCAGCACCGCATCCCGTTCGTGATGATCGACCCGGTACTGGAGCCTCCGCCGGGTGTGGTGTCGGTGGGCGCGGCGAACTGGCACGGCGGGGTGACGGCGACCGAGCACCTCCTGGCGCTCGGCCACGAACGCATCGCCGTCGTCGCCGGTCACCAGCGCAAGATGTGCAGCAACGCCCGGGTGGCCGGCTACCGCTCCGCGCTCGCCTCGGCCGGGATACGGCACCGCCCCGAGTACGTCCGCCACGCGGGCTTCGACGAGAGTGTCGCCCACCGCCGCATGCTGGACCTCCTCGACCTGCCCGAACCGCCGACGGCCGTCTTCGTCTGCTCGGACCGGATGGCCCTCGGTGTCTACCAGGCGCTGGCGGAGCGGGGGTTGAGCGTGCCGGACGACATGAGCGTCGTGGGCTTCGACGACCTGCCGGAGGCCCGCTGGATCAGCCCGGCCCTCACCACGGTCCGCCAGCCGCTGTCGGAGATGGCGGCGACGGCGCTGCGCCTGCTGGTGCGGATGATGGACGGGGACCGGCCGGAGAGCACGCGGACGGAGTTGTCGACGCGGTTGGTGGAGCGGTCGAGCACGGCCGGTCCGCGTGACCGGTCGTCCTGCTGAGCCGTCCTGCCGACTCCGGGAGTTCGGTCCGCGGCCTCACCTCGCGTTCGACCGAGAGGGTGGTCGATGCGACGTTCGTCCTGTACGCCCTCGTAGTGATCGTTTTGCCTGCTAGCTTCCCGATCTGTCAGGGGGACCCGGGTATCGAGCCGAGGCACCGGGTCTGGGCTGTGAGGTGAGGCGAGGGTGACGGGTATGAGCGAAGAGCCGGACAGGCCGGTGGTGGCTCCGTTCAGGCGCAGGACGTTCCTGGCATCGGCTGCGGTGGCGGCGGGAGCGCCGGCCGCGAGCGCCGGTGACGCGCAGGCTGCCGCGCTGCCGGCGGAAGGGCCGGTTGCCGCGCCCCGAGCCGGGGCCGTGGCGCGTCTGCTGGCCGTTCCCGAGCAGGACCGCGGAGTCCAGTGGATCAGGTCGGCTCTTCAGGTCGCCGTAGGACTCGAACTCGCCACCATCCCGCCGTACTTGTGCGGCTGGTGGTCCGTCAGGGACCGGCGCAGCGAGGTCGCGCGGATGATCCGGCGCATCGTCGGCGACGAGATGTACCACCTGAGCATCGTCTGCAACCTGCTCGTGGCCGTGGGCGGACGGCCGCAGATCAAGGCGGCCGCGCCCGCCTTCCCCGGCCCGCTGCCCGGCGGTGTGCGGGCCGGCGTGACCGTCTATCTGTCGGGCCTCACCAAGCCCTTCGTGCGCGACGTGATGATGGCGATCGAGGCCCCGGAGGAGCCGCTCACCCGGAGCGAGCAGGCCTCCCCCACCGGCGTCGGCGAGTTCTACAACGGCGTGCTGCAGGCGTTCCGGACGGTGGAGCCGGACCTGGTGGTGCGGGGACAGCTGTCCGAGTACGTCGGCGGCGACGACCTGCGGCCGGTCGAGACCCTCGACGACGTCGAGCGCGCCATCGAGATCATCAAGGAACAGGGCGAGGGCACCGACAGCTCCCCGGCCGACCCCTTCGAGGACGACCACCCGGCGCACTACTACGCCTTCGGCGAGATCTACCACGGCCGGGAGCTGCGCGAGACCGACGACGGCTGGCGGTACGTCGGCGCCCCCGTGCCCTTCCCCGACGTGCGCCCGATGGCCCCGGTCCCGGTCGGCGGCTGGCCCAACCCGCCGGTCCACGTCCAGCGGCTCCTGTTCCGCTTCGACGCCAACTACAGCACCGTGCTGGACCGCCTCGACGACGCCTGGGCTGGCGGCGGCCACCGCACCCTGAAGGCGGCTGTCCACGCCATGCACGGCCTGGAACGCCCCGCCGTGGAACTGATGGAGACCAGGATCCCCTACGCCCCGGGCCACACCTACGGCCCGCAGTTCCGCGCCCTGCCCAGGCCGCGCCACTGAACGTGCCCGGGTGACAGGCCGACCCTACGGTGTGAACCCCGGCGCGGGAGGAACGCGCCGGGGTTCACACCGGCCGCGGCACAGTCACCGGACGCAACACCATGCCTGGGTCCTCCCGGGTCGCCGTCATGGCGAACGGAAACCTGTCGGCATCGAGGCAAAGCTGCACGTCTTGCGGATGGATCCCGCGATAGCCACGCCGCACCCCCTCGGCGAGGTCCGCGGCAGCAGCGGAGTTCCTCGCACGGCCGAGGAAAGGTGCGGGCTCCACAGCCGGCGCCGTGACCTTCGCGGCGATGTACTGCGCACACGCCAGGTCCTCTTCGGCCCGCCCGTCCTGCCCGGTGATGACGAACGTCACCTCGTCCGGCTGCCGTTGCCGCAAAAAGCTCGCGGTGGATTCCGCCACGACGAAGCTCGCGCAGAGCAGCACGTGCGCGCCGGCGACCGCGAGCGCCCCCACGGTGCCCGCGGTGGTCTTCTGCACCACCGTGCGGCCTTGTACGTCGAGAGACCTGAGCATGGCCGGGGAGTTCGCGAGATCGAACCCCGGCACGGGCGGGCCGTCCTGGAACGCCAGCCAGCCCGGGTGGCGTGCCTTCAGGTCGATAGCCTCATCCAGCGAGTCGACGAAGACGATCTTCTCCGCCCCGCGGGCGAACGCCCAGGCCGCCACGGTGAAGGCACGCATCACGTCGATCACCACCGCGACGGCAGGGACCTCGGTGAACTCTGCGGTGCCGGCGAAGATCGGGCGCATTTCCCCATCATGCCGTCTCAGTGCGCGGCTGAGCTCAGGCCCGCTTTCGCCGCCCAGGTGATCCCGCCCAGCAGATGCGCCCGGAAGTCCGGGTCGTCGTACGCCTCGGCGGCATGGCCCAGAGCCGTGTAGAAGACGCGTCCCCAGCCCTGCTCGCGGCACCACACCAGCGGATGGTCCTCGCCCATGCCGCCTCCGTCGTACGACGACTCGTCGGCGGAGGCCAACACCCGTACCGCACCGCGCGGGTTGGTTCGGAAGTCGTACCACTCGTCGACGAAGTCCCATACGGCGGGAAGGTGCCGGGTGGCCGGATGGTCATGGTCCTCGACGACCGCCTTGCCGGGCTGGTACTCGGGGTGCCGGTCGAACCACGCGCCCAACAGCTCGCCGTAGTACGGCCAGTCGTACTCGGTGCAGGCCGCCGCGTGCACGCCCACGAAGCCGCCGCCCGACTCGACGTACGCGGCGAACCGCTCGCGCCCGGTGGGGGTGAGCACCTCGCCGCTGGTGGAGAGGAACACCACGGCCGCGTAGCCGTCGAGGGGCTGCTCGAAGGCCGCGGGATCCTCGGTGTGGTCCACCTCGAAGTCGCCGAGCGTGCGGAGGGCTTCGACGCCGGCCGGGATGGATGCGTGCCGGTAGGCGGTGGTGCGGGTGTAGACGAGGAGTCGTGAGGGCATGGGGCCGAGCCTAGGCGAGCCGGGGTCGGGTCCTACGGCTGCCGGTGATCCGAAACTTTCGGACCACCGGGGGGCGGGTGTGCCGCCGGATCACTTCCCTGAAGTTGTCCAACGCAGGGCGGACGTTCCGGATCTGCCGCGTCGAGCGCATGGTCCGTATGGGCCCCGACGGCCCGGAGACCCCGCGCCCCTCGGACGTCGAACGACGAGTACGGCCCCATGCAGATCCATCCGACGCTGCTGGAGGACGGAACCGTCGTCTTCGACGTGTGACCAGGGATGGATGACGGGTCGTCACCCCGCTCCTGGCGCACAGGTGTTCCATAACACGGCCGCTCTGCTTAGCCTCGGCAGCAATGAACGCCATCCCCCCGCTCCTTGACCACCTCGTCCTCGCGACCCCCGACCTGGCCGCCACGGTCGCCGACTTCGCCCGGCGCACCGGCACGATCCCGGCCCCGGGCGGCGTGCACGTCGGGCTCGGCACCCGCAACTACCTCGTGTCGCTGGGCGGTACCAGCTACCTGGAAATCATCGGCCCGGACCCCGAGCAGTCCGCGCCCGGGCAGCCCCGCCCCTTCGACGTCGACGGGCTGACCTCCCCGCGCACGCTCACCTGGGCCATCAGCCCGCCCGACCTGGACGCGGCCATCGCGGCCGCCCGGGCCCAGGGCTACGATCCCGGGCCCGCGCAGGCGATGAGCCGCCGCAGACCCGACGGCACCCTGCTGCAGTGGCGGCTCACGGACGGCGACGACGCCCATCCCTCCGGCCTCGTCCCCTTCCTCATCGACTGGGGAACCTCGCTCCACCCCACCGCCTCGGGCCTGCCCACCACACCCCTGCTGTCCCTCTCGGCGACCGCCCCCGAGCCGGACGAGATCCGGCCCCTGCTTGCGGCCCTCGGCACGGACCTCGACCTCACGACGGGCCCGGTGGGGATGTCCTTCACCGTGGACACGCTGCGTGGCCCGGTGACCTTCCACTAGCCCTCCGATCCCTTCCGGGTGTCCGATTCCTTCAAGACCGGCCGTTCTCCCGCTGCCTACGGTGGCCGCATGACTCCACGATTCGATGCCATCGGCCTCGTCGTCTCCGACATGGCCGCCGCCGTCACCTTCTACCGCCGCCTCGGCTTCGCCTTCCCCGAGGGCGCCGAGAACGAGCCGCACACCGAGGCTCAACTACCGGGCGGACTACGGCTGATGCTCGACACCGAGGAGACCGTGCGGTCCTTCCTCCCCGAGTGGCAGCCACCCACGGGCGGCGGCCGCCACTCGCTGGCGCTGCGCTGCGCGGACCCGGCGGAGGTCGACGCGGTGTACGAGGAGCTGGTGAGCGCCGGCTGCCACGGCGAACTCAAACCGTGGGACGCCTTCTGGGGCCAGCGGTACGCCACCGTGCACGACCCGGACGGAAACGGCGTCGACCTGTTCGCGCCGCTAGCCGCCCCGCCGGCCGAGTAGCTCGCGGAGCGGCATGCCCGCCAACTCCTTGACGTCCCGGGCGAGATGAGCCTGGTCGGCGAACCCGGTGCGGGCCGCCGTCTCGGCGAAGGGAACGCCGCCCCGCGCCAGGGCGAGCGCGCGTTGCAGGCGCAGGATCCGGGCCAGCGTCTTGGGGCCGTAGCCAAAGGCGGCGAGCGACCTGCGGTGCAGCTGGCGTGCGCCGAGCCCGAGCTCATCGGCGGTGGCGGCGACCGGACGGCCGGCGTGGAGGGCGTCGACCAGCCTGATCAGCAGGGGTTCCGGCGGGGCCGCGCGTTCCAGTACGACCTCTTCGAGCGCCGTCGCCGGGTCGGCGGCCGTTGCGACGCGTCCTTGCAGCCGCCGCGCCTCCGCAGCGGGCCACAGCTCGGCCAACTCCACCCGCCGGTCGCGCAGTTCGTACGCCGGCACCCCGAGGAACGCGGGCGCGGCCCCCGGATGAAAACGCAGCCCCACCCAGACCCCCGGCTCGCCCCCGATGACGTACGCACGCGTGTCGGGCCCGGCGACCAGCAGCCGCCCGTCGTTCCAGAGCAGATCCATGCACCCGTCGGGCAGGACGCGACCCTCACCAGGTCCACCAGGCGTGTTCATCCACACCACGGCACCGGTCAGCCGGGACGCCCGTTCCGCGTACATATGGGCCAGGCTACGCTGCAACCCCTAGGGGCGCGGGGAACTGCGCGAACAACCACCACCGCACCCGCAGCCCGCAAAGCACGTGTACTCCTACGGCGAAACCCGCTCCCGATGCTCCTGCGGACTCACCCCATAAACCCGCTTGAACGCACTGGACAACGCAAACGCACTCCCATAACCAACCCTCCGCGCAATCGCATCCAACGTGTCGTCGGTATCCCGCAACGCATCCGCAGCAAGCGCCAACCGCCACCCCGTGAGATACGTCATCGGCGGCTCCCCCACCAGCTCGGTGAAGCGCCGGCCCAGCGCGGCCCGCGACACTCCCGCCTTGGCCGCCAGTGAGGCGACCGTCCAGGGATGGGCCGGGTCGTCCTGGACGAGACGCAGCACGCGCCCGACGACCGGGTCCGCCAGCGCCCGGTACCAGGCGGGAGCCTCCGCCTCCGGACGGGAGAACCAGGCCCTGAGCGCGGCGATGACCAGCAGGTCGAGCAGGCGGTCGAGGACGACCTCCTGTCCGGGTTCGTCGCGGACGATCTCCTCCATGAGGTACGGCGTGAGCGGGCAGTCCCACACGTCGGCGGTGAGCGACAGCAACGGCGGCAGCGCGTTCAGCAGCCGCCCGCTGATCTCGCCCTCCCACAGATACGTACCGATCAGCATCACGGCCGAGCCGTCCAGCCGGTCGCCCCAGGTCCGCACGCCCAGGTCCATCGAGCCGTTGAGGGAGCGCCCGTCGGGGTAGCGGCACTCGGCGCCCGGCAGGACGAGGGCCTGGGGCGGGGTCGCCGGGTCGTCCGCGCAGAGGTACGGGTCCGGGCCGCGCGCGATGGCGAGGTCACCGGCCCGCAGCCGCACCCGCTCCCCCGTGTCCGGGGCGATCCAGGCGTCGCCGCGGACCATGACCATGATGGTGAGCGGGGCACGGTCCTCGATGCGTACGCACCACGGCGGTTCGAAACACGCGCGGATCATGAAGGCGCCACGCGCGCGTGGCCCCTCCAGCAGGCCGGTAAGGGCATCCATGGGCGTCAGCGTAGACGTCCGCGCATGGGAATGAGCCGTTCAGCGATGGGCTGCCGGAGCGCGCGACCGTTGACTGGAGGCATGACGCAGAACACGACACAGACGCAGATGACCGTGGTGGTGACGGGGGCCTCGGGGCGTACCGGGAGCCGGGTGGCGCAGGCGGCGCGCGCCGCGGGGCTCACGGTACGGGCCGCCTCCCGGGCGCAGGATTTCGACTGGGAGGACCCGACGACCTGGGCGCCGGCCCTGCGGGGCGCGGACGCGGCGTACCTGATGTACCCCTCCGAGGTCGGCTCCCCGGCGGCGGCCAAGGCCGTCGGCGCGCTCGCCCGGGAGGCGGTGGGACTCGGGGTACGGCGGCTGGTGCTGCTGTCGGCGCGCGGCGAGGACCAGGCGTTGCCGACCGAGGAGGCGCTGAAGGCGTCCGGCGCGCAGTGGACGGTCGTACGGGGCACGTGGTTCGCGCAGAACTTCAGCGAGGGGCCGCTGGTGGAGGGCATGGCCAACGGCGAGCTGGTCTTCCCGGCGGGCGAGGTGAAGGAGCCGTTCGTCGACGTCCGGGACATCGCGGACGTGGTGGTGGCCGTGCTGACGTCCGGGGACAGGTACGTGGGGCGGACGCTGGAGCTGACCGGGCCGCGGCTGCTGTCCTGGCGGGAGGCGGTCGCGGAGATCTCCGAGGCGGCGGGGCGCACGATCGCGTACACGCCGGTTCCGACGCGGGCCTACGGTGAAGCGCTGGCCGGCTTCGGCCTCCCGCCCGAGGAGGTCGAGCTGCTGATCGAGGTCTTCGAGACCCTGATGGACGGCCGCAACGCCCATGTCACGGATGACGTCCGCGAGGTGCTCGGCCGCGAGCCGCGGGACTTCGCCGACTTCGCGCGGGAGGCCGCGGCGGCAGGGACTTGGAAGGCTTGAGCGGTCGGTTGCTGTTCGGTCGATAGCCGGCACAGCCTGCGGGCAGTCGTGCCGCTGGGGCGGCACGGGTGGGCGCAGGCTGCACCCCGTAGCGCCGGGCTGCGCGACCCCCCGGCCTCAAGCCCTACGCACGTGCCGTGAACGCCGGTATCACGAGCCCTCCGGCTTGTGCGGAGGGTGGTGCGTGCTCTTCACGTGGGTGCGCAGGCGCGACGACACGTCCTCCGGTGGCAGGAACCGTGTCCAGCGCTCGGGGAACTCCGACGGCATGTCCGGGTCGTCGGGATCGTGCTCGTGGGCGGCGGCCGTGCGGGCCACGTACTCGGCGACCTGGGCCTCGCGCAGCCGTTCGTTCGCGGCGCGGGCCGCGGCCGTGGCGGCGGCCGGCCAGACGCGGTCGATCGCTGCGTTGACGGCGGCCCCGACGAGCACGGCGAACGCGGACACGCCGATCCACAGCAGCACGGCGACGGCGGCGGCGAGGGAGCCGTAGATCGTCGCGCCCTCGATCGTGTTGGTGAGGTAGATGCGGAGCAGGAAGCTGCCCAGCACCCACATGCCGAGGGCGACCAGCGCGCCGGGCACGTCCTCGATCCACGGGGAGCGGACCGGCACGGACACGTGGTACAGCGTCGTCAGGAAGGCGATCGACAGGACGATCACGACCGGCCAGTACAGGACCTGCACCACGGTCTCCGACCAGGGCACGATCCGCACCACCGCGTCCGGCCCGGCCACCATCAGCGGCAGCGCCACCGAGCCGATCAGCAGGGCCGCGAGGAACAGCAGGAAGGCGACGATCCGGGTCTTGACGATGCCCCGGACGCCGTCGAGGCCGTACATCACGGTGATGGTGTCGATGAAGACGTTCACCGCGCGCGACCCCGACCACAGGGCGAACAGGAAGCCGACGGAGATGACGTCGGGGCGGCCGCCCTTCATCACGTCGTCCAGGATCGGCTGGGCGATCTGGCGCACGCCCTTGTCGGACAGGACGGTGCGGGAGGCCTCCAGCAGGTTGGACTCCAGGCTGGAGATCGTGTCGGTGCCGGTCCAGTCGTCCACGTAGCCGAGGAGGCCGATCATGCTGAGCAGCAGGGGCGGCACGGACAGCAGCGTGAAGAACGCGGCCTCGGCCGCGAGACCCAGGATGCGGTACTCGATGCAGGAGTTGACGGTGTCCTTGAGCAACAGCCAGGCGGTCCTGCGCTTCGACACGTTCCGGTAGAGGACACGTGCCCGGTGGAGGCGGCCGGAGGTCGGCTGGGGGGATTCACTTGCTGGCTGCACGACCTAAAGGTATCCGTCGGGCCAAGTCGGACTCACCCCATGGGGCGCAGGGGGCGGTCCTGTGGTGGCCCGCGGCGCCGCGCGGGTAGGTTCGCAGGCATGGCAGGCAGCACCCACAGCGTGACCAACCAGCCCCCGCCCCTCGTCGGATACGACGTCTTCACCGCCGACCGTGCCCTGCTGGCGGCGGTGGAACGGCATGTCGCCCCCGAGCTGCTGGACGAGGTCCACGGCGAGCTGGCGGCGCTCGGGCGGACCTGCGGCTCGGCTCAGGTGCAGGAGTGGGGGGCGCTGGCCAACGAGAACCCGCCGCGGCTGCGCACCCACGACCGCTACGGCCGTCGTATCGACGAGGTCGAGTTCCATCCGTCCTGGCACCGGCTGCTCGGCAAGGGCGTCGCGGCGGGGATGACCGCGGCCTGGACCCGGCCGGGCGGGCATGTGCGGCGGGCGGCCGCCTTCCTGCTGTGGACGCAGGTCGAGGCGGGCAACGGCTGCCCGCTGTCCATGACCCACGCGGCCGTCCCCGCCCTGCGCACGGACCCCGCTCTGGCCGCCGAGTGGGAGCCGCGGCTGACGTCCATGATCTACGACCGCGAGCTGCGGCCGGCCGGGCAGAAGGCCGGGGCGCTGTTCGGGATGGGCATGACGGAGAAGCAGGGCGGCAGCGACGTCCGCGCGAACACGACGGCCGCCGCTCCGCTCGCGGAGGAGGGAACGTACGCGCTGACCGGGCACAAGTGGTTCTGCTCGGCGCCGATGTCCGACGGCTTCCTGGTGCTGGCGCAGGCCCCGGACGGGCTGACCTGCTTCCTGGTGCCGCGGGTGCTGGAGGACGGCAGCCGCAACGTGTTCCTGATCCAGCGCCTCAAGGACAAGCTGGGCAACCGCTCGAACGCGTCCTGCGAGGTCGAGTTCGACGGGACGTGGGCACGCCGGGTCGGCGAGGAGGGGCGCGGGGTACGCACCATCATCGAGATGGTGGCGGCGACCCGGCTCGACTGCGTCCTGGGGTCGGCGGGACTGATGCGGCAGGCCGTGGCCCAGGCGATCCACCACTGCACATACCGCGAGGCGTTCGGCGGCAAGCTCCTCGACAAGCCGCTCATGCGCAACGTCCTGGCCGACCTGGCCGTCGAGTCCGAGGCGGCGACCACCCTCGCGCTGCGCCTCGCGGCCGCCTACGACGACGGCGGCGAGCAGGAGCGGGCACTGCTGCGGATCGCGGTGCCGGCCGCCAAGTACTGGGTGACCAAGCGGTGCACACCGGTGACGGTCGAGGCGTCCGAGTGCCTCGGCGGCAACGGCTACGTCGAGGAGTCCGGCATGCCCCGCCTGGTCCGCGAGTCCCCCCTGAACTCCATCTGGGAGGGCGCGGGCAACGTCCAGGCCCTGGACGTACTGCGAGCGCTGCAACGAGAGCCGACGGCACTCAATGCCTACCTCCAGGAGGTCGGCAAGGCCCGCGGCGCCGACCACCGCCTGGACACGGCGATCAAGTCCCTACTGACCGAACTGGCCGACCTGGAGGGCATCGAGGCCCGGGCCCGGAGGCTCACCGAGCGGCTGGCACTGGTACTCCAGGGCTCGCTCCTGGTCCGCTTCGCCCCACCAGAGGTGGCCGACGCATTCTGCGCGTCCCGCCTGGGCAACGACGGTGGCATGGCCTTCGGCACACTGCCGTCGACCCTGGACCTGAGGACGGTGGTGGATCGGTCAAGGCCGCAGGCCTGACCGAGGGGCGCGGGGAACTGCGCGACAAGCCACAACGAACCCGCAGCCGCCCACGGCGATCACGCGGCACCCCCTACTGCGCAACGCTGCCGAACCGCCGGAGGTAGGGGGTGGTGCTGCGCCGACACGGCACCACCCCCACTGGCCCGTTCGAGGCCACGAACGCCGCTCGGGACGGCGTTGCTCAAGTTTCAACCAGCCCAGAGCGGTTCACCAGGGTTGCAAGGGGTTGCAACTTGTGGCCGTCTGTGGGCGGACTGGGCCCCTCCGCCCGAGCTGGGCGGCACTATGAGACACACAGTCAGGATGAGACTCCTTCTCCCCGGAGGGACCCTTGGCGCTCTCGCCGACGGACGTGACGCAGCTGGCCGCAGTGGACTCGGCGCGGGCGGCGCGCGTACTCAGCGACGTCCGCGCCGCCAAGCTCTCCGGACAGCGCGCGCCCGTCGCGCCGCGGCCGGTGATCGAACAGTCCTGGGAACGCATGCTGCGCAGCGGAGTCGATCCGGACCACGACGTCCGGTCCGGGCTGCTCTCCCGCGAGGAGGTGCAGCGGCGCCGGGAGTCCACCGCGCTCAGACATGTGCTGCCGGTGCTGCGCGAGGGGCTGCTGTCGGTCGCGGACGTCGCCCACCACATCATGGTGGTCGCCGACGACGAGGGCCGGGTGCTGTGGCGGGAGGGCAACTCCGCCGTGCTGCGCAAGGCCGACGGCCTCGGCTTCGAACTCGGCGCCGACTGGCGGGAGAGCGTCGTCGGCACGAACGGCGTCGGCACCCCGGCGGTGGTGCGCAGGCCCGTGCAGGTCTTCGCCTCCGAGCACTTCCAGCGCTCGCAGACCTCCTGGACCTGCACCGGCGCCCCCATCACGGATCCGCGGGACGGCCGGCTGATCGGCGTGGTCGACGTCAGCGGGCCGCTGGAGACCATGCACCCGGCCACGCTCGCCTGGGTCGACTCGGTGGCCAAGCTCGCCGAGGCCCGGCTGCGCGAACTGCATCTGACCTCGCTGGAGCGGCTGCGCGCGGTGGCGGCGCCGGTGCTGGCCCGGCTGCCCGGGCGGGCCCTGGTGGTGGACCGGGACGGCTGGACCGCCGCGGTGACCGGGATGCCGTACCCGAACCGGATCGCGCTGCCCAAGTCCCTGGCGCCGGGCCGCCGGTGGCTGCCGCCGCTCGGCCCGTGCTCGGTGGAGCCGCTGGCCGGCGGCTGGCTGCTGCGGCCCGCCGACGAGCCGGTGCCGGCCGGGGCGACGCGGATCGTGCTGGATCTGACACAGCCGCGCCGCTGGTCGGTGACGGTGTCCGGCGGCGCGGGCTCCTGGAGCCATGAACTGAGCCCTCGGCACGCCGAGTTGCTCTACCTCCTGGCCCTGCACCGCACCGGACGCAGTGCGGCGGGGCTGGCCGAGGACATGTTCGGCGACGCGGGCCGTACGGTGACGGTGCGGGCCGAGATGTCCCGGGTACGGCGCTATCTCGGCGCGTTCCTGGAGCACCGGCCGTACCGGTTCCGCGAGGACGCGGAGGTCGATGTGCTGCTGCCGTCCGACCCACGCGAGCTGCTGCCGCAGTCGACGGCGCCTGGTGTGGTGCGGGGGCGTTTGTCTGCCGAGGTGCCTTGAGGCTGGGGCAAATCGCCTATGCGCCGTTGAAGGGGAACGCCGTCGGGCGGCTGCGGGTCCCATGTGGCTGGTCGCGCAGTTCCCCGCGCCCCTAAGGGGGCGCTGCACCTGACCGGCGTTTGAAGGAACCGTCTTCCGCATATTTGCGGGGTCTTCGTCCGCAAGGCCGCCTGCCTGCCGTAGCATCCCTCTACGGGCCACCCCACCTGCTCCTTTGGTCAACGCTCAGACCAATGGCGGCAGTTGGCTCGCCTCGGGAGGTTGTGATGAAGCACCGCGGCAGACACCGTCGACGTAAGCAGGGCCGTGCGGCACGCGCGTTCCTGGCCGGAACCGCCCTCGCGCTCACCGCCGCCGCCACGATGATCAGCGCCTCGCAGGCCACGGTCGGTGACAACCCCGGGGCGCTGGAGCCTCTCACCAGGGCCGCCGAGATCCGGGCGCTCGGACTCGAGGAGCAGATGGTCCCGCAGGCCACGCTCGACGAACTCGCCTCCGGGATGGGCAAGCCGGTCGGTGTCCGTGCCGTCCTCGAGAGCGCCGACCGCGGCCTGCGCGCCGCGTCCGGCTGTACGGCCGACGAGCGCACGGCGCTGCCGGTCGCGCCGACCGCCACGCGCGCGTACTGCTGGGACGCCGCCGACACCCGGGGCTGGCGGGCGGGCGCGGTCACCACGTCGGGGGACGCCGACGACGACGGCTGGTGGAACGACAACCGGGTGCTGCTGTCCGGCTGGAGCCAGGGCAGCGCCGAGCGGGGCCTCGCCCGGGTCGCCTTCGTCGACGCGAACGACCTGAACCACCTCCGGTACGCCTCCGCCCTCCTCGTCGTCCCGGTGGACGGCGGACGTGACTACCGCGCCCTGCCGTCCCGCCTCTCCGGGATGGTCTGGTACCAGGACAAACTGCTGGTGACCGCCGCCGACGGGCTGTACGTGTACGACATGAACCGCGTCCAGCGCACCTCGGTCGACAGCCCCGCGGTCGGCCGCGTCGCGGGCGGCTGGTCGGCGCACGGCCAGCGCTTCGTCCTGCCGGCCGTCGCCTCGTACCGCCTGACCGGCCAGGCCGCCGCTCCGCACCTCGGCACCGTCTCCCTCGACCGCAGCACGGCGCCCGACAGCCTGGTCGCGGGCGAGTGGACACCGGCGGACAGCGACGGGCACGCCCGCCTGTGGCGCTACGACTTCAGCAAGGACCCGGCCCGCCCCGGCCTCCTGGCCACCGACGCCACCGGATCCGTACCGGCGATCGAGGCGTACGAGACGGAGGCGTCCGGCATCCAGGGCCTCCTGTCGCACCGGGCGGCCGGGACGGACCGCGCCGACTGGTACCTGGCCCGCACCCCGGGCAGCACCGACCGGCAGGGCAGCCTGTGGCGCCAGGACCCCGAGGGCGCCGAGGCGACCCGCTGCGGCTCGGAGAACGCCCCGCGCTGCTGGGGCGTCCAGGCGGGCCCCCTGTCGTACTGGGAGGCGACCGGCGAGGTCTGGTCCCAGTCGGGCCGGACGCTGTTCGCACTACCGCTGACGTCGATCGACCGGGCGCTGGGGTAACGCCGGACACCGATCGACAGATCGGCCACCCGGATGATTCCCTGACCGACATGCCCAACATCGCCGTGACCACCTGGTCCCTGGAACAGACCGCACCCACCGACCTCCTCCCGGCCCAAGCCCCGCAGGGTGACGTACGGGTCGTCCGGGCCGAGGTGCCCTCGCCCGAGTTCAGCCGGTTCCTGTACGCCTCCGTCGGCGGGGACATCCAGTGGACCGACCGGCTCGGCTGGACGTACGCGCGGTGGCAGGAGCATCTGGAGCGGCCCGGGGTGGAGACGTGGGTCGCCTACGACCGGGGAACGCCGGCCGGATACGTGGAGCTGGAGCCGCAGGACGACGGGGTCGTGGAGATCGTCTACTTCGGCCTGATTCCGGCCTTCCGCGGCCGGCGGATCGGCGGGCATCTGTTGTCGTACGGCGTCGCCCGCGCCTGGGACCTCACGGACCGCTGGCCGGGGCTGGCGCAGACGAAGCGGGTGTGGCTGCATACGTGCAGCAAGGACGGGGAGCACGCCATGGACAACTATCTGCGGCGGGGCTTCAGGCTCTTCGACACCAAGGTCGAGGAGGAGACCGAGGCGGCCACGCCCGGTCCGTGGCCGGGGGCTTACCCTGGCTGACCAGGGCAGAAACGGCCGATTCGGGCCATGTGACCGACGACACCCTTGTCTCGAACTCCGGGACAAGGGTGTCCGCATGATGGACAAAGCTGGACTGTGTCCAGATCGCCATGACACGCTTCCGTCATGTCTGGAACTGGAATTGCCTTGGTGAGTCGGCGGCACGTCGACCTCGGCCGCATGTCCAGCGCCATCTGTCCGGCGCGCTGAGTGCATCCCCTCTGCGCCCGACACTCCCCTTTTATCTGATCCCGCGCAATGACGCGCATGTCTGCCCATGCG
The DNA here is from genome assembly GCF_055657525.1 of Streptomyces sp. NPDC107522. Classification (NCBI taxonomy): domain Bacteria; kingdom Bacillati; phylum Actinomycetota; class Actinomycetes; order Kitasatosporales; family Streptomycetaceae; genus Streptomyces; species Streptomyces sp. NPDC107522. Next base: position 9,533 of record NZ_JBVKAU010000031.1, on the reverse strand, counting down.
CCCGTACACGCAGGTCAGAGCCGCATTCCCGCCTGTCCCGAAGGACGTAACAACCATGGCCGCCACCCCGCAGAAGCCTGCCGCCGCGACTCCCCGCCGCAAGGTGAGCCGTCACCGCGGCGAGGGCCAGTGGGCCGCGGGGCACCACACCCCGCTCAACGGCAACGAGCAGTTCAAGAAGGACGATGACGGTCTCAATGTGCGGACACGCATTGAGACGATCTACTCCAAGCGCGGGTTCGACTCCATCGACCCCAATGACCTGCGCGGCCGTATGCGCTGGTGGGGCCTGTACACCCAGCGCAAGCCCGGGATCGACGGCGGCAAGACCGCGATCCTGGAGCCGGAGGAGCTGGACGACAAGTACTTCATGCTGCGGGTGCGGATCGACGGCGGTCGCCTCACCACCCAGCAGCTGCGGGTGATCGGTGAGATCTCGCAGGAGTTCGCGCGCGGCAGCGCGGACGTCACCGACCGGCAGAACATCCAGCTGCACTGGATCCGCATCGAGGACGTGCCGGAGATCTGGAACCGGCTCGAGGCCGTCGGGCTGTCCACGACCGAGGCCTGCGGCGACTGCCCGCGTGTGGTCATCGGCTCGCCGGTCGCCGGGATCGCCGAGGACGAGATCATCGACGGCACGTGGGCGATCGACGAGATCCACGAGCGCTACATCGGCAGCAAGGAGTTCTCCAACCTGCCGCGCAAGTTCAAGACGGCGATCTCCGGCTCCCCGCTCCTCGACGTCGTGCACGAGATCAACGACATCGCCTTCGTCGGCGTCGAGCACCCCGAGCACGGCCCCGGCTTCGACCTGTGGGTCGGCGGCGGGCTGTCCACCAACCCGAAGCTCGGCGTCCGGCTCGGCGCCTGGGTGCCGCTGGCGGAGGTCCCGGAGGTGTGGGCCGGCGTGGTCGGCATCTTCCGTGACTGGGGTTACCGGCGGCTGCGTACGCGCGCCCGTCTGAAGTTCCTCGTCGCCGACTGGGGCCCGGAGAAGTTCCGCCAGGTCCTGGAGGACGACTACCTGAAGCGCAAGCTGGTCGACGGCCCCGCGCCCGCCGAGCCCGCGGGCCGCTGGCGCGACCACGTCGGTGTGCACCGGCAGAAGGACGGCCGTTTCTACGTCGGCTTCGCCCCGCGCGTCGGCCGCGTCGACGGCGCCACCCTGACGAAGATCGCCGAGGTGGCCGAGGCACACGGCTCGGGCCGGGTCCGGACCACCGTCGAGCAGAAGATGATCATCCTCGATGTCGAGGAGGCGCAGGTCGAGCCCCTGGTCGAGGCCCTGGAGGCACTCGACCTCACGGCCAAGCCCTCCCCCTTCCGGCGCGGCACCATGGCGTGCACCGGCATCGAGTACTGCAAGCTCGCCATCGTCGAGACCAAGGCGCGCGGCTCCTCCCTGATCGACGAGCTGGAGCGCCGTATCCCGGACTTCGACGAGCCGATCACCATCAACCTCAACGGCTGCCCGAACGCCTGCGCCCGTATCCAGGTGGCGGACATCGGTCTCAAGGGGCAGCTGGTCCTGAACGACCAGGGTGAGCAGGTCGAGGGCTACCAGGTGCACCTCGGCGGTGCGCTGGGCCTGGAGGCCGGGTTCGGTCGCAAGGTGCGTGGTCTGAAGGTCACCTCCGAGCAACTGCCCGACTACGTCGAGCGGGTGCTGAAGCGGTTCCAGGCGGAGCGCGAGGACGGCGAGCGGTTCGCCACGTGGGCCGCGCGTGCCTCCGAGGAGGCCCTCTCATGAGCGAGCGGGCCGCCCCCTTCTACTGCCCCTACTGCGGCGACGAGGACCTACGGCCGAGCGAAGCCCCGGAGGGCGGTCACGGCGCGTGGGAATGCGCGGCGTGCAACCGGGCCTTTCAGCTGAAGTTCCTCGGGCTGCTCGCCCGGGGCCTTCGGCGCAGCGACGCAGGGGGTAACGAGATATGACGACGGCACAGGAAGAGCGCACGACGGCCGATCTCAAGGCGCTCGCCGAGCAGGCGGGCCGTGACCTGGAGGACGCATCCGCGCTGGAGATCCTCCAGTGGGCGGCGGACACCTTCGGCAAGCGCTTCTGCGTGACGTCCTCCATGGAGGACGCGGTGGTCGCCCACCTCGCCTCCCGTGCGATGCCCGGTGTGGACGTCGTGTTCCTCGACACCGGCTACCACTTCGAGGAGACCATCGGCACCCGCGACGCGGTCGAGGCCGTGATGGACGTCAACGTCATCACGCTCACCCCGCTGCAGACGGTCGCCGAGCAGGATGCGCAGTACGGCCCCAAGCTGCACGACCGCGACCCCGACCTGTGCTGCAGGCTGCGCAAGGTCGAGCCGCTGGAGCGCGGGCTCAAGGGCTATGTGGCCTGGGCGACGGGTCTGCGCCGCGACGAGTCCCCGACCCGGGCGAACACCCCGGTCGTCGGCTGGGACGAGAAGCGGCAGAAGGTGAAGATCTCCCCGATCGCCCGCTGGACCCAGGACGACGTGGACGCGTACGTCGCCGAGCACGGCGTCCTGACCAACCCGCTCCTGATGGACGGCTACGCGTCCGTCGGCTGCGCCCCCTGCACCCGCCGTGTCCTGGAGGGCGAGGACGCGCGCGCCGGCCGCTGGGCGGGACGCGGCAAGACCGAGTGCGGGCTGCACGGATGACCGCGCACGCCTTCGAGGCGAACACCGGACTTCACACGGCGTCCACAGCTCCCGCTGCTACTGCTGTGACGGAAGCGACCACTGCGACCCAGGAGAACCACGTGACGAGCGGAGCCACCGTCTGGCTCACGGGTCTGCCGAGCGCCGGCAAGACCACCATCGCCTACGAGCTGGCCGGCCGGCTGCGCGAGGAGGGCCACCGCGTCGAGGTGCTCGACGGCGACGAGATCCGCGAGTTCATCTCGGCGGGCCTCGGCTTCAGCCGCGAGGACCGGCACACCAACGTGCAGCGCATCGGCTTCGTCGCCGAACTGCTCGCCCGCAACGGCGTGCTCGCCCTCGTCCCCGTCATCGCGCCGTACACGGACAGCCGCGACGCGGTGCGCAAGCGGCACCAGCAGCACGGCACGCCGTACGTGGAGATCCATGTGGCGACGCCCGTCGACGTGTGCTCCGTACGCGATGTGAAGGGTCTGTACGCCAAGCAGGCCGCGGGCGAGCTCAAGGGGCTCACCGGGGTCGACGACCCGTACGAGGAGCCCGAGTCGCCCGATCTGCGCATCGAGTCCCAGAACCAGACCGTGCAGGAGTCCGCGGCGTCCGTGTACGCCCTGCTCAGCGAAAGGGGTTTGGCATGACGACCACCGTCGCCACGGTGGAGGAGGGTACGGACTCCCCGTACGCCCTCTCGCACCTGGACGCGCTCGAGTCCGAGGCGGTGCACATCTTCCGCGAGGTCGCGGGCGAGTTCGAGCGGCCGGTGATCCTGTTCTCCGGCGGCAAGGACTCCATCGTCATGCTGCACCTGGCGCTGAAGGCGTTCGCTCCCGCGGCGATCCCCTTCTCGCTGCTGCACGTCGACACCGGGCACAACTTCCCCGAGGTCATCGAGTACCGCGACCGCGTGGTGGCCCGGCACGGCCTGCGGCTGCATGTCGCGTCGGTGCAGGACTACATCGACCGCGGGGTGCTCAAGGAGCGCCCGGACGGCACCCGCAACCCGCTGCAGACGCTGCCGCTGACCGAGAAGATCCAGAGCGAGAAGTTCGACGCGGTCTTCGGCGGCGGACGGCGCGACGAGGAGAAGGCCCGGGCCAAGGAGCGTGTGTTCTCGCTGCGCGACGAGTTCTCGCAGTGGGACCCGCGCCGGCAGCGGCCCGAGCTGTGGAACCTGTACAACGGCCGCCACGCGCCCGGCGAGCACGTCCGGGTCTTCCCGCTGTCCAACTGGACCGAGCTGGACGTGTGGCAGTACATCGCCCGCGAGGGCATCGAGCTGCCGGAGATCTACTTCGCGCACGAGCGTGAGGTCTTCAAGCGCGCCGGCATGTGGCTGACCGCCGGCGAGTGGGGCGGGCCGAAGGACGGCGAGACCGTCGAGAAGCGGCTCGTGCGCTACCGGACCGTGGGCGACATGTCCTGCACCGGTGCCGTCGACTCGGACGCGGTGACGCTGGAGCAGGTCATCACCGAGATCGCCGCGTCCCGGCTCACCGAGCGCGGCGCCACCCGCGCCGACGACAAGCTCTCCGAGGCCGCGATGGAAGACCGTAAGCGCGAGGGGTACTTCTAAGCATGAGCACGACGACGACCGAGGAGCTCTCGGCCACCACCCTGCTGCGGTTCGCCACCGCCGGCTCCGTCGACGACGGCAAGTCCACCCTGGTCGGCCGGCTGCTGCACGACTCCAAGTCGATCCTCACCGACCAGCTGGAGGCCGTCGAGCGCGCCTCGGCCAGCCGCGGCCAGGACGCCCCGGACCTCGCGCTGCTGACGGACGGTCTGCGCGCCGAGCGGGAGCAGGGCATCACGATCGACGTGGCGTACCGTTACTTCGCCACGCCCCGGCGCCGGTTCATCCTCGCCGACACCCCCGGCCATGTGCAGTACACCCGCAACATGGTCACGGGCGCTTCGACGGCCGAGCTGACGGTGATCCTGGTCGACGCCCGCAACGGCGTCGTCGAGCAGACCCGCCGGCACGCGGCCATCGCGGCCCTGCTGCGGGTCCCGCACGTGGTGCTGGCCGTGAACAAGATGGACCTGGTCGACTACCAGGAGTCCGTGTTCGCCGCCATCGCCGAGGAGTTCACGGCCTACGCGCTCGAGCTGGGTGTCCCGGAGATCACCGCGATCCCGATCTCGGCACTGGCCGGCGACAACGTGGTGGACCCGTCCGCGAACATGGACTGGTACGGCGGGCCGACCTTCCTGGAGCACCTGGAGACGGTCCCGGTCACCCACGACCTGAGCCACTGCCACGCGCGCCTGCCCGTGCAGTACGTGATCCGGCCGCAGACCGCCGAGCACCCGGACTACCGGGGTTACGCCGGTCAGATCGCCGCCGGTTCCTTCCGCGTCGGCGAGTCGGTGACCGTGCTGCCGTCGGGCCGTACGTCGAAGATCTCCGGCATCGACCTGCTGGGCGAGCCGGTCGACATCGCCTGGACCACCCAGTCGGTGACCGTCCTGCTGGAGGACGACATCGACATCTCGCGCGGCGACCTGATCGTGCCGACCAAGGACGCGCCCGCGACCACGCAGGACATCGAGGCGACCGTGTGCCATGTCGCCGACGCCCCGCTGACCGTCGGCCATCGCGTACTGCTCAAGCACGGCACGCGCACGGTCAAGGCGATCGTCAAGGACATCCCGTCCCGGCTCACGCTCGACGACCTGTCCCTGCACCCGCACCCGGGACAGCTCGTCGCCAACGACATCGGCCGGGTGAAGATCCGCACCGCCGAGCCGCTGCCGGTCGACTCCTACGCCGACTCCCGCCGCACCGGCTCGTTCATCCTGATCGACCCGAACGACGGCACCACGCTCACCGCGGGCATGGTCGGCGAGTCGTTCGCCTCGCCGGAGCCGGTCAAGGACGAGGCCGAGGACGACGGGTGGGACTTCTGACATGACGTCCCACGACTACTTCTCCACGTTCGCGAAGGAGGGCGGCCGCGTCGGCAGCGGCGCCCTCGGGAGCGGGCAGGGCGGAGTGCCGCGATGTGTGCGCTGACCCGCGCGCACCGCATGCGCGCCGCTCCGCACCGACCTGCCGACTCCCCGGCCACGACCTGACACGGGCGTGAGAGCCGGGCCACCGAGAGGAACACCTCCCGTGCCTGCCACCCCCGCCGTGCGACGGCTCCTCGCCGCCGCGGTCTCGCTCCCGCTGCTCGCCCTCGCGGCGTGCGGCTACGGCTCCCAGGCCAAGGAGAACACCGAGCAGGCCATCGCCGGGGCACCCAAGGTCGACGGGCTGGACTCGGTGAAGATCGGCTACTTCGGGAACCTCACCCACGCCACGGCGCTGGTCGGCCGGCACGAGGGGCTGTTCCAGGAGGAGCTGGGCGGCACGACGGCGCAGTACGCGACGTTCAACGCCGGTCCCTCGGAGATCGAGGCGCTGAACTCCGGTTCCATCGACATCGGCTGGATCGGGCCCTCGCCCGCCATCAACGGCTACATCAAGTCGAACGGGAAGAACCTGCGCATCATCTCCGGTTCGGCGTCGGGCGGGGTGAAGCTCGTCGTCAACCCGGCGAAGATCAAGTCCCTTAAGGACGTCAAGGGCAAGAAGATCGCCACGCCGCAGCTCGGCAACACGCAGGACGTGGCGTTCCTCAACTGGATCTCGGAGCAGGGCTGGAACGTCGACGCGGAGAGCGGCAAGGGTGACGTGTCCGTGGTCCGTACCGACAACAAGATCACGCCGGACGCCTACAGGTCCGGCTCGATCGACGGTGCCTGGGTGCCGGAGCCGACCGCGTCCAAGCTGGTCGCCGAGGGCGGCAAGGTGCTCTTGGACGAGGCCGACCTGTGGCCCGACAAGAAGTTCGTGATCACGAACGTCATCGTGTCGCAGAGCTTCCTGAAGGACCACCCGAAGGCCGTGGAGGCCGTGCTCCGCGCCTCGGTGAAGACCAACAAGTGGATCGCCGGGCACCCGGAGCAGGCGAAGGCCGCGGCCAACGCGCAGCTGAAGGCCGACACGGGCAAGCCGCTGCCGGCCGATGTCATCGATCCGGCGTGGCAGTCGATCCAGGTCACCGACGACCCGCTGGCGGCCACGCTCAGCACCGAGGCGGAGCACGCGGTCAAGGCCGGTCTGCTGCAGAAGCCGGACCTGACCGGCATCTACGACCTGGCACCGCTGAACAAGGTCCTCAAGGCCGAGGGCGAACCCGAGGTCGACGACGCCGGTCTCGGCGCGAAGTAAGGCACCGATTCCGATGAGTTCCCAGGAGGTGACGACCATGGCAACCGCCCTCGCCAAGGCTGCCGACACGGATGCGTCCGTGGAGCACGCCGCGCGCATCGAGCATGTCTCGAAGTCCTTCGCCGGCCCCACCGGGCAGCAGCTCGTCCTCGACGACATCACGCTCGATGTCGCGCCCGGCGAGTTCGTCACCCTCCTCGGGGCGTCCGGCTGCGGCAAGTCGACCCTGCTGAACCTGGTGGCCGGTCTCGACCGGCCCAGCGCGGGCAGCATCACCACCGACGGCCGACCGGCGCTGATGTTCCAGGAGCACGCCCTCTTCCCGTGGCTGACCGCGGGCAAGAACATCGAACTCGCCCTCAAGCTCAGGGGCGTACCCAAGGCCGAGCGGCGCGGCCGGGCCGAGCAGCTGCTGGAACTCGTCCGGCTGAAGGGCGCGTACGGCAAGCGGGTGCACGAGCTGTCCGGCGGTATGCGCCAGCGCGTCGCCATGGCGCGGGCTCTCGCCCAGGACAGCAAGCTGCTGCTGATGGACGAGCCGTTCGCCGCGCTGGACGCGATCACGCGGGACGTGCTGCACGACGAGCTGACCCGTATCTGGCGGGAGACGCAGCTGTCCGTCCTGTTCGTCACGCACAACGTGCGTGAGGCGGTGCGGCTCGCGCAGCGCGTCGTGCTGCTGTCCTCCCGTCCGGGCCGGGTCGCGCGCGAGTGGACGGTCGGCATCCCGCAGCCGCGCCGCATCGAGGACGCCGCGGTGGCGGAGCTGTCCCGGGAGATCACCGAAGAACTGCGTGGGGAGATCCGCCGTCATGGCCAGCACTGAGACGAACGCCGCCCCGAAGGACGGCAACGATCTCGCCGGGCTCGAAGCGGGTCTGGACGCACTGGAGACGGTGCAGACGAGCCGTACGCCGTTCCGGCGGACCCTGACCCAGAAGATCCTGCCGCCGGTCGTCGCCATCGCCCTGGTGCTGGCCGTCTGGCAGTTCCTGGTGTCGTCCGGGGTCGCCGACGACCCGACCAAGCTGCCCGCGCCGGGCGACGTGTGGGGCGAGCTGCGCGCGTCGTGGCTCCAGGGCACGCTCCACGAGTACGTCTGGACGTCCGTCTCGCGCGGTCTGCTCGGCTTCCTGTTCGCGCTTGCCATCGGTACGCCGCTGGGGCTGCTGGTGGCGCGCGTCCGGTTCGTGCGGGCGGCCATCGGGCCGATCCTGTCCGGTCTGCAGTCGCTGCCGTCCGTCGCGTGGGTGCCGCCGGCCGTGATCTGGCTGGGCCTGAACGACCGGATGATGTTCGCGGTGATCCTGCTCGGGGCGGTGCCCTCGATCGCCAACGGTCTGGTGTCGGGCGTGGACCAGGTTCCGCCGCTGTTCCTGCGGGCGGGCCGCACGCTGGGTGCGACCGGGCTGAAGGGCACCTGGCACATCGTGATGCCGGCCGCGCTGCCCGGCTATCTGGCCGGTCTGAAGCAGGGCTGGGCGTTCTCCTGGCGGTCGCTGATGGCCGCGGAGATCATCGCCTCCTCCCCCGACCTGGGCGTGGGCCTCGGCCAGCTCCTCGAGAACGGCCGCAACACCAGTTCCATGTCCATGGTCTTCTTCGCCATCCTGCTCATCCTGATCGTCGGCATCGCCATCGACCTGCTGATCTTCAGCCCGCTGGAGCGGTGGGTGCTGCGCAGCCGCGGTCTGCTGGCAAGGAGCTGAAGCCCTGTGTCCACGAAGCCGGTTCTTCTCGTCATCGCCCACGGCAGCCGCGACCCGCGGCATGCCGCGACGGTGCACGCCCTGGTACGCCGGGTGCGCTCCCTGCGCCCGGACGTGCGGGTGGAGACCGGCTTCCTGGACTTCAACATCCCCTCGGTGCAGGGGGTGCTGGAGTCACTGGCGGCGGAGGGGGTCCGGGACGTCGTCGCTCTCCCCCTGCTGCTGACGCGCGCGTTCCACGCGAAGGCCGACATCCCGGCGGTCCTGCGAGCGGCACCGCCGCAGCTGCGCATCCGGCAGGCGGAGGTGCTGGGCCCGTCACCGCTGCTGCTGTCGGCGTTGGAGCGGCGGCTGTACGAGGCGGGGTTGACGCCCGCCGACAAGTCCTCGACCGGGGTCGTACTGGCCTCGGCGGGGTCCACCGACCCGGAGGCGATCGCAGTGATCGCAGAAATCGCGCGGGAGTGGCGGCACACCGGTTGGTGCGCCGTGCGACCTGCGTTCGCCTCCGCATCCCTTCCCCGCACCGAGGACGCGGTACGTTCGCTCCGCGAACTCGGCTGCGAGCGGGTGGCTGTGGCGCCGTACGTCCTGGCGCCCGGCTTCCTGCCGGACCGCATCGCGCGGGGCGCGGCCGAGGCGGATGTGCTGGCGGATGTGCTGGGGGCGGCGCCTGAGGTGGCGCGCGTGTTGCTGGAGCGGTACGACTCGGCGGGGGTGCCGGTGTTGGCGGCGGTCGGGGCGTGATGCCTCCGGCGGTTGGGCCGGGGTGCCTGCGGCGGCCTGTGCGGGATGGGTGGGGGTGCGCGTTGATGCCTGCGGCGCCTGTGCGGCCTCGGTGGGGGTGCGCGTAGCGCCTGCGGTGGGTTTGTGGGTCGGGGCCGTGCCGGGGGGTGTCCGTCCTCGGACCGGCGGCCGGGGTCGGGCAGGGAGGTGCCGTTTCTTGACGCCGGCCACTGC
>NZ_JBVKAU010000030.1:0-58207 GCF_055657525.1 Streptomyces sp. NPDC107522 | reverse complement strand
TCACCACGCCAACGACGAGGGGCTCCGCCATGTCACCGACCCTGCTGACCAGCCCATTTCACCCCTCCAGCACAGGATGAAAGAGCCTCACTGAGTGCTTCTGCCCTGTGAGGTGTGTCTGATTTAGGTCAGGTTCCGCGCCAGGTGAAGGTGAGCTTCACCGGTGAGGCGGCGGGCCACGAGGTCGATCCAAGCGCGGTGGATCATGGCTTCGGAGCGGTGCGGATGGGTCTTGTAGTCGCGGGCGAGGCGGCGGTGGTGAATAAGCCAGACAATGCTGCGCACGTGGCTGTGTAGGGAACTTCTGGTTCTGCGAATTCTCAGTTCGCCCAATTCTCCTTGTGTGGCCGTACCTTCGGGGGAACCGCGGGTGAAGGAGGGCACCGTATGAGCGGCGAGGGGACGGCAGGGCGATCGGGCAGGGCACGTCTGTGGCCGACGTGGGGGACGTCGATGTCATCAAGGTCTGCCGTTCCTCGCGCTGGACGGGATCACCGCGCCGGACGCGGTCACCATGGACCCGCTTCCGGCCTCTCCCTCCTTGTGCTTCCTCCTTCCTGCGGGCGCCGCCGGCTGGCGTCTGCCTCATACCACCGCCTGCGGGTCCTCGGTACAGGTGGCGCTGCCCCCGGATGACAAAGAAGCACCGCCGGACCGTACTGGCTGATCCGGCGATCGCAGGGTCTGACGTCGGCTGCCGTGTGGTATGCAGCGCTGGAGGCTGTCGCGAAGCGGTGGCCCGTGCGTCAGCCGCGTACTGAAGCCACAGTGGGTCAGCTATGGGTTCCTGCCGCACGGGAACGACGTGGGGCCCTCCGTAGTCAGGGCCGGTGACAGCATGGCGAGTCGTACGCCGCTATCGAGCCGCTACCTGCACTGACGCAACCGGAACGCCCGTGATCCGGACGTCCTGGCCGCCCAGCGCCCGGAACGCGCCCGTATCCCAGCGAGAAGGGCATCCGCGTGGGCCGCCCTCTCAACTCAGTGGCCTGAGCGCCGCTCCGTGACCGTCGGCGATCCGACACGAGCGGCTTCGCCGCAGGAACAACCCCGTCAGGTCCTTTCGGGCTTGCGGGCCAGGAAACAGGCGTGCGGTCTGTTCACACGTCCGCCGGGCTCCTGTTCCAGCCTCGCGGTGACGACGAGTCCGGCCTGCTCCAGCAGGCCGACCATGCGGTCCAGTGGCATGAGATACGACTCGTAGGACACCGGACGGCCATAGCCCTGGGTCGGCTGCAGCCGTTCATCGCCGACATAGTCTCCCCAGAGCAGGTGGCCGCCAGGGGCGAGCGTGCGGTGGAACTCGGCGAACACCGCCGGCAGCCACTGCGGGGGCGTGTGGTGGGTGGAGTACCACGCCAGGATGCCGCCCACCTCGTCGTCGCTCATCTCCAGCGCGGTCATCGAGCCCTCGGTGAACCGCAGGCTCGGATAGGCGTGCCGGGCGAGCTCGATCATCTTCGGCGACAGATCGACGCCGAAGGCGGGCACCCCCAGCCCGGCCAGGTGCGCCGTCACGCGGCCGGGGCCGCATCCCAGGTCCGCCACCGGCCCCAGACCGGCCGTCTGCACTAGCTCGGCGAACCCCGCCAGCATCGCGCGTGACAGCGGGTCCATCTCGGCTGGAGGCGGGACCCGTTCGACGTAATCGGTGGCGACCGTGTCGTACGACTCGCGCACAGCGGTCAGAAAGGAGGGCTCAGTCATGCGGGCGAACCTAGACCAGAGAGCCGACAGGCCGTGTCACGACCTTGAGTTGACCTGCGCGACATCACCGCCGCAGACACTCGGCCAGCACACCACTCCGGTGATCGTTTCCGGTCAGAGCGCTAGCGACTCGTCCCGTCCGGTTGTGGATATCGGATGCGGCGGAGGGGATGCAGCTGCGGTAGGGGTCCAAGACGTCGAGCCCGTCACCGAATGGGGTGAACCGGCCTCTGACCGGTTCCACCCCGGCCGCGGTGCGTGCCGCGACCGGTCTCGGATGCCACGTTCAGCCTTCCGCGTCCTGGACGCCCTCTGTCTGTTGGATGTGGTCCACGCACCTGGACGCTGAGGGGACCTGAGGGTCGTTGATCACCGTTCCGCCTTTCACGCGAAACGCACCGTGAGCCTTTTGTCCTCCGGGTTTGCCTCATCGGCCTTGGCGGCTCTGATCAATACTGACGCGATCGCATCGAATGCTTCTGCGCCCATCTGTTCCCGGCTGACCGCGGAGTTCTTCCAGACGATCTCGACGGGGCGTTCGACGTCTGTGCTGAGGCGGTCCCACAGGGCGTGGAGGTTGTGCCCGTAAAACGGGCCGAAGTCCAGGGGGCCGGCGAGGGCGTGGTGCAGGTCCGCATGAGTTCGGATCTGCGTCCCGTCGATGGTGACGCGCATTGTGTCACTTCCAGTTCGGCAGTTGGTAGAAGTGGAGGTAGTGGTCGCTGGTGACGTACGCCTGACCATCGCTGGAGTAAACCAGACGCCAGCCGGGCTGCTTTGACCTCTTCATCATGGGATCGATGCCGAGGTCGGCTTCATACCACTGCCGCCCCGGTGCGTCGGGCAGGCGCTGCGCCTTGGGGTCTGTCGGTGCGTTGTCGTACTTGTCGCCGCCGATCTGGCCCCCTGGGACTTTGTTGCCGAGCGCTTTGCCCTGTTCCCACCCCGCCTTACTGGCCTCGGCTTTGGTCATGTACTCGGGAGGGAGCTTGCCGTCCTTCTTCAGGCCGGCGATCAGCGGGTTGGCAGCTTCTGCCGCTGCGAGGTCCTCTTTGTACCTGGCGCAGAGGCGCTTGAGGGGGCCATCCGCTGTCACAAAGCGCGCGTAGACGATCTGCGGGCCATCGGCGGAGTATCGGGCGGGGACCACCGGCCGAACAGTGCAATGTCCGTTCTTGCGTTGCTCCTCCTGTTCCTCGAGAAGGCTGTTGATCTCGGTGGTGCCGATCGCCAGGGCATCGACATAGGCGGTGGCGAAGCTTTGGAACCTGACCGTGGCCCGCCCGCCCGACGCGTTGGCCCGCTGCTGCGCCTCCGCAGCGGCCTTCGCGTCGGCCTGGACGAAGGCCGCTCCGGCTGATGTGTCGCGGCACGAGATAGTGCCGGATGCGGTGTTGCCGACGATGGGGACGGTCTTCTGTCCGCTGATGCACCCGCTGGCGGGAATCCCGCCCACCGATACGTCAGTCACTGTCATGACGACCGTCAACCGGCCCGTGGCGATACGGGATTTCTCTTTCGGCGTCACCGTACCTGTGAAGTTTCGTTGATCAGGCACCCCGCCGCACTGCACTTCAGATCACCGGCGATCTTCAGATCGAAGCCGACTCCTTCGTTCCGGGCCTGCGCCAGTTCCCTGGTGTGCTGCTCCAACGTTTCGTACATCCGCGAGCCTTCGGCTTGCGATAGCACGGCAATGTCCATGCCCGTGGAGTCGACCAGGGCGCGATGCGCCGTCATCGATCGTGGCAAATCAGCAGTCGCCGTCGGAATCGGCGACGGCAACTTCGACCTCATATTGGGCGGCTCAAGCCGCAGAACCTGGTGCGGCGCGTCCTTGGAGACGTACAGGTACCCCTCGGTGGTGTCAGCCCGCAGCGCGCGAACCCCATTGATCTTGAATACAGGGACCTGCGGGTCGTCGAGTGATGGCAAGCCGGGATCTGCATCCAGTGCGGCTGAGAGCCTGTGGGCCAGCAGGGGAGGGGACGCAAACGTGTCGAACATCCGGTCGAGGGGTGCGTCCTGTCCCGGCCCGTTGGTCGACCACTGGCTCACGGGCCTGCCGCTCGGTGCCTTCCCGTCCTTGGATGTGCCGGCGGAGTGCCGGTAGAAGTTCCGGCCGCCGACACGCAGCACTTCGCGGTCAAGGTTCTGCAGCGTGCGCCAGCCCGTCGTCCCGAACTTGTCTCCGTACGCGGTCGCCGTGATCTCACGCTGCTGTCGGCTGCTCGCCGAGGTGTCCTTGTACCGGATCCCGGGTGCTTCGGCCAGGGCGGCTATCGCCTGGTTGAAAGGGGCGCGGTTGCGAGCCAACTCCCGCGCCTCCTGCGACGACGAACCACTTTGCAGCAGTGACGCAGCGACTATGGACACAGCGGCGACGACCCCGCCGGCCAGCAGCAGTCTCCAGCGCCGCCACCACGGCCGCACCCCCACCGGCTTCGCCCCGTCGTCCAGCTGTGGACCCTGTACGGATTCCGGACCAGTCACATTCCACCCCGCTCGCTCGATAGCTCGGAGCCACGCCCCGCTGCCGACTGGATCACCCGAGCAGGTGGGGATGAAGGTGGAGTGAAACCGGCTGGGCCCGGACCCAGGGGCCCTGGCTTGGACGCACGGTCCAAACAAGGCACGCTTGGGCTCCGGGGAGCGGACGCCGATGGTTCCACCGGTGCGGATCTTTGGTCGAGCCGACCGTGCGTGGGGGCCTGCCAAAGCTCGCCGCGGTGCTGGAGGCCGAAGTCGGGCGGGACGTAGTGGAGTTGGCTGGCGAGGTGGGCACCGTGCCGATGCCTCGGCGGCTCGTCGTATGGCGCGCGTGCGGCGGTGAATATCGGCGTGCGTGCGGCAGATCTCGAGGTCACCACGCGGGTGAACGATGCCGATGCGCCGTGGCGTTGGTCACCCGGGTGATCGGTGGCTGGCCGCCGAGTGGGGTGTGGCGGCGATGGTTGTTTCAGGTGTGCAGGAAGTCTGCCAGGGCGTCGGTGCGTTCGGTGCTGCCGGTGGATGTCCGCAGGTAGGCCGGGCTCGTGAGCAGAGTGCGGTGGAAGCATTCGACCTTGCCGTTGGTCTGCGGCCGGTAGGCGCGGGTGAGCTTGCCGGCTGCACCGAGGTCGGCCAGGGCTTGGCAACAGGCGACGCTCTTGCGGTAGGGCCAGGCGCTGTCGGTCAGCACCCGTTCGAGGCGGTCGATGCCCGAGGCGGCGAAGAAGGCCTCGGCCCGGCGCAGGAAGTGTGCGCAGGTGGCGGCCTTTCGCCTGCGTGGATGTCGCTGTCGGCCAGTCGGCTGTGGTCGTCACGGCGGAGTGGATGCAGTCGAAGGCCATGTTGCGGCGGCGGGCGCGGCTGGCCTGGCGGCCCAAGGCCTTCCCGGCGTCGGGGATCCGTCCGAGCTTCTTGACGTCGATTTGGATCAGTTCGCCGGGTCGGTCGCGTTCGTAGCGGCGGATGAGCCGCCGGTAGGCGGGTCCAAGCGGTCACAACTTCAGCCGCCGTGGCGAGAGTTGGGGTCATGCGGGTGATCTAAGCAGTCTTGACGGGGCTGCCCTGGAGTACGTGGGGCGGGGCCAGGCGACATTCGGCATGCCCGGCCTGCTGGCCGTACAGCGAGCCCCTGTGTGGCGCGCGAAGGCCGCCTGCAGGGGTTGCGGGTCGGCGACGGCTCGGTGAGCGGTGCAACGCCCCAGCGCCCCTCGGCAACACGGCTTTCGCGCCGATCGCCCCGCTCGACTCCAAGTCGCCCCTTCCGACCGGGCGCCGGCACCTTCAGCGCAGCAGCATGGGGCCCTCAGCGGCGCCCGCTCATGACGCTGCGCAGCAGGTCGACGATGGGTTGCACCGGGACGGTCGGGTCGAAGGCGCGTTGGACGCCGAGCCCGATGCCGAGGCTGAGCAGGGTCAGGGCGGCGGTGTCGGCGGGCAGGGCAGGTGTGATGCCGAGTTCGTCCGCCTGCGCCCGGATCAGGTCCGCGAGGGTGCCGGTGACGGTGCGCCGACGCTTGGCGAGTTGCTCGCACACTCGCTTGTCGCGGCGGTTGGCGGTGGCGAACTCGACTTCCAGCGAGGTCCACGAGCTGTCGCCGATGGTCTCGTCGGCCCAGCGGGCGAATCCTGCGATCCGGTCCTCGAAGTGGGGCGCGTCACCCATCGCGGCGGCCAGCTGTGTCACCTGTTCCGCGGCGATGCGGTCGAGCACGGCCAGGCACAGCTCGTTCTTGGTGGCGAAGTTGGAGTACACCGCCCCCTTCGAGTAGCCCGCCGCCTCGGCGACACGTTCCATTGACGTTGCCGTGAAGCCGTCGTTCAGAAAGAGCGCGTACGCGGTCTCGAGGACGTGTTCGCGGGTGCGGGCCTGGCTCTCGGCCCGGGTCAGTCTTGCCACCCCCGCAGGATACCGCTAGCTTTCGGATTCCCTTGGAATTCCAATACCGGGAGAATCTATGGCGGGCTGTCAGCGGCGCGGGCTGGTCGTCGGGTGCGGCGGGCCCCTCGGCTTCGCATGGGCGGTCGCGGCGCTGGCCGCGGTGGAGGAGCAACTCGACTGGGATGTCCGCACGGCAGAGGTACTGGTGGGGACGTCGGCGGGGGCGGAGGTCGTGTCCGTGCTCGGGTCCGGCCGGTCGGTCTCCGACCTGCTCGCCGCACTGCAGGGCCAGTCCGACGCGGACCCGCTGCTCCTGCGGCACGTCGGCGCGCATCCGGGCGCCCTGCCACCGGTTCCGTGGCCGGGGCTGCCGGGCGCCGGGCTGACGGCGGCGGCAGCCCGCGGCCGTGTGCCGCTCGGGTCGGGGCTGCTCGGCCTCCTGCCGCGCGGCCGTGGGGATGCGGGGTGGCTGCGGGGCTTCGGCGCCGCGCTCGCGGACGGCCACACGTGGCTCGCCTCGTCACGTACGTGGCTGGTGGCGGCCGAGACGCGCACCGGCAGACGGGTCGCCTTCGGTTCGCCCGACGCTCCGGTCGCCGACATCGGCAGCGCGATCGCCGCGTCGTGGGCGATCCCGGGCTGGTTCCCTCCCGTACGGATCGAGGGGCGCGCCTACCTCGACGGCGGGGTGTTGTCGCCGACGTCGGCAGACCTCGTTGCCCCGCTCGGCTTGGACGAGGTGGTGATCGTCGCCCCGATGACGACGTCCGGCGGCGCGCCCGCGAGCGGACTGAGCCGCCTCGAACGTGTGGTGAGGCGCTGGATGACCCGAACCCTCGACGCGGAGGAACACCTGCTTCGGGCAGCGGGGACCCGCATCGTCCGGATCGAGCCCGGCGTCGAGGAACTGGCAGTCATGGGCTTCAACTTCATGGACGTCGCCCGCCGCCCGGCCACCCTCGACGTCTCCCTGCGTACCGCTTCCGACCGTGTCTCGCGAGCCATCGACAGGAGCACAACGTCATGAGCGCCCACTTCGAGGTCATCGTCATCGGCGCCGGCATCTCCGGGGTGGGCGCGGGTGTCCGGTTGCGCGAGGCCGGGATCCGGGATTTTCTGATCATCGAGGCCGCCGACGACTTCGGCGGCACGTGGCGGGCCAACACCTATCCGGGTTGCCAGTGCGATGTGCCGTCCCGGCTCTACAGCTACTCGTTCGCGCCGAATCCGGACTGGGCGAGGGTGTACGCGCATCAGCCGGAGATCCTCGCCTATGTGAAGGGGGTCGCCGACCGGCACCGGCTGCGCGAGCACACCCGGTTCGGCGTGCGGGTGACCGAGGCGCACTGGCAGCCCGACGTGGCACGGTGGCGGATCAGCACCAGTGCCGGCGAGTTCACCGCCCGGTTCCTGATCGCCGGTGCCGGGCCGTGGAACGAGCCACTCATACCCGATATCCCGGGCCTGGCGGAGTTTCCCGGCGAGGTGTTCCACTCCGCGCGCTGGAACCACGACTACGACCTGCGCGGCAAACGGGTCGCGGTGCTCGGCACCGGGGCATCGGCCGTGCAGTTCGTCCCGGCCATCGCCCCGCAGGTCGACCGGCTCCACCTGTTCCAGCGCACTGCCCAGTGGGTGCTGCCCAAGCCGGACCATCGCATACCGAAGGCCGAGCGGTGGGTGATGCGGCGCGTGCCCGGCGCCCGGGCCGCGCTGGCCGCGGTGGAGTACCGGGCCATGGAGCTGCTGGGCCGTGGATTCCGCAGGCCCTCGCTGCTGCGCGGCGTGCAGGCCGTGGCACGCGCACACCTGCGTGCCACCGTCCGCGACCGTGAACTGCGCCGCAAACTGACCCCCGACTACACCATCGGCTGCAAGCGGATCCTGTTCTCCAACCACTACTACCCGGCCCTGACCCGCCCGAATGTGGACGTGCACGCCTGCGCCGTCCGAACGGTCGACGGCAGCACCGTGCTCGGCGCCGACGGCAGCAGCGCCGAAGTGGACGCGATCATCCTCGGCACGGGCTTTCACATTCTCGACATGCCCCTGTCGAACGTCATCCACGACGGCGCCGGACGGTCCCTCGCCGACCATTGGCAGGGCTCCCCCGAGGCGTACCTCGGTACCGTCACCGCCGGGTTCCCCAACGCGTTTCTGCTTCTCGGTCCCGGCCTGGGCACCGGACACAGCTCCGCGTTCACCATCCTCGAAGCCCAACTCGATCTCGCCTTCGGCGCGATCCGCTCAGCACGCGCCGAGGGTTGGGCGTCGGTCGAGGTACGCCGGGACGTGCAGAGCGCCTACAACACCGAACTGCAGGCCGCCCTCGCGGGCACCGTCTACAACACCGGCGGATGCCGGAGCTACTACCTCGACGCCAACGGCCGCAACAGCTTCAGCTGGCCCTGGTCCACCGACCGACTCCGCACGCAGGTGGCACGCTTCGACGCCCGCGACTTCACCGTCATCCGTCCCACCGACCGGCAGGAGCTCAGCCCATGAGATTCCCTTCTGTCGACATGCGCGGCGCCGACAGAGCGGAGACGAACAAAGTCCGGCCCGACAGCGTCATCGACCTCGGTGGGAAACGGGACCGGACGGCACCTACCGACTGAGTTAGCGGGCACCCGTAAGCCGGATCAGACACGACGCCGTGTGACGACCTGGCCCAGGACGTCGCACCGGTCCGTGCGTGACATTGCCGTCACACCGGCGCCGGAAGACCGCGGATCATGTCTGCAGCCTTTTCCGCGATCATGATCGTGGGGGCATTGGTGTTGCCCCGCACCACGGTCGGCATCACCGAGGCGTCCACCACCCGCAGGCCGCTCACGCCGTGCACCCTGAGCCGGGAATCCACGACCGGGCCGATGGAGCATGTGCCCGCCGGATGGTAGAGGGTCTGCAGCTCACGCCGGGCGAAGTCGAGAAGGTCGGCGTCGTCCGTGGAGCGTGGTACGTGGAAGTCGGCCCGGCGGTGCTTGGCCAGGCTGGGCTGGTCGGCGATGTCGAGCAGCATCCGCAGTGCCCGGATCATCGTGGCGCGATCCTCTTCGGTGGTCAGGTAGTTGTGCAGGATGTGCGGCTTGGCGCTGGGGAGCGCCGAGCGCAGGGAGACCTTGCCCCGACTCGTGGGGGCGAGCAGGACCGCACCGAACATGAAGGCGTGGTCGGTCACGGGGCTGATGCCCTCTTCATGGAACATCACCGGTGTGGCGTGCACCTGGATGTCGGGGGCGTCCAGGCCCTCACGAGTGCGGTGAAACCCGCCGGCCTCGCCCAGGTTCGAGGTGAGCGGGCCGCGGCCCTCGGTCTCCAGCAGGCGGAGGTTGTCCGGTGTTTCGGCGGTGAACAGCGATTCGGTGTCGGTGAGGTAGCACAGCCCGACATGGGGATGGTCCTGCAGGTTCTCCCCGACGGGGAGGTCGATGCGGGGCGTGATGCCGCGGGCCGCCAGGTCACCGCCCGGGCCGATACCGGAGAGCATGAGCAGCTGCGGAGAGTTGTAGGCACCGGCCGCCAGCACGACCTCCCGTTCGGCGCGCAGGCACAGCAGTTCGCCGTCCCGGTCCACCTCGACGCCGGTCGCACGGTCGCTGTCGAGCAGCACGCGGGTGCACTGGGCGCCGGTCAGCACCTCGAGGTTCGGCCGGGACAGGGCCGGCCGCAGATATGCGTCGGCCGTGCTGCAGCGCAGACCATCGCGCTGAGTGAGGTGGTAGTAGCCGACGCCGTCCTGTTCGGGGCCGTTGAAATCGCCGGTGTAGGGGTGGCCGGCTTCCTGTGCCGCCGTCACATAGGCGTTCATCAGCGGATGTCGGGAGCGGCCTTCGCTGACCGTGAGCGGCCCGCCGGTGGCGTGCCACGGTGACGTGGCGCCCGTGAAGTCCTCGGCGCGAAGGAAGTACGGCAGGACGTCCTGCCAGCTCCAACCGTCGGCGCCGCCGGCCGCCCAGGCGTCGTAGTCGCGGCGATTGCCGCGTATGTAGATCATCGCGTTCATCGAGGAGCAGCCGCCGAGCATGCGGCCGCGGGGCAGATAGCGACGGCGGCCGTCCAGCCCCGGTTCGCACTCGCTGAGGTAGCTCCAGTCGTACTTTGTCTGGAAGAGCTTGCTGAACGCCGCCGGAACGTGGATTTCCGCGGCATCGTCCACAGGTCCTGCCTCGAGCAGCAGTACACGCGTGTTCTCGTCCTCGGTGAGCCGGTCCGCCAGCACGCACCCGGCCGATCCAGCGCCCACGATGATGTAGTCGTACACCTTTGCCCCCTCGCCCCACCCGGTTGCTCGATCCCTTCACCCAAGCGCTAACAGCCGGGGCATCACACCGTGCTCTCGGCCATTGTCGAGGGGGTGTCAGCCGGCGCGGCCGACCTCGTGCAGGGAGGCGACGGCCTCCACCAGGGCGCGCGGGTTCTCCCAGTTGAGCATGTGTCCGGCGTCCGGCACGGTGACCAGCCGGGCGCCCGGTATCCCCGCGGTGAGGCGCCGGGCGTGGCTCGGCGGTGTGCTGCGGTCGGCCGAGCCGACCATGACGACGGTGGGAACCGTGATCTCGGGCAGGCGCGGATAGTGGTTCTCGCGCGAGAAGGCCCGGACGATCGGCACGAGCAAGGCGTGGTCCTGGCGTAGGAAGACGTCGAGGAAGATGTCGATCATGGCCGGAGAGGGGCGCTTTCCGCACTGGGCGGCTCCGAAGAGGATTCCGCCGGTCCGGGTGCGTGCCAACTGCTGGAGGACGCCCGTCTGCAGCAGCGGGATCTGCAGCCGGTTGTGCGGTGCTCCGTCGTAGATGCGGCCCGCCCAGGTCGCGAACAGCACCAGACCGCGCAGCCGCCGGGCGACGCCGGGATGGTCGAGCACAGCGCGAAGCGCGACGAACCCGCCCATGGAATGCCCGACCAGCACTGCGTCCCCAACGTCGAAATGCTCCAGGACCGCCAAATAGTCCTGCGCCATCGGGCGGGAGCCGATGCCGTCCGCACCGCAGGTGGAGCCCCCGTGGCCGCGCTGGTCGAAGAGGATGACACGGTGACCGTTCGCCACCAGGGTGGCCTGCACCAGGTTCCACTCCAGGAGCGAGACACCGTAGCCGTGGGCCAACACCACAGGGGGTCCTTCACCCGCGACGACGGTGCGCAACACCGTCCCGTCGGGCCGGGACAGGAAGACCTCCTCGCCCTCGGGCTCACGACACAGCACTTCGCGGGGCACGGGATCCGGCTGACGCTCTATGCCAGCGGCTACCGCCCGCGCGGCGAGGGCAGCAGCGCCGACCCCGAAAGCACCCCAGGCCAGTTTAGATTTCATCGAAATCCCTTGGGTTTGTTCTCGTGTTCCGCCGGCCCCGGGCCGGTGCGCACTGACGGCGCCCATTGTGTATTGCCGTGTGGATGTGGACGGCGGAGTGCCAGGGTTTGGCTGGGACTCGCCTTTCCTGCTTTGAGGCGGGTGCTTGTAGTGAGCCTTTTCCAATCTGCGGCAGAGCGCGGCAGGGTGGCCGAGATTGCCATGCTCGACTGCTTCATGCGCCTTCGGCGTCCAGTCGCTATTTTCCTCGTTCGCACTGTGAGCGGCCTTGCCGGTCTCAGGCCGACGCTGGGAGTTGCAAGGCAAGGACAGCCTTGACGATGTCGGTCATGCGGGTGTTGCTGCAACGGAGTTTGCGTAGGAGACGCCAGCCTTTGAGAGTGGCGTTGGCCGGCTCGCCGATGGCGCGGATCTC
This sequence comes from Streptomyces sp. NPDC107522, assembly GCF_055657525.1. NCBI lineage: Bacteria > Bacillati > Actinomycetota > Actinomycetes > Kitasatosporales > Streptomycetaceae > Streptomyces > Streptomyces sp. NPDC107522. The sequence goes on along the minus strand of NZ_JBVKAU010000030.1, from coordinate 46,402 downwards.
GGCCTGGGAGGAGTTCACCGCTCGCTTGCCGGCCGGGAGCGTGCTCCAGCGGCCCCGGTAGGGCACGCGGATCGTGCCCCGGGCTCCTTGTGCTCAACGTGGAGGGCCTGGACGGCCATCCGGTCCAGCGCACCGTGACGGGCGGAGTCGCCGGCGGCGGCGCCATCGGCCCGGCCCGCGCGGCGCGCACCATCACCGTCACCGCCCTCGTGCTGGGGTCCACGTGCTGCGGCGTGGACTGCGGCCTGCACTGGCTGAGCGAGGTGTTGTGGGGCTGCACCGGCGGGGAGTGCGACCGGGACTGTCCCACGGTCAACGGGTGGGCAGGAACTCCACGGTGAGGATGTCCGCGCCATGCTGGCATTGGCTGCTGCTGCATCCCATGCCGGTGCGGCGGATGCCGCGGGGGCCATCGGTGAGGGCGATACGGCGCAGCGTGCGCCGGTGCCGGGCGTTGATCTCCGCCGCGATCATGTCCTCGCTGGGACAGCAGTTGGGTTCGGTGGTGGCCGCGGTGAAACGTCTCGACGACCTCACACCACGACGAAGCCACCATCGCCCGCTATCGGGACGCGCCCCTGGCCACCGCGGCGGACATCAGCGAGGACGTCGCCGCGGCGGGAGTGCGGCCGTGAGCGACTGCCGTTGCCTGCTGCAGCCAGGAATGACGCTCAAGTCTTGAAGGTTGCTGCGAGCGCCGCACTTCGGTGGGCGTGGCGCTCGCGGGGGCCTTGGGGGAGCGGCCGACTAGTGGTCGATGTAGAAGCGGATGGCCGTGCCGTCGGGGCCGGTGTATACGCGGACGAGGTCGGTGACGGTGTGCACCAGCAGCAGGCCCCGGCCGCCGCGCTGATCCCGGGGGACCGGACGGCGCCCGGCGAGCGGGTCGCTCAGATGCCCCTGGTCGCGGACCTCGCACACGACCTGGGAATCCTCGGCCCAGATTCGCAGGCTGCCCGAGCCGCCGCCGTGCACCACGCTGTTGGTGGTCAGCTCGGCCACGGCCAGCGCAAGATCCTCCAGACGGACTGGGGACAGACCCAGCTGTGCGGCCCGCTCTACCGCGAAATGCCTGACGGCCGACAGCTCGTGGACCGCGAACATCCGGGACTCGGCCACGGGGGGAGCCGGCAGGAGCGGCTGGTTGTACTGCGCGACGACCTGCCAGGGTGCATAAGAGGTGCTGGGCTGCTCACGGCTGTCTGAGACGACGACCGGGTGGGTGGCGTACGCGTCGATGAGCACCTTCTCGTCGAGGCGGTCGGCGTCGTACGGACACAGGATGGTCACGTCCCTGCCCCGGAAGGCCGGGTTGATCAGCGCCTCATGCTGTACGCAGGCCGGGTACTCCAGCCTGCTGCGGCCGGGCCAGATCGGCTCCCCGATGATCCGCACCCGCGTCTGCGGGTGGGCGTCGGCGAAGGCCCGTAGCACGTTCGGGATGATCCGGCCGGGGTTGCGGCCTGCCTCGGTCATGTCGAGGAAGTGCACGGCTGAGGCGTCCTGGCCCAGACTCTCCTTGAGAAGGGCCAGGTTCGAGCCGGGCACGGCGACCGCTACCGGTTGCCCGGTCTCAAGGCCGCCCTGGATGAAGGGCACTGTGCCGTGCAGGTACTCCTGCTCGCCCCGGTAGAAGAGGGCGGGGTGCACAAATGCCTCAGTGGTCGTCGGGGCAGTCATCGGGCCACCACCTCGATCGCGGACAGATCCGGCCAGAACATGTCCAGCAGCCGTCGCAAGGTGGCAGGCGGCTGTTTGACCACGATGCGCCGCCCGGCGGGAAGCTCCTGGGCGGCCACCGCGAGGGCCGAGGCGCCGGCCACGTCGATGAAGGTCACAGCGGACATCTCCAGGTGGCACACCTTCTCGTTGCGCAGCGCCAGCTGCTCCAGCGCCTGCTCCCATGCCGGGCACGTGGCCAAAGTGATCTCGCCGGCCGCCCGCCATCCCGCGCGGTCCGTCAGCGGGCGCAGCTGTAATCCGTGTCCGGTGGCGAGCGGCGCTGCTGCCGCTACATCCGCCTCTCGCGAAGTGTCCATGCCACCACCCCGGTGTGTGCCGATTGCGCGCCAGTATTCCTTGTTCCGTGCTCGCCCGGACCAAGTGGCCGGTGCGTACTTCGTCTTACGACGCTGCCGGCTACACCTGCCCCGTCCTGTCGCAGCTATGCACCGTGGGCGCTCCGCCCGCGCCGTCGTGCCCGATGGGCTCGGGAAAAAGTACTGCCCCTCATGAATCCATGCCAGCGCGCGACTCTTGCCGGCATACCGGACACCACTGGCCTGGTCGTCATCTCGACGCTGGATATCCGGGTTAGGCCGTCACGGACAGGGAAGGTGCATGGGCGCAATGGCCGCGGGCGGCATGGAGCGTGTAGTTCGGCACGGACACCCGAAGTGCACTGGATCCCAGACCGAGGTGAGGCAATGTCTACAGTCGCCACTCATCCGGTGGTGGCGTCGGCCGGCATCGTCCCGTTGGTCATCCACAGCGAGACGCGGGGCGCCACCACGGTCCTGGCGCCTCGCGGCGAAATCGTCTACTGCTGTGTCACTGTGCTCGATCATGCGCTGGACAAGCTCCCGGACAAGACGGACGGGCTGATCCCGGACATGGCGGACGTCACCTTCATGGACTCCGCAGGACTGCAGTTCCTGGAGCGTCTGGAGGACTACGGCAGCCTCAGCTGCATCCCAGTTCGGACGCTCAACTGGAGCGGCCAGCCCCGTCGGATCCTGGAGATCACCGGCCTGTCGACCCCTGCCGCGGAGTCCGACCCCGTCGCCCCTTCCTCTGCATCGCCCCTTCCCGCCCTGGCCTCCGTGCCCTCTGACCAAGGGTTTCCGGCTACGGCAGTAGCTGCGGAACGTGCAGAGCCAGTGCAGCAACTGCGGGACGAGATTGAGCAGTTGCAGCAGGCCATGGAGTCCCGGCCGGTGATCGATCAAGCGCGAGGCGTCCTCATGGCGGTCGAATCCTGCACCGCGGAACAAGCCTGGGACATCATGCGCGACGCCTCGCAGCACACGAACATCAAACTGCGAAGCGTCGCCGCGATCCTCGTCGCCGCCACCACCAGTGGCCCCCCTCCCGCCGAACCCTTGCGCACGGCGCTGCGCGACGCAGTGAAACGCCAAGTCCGCCGCGCGCCTTGAGCGATGACCATGTGAAGGACCGCTTGGGGTTCGCAGCCGCGTTCTGGGCGCGCCGCTACGGCCCGGTGGAGAGCTGGACCTGGCCGGACTGCCACACGTCGACCGCCTGCTGTACGGCCCTGGAGCCATGGGCCGAGTGGCACAGCCCGGCCGACACCGACCCGGTGAGGGTCATGACCGCCGAACCGGTGAAAACCACGGCACAACAGGGCTGCCGAGCGCGGCGCTGACTGTCGGCAAGGTGGCACCGCGCACAGCGACGCTCCAGCGACTGCCTGGCGGATGGAGACGACAGACGCCTTCACCTGCGTCACGGTGCCTGCCACGCACACGTCGGACTTGCCGACGATGGACGGGGAATCATAACGACGCGGCTGGCTCGGGACAAAAGATTGGGTGCACTGCGATCCGCAGCGGGCCGCCGACACGCCGTTCAGCGGCCCGAACGCCCATGGCTACACCTCCCTCGCGTTGAACTACGGGATAGCCAAGGCGCGCTTTCCGGCGGTACTTCGAGTTCGCGCCGACAGAGCGAATCCTTCATCCACCCTCACGAAAAGGCGCGCACGACCGTGCGGCCTGTCGATGCGTTCGCGGCCACGATGACGCAAACCCGCTCCAGGCACAGCTTCGTCGCCCGTGCCGCCGACTCTGGGCACTCGGTGAGCCAGCCGGAGTCGGCGTCGTAGCCGCGCCCTCGAGCTGGCTGGGCATGTCGTCGCTGTCGGCTACGCCCCGGGGTCCTGCCGACTGACCGTGTGTCCGATCTGCTGGACGATCACGCCTCGCAGGCGATGGACGCGTCCAAGGGCCCGGTAAGGACCAGGGAGTCGGCATCCGAGGACTACCGCCAGGCTCACCGGGCGCCAGCCGGGTTGGCCGGAACAGCATGCCGACGCGGCCATCGCGGGGCTGTCGGGCGGCAGACCCGCGCGATGCGCACGCTCAGCGCGCGGGCATTGCCAGAGACCGCACGAGTGAGTACATGCCGGAAGACAAGATCCGAGCCCGTCACCGAAACGGAGGTTAAAGCACAAGCTCACTTGGGGTCCTCGATGTCGCACTTCGTCTCGGTGAGGGCGGTCGTGTCGCCCGCGACGCGGCTGCACAGCACGCGGGGCTCGGCGGTGCCGTCGGCGTTGCGGCGGACCTTCTTTATGACGATGCTGTGGCCGGTGCGGTCGCCGTACAGCGGGGCCGTGGTGAAGTCGATGGTGCCGGTGGCCATGTCCGGGACCTGGACGGTGCGCAGGTTCACCCAAGTCAGGGCGCGGCTCTGCGGTTTGTCGTCCCGGCTGGCCGCCTCGTAGAGAGCCTGCGTCGCATCGTGCGCCAGTGCGGTCTGGCCGCTGGCCAGAGCGGGGCTGTCGGGGTCCAGTCGCTGTCCCGTGACACCCGGGAGGTGCCGGGCGGCGTCTGCGTAGAAGTCCGTGCGGAGGGCCGCCTTCTCAAGTTCGGCCAGTGCCGCGTGGTACAGGGTGACCTCGGGCGCGACTCTGTTCCGGCCGCGGAGGAAGTCGGCCTTGGAGAGGTCGTCGCCGGTGAGGATGGCGATGGGTTTTCCGGAGCAGCCGGGCTCGCGGCTCAGCTGGTTCATGAGGGGATCGAGGTCCTCGACCCGGCCGGCGAAGTAGATCACGGAGGGGACGGTGCCGTCCTGGCAGATCTCCCGGGCATGCCGGCGCAGTTCGGGCCTGCCGCCGTCGCGTGTGTAGCGGCGCGGCTTCGGCGGCACGGTGAAGCCGTGGTCCTCGAGCATGTCCTGGCCGTGGCGCGCCTGCTCGTCGGTGTACATATCGGGGGTCTTCGTCGTGTCCCGGGCCAGCACCAGTGCGTGCTGCGGTGCGCCCGGTGTGCGCAACTGGGCTGCGATCAGACCGAGTTGCCGTGCCTGCCACTGGTCCGGGGCGGCCAGGCTGAACCAGTTGGCGTACTCCCGCGGCAGGTAGGTCGCGGAGTTGGTGCCGGAGACAACCGGCAGGCCGGCCTCCATGAGGATGCGGGTGGTCTCCCGACTTGACTTCAGGTCACGGCCGGCGCCTACGACCCCCACCACGGTCGGGTCGTGCGCGGCGTACGAGGCGATGGCCTTCGCCATTCCGACCTGCCGGCCGAGGTCCAGGCCGCCGTTGGCGACCAGCACGCGGAGCCTGACGCTGGAGCCTTCGTTGATGACGGCCTGCGCCAGGTACACGCCCGCGAGTTCCTGGGCGCCCTTCACGAGTGAGGAGCCGTCGGGGTCGTGGCTGAGCGGCCCGGCGTACACCACGGTGACGTGGTTGTCGGCGTGGTGCGCAAGGACGTCCGCGTTCTGCTCGCCGATGAGGTCTTCCAACTGCTTCACGGTCCATGGCGTCTCGCCCCGGCCGACCAGCGTCTTGGGATCGTCGCCCGGGTCGGCCTTCGGTAGCCAGTCGGCGAAGCGGACGTCGCCCGTCGCGACGCCGATGCACTCCGTGCCGCCGTCCGGCGCCGCCTGGCGCCGGGTGTCCCGGTTGGCGGTCAGTACGGCCGCCGAACAGTACCGCTCGTGCAGCGCGTCGGCCCGCATGACGGTGCCGGTCGTCATGACGGCGAGAACCAGGACCACTGTGTGCAAGGACCACACCAGGCGGGCAAGGGTCGGGCGGGTGGACGCTCGCAGGTGCCGGTGCCGGTCCTCGACGGGCCCGAGTTGGTCGTGGGGGAGCGGGATCTTCATCACCCAGGGCAGCACGGGCCGTTCGCGGCTGGGCGACTGCCCGGCGCGCAGGTTGCGGGCCCACTCCCGGTACCAGGTGCGCAACTGGTCGCTGAACCTGCGCTGCGAGGACTCGGGGTCGGGTGTCGTACGAACCGTGCTGCGCTCGAGGCGCGCCACGTCCTGGGTGCGCACCGCAGCGACGACGACCAGGGGGTCGAGCTCGCTGCGCCGACAGCGTACGTCGCTGACCGCCCGGATCAGCTCGATGCCGCCGTTGTAGACGTCCGCGTGCGGCAGGAACAGCATGGGCGGGCGGGGCCTTTTGAAGCCACGCAGGTCCCAGCTCCAGCGGCGGTGGTTGTCGCGCAGGTCCTCCCGCAGGGCCAGCACGCACAGCTGGAGATGGAAGTCGTCGCCCGCCTTGAGCGCCTCGGCCACGTCGTAGGCGCGGGCCGCGATCGCCTTCCAGGACCGCACCGGGCGCAGCAGCGAGACCTCGGTCGGGTCCTCCTGGTCCGCGGCCCGCAGGAAGGTCGTGGTCAGGAACCAGCGGCTCTCCCGGCGCAGCCACAGGAAAATCGGTGCCCGCCCCGGCAGGACGGAGCTGAAGACCGTCAGCAGGACGAGTAAGGCGAGGCCCGCACCCACCGCCATGTACCAGTCGGTGCGGGCGAGGAGCGCGGCGAGCCCGGCCACGATGCTCGCCGGCAGGATGTGCGCCATGTCGGACAGCTGCAGGCCCGGGCTCCAGCGCCCGCGGCCCTTCGGGCGCCAGCGCTGCCGGGCCAGCTGGTCGAGCAACCGCTGCCGCTGGTCCTGCCCGGCTTCAGGGCTGCCGAGGGCGGGTGCGGGCCAGCTGTCGCCGAGTTCCGCGACCGCGTCGTCGATGGCGTGTACCAGTCGCAACCGCGGGAACGTGTACCGCCGGTAGACCGCCTTCGGGCCGCCCCACTTCTTCGGGTCGCTCAGGGCGCGCACCATGGCTGCGGCCCGGCGGACCTCCGTGCCGCCGTCGTAGGCATCCTGCGCCACTGCGCACCGCGTGCCGTGCGCTTCCTGACCCGCGTACAGCTGCCGGACCAGACCGGCCACCGCGCCGTCGTCAGCGCTGTCCTGCGCGTGCAGGACGAATGCCGGCATCGGCGGATCGGCGCTTGTACGGAAGTCCTGGATGAGGATCTCGAGCTGATCCTGAAGGTGGACCCCGGCGCCGGTCACCGGCAGGCCGCGATGGCCTCCAGAACAGTCCGGCACACGGCCTGCATTTGCCATGGGTAACCCCCCGTTCACGTCAAGTGATCGGAGAGATTAGCGGCTGGAGATGGGCTGGGTGGGTGAATCGGCGATCCAGCGATCTTTTGACTTTTACCCAGAGGCTCAACGGCACCGGCCCATTCCCAGGTTTTCGTGTTGTGGACTTCTGGCGTTGCGACGTCCACGCCGGTGTCTGTACGGCGTGCGCCGGTGCGGCCGCTTGCCTGCCGCACTCAGGCCGCGCGACGAGGCCGCCGGCATGGCCGAAGGCCGCGGCGGAACAGCACCCAGCGCCTCTTCAAGGCGTCCTAGCGAGGGCGAGGCTACGTGTCGTCGTACGGCGAGAACCAGGATCCGCCACTGAGCTGGCAACCGGCGCCCTGTTCGCGAGCGCTGACGGCCTCCTCCAGGAGGACCTCGTTGCGGGTGCTGCAGCCTCGCGGTCGGCGTCGATCCAGTGGCGGAACTTGTCGCGGGAGTAGCCGGTGCGGTCCTCATCCTGGACCGGCAGGGCGGCCAGAGCGTCGCGGACGGGCATGACGAGGGTGTCGGCGGGTGCGGCGTGTGCGGTGGCGGGGGTAAGCAGGACAGTGAGCGCGGCCAGTGCCCACAGTGCGGCGGCCGCGGCCGGTAGACGCTTCGCCGTCAGGCTGTCGGCGGCCGGCTGGAGGGCCCGGTCGGCGGGCTGGTCCAACTGCCGTCGGCGGCGCTGCTTGTTGCGTGGTCTTCGACGCGCTGGGTGAACCGCTTCAGCGCCTCGAACTCCCCGACGTCGCCGAACTCGCGGTAGGGGCGATGCCAAGGGTGACAGCGTTGACCTCTCTGGCGCTTCCCGGTGCCGGGGCCTCGCTGGGCGCTCCGGGTGAATGCCCAGAGCGTCAACGACAAGGGGCGGTTGTGCGACAGGAGTGGTCTCCGGAAGAGCTGTTGGCAAGCTGGACGCTGGTGGAGGACGACTGGAACCTCGTGTCGACAAGACCGGGGGGACGAGACCGGGCTTCTGTCTGATGCGGAAGTTCTTCGAGGTCGAGGCCCGGTTCTCGGAGTCCCTATCCCCGCCATGACGGTTCGTCACAGGATCTGAAAGACCTTGTAGGCGATGCCGCCTTCGACGAGGTATCCCGACCCGACGCAGACTGTGTCGTTGAGCCATGCGTAAGGCTCTGCCCCCGTCTCAAAAAGCGGGTTGGTCCGGAAGTAGTAGTGGGCTGGGTCGATCCGGTACCGCTCGTCGGGGTCGGCCAGGGCATCGCGCACCTCGGGTGGGGTGACCCAGCGGCCGCCGTAGGTCATGTGCAGGAGGGCGCCGTCGTGGGTGCGCAGTGTCAGGCGTACGTCCAGGGTCATCGCCCCGTCAGGGGCGAACAGCGCCCAGTCTCCCCCGCCGGGGAGTACGTCGCCGCTCAGCCTGGGGCCGTGGAACGTGCCGCCTGCCGCCCCGAAGAGGACGCGCCGACCGAACGGGCCGCTGCCGATGGGCAGGCGGGGGTTCAGGTCGACGACCATGTCGAAGAGGTGCGCTGTCCAGATCTCGCCGACGTCCTTCACACGCGGGTCTGCCGTCATGCCGCGTCACCTCCGGCGAGCGCGGGGAACAGTCTCCGTTGGACCGCGTCCGTGGAGACTCCCGACTGGGCGCACAGCGTCGCCAGGTCGAAGAAGAAGCGTTCTCCTGCGATCAGGTCGTCTTTGAAGGTGAACTGGATGAACACCGGTATCTCGGCACGTTCGCCGTTGGGGGCGGCACCGAACCGGTTGCCCGTCATGGTCAGCCGCGCTGTACCCCAGCACACGAGTGTGTCGCCGTTGTTCGCGTGGCCGTGCAGGACGACGTCGTCGTCGGGGAACGAGGCGAAGAACCGCCGTAACGCCTTCTCGTTCTCGGCCAGCCCCCGAGAGGTCGTACCGAAGGCCGGGGTCTCGAGGACCATGTCGGGGTGGAAGAGCCGCAGGGCGGCGGGAACGTCCTGTCGGCTCTTTGCGGCGGCGAGTGCCTGCGCCAGTTCGAACATGCGCTGTTCGTGCATAGGTGCCTCCTTCAGCATGCCTGCGAAGTAAACGTACGATCGGTCGTATGCTTTGGGCAAGCGCATGACAGGATGGTGTCGATGAACGAGCACCCAGGGAACCGAGGGGGACAAGTGGCCGTGTCTTCAACGGAAGCAGCAGGCGCGACCGTGGCGGACCAGCGCCTCGTCCGCGGTGCCCGGACCCGGCACAAGATCACGCGCCATGGCGTCGACGTCGCCTCCCTGGAAGGGCTCAACGGCCTCAGCATCGGCCGTCTGGCCACCGACCTGGGACTGAGCAAGAGCGGCATCCAGACGCTCTTCAAGACCAAGGAGAACCTGCAGCTCGCGGTCGCGGAGTCGGCGCGCGAAGAGTTCACTGAAGCGGTCATCCGCCCTGCACAGACCGCTCAGCCGGGCACTGCCCGGCTCCGCGCACTGACGGAACGCTGGATCTCCTATGTCGAGGCACCGTTGTTCGCCGGAGGCTGTTTCTGGGCGGCCTGCCTCCCCGACTTCGACAGCCGGCCCGGGAGGGTCCGTGACGCCCTGCTGCTCCACCGCCGCACCTGGCTTGCTCTTCTCGCCGGCGAACTCGACTGCGCCGTGAACACCGGGGAGGTCGCCCACCAGGACGTGGACCTCACGGTCTTTCAGATCGACGCCGTGCTCAACGCAGCAAACACCGCGCTGCGCCTGGGTGACAGTGACGCGGTCTCAAAGGTTCGCTGCGTGGTCGACGGGTTCCTTGCACCTCCGCGCTGACAGGCGACGCCCGCACGAGAGGCGCCTCGACGCTCGACGCGTGGCGCTTCACGGTGGCGGAGGCCGCCGCAAGGCCGCCGACGAGGACAAGAGCCGCGAGGAGCGGGGGAGGGCCTGGGTGGAGACGGGACACGCGTCCGGCTGATCTACGCCATCCGCGAGTACCGAGGGCGTAAGGGCGAGCCGAAGAGCTTCGGCTGGCGGGACCTCCGCGACCTCTTGGTGCGTGCCCGCATCCAGCTCGGCGGGCCGATCGTGCTGGTCTGGGACAACGTCCGCCTCCACCTGACCGCCGGGATGCGGGAGTTCATCGCCGCGCATGCCGCCTGGCTCACCGTGTTCCAGCTCCCCACCTACGCGCCGGACCTGAACCCGCAGGAGGGCATCTGGTCGCTGGTCAAACGCGACCTCGGCAACCTCGCCGCAGCCGACCTGGGCCAGATCACCAGGGCCGTGAAGAGCAGGCTCAAGCAGATCCAGTATCGCCCGGATTTCGTCGACAGCTGCCTTGCGGGCACCGGCCTCATCACGGACGACTGACCGACGCTGCAGATTCGTCAGTCGCCGTAGTACCGGTCGTAGTCGGCGGAGCGCTCCTCCACTGAGAAGCCCTCGAATTCACCGTCTGCCTCGAGCTCGCGCAGTCGATCCAGTGCCGCCGTCGCAGAAGGTGCACGGTTGGCCGAGAGGTGGGCCTTCGTCGCGTCGAGCCCGTGCCCAAGCAGGAATTCGATGTCGATCGAGCACGCTGCGTCGAAGCTGGCTTGCTTCGCACTCCAGATCAGGAGCACGTCGTCGAGGTCGCCGCTGTTGAACAGCTGGAAGCAGCAGAGCCTCATCAGCTCAGTGTCGCCCGTGCCCTGGGCGCGTCGTTCACGCGCCGTGTGCTCTCTGAGGAGTGCACGGATCTCGTCGAGGTCCGCGCCGACGGGGCGAAGCCCGTAGCGGCGCCAGCTTTCCTCGACATCCATCGCTGGTCTCCTTGATCGTCCGGCCCGGCCCGTGGCCTATCGGGCCCACCCATCGCCGTTCGGTCGGACGACGGCCCCTCTGCCGGTCACAGTATGCACACCGAGGGCCGGCCCATGTGGGTCGGCGGTCACCGGCGCAGGTGACCGATGGCCCACGCCACCGGACATCACCCAATCAAGTTGAGTAACAAGCCATCTCATTTGGATTGGCTGATCGTCAGGCTGAGTAGAGCTGTCCCACCAGTTGGGCTTCCTCTGGTGCGGTGATCGGCTTCGATCCGCAGCTTGTTCCAACGGTAGTCGCGTACGGCAGAAGCCGTCCGGTACCTGGGGCAAGTGCAAGATCTCCGCGAACACGCGTTGAAAGGTCTTGCCGTGAATTGCGTCGAGCGTCACGAAGAAGTGTCAGATACCACTGGTGTCCACTTGTTGACCGTTGTCAGCGCACGCAAGGGCGAAGGCAGCAGTCCCACAGGAATTGTCGGCCGACGCCTGGCACGACAGCTGCTCGTCAGGGGCCGGACGGTGCGGGTGCTTGCCGAACCGGACCAGTGCGGTGGCTGGCCTGACGGGGTGGAAGTCGTCGCGGGCTCCATCACCCGCCCGCTGGAGTGCGCGCGTGTATTCGACGGTGTCGAGGCCGTGTTCCTCGCCGGCGCTCATCCGTCGACGGTTCAGGAGGTCCTGATCCTCGCGCGGAACGCGGCCGTCGAGAGAGTCGTCCTGCTGTCGTCTCACGGACCGGAGTACGAGGAGGCGTATCCGCCCGACACGTGGTTCTGGCTGGCGATCGAGAAGGCGGTGGAAGGATCGGGCATCCCGTGGACCCACATACGGCCGTCGGCCGTGATGGGTGCGGTCATTGAGGGGACCTACCCGGCGACAGGGTCGGACTGGCCCGACTCTGTTCGCGCCCAGGGGGTGGTCCGAGAGGCTCTCCTCAGCACGGGGCCCTACCCCTTCATCCATGAGGAGGACCTCGCCGCCGTAGTGACCGCAGCCCTGACCTGCGATGGCTTTACCGGGATGGTCATCGAGGCGGTGGCCCCGCCCTTGAGTACCCGATCACGGATACGGAGCATCGCCACTGCTTTGAAGCGCGACATCGATACGGTCGAGCTGACGGCTGACGAGAGCCGCGTGGTCTGGCAACGTCTTGGCTGGCCCGACGGCGCGGTCGACGTGACGCTGTACGCCTTGGAGGAGTATGGCGTCCGCTTCGCCGAACTCGCTCAGTGGACACATGACCAGCGGCCATCCGTGCAGGACATCATCGGCCGCCCACTGCGGACCTATGACGACTGGGTGCGGGAGCACATTGACCTGTTTTGCTCACATCGACGAGTTGCGCGGAATCCGCGGACAGGCGCAAGGAACGGTCTCATCGGGTGAGCCGGCGGTAGCAGATGAGGGTGCAGGCGATGCTGGTGAAGGCCAGGAAGTGGGTGGCTTTGCGTTCGTAGCGTCGGTGCAGGCGGACCTGGAACTGCACGACGAGTCCTTCATCGTCAACAGCGCCGCCACGCAGCAGCTCGTCGTCTACCAAGCCGAACCGGGCACCGCCTCCGCCGACGCCCTCGCCCTGCTCGGCTCGCTCAGTGCCGGCCCCTTGCCCGCACACGACACGGCGACGGGCGCCGTCTCCGACTGGATGAGCACTCGCGGCTGAGAAACGACCCGGTCCCGGCCCCGTTTCCTGGGGTGTGCCAGAGCTGGGCTCACCGCTCCGCAACCCCGGTGGACGCGAAGGAGCATGACGCCACGCCCCCAGACGGTGGAGCCGGGAGAGTCGCTGCGTGTGTGCCTCGGCCGGCTCGCCCCGGCCTGGGCAGGAGTGCTGGCGGTCTTTCGGCGGGGCATGCCAGGGCCGCGCGGTGAGGTTCCCATCACGCCAGGCACCTCGGACCGGGCCTGTGGCCTGAATGCCGTAAACGGACGACTCCGCGGGTACGGCATGGCCGGACGCTTGGACGTCCCGTCCACCGACGGCCGGCATGTCCCTCCACTAGGTTGGGGCCATGAGCGACAGCACTCCTTTGGGAGACTTCCTCAGAGCACGGCGCGAAGCCCTCAAACCGCGCGACGTGGGCCTGCCGGAGCACGGGCGCAGGCGGGTGCCGGGGCTGCGCCGCGAGGAGGTCGCCATGCTCGCGGGCGTGAGCTCCGACTACTACATGCGCCTGGAACAGGGCCGGGAGACCAGCCCGTCGCCCCAGGTGATCGACGCGATCGCCGCCGCCCTCCACCTCGACGACGAGGCACACGACCACCTGCGCAGACTCACCCGGGCGCCCCAGGAGCGCCGCGGCATTCCCGCCGGTCACAGCAGGATCAGCCCCGAGCTTCTGCAGCTGATCGACAGCTGGCCCGACACCCCCGCCTTCATCCTGGGACCAGCCCTGGACATCCTGGCGCACAACGCGCTCGCCGCGGCCCTGCACAGCGGGTTCCAGCGGTTCGACAACCTGGCCCGCATGATCTTCCTGGATCCGGCAGGGCGCGCCTTCTACCAGGACTGGGACAAGGCCGCGAACTCCTGCGTGGCCGAGCTGCGCGCGGCCTACGGACACGACCCCGACTCCCCGCGGATCACCGAAGTCGTCGACACGCTCTGCGCGAAGAGCCCCGAGTTCGCCGACCTGTGGGCACGGCACGAGGTGAAGCGCAAGACCCAGCAGGCGAAGAACCTCGCACACCCCGAGGTGGGCGCTCTGGAGATCCAGTTCTCGGCGTTCACCGTCAACGGTGCCCCGCACCAGCAGCTGGTCGTCTACCGGGCCGAGCCGTCCAGTGCCACCGCGGCTGCCTTCGCCGAACTCCGGTCCCGCGCCGACCGAGGGCAATCCACACAGGTGGTCCAGGAAGAATCCGGCCGGGCTCACAGCCACACCTGACTTCCCCCTTGACGCGCCGACGAAATGGGCCCACGACCACCAAGGAGAATCGGCCCCGCCCGATGCGAGCTGATGACACCGCCCGTCACCCGAAGGGGCGGGACGGCCCAGTCGAGGGGCCCTGGCGGCAGCCGGCTTCCCCGCCGCTGCTGCACCCGCAGCTCTGCCTCCGCATTCCCCGTCTCAGCTCGTGGGCACCCTGCTGGTGGCTCGATCTGGCATGACGGCGGGAATCTCTGCTTGTGGGCAGATCGATGGCGCGAGCACAGGGCTCCTCCCCGGCGGCGCAGCTGCTGTACGACGCATCGAGGCGGCGTCCTGCAACCCGCGCCGTCGGCACCCCATACCCGGCGCCAGTGCCTCGAACGAGCAGCCCCGACAATACTTCCGCGTGACTAGTCAGCCGCGCGACGGATGCCTCCGTCCCGGGCGCGCTCGTCGCCCACGCGGTAGAGCACCAGGTGCTCGTGGACGAGAACGCCGTCGCGGACGTCGCCGGTGGCGGTGAAGCCGGTGTCGTCGACGTAGTCGATGTGGTTGCCGGTGATGGCGTAGCGGCCGGTATAGGCGCTCTGGCGGTTTCCGCGGGCCTCGTCGTAGCGGCCGTTCGGCAGCAATTCCTGGCGGATGAATCCGTCCGCGGTCACCCACATCCCGACGTACGGGTGAGGGTCGCGTGGCGTGTCGTTGCTGGTCATGGGTCCATGGTTGGCCCGGCGGCCGGTGGCAACCAGGCCGCCGTCTCCCCAGGTGCGGGCCTCCTGGGAGCGGCGCACCCACCGTCGCGAGCGGAACGGCGCAGCGAAATCAGGGTGCCGAAACAGGCGAGTCTCCCGGATGCGGCGAAGCCGGAACCTGCCAAGGTCGTGACCCGCCGGCGGCTGCGACATCACGACCACTGGATGGCGGACCCGACTCGTCGTTCTCCGCACTGCTCAAGCCCGTCCGAGGGCGTCCCACGGGCCCCCGTTGCGAGCAGCAGGGCCGTTCATGGGTGCCGCGCACCTGGGGATACGGCGGCCTGGTTCCGAATCCGCCGCGCTACGAACCTGATGGTCACGCAGCTGCCGTAACCCCCGTGCACCTGCCTCCTACCTGCACCGGCGCTCGCATCGTGCGTCGGGCAGACCGATGAGCCGTACTCCCCTGAGGAGCACCATGACCATCACCGACGCCGAGGCCGTGAGCTGGAACCCGAAGGTCCTCGACGAGCTTGTCTCGAACGACGCCGGCCGGCCCGTCCTGTTCACCAACGCCCGGATCGTGACGATGGACCCGCTGATCGGGACCATGACCGGCGCCGACATCCTGTTCGTCGGCTCCCTGATCGTGGGCGTCGGCCCAGCCATCGTCACCGCGGCTGGGGACGACAACGCCATCGTCGTCGACTGCACCGGCATGACCGTCGTCCCCGCCGTCGTGGACACCGTCGCGCTGGCCGGCAAACGCGGCAGCCGCTCGGAGTACGTCGCGACGCTGACCCCGGGCAACACCACCGACTTCCTGGTGGTGCCCGACGAACTCGCCGCCGATGTGCCGAGCGCGGTAGCCACCCTCATGTCCCGTCCGGAGCAGGTCCGCGCGCTGGTCGCGGCCGGTCGGCCCGTCCTGTGGGCGGGCACCGACGCCCTCGGCCGGGCCACCGCCCCCGAGACGGGCATCCCGGCCGTACCGGACCTGACCGGCAGCCCACGCGTCGGCGTCTGGATCGACCGGAAGGACTTCCTGCACCAGGAGCTCACCACCGACGGCCGCTACGACGAGACCCGGGGCGGTCGCCCACACGCCTACCAGGGCCGGTTCTGGATCGACGGCGACCGCATCGACTACCTGGACGACCTCGGCTTCTGGGCCTACGGAGAGTTCAAGGGCGACGAACTGCACCACGCGGGCTACGTCATGAAGCTGAGCTGACCGCCGATCGGCAGATGCCGTGTCGCACACACAGCGACCCGGCCCCCGCCCCTCCCGTGCAGCCCACAGGCGACCGGCTCCAGGGCCGCGCCGCCGGTGCACGTCCTGATCCTGGGTGCGCGACACCTGGGGAAACGGCGGCCTGGTTGCCGTAGCCGGGGCGGCCAAGGCTGGAAGCCGAGCGCCACCGGGGCCCCCGGAAGCAGCCCACCACCCCCCTCCGACGTACGGAAAGAAGAAGACCCCTCATGGACGTCAACGACACCACCAGCGCCGCCGTCCTCGAACAGCTCCGGCGCCGCCCCGCAGAGGAACGGCGCATCCTGTTCACCGGCGCGACCATCGTCACCATGGACCCCGACCTCGGCGTCATCGACCGCGGCGGCCTCCTCGTCGAGGGCGACACCATCACCGCCGTCGGCCCCCACCTCAGCGCCGGCGACGCCGTGGTCGTCGACGCCACCGGCACGATCCTCAGCCCCGGGTTCGTCGACACCCACCGGCACGCCTGGGAGGCTCAGCTGCGCCGGATCATGCCGGACGTCGACGACCTCGGCGGCTACGTCATGGCCACGCTTGCCGGCTACGCCACGGTCTACCGGCCCGAGGACATGTACATCGGCACGAGACTGGCCGCCCTCACCGCGATCGACAGCGGCGTCACGACCATGCTCGACTTCTCCCACAACTCCCGCACCCGAGAGCACTCCGACGCCGCCATCGAGGCCCTTCGCGACACCGGCATCCGCGGCGTGCACGCCTCCATGGGCCCGCACTTCGGCAACTGGGATCGGCAGTGGCCCGGCGATCTGACACGCATCAAAGACCAGCACTTCAGCAGCGACGACCAGTTGCTGACTCTGCGCCTGGCGACGCTCGCCACCGACGAGATCGCCGGACCGGCCCTCGCCTACGGTCCTGAACTCGCCCGCGTCGCCAAGGACTTGGGCATCGGAGTGAGCGTGGACGCCGTGTTCGGCACGTCCTCCTCGGAGGCGATCCTGCGCTGGGCCAAGGACGGCATCCTCAGCCCCGACGTCACCCTCATCCACGCCACCGGACTGACCCCCGAGGCGTGGAAGGCGATGGGGGAGACCGGAACCACCGTGGCGCTCGCCCCCACCTCCGACGCACAGATCGGCCTGGAGAGCGCGATCCCCGCCGTCGACGAGGCCCTGTCCGTCGGCATCCGCCCCGGACTGAGCATCGACGTCGAAGTCGCCCTGGCCAGCGACATGTTCACGCAGATGCGGGCCCTGCACGCCATCCAGCGGATGCGCGCCGTCAACGCCGCCTACGGCACCGACGGGCAGCCCTCCCGCATCACCAGCCATGACGTCCTGGACTTCGCCACCCTCCAGGGCGCCCGCACCAACGGCCTAACCGGTGTCACCGGCTCGCTCACCCCGGGCAAGAAGGCCGACCTGCTGGTCATCCAGGCCGAGGACCTCAACAACATGCCGCTCAACGACCCGATCGGCACCGTCGTGCTGGGCTCCGACGCCCGCAACATCAGCGCCGTCCTCGTCAACGGCGAGCCCCGCAAATGGAACGGCCACGTCCTCGACGTCGACCTGTCCACACTGCGCCGCGAGGTCCACGCCTCGCGCGAGTACGTGCTGAACACCCCGGCTGCCTGAGCATCGCCGTTCACTGACCCCCCGGGCCGGTGCCCCACCCCGGCCGGGGCACCCACCGCCCCGGCGGTGCCGTGGGCTGATCGTGTCGCACACACATGGGGCCGCTACCAGACGCCCTTTCTGGAGTTCCCATTTCCCAGCCCACCGCAACCACACCCCCAGGCACACAGCCAGAGCAGCACGCCCCACCGACCGCCGGGCTGGGCCCCGGCCGCCCCGACCACCGTCCTGCTGACCGCGCTCGGCGTCCTGATGATCGGCCAGACATACACCGTCCTGTCGCTGCTGCACCCCGTGGTCACCACGCTCGGCACCACGCCGGGGCAAGCCACCTGGACGGCGACTGCGTTCGGCCTCGCCTACGCCGCCGGATTGCAATGCCCGGCGGTCCAGGGGTGGGAGCTCGCAGGAGCTGGCCTGGCAGCACGCGACGTCGGTGCCCGTGGCAGCGCGATCCTTCATTGCAAGAGGCCGAGCACCGCGCGCACGGCATGAACGCCCGTCATCAGCAACGGGTGTGAGTAGTTGGGGTACAGGAAATCCCGGTGAGATTGATCTTGGTCGGCCAGCACACCGTTCTGCGGCCTCGCTGAGGTTCACGGAAAGATCGTCGAGTGGGTATCGGCTCTGGCTGCGGTCCGCCTCGTGCCGGTGGAGTTTCTGACTGATGAGCAGGCCGAGGCGTACGGGACGTTCACCGAGGTGCCCACGCGCCCGGAGCTGGAGCGGTTCTTCTTCCTCGATGATGACGACCGCGATCTGATCGCGGTGCGTCGTACGGACGCACACCGGCTGGGCATGGCGGTGCAGATCTGCACAGTCCGCTACGTCGGCCGGTTCCTGGGCGAGGACCCGCTCGCGGTGCCGTGGAGACCGTGGAGTGCCTCGCGGGGCAGCTCGGCATCGCGGACGCCTCGTGCGTGAAGCGGTACGCCGAGCGGCGCTCGACGGTGTACGAGCACGCGGCCGAGATCCAGGGGCGGTTCAAGTACCGGGACTTCACCGACCGGAAGTGGGGGCGGGAGTTCCGCGGCTTCCTGTACGGGCGGGCGTGGACGCACGCCGAGGGGGCGGTGGCGCTGTTCAAGCACGCGGTGACGTGGCTGCGGAAGAACCGGGTGCTGCTGCCGGGTGTCTCGGTATTGGCCCGGCAGGTGTCGGAGGCTCGTACGGCGGCCGAGCGGCGCCTGTACGAGGCGGTGGCCCGGGCGACGGTCCGGGCGGATGCGACGCTCGCGCCGGCCTTGGCGGAGCTGCTGGTGGTGCCGGAGAGCAGGCGCATCTCGGAGCTGGAGCGGCTGCGCACGCCTCCGGTGAAGTCGACGGGCACGGCGATGATGCGGGCGATGGAGCGGGTGGAGGAGATCTCCGGTCCTGCCTGTTCAGTGGTGGGCGGGGCCATTGGGGCCGGAGATGGCGCCGAGCTGGGACAGACCATCGAGGATGTCGGTGCAGGTCCAGTACTCGACGAACCGGCCGTCGCAGACGCGCAGAATGTCGTTGCCGGAGAAGGAGATCTTCGTGCCGACGGGGGCGGTGGCCTGGGGGATACCGCCGGTGTAAGTGGCGCGCATGGTCCAGCGTGCGGAGATCAGGTCACCGTCGACGATCGGGCCGAGGTCGACGGCGATGCTGATGTCGCCGAAGGCGGCCATGGTCTGCTCAATCTCAGGCAGCAGGCGCTCGGGGCCGGTGACGGCCTCGGAGTCGCTGCCGTCCGGGCGGGCCTGGTGGACGACGAAGCCGGGGTCGAGGATCTCCTCGGCGTGGCTGAAATCGCCGCGCCACAGCTCGCTCCAACGGCCGTAGAGGGTGCGCAGCTGGTCGGGGGTGTGGGTGGTCATGGGTTCTCCCAAGGGGTCGTGCTACAAAGGATCTGCACCACGCATTATCTGCGTCACGCAGATATAAGTAGGACACGAGGGTGATTCCATGTCAAACCGAACCCGTGGGGACCTGGTCGCGGCGGTCACCGCGACGGCCCGGCGCCACCACGCCGCCTACACCCTGTTCAACCAGGCCATGGCCGAACACCTCGGCCTGCACCCCACCGACTTGCAATGCGTCAGCCTGCTCGCCCTGGAACCCGGCCCCCGCACCACGGGGGAGATCGCGGACCTGACAGGTCTGACCTCCGGATCGGCCACCCGCCTGGTCGACCGCCTCCAGAAAGCCGGCCTCGCCGAACGCCACCCTGACCCCCACGACCGGCGCAAGATGCTCGTCACCCTCACCCGCGGCCGCACCCCCGAGATCGAAGCCGCATGGGACACCCCCGGCAAAGCCTTCGACCAGGTACTGGAGGACTTCACCGACGACGAGCTCACCGTCATCGAGCGATACCTGCGGCGCGCCACCGATGTCGGCACCGCACAGACCGCACGCCTGCGCGCCGACTGACCCGACAACCGCCCGGTCGCCCTCCGGGGGCATCCGCACGCGCTCTTCAGAAAACCTTCGTTTTCTGAAGAGCGCCCTGCAAGGGCCACGCGAACCTCGCAGAGCCTTCAAAACCCCTTCAAAAGCCTGGTGTGTTCAACAACCTCAGATCGTCGTTCTTTGACGTGATCCGGAGCCATGACCGCCCCCGAACCGGCCGGCGGGCTGGACCTCCTCGTCGCCGAGCCGCTCATCCGCACCGAAATCAAGATCGGATATGCCCGGGTCTCGACCGGCGGGCAGAAGCTCGAACGGCAGCTCGACGAGCTCACCGCCGCCGGATGCCGGAAGATCTTCGCGGACAAGAAGTCCGGCAAGAACGCGCTCCGTCCGGAGCTGAAGGCGTGCCACGCCTTCCTCGACCCGGGCGACACCCTCCTGGTGCCCTCGCTCGACCGCTACGGCCGCAGCCTCCAGGACCTCATCAACATGGTCGCCGAGCTGCGCGACCGAGGGATCGGCTTCACCACGCTCCACGAGAACCTGGACACCACCACCCCCGGCGGCCGGCTCGTCTTCCACGTCTTCGCCGCCCTGGCGGAGTTCATCCGCGAGCTCATCGTCATCGGCACCAACGAGGGCCTGGCCGCCGCCCGCGCCCGCGGCCGCGTCGGCGGGCGCCCCACCGTCGCCACCGAGGAAGTCATCAAGGCCGCCCGCGACCTGCTGCCCGACCCCGGCCGCTCCATCACCTCGATCGCCAAGCTCCTCGGCGTCTCACCGGGCACCCTCTACAACCACATCCCCGACCTGCGCGAACTGCGCGTCGGTGCCGTTCCCCAGCAGCTCGAAGCTCGTACGAGGTAGGTGCACCCCAGCAAGATCGTTCTCACCGGGATTTCCTGTACCTCAACTACTCACACCCGAGCAACCAGTGGGCGAGGCCGCCCCGATTGCATCCCGCCAGGTCGCAGGCCCACGACCGGTCCGGTCGGCTCCGCTCGGGAGGTCGTGCCAGCCGCACTGTGGCAGAACCTGGGGCCGCCCGGGCCCTCGGCCAGGGATACGCGTACGTGCTGACCGCGATGAACCACCGAGGCGAGAAGCTGGGGTTCGTGCCGAGCAAGCTCGTCGACATCGGTGTGCCCACGATTATCCTGGACACCGTGGCGTGCGCCGAGCTGTGCGAGAGGTACCACGGCGGGGAGTTTCTGCACCACGTGCCCAAGGTCGACATGAAGAACGACGGGTCTGTGATGAAAACCCTGAGCCGCGTTACGGCCGACGGCTGGGAAGTCGACCTGTCGCTGTGGGCGGACGCCGCCGAGTGCGGCCCCGCCCCGCGCGTGCCACCCCGGGAACGACTCGCACTGACCAGCGCGCATCGCAGTGCCTCATCGGTCCCGGCCGTCTCGGATGGGGCCGATGAGGCCAGCCGCCCCGCATGTGCACCGAGCTTCGCTACCAGTCGGCCACCGGCCGCAGGACCAGCGCGTCAGAGGTGCGTGCGTACTCCCACCAGTACAGGTGGTACGCCGTCTTCGGCTCGTTGAGGGGGTGGTGTGACCGCAAGGCACAGACGAGCAGTTCGCTCTCTTCGGCCCGGCCCGGCCACTCCTCGCAGGTCGGACTACCCGCCACGCGGCGGTGCGGGTTTCTCGTCACCAGGCCAGTGACCCACTCAATTGGCGCACTGTCGGGATTTTCGTCCTCCAGGTCCAGGTCGCTGTGCGAGACGACGTAACCGACCACCTCCAGCGCAACCCTGTCCTGGGGGTGATGCTTGGCGACTGCCGGGCTGCTCAGCGGACGGAAGTAGCTGAAGCTGAACTCGGCGGCGCCGAACTGCTCGACCAGGTGCCGGATCGGCTGGAAGTCCACGGGGACGCCGGGCAGTTGGAACGACAGGTGACAGTCGTAGACCGACCGCGCCTCATGGACGGCGACGTTCCCGATGAGCGTGTAGAAGCCTCCGCCCTGGCACGTGTCGAAGTAGGTGATCAGTTCGGTGTGGTGCGCGTCGTCCAGGCTCTTTCCGCGTTTCTTCCAAGCACGCAGCGCCTGAACGAACTCCCGCGCGCCGACGCCATGCCAGTTCGCTCGGGACTGCTGGATGTTCCATCGCGGCTCGGCGCTGGTCCACCCCATCGAGTCCAGCCCATACAGCAGCTCCACGATGCCGGCCTCGTCGTACGGCCTGACCGGCACGTCGAGGGAGACGCCACTGCCGCTGCCGAACGCCCAGTCCACGTTGGGCAGCTCCTGCACGAACACGAACTCCCCGAAGCCGCCGCCGGACGTGACGTAGGGCAGAGGTTGACGGTCGGTGTCGAGCAGCCGCACGTCGGCACCCGGCAAGTCCGTGGACGGCCGGCGTCGGCACCGGGGCTTCGGGGCAGCGGCCAGGTGCACCCGGCCGTGGGTGATCAGCTCCTCCCGCTTCACCTGCAGGAGGTTGACCAGCGACCTCGGCGTGCTCAGGACCTGCGTCAGCTCGTCTTCGCCGAACAGCAGGATCGGCCCTCGGTCCCGCCGCACCCGCATATCCTCCACCGCTGAGTCGGTGAAACCGTTCACGCTGATGATGACGCCGATGACGGCAGATGATCCGGCCCGCTGCATCCGGGACCGGACATTGTCGAAGACGTCGATGTCGGCCGGCTCGTTGTGCCACTTGGCCTCGATCAAGTACCAGGTGTCCCCGTAGCGGGCCACCAAGTCCGTCTGTCGTGGTTTCGCAATGGACGCGTTGCGGTCGACACGAAAGTGTGCCCGCCGAAAGAGCTGCTCCAGCAACACCTCCAGCTGGTAGCCCCGCTTGTGCGCGGACGACAGCGCCCCGAGCCGCTTGAAGTCCGCGAGCAGGGAGGAACCTCCCGCCCTCACCCGGTTCCCGTCACCCGCCGCCATGGGCCTCCTCCCGTTTGTGCCAGCGCGGAGTGATCTGCGGCGTTGGCCAGGCGGGAGCGTAGTGGATCGCGTGTCAGTCAGGAGCCCGCTTCCCAATGACCGGTGCAGCCCCTCAGGGCGTCGCGCGAGGACGACGTTTCGGTGAAGTCGCCCGTCGCCGAGACGCGGCCGCCGGGATGGGGCGGGTGACGACCAGCACTCCAGACCTTTGGCACCACTACGGTCGCGCCCGAGCCGCCAGTGACCGCGCCGTTCCCGGCACCTTCTACTGGAACTGGGGCCAGGACGCCGGGCCCAGTGTCGAACTCCTGGGCGAGCTAAACGGCCGCTGTGTGGGCGATCTCGGCGCCGGGGCCGCCCGGCACGCCGCGCACCCGGCGGTTCAGCACCAGCCGGCCCGGGTCACCGCGGTCGACGCCTCGCCCGCCCAGTACGCCATGGCAACCGAACTGTACGGGTATCTCGCACCGCGCCTGCGCATCGTGCACTCCGATGTGGTCTCTCACCTGCATGCGATGCGCGGCACGTACGACGTGCTGTACAGCGTCTTCGGCGCCATCGACTTCACCGATCCACGTGAGCTGCTGCCGGCGGCGGCCGCCGCGCTGCGGCCGGGCGGCCGGCTGGTGTTCGCCACGCTCGCCCACTACCTGGGCGGGGCACCTGCCCAGCCGGATGTGGTCGCGGCCGAGGTGCCGGCCAAGACGCCGGACGTCCAGGAGGCCACGATGCGCCGCTGGGTGCTGCAGGAGCACGTGTGGACCAAACTGCTCGACGTGGCCGGGTTCACCGGGATCACCATCTGAGTGCTGCCCGCCACGACCGAAGGGCCACGCACTGCACGACACGCTGCTGATGACTGCGCACTGCACGTCCTGATCAGGCGGAACTACCGTCGGTGCCAGTAGCTGTGATGGCTTTGACGTCGTCAATCGGCCACTGCGTGACGGCCCGGACTGGACCCGATTCGTGAAGATCAATGACGGCACGAAGCAGCCCTGGCACGAGCGATTGCACGCGTTCGGTGGGGCCGGCTGAAGCCGTCGCTCCACAAGCGGGCGCTCAGGTGAGGAGTTCGGCGAGTTGGGCCATCTCGGTGGGCGGGTCGATCACCGGTTGGATGAGGAGCTCATCGACGCCTGCCTGTTCCAGGGCGGTGATGCGGGTGCGGAGGTTGTCGCGGGTGCCGACGAGGGCCACGCTGTTCATCAGCGAGGGCAGGATCAGGTCCCGGTCGTGTGGTGCGATGCGTCCGAGATAGTTGGGGTAGAGCTTGGTGTACCGGTCCGGCGCGGTTGCGGTGGTGCCACGCCGGTCGAGGAGTTGTCGGACCGCCTCGCGTTGGTCGGGGCCGAGTTGCCTGGCGAAGGCGGGTGTGTCGGCGGCGAAGTCCAGCAGTGACAGGACGAGGTGACCTGTCGTGTCCCGGGCCGCGTCGCTGTCGGAGTTCTCGTTGTCGCGCAGCAGGTGGAGCGCGGTGACCACGTAGGAGTCGGGGGCGCGGAGCGTGCCGTGGGCGGCTTGGCGGCGGGCGGCGTGCAGCGCGTGCCAGGCGGTGGGGTCGAGCAGGCCGAAAGAGACGAGGCCGGCGCCGCGGCGGCCGGCGACGGCGGCGGCTTTGGGGCCGTGCACTGCGGCCACGACGAACTCGATCGGATCGGTGGTGTTCACGTGCGCCCCGGTGCAGGAACCGGATGTCGCGAACCCGATCTCCTTCGCGGTACTCGGTCGAGCGCCCGGCACACAGATCTTGCAGTGCCGCGGTGAAGTTCTCCAGCGCAGCCGCCGTGGTCGGCTGCATGCCCAGAGTGCGCCGAGCGGTGTTTCCGGTCCCGACCCCGCAGATGATCCGGCCCGGTGCCAGGGCATTGAGGCTGGCGAACCCGCTCGCTGCGGCCGGGGCCGAGCGCAACGCCGGTGAGGTCACGCCGATGCCGAGCCGGATGCGACGGGTGGCCTTCGCACACAGACTCAAGGCGATGAAGGGGTCACCGTGGACCATAGGGGGTGTCATTGACCCAGAAGCTGCGCAAGCCCAACTCCTCAGCCTGCACGGCGAGATCCTCCACACCGGGGTGCGCGGCGACCACGACGCCTGCACGGATCAGACCTCCGAGGTACGAGGATCGGATCGAGTTTGCTCATGCTGGCAGGTCCCAGGGCTGAAGCCCATGGGCCGTGACGCCATTGACGGAACCACCAGGACGGCTTGAGGCGGGCCGCTTGTGGAGGGACGGCTTCAGTTGGCCCCACCAGACGGATACGGTCGCTCGTGCTGGGGCTGCTTGTGTAAGGCGTTGCCCGGTTGAGGGCTGGTGGCTGCCCGTGGAGACGTCGGCCCGGGCTGAGTTCTCGTTCTTCGGCTCACCCGTATGGTCGGTCGGCTGATCAGACAGTTGGTCGGCCGGCTCCCGGTCAGTCAGCGGGCAGGCCGAACCAGCGCAGGAGTACGGGTCGTGCGTCGGCGGGGGCGTCCTCAGGGCCGCGGGCGTAGCGTGCGAGCAGGGCCAGGTAGTCGTCATGGAATGCGTCCAGCTCGTCCTTCGTGAGGTGGATGAGGCTACGTGAACCCCGCATCCAGCCTTCGGAGTGCGCTTGTCCGGCGGTGAACTGCCGGGCGAGCTCGACGTCCTCCTCCATCCTCATCCGGTCCAGCTCGGCCGACATGGCGCGCTCGGCCTCCGTCAGCTCGTCCTGCGGCGGTCTGCGGATGTCGAGGCCGCGCACTCCGCGCCACCAGCGTTCCCGCCCGGTGGAGCGCTCGGGGATGTCCTCGATGAGACCACTGCGCTCCAGCATGCGCAGGTGGTAGCTGAGCGTGCCGGTGTTCTCGCCGAGGGCGGCGGACAGGGTGGTTGAGGTGGCCGGGCCCGCTGCGCCGAGCTGGCGCAGGATACGCAGGCGCAGGGGATGCGAGAGGGCTTTGAGTACCTCGGGGCTGTCGACGGTGCGCCGCCCTGCGGCCGCCGCTCTGCGCTCTTTCGTCATGGCGGCAGTCTAGCCGGAGAGCAGCATTTTCTCTGCAGGGCTTTCTCTGCAGAGAAATCTCTGCAATACTGTCGTGTATGATGCCGAACCGCGTGACCCTGAATCACACAGTCCGCCGCTTCACAAGTGCTGTCGCGGGGGCTCTCCTTGCCGGACTCGCCCTGGGTGCCGCACCCGCGCATGGAACCGAACCGGCCGCGGACCTGCCCGAGTTCGACTTCTCCGCCTGTCCGACCGTCGATGAGCTGCCCGCAGGGGCGGACCCCGGGACCTGGCGCTGCGAGGTCATGCACGCCACCGGGCATCTGCGCATGGGCGCCGTCGACGAGCCGCTCACCGAGTCAATGAAGATCACCTTTGCGGAAGGCCGTGTGGACGGTGAATTCCGCCAGGTCTTCGGGGAGATGACCGCTGCGCCGATCCGGGTGGGAGGCACCCCGTTGACCCTGACTCCGCAGTACGGCGGCTACGCGGACTTCCTGTCCGACGACACCCGGCGCGGCGAGTTCGACATCAAGTTCGCCATCGGCTCGGCGCACGGGCCGGCGGCCCGGCCGTCGTCGGGCTGCTCGGTGGGCAGCGATGAGGACGCGGTGCACCTGGTGCTGAAGGACACCGATCCCACCCGGGTGATATCCAGGGACCCCCTGGTCGTCGCCTTCGGCGCGCAGGACGCGGAGTTCGCTGCCCCGGGCACTCGTGGCTGCGGCCGGCTGAGTCGCGTGCTCGACCGGGCCCTGGGCCTGCCGTCCGCGGCGGGGGCGAATGCCTTCGACATGGATGTCACAGTGGCCATCCGGCCCTACATGTAGATCGGCTCGGTGAGTGACTGTCCATACCCTTGGGTCGGGGGCCTTCGGCGGGCAAGTGACGACCGGATGCCGCTTCACCTGAAAGATGACCACGGTCGGCTCCCTACCAGCGCATGCCCAGCGCGGTGAGCGTGTCCTTCAAGTCGTGGGGGTGGCTGGCTTGCCGGCGCACACGTTGTTGATCCAGGCGCCGAGGCCGACGTTGGTTGCATCGGCGGGCTCGCGGCCCGGGCCGCGCAGCGGCGTGAGGTGGGGCGGCTACGCGGCGACCGGGAACGATGCCTTGGCGTTCGAGGCTGAGCTGGTCCGTGTGGGCGTCCTTGCGTAAGTGATCGCGGAGCAGGCGCTGGTGGGTCGCGTCGAGTTCGCCTTGCAGGTAGGACACGACGCGGTTCTGGTTGGCGGTGGTCATCGTGATGATGTGGCTCAGGGGACCTCATGTGGCAGCGGGTGCCGACAAGGCGCCGTGCGGGGGCGTCCGTAGAGAGACAGCGGCGGAGGACTCCCACTCAAGGGACATCTTTGATGCTGCAGCGGAAGCGGTGGACGGCATCCTCCTACCCACCGGAGTGCCCTGCTGGGCCAAACAATGCTCGAAGTAGGCGATCCACGCGGGCAAGTCCAGCTGGAGCAGGCAGGAGCAGGCTGCCGCGATCCCTGACGACCGCTACAACTGGGCCGCACCGAGCCGCTTCATGGTCAGCGCCACTACCGGCACTGGAATCTCCGCGAGATGACGGAGTTCCTGGCGGGCGAGGGGCGGGTGAAGGAGGCAGAGCAGCTGTCGGCTCAGATCGCCGACAACGGAGTCCGGGGCCGTGCGTGGTTGGAGATCATCCGGTCCGTGGTCCAGTCAGGTCAGTAGGACAAGGCGGTAGAGGCGATAGGTTCGTCATCCGACAGCCGGGCCTGGCGGCCGCTGGCGCAGGGATAGAGCGCGAGGCGCAAGAGGATGAGAAGGCCGAGCGCTGCCTCGCCGAAGTGTCCGATGAATCCCTTCGCGTGGAGGCGCTACAGGGCCTGGCCCTGGAATACGAGATGGTCGACCAGCCAGCCGACGCGGACCGCATGGTCGATGGGATTCCTGAACCTACCGACCGAGTTCAGACACTTGCCCGGCTGGCCACCGCGTCCGCCGAGTCCGAAGAGCGTCACCTCAGCCTGCTCGAACAAGCACAATCGCTAGCACAGGGCTTGGCGGACTCCGATCGGCCGGAGGCGCTGGCCTGGATCGCGCTCGGGTGGGCACATACAGATGTTGATCGCATGGTGGAGGCAGCTCAGGCGTCGGTGTCCTCTGCGATGGTTACGAGAGGCGCTCCTACGGGCCGGGAGCCCCGAAGCCAACTGGGCTGGCCCATCGAATCGGATTCGGCTGACGCCTAAGCGCTCTCGGAAAACGGAATCGCGGCTGGGGCTGTCTGCTACTGCTCACCCAGCGTGGTGGCGCTTTGGTCGACTTCGACGTCCGAGCGCCGTACGCCAATGAATCGTGTGGGTCGGAAAGGCCGGAGGAGGTCCTGCTCCTGATCGGTAGTGATCTCGGTCGCGGCCAGCCGTCCCAGAATCGGCGCCAGGGTGATCCCGCTGTGCGAGACGAGGCAGTAGACGCGGGACGGCCCCGAAGCGTAGCCGGCGACGGTGTGGCCGTCCGCGGGCAGTGACCGGAAGCCGATGCGCAGGTCGATCACCGGTGCACGGCTGGGATCGGTCAGCAGTGCGGAGAATCGCCGAGCGATGGTGCGTGCAAGGTCACCGTCCGTGGACGGAGGAGCTGCCGGATCGACCTCCGTATTCAGATCAAGAGCCTGCACGACGGTCTGCCCGCCGGCCGCAGGGCGCAGGTTGAGGCCAGGGCTATGGATCACACAGCGCAGGCCGAGTTCCGGGGACTTGGCGTACCCCAGCAGGCCCACGGTCTGCGATCCGCGACTGGTATCCGTCACCATGGGAACGTCGATGCCGGTCCGTGCGGCGAGTTGTTGGGTCCATCGGCCTGCCGCCAGGACGACTCGATCGCCTCTGAGGATTTCGCCTCCGGCCAGGGTGACGGACACTGCGTCAGGCCCTTCATCGATGGCGACGGCCTCTCCCAACACCAACCTGGCTCCGTGCTGCTCGGCCTCTGTCAGAAGGTTCTCCACGAAGACTTCCGGCAGAACGTATCCCTCGCTGGGGAAGTAGGCGATGGACGTGATGGGCACCGGGATCCGGACGGCGCCTGCGATCCGCGTTGCCTCCTCGGGCGTGACCCAGTGCGCGGGGTAGCCGAGGGACTGCAGTCGCTCCACGTTGCCGGCGAGCCATTGTTCGTTCGAGACGTCCGCCCACTGCAGTGCTCCGCTGAGGAAGTACGACGGCGCGCCACGCAGTTGCTCTGCGAGCCTGGTGTGTTCCTCCATCCCCGCGAGGTTCAGCCTGTGGTAAGCGGGGTCGAGCTTCCGGCTTGAGTTGGTCCAGGCAAAGGTGGTCGCGGTGGTGCCGGTGCCGGCTCCCCACTGATCCAGCAGGAGAACTTCCTCGCCGACGACGGCAAGTTGCCTCGCTACGCATAACCCCAACACACCGGCACCGATGACGATGACCTTCATTGGCTGCGTATTCCCTTCTGGCGAAGGCAGGCCGCTCAGAGAGCGGGACGGGAGCTCCACGAATTACTCGGCGGTCCCAGGACGGACGAGGGCCGTGACCACCTCGACTGTGCTTCCGTCACTGGCACGCAACTTCCTGCGCGCGCCTCGACGTCGAGGACTTCGTCCTGACCGACCGTCGTTGCCATAGCGGCAGCATGGAACCGAACACGGCAAATGGACAAGCGCGCCCGGGAGCGGAGTCTCATGAGGGGCACGGGAAACGGCGGTCACCAGGTCGCCCGCTGTCCGGTGACGCCCGTTTGAGGTCTCCTGCCGGGAGGGCCTTCTACGTTGGCTGGAGTGGTGGAGCCGCCATGGAGCTTGGCGTCGTCGCGCCTTCTTTCGACTAAGCAGCGGTAGCACGCCCGGAGCATGGCGTCCGAATATGCCCGCCCAGCTTGGGCGTTGATGGCCCGTCGAGTTCCACGACGCCCGGAGCCTCGCCTACTGCGAGGGGCAACGGGGCAGGCGCGGCGTCGTGTTCTACCTGGTGATGAGGTCGGTCACCGCTCGGATGCCGCCCTCGGTGAGGGCGGTGCGTTGTCGGTCCGCGCCGGTTCCGTGCTGTAGGAGGTGGTCGATCAGGGATGTCACCTGCCGGGTGTCGCCGGAGGCGTCGAGGGCGGGGGTGATGTGGAAGAGGAGTTGGCGCAGTACTTCGCCGGCTGGGCGGGTGTTGCCGTCCAGGTCGACGAGGGTGTCGCTCAGACCATGACGGGCGGCGTGCCACAGGCTCGCGCGTAGCAGCTCAGGGGCGCACTCGGGGGCGGGGGCGTCGGCCGAGACCGCGTCGAGTTCCGTCTGGACGAGGGCCCGCACCACGCCCGCGAGCTTCACCGCGTCATCGACACGCAACTGGACGTCCAGGCACCGCACCTCCAGGGTGGGATACGGGGCCGAGAGACGGGCCAGCCAGTACAACTGCCCGATGTCCGAGATCAGCCCGCTCTTCAGCAGCCGTTGCACGCGCCGGTCGTAGTCGGCCACGTCGTGGAAGTGCGGGGGCATGCCGCTGACCGGCCAACGGCCGAAGATCACCGTGCGCCAGCTGGCGAAGCCGGTGTCATGGGCGTCCCAGAGGGGTGAGTTCGCCGACATGGCCGTGAGCGTCGGCAGCCACACCCGGAGCCGGTTCATGAGCTGCAGCCCTTCTTCGCGGCTGGGCACCGCGACATGGACGTGCATGCCGTTGACCAGCTGGTCGGCCACCAGCTGCGGCGCCTGCGCGCGCATGGCGCGGTAACGGTCCTTGTCGGTGACGGCCACGGGGCGCCTGTGCCGCAGCGGGGAGGTTCCGCAGGGTGCGAGCCTGCAGCCGTGCCGTTCGGCAGCCGTCCCGACGGCGTTCCGCAACCGCAGCAGATGCCCCCTGACCTCCTCCAGGGACTCGCACACCGGGGTGGCCACTTCGACCTGAGCCTGCAGCAGCTCGCTCTGCACCTCCTCATCGGCCACGAACGGCGCGAGCCCGGCCGTGGCGCGCACCTTGTCGGCGAGCGGCACAGGCAGCCCCGTGACCGGGTCGAGCAACAGGTACTCCTCTTCCACACCGATCGTCGTCATCGGCCGCCTTCTGTTCCGCCCCCGTCGCCGGAGTCCTGATCTCACCGTGCTGGTCACCTGCTCACCCCCGACGGGTGCGCGCTCACCGGTGCACCGAGTGCCTCGATCACCGCAGGAGAAACCGGTCTCGCTGACCCGCATTTCGGATCCCGTCGTGCTCACCGCCCACCACATGCCGTCCGCACCTCACTGAAAGGAGTGGTTGACACGACCGCCACGGGAGAAGGCGGCGCGACGAGGAACGCTCCGACCATTGACGTCGGCGCACTGGATGCCGCGTTTGCCGAACCACGGGCGAGGTTCCGCCGGCCTTCCCCGCACGCGTGGCCGACGCCGTCCGCGAGGACCGGCCGGTGTGGGTCGGCAGCCAGGAGGAGATGGCTCGCTCCTCTGCGCGCACCGCGGTGGCCCTCCCGTACCCGTCGGCGCTGGTGGCCGCGCCGGTGACCGGCGTGCGGTCGTGGGGTTCCCTGGTGCTGATCCAGCCGGCCAGGCGCCCGGCTGTTCATGACCAAGCGGGAGTGCGGCAACCCGAATTCCGGTTGCTGACGGCCGGCTCGTCTGCTGGAGGGAACCGTCGAGCGGGGCGCCGCGGTCAGCCGTGAACAGCCACGTGCTGTCTGCGCCGGAACCGGCCGACGGGCGGCGGGCCGGCAGTCGGCCGCCGCCGACTTCGTCGAGCGGCTGCCCGGCGGCGGCTGTGCCGTGGACCTGGAGGAACGCTTCACCTACCAGCACCGTCACACCGGCTTGCGCCGGTCGGGAATGGACCACCTCACGCATCTCGCCGTCGGCCTGACCGAGGTCGCGGGGGTCCAGGACGTCGTCGACCCTGCGCGCCGACCAGATCACGCCCACCTTGGGCGCTCACGGCCTCGCCCACCCCTGCCTGACATCGACCAGGACCTGGGTCACCTCATCGACACGCTGCTGAGTAAGACCGCCACCACCGCGCAGCGCACGGACGACGTCACTCTTCGTGTGCTCCGGTGCGAGGAACGCCGCTGACCACAGGGGGCCCACGGGGCGGGCAACCGCGCGGCGCGGCCGGATCGCGCCGTTGATGAGCGACGGCTGCCGAACGGTGCTTGCCACTCGGGTGCGCGGCGCCATCATGACGACCGGTGACTTCACTGCCGAGGTCAACGCGGTCGCGTCACAGAGACCTGTGGGCCACGGCCGGGAGGCCGCTGCCGCTCAGAAGTCCGTCGGCAGACCGCTCGCCTCGGCGATGCCCCGCAGCTCCTGGTTCTCCCTGTGCTGTTCCTTGACGTAGTCGGCGATTTCGCCGAGGCGGACCGGGTCGGCAGCGGTGTTCGCGTCCGTGACGATCCTGATCGGGTCGGCCTCGTCGACGTCGATCTCGACCAGTTCGTTGTCCAGTCGGCCGGTCACTGCGGTGGCGATGACGAGGGCGGCCTCGTCTCGCACCTCTTGGGGCAGTTCGTCGTCGGACCCTGGGTCGATCGTGAGGTCGACCCTGAAGAGGCGCTCCTCTTCGATCGCCTTCAGCACAGGTGCCACCGCGCGCAGCAGACGGCTGTAGTCCTCCGCGTCCATCTGCAAGCGGAGGAGGTCCAGGTACACGTCCACGGGCCGGCCGTCGCCATATGGAATCTCGGAGTCGTTCATCCCCTTCGGGTTTCCCGTAGGACGCGGTTCAGACCCGTTGCCAGCGGTCCATTGCGAAAGAGAACACATCGAAGAGCACCAGCCTTCTCCGTGACCGAGCCCTGCGCCGCCCGCCGGGCCCCAAGCCCGACCGGTTCGTGCCAACGCACTCGTGTCCATGTGGACCTCCCGGCAATGTGGACCACCCGGCAATCTGCATGCCCCGGCCCAGCCACCACACACGCTGCCTGCCGCCGGCCGGGCCGTACCTCATACACGGCACGGCGCCGACATCACAGACCACCACCCGCGCAGCGCGCCGACCGCACTCATCCCCACCCATGCGGCGCCCGGCACCGTCCTCACCGTGTGGTCACGTGCGCCGCGGCACCAGGCCGCGTGTAAGCCTGCCGCGGGGCGAGAGGCCCGTGGTCGCCCGCGCAGACGACGACCGTCTCCAGCGGTTCACCACAGTCACGGTGACGGACTTCCAGGGGCGGCCCCTCCGGATCCGCCGTGTAGCGGTCGCCCCACTGCTTCAGGGCGAGCATCACCGGCCACAAATCCCAGCCCTTTCGGGTGAGCCGGTACTCGTGACGGGTGCGGTGGCCCGGCTCGCGGTACGGGACCGTATCCAGGACCCCGGCGGCGACCAGTTTGCGCAGCCGGTCCGCCAGCACCGCCTCCGACAGTCCCACATGCCGGCGGAAGTCGTCGAAGCGGCGCACGCCGTTCATGGCGTCGCGCAACACGAGCAGCGACCACTTCTCGCCGATCAGATCGAGGGTGCGCTGCACCGTGCAGTTCTCGGTGCTCGTCTCCAGCCAGGTCATGTCGTCATCGTAGGCTGACTTCGACATTGACAGCCAGCTGTTCACACCACTAACTTCGAATATTGAAGCCAGCTGGAGAGGAAGAGACACATGGCGAGGTCACGCACGATCGAGTGGCAGGATCCGAGCATCTCCGCGGCCGACGTCGGCCTGGAGAGTGGCCTCGACTTCCTGCGCGGCGTGCTGAGCGGACGTCTGCCCGCCCCGCCCATCGCCGCTACGCTCGGATTCACGCTGGAGCAAGTCGAGTTCGGTCACGCCGTCTTCGCCCTGGAGCCGGGGGAGGAGCACTACAACCCCATCGGCAGCGTCCACGGCGGCGTCTACGCCACCCTCCTCGACTCGGCCGCGGGCTGTGCGGTGCAGTCGGTGCTTCCGGTCGCCATGGGGTACACCTCGCTCGACCTGAGCGTGAAGTTCCTGCGCCAGGTCACCGTCGACACCGGCAAGGTCCGTGCCGTCGGTACCGTTCTCAACCACGGCCGCCGCACGGCCCTGGCACAAGCCGAACTGCTCGACTCCGAGGACCGCTTGCTCGCCCATGCCACGAGCAGTTGCCTGCTCTTCCCCATCCCGCCGAGCTGACAGCGGCAACAGCACGACCGCGTGTTCGTCGCCCGACTCCAGGTGAACCGTCCATGACGACCGCCGCCGTACGCGCCGTAGCTCACCAGCCCTGCGCAACGTCCTTGACGAACGGGATGCCGTCGATGGCCGTCAGGTGGGCCGGATCCGAGCGGGGCGTAGCCGCACCCGGGGGGCAGGCGGGGTGCGACGCGGTGCACCTGCGGACGCCGCCGCGGGGTTCTGGCCGTTCCT
Organism: Streptomyces sp. NPDC107522; assembly: GCF_055657525.1. Taxonomy (NCBI): domain Bacteria; kingdom Bacillati; phylum Actinomycetota; class Actinomycetes; order Kitasatosporales; family Streptomycetaceae; genus Streptomyces; species Streptomyces sp. NPDC107522. Next base: position 12,569 of record NZ_JBVKAU010000030.1, on the reverse strand, counting down.
CCGGCGTCCACTGCTGCGGGGAGGCCAGACCCGCGGGGCACCCGCCGTCCTCTGGCCGAGCGTGAGCATCGCCTCGGTGACCTCGCCGACCGCCGCATCGGGGATCGCGGTGGCGGCCCCCTCGAGGACGAGCAGCCGTGCCCCGGGGATCTCGCGCGCGATCACCTCGCGATCGCGCCGACGTGGAGCGGATGGTCCCACCCGGCCCGCTGGAAGCGGTGGATATCGGTGTGCTCGTCGACCGAGACCGTGAGGCCCTTGCCATCGAGGCGGTCACGCCAGGCGGTGAGTTCTACGGCACGTGCGGCCGCCTCAGCCACCGGTAGGTCCAGCCACCCGTGTGGCCCGTCGACGCCGTACTGTGCGATCCGCTCACCACCGAACTGCGCATGCGCGTCGTCCGCGTACAGGCCCCAGTAGAAGACATCGGCGAGCCCGTCGGCCGGCTCGTCGTCCATTCCCGTCCACGCGTCCAGCCCTGCGGCGTCGCCGACCACCATGCCACACCGGTCGACGGGCAGGTCCCCGAGCCGGACCGGTATCGACCGGTTTGTCGTCTCGGGCCAGAGAAGACCGAGGCTGATCTCCAAGGTCGCGATCGTCGGCTCCCCGTCGAACGGAGACGGCGAGGTACTCGCCCGCACTCTCAAAGGCCGGTCGGCCGCTGCCGGGACCGCAACCGCCTCGCACAACCACTCACGAAGGTGGCCCCCTCCGTTTGCCGCAGCCGTCCTTGCGCGCTCGGACAGGGGCTGACCCAGTTCTCGCCACTGGTCGATCCCTCCGGCCATGCCAAGCACCAGCACACCAGACGGCGCATCGACAGTTCCCAGGTCGACGAAGGTCTCAGACATGCGCCGATTGTGTCTTCCCTGTACGACAAGCGTCCGCACAGGGTGTCGGTGCCCACCGCTGGGTTGCTGCCCTGTCGCAGCCAATACGGCAGTTGACGTGACGCTGAATTGCATAGGTGCCAAAGGTTCTGGGAGTGGGGCTTGTGACGTTCTCAAATGGTCTGACTTTCGCCGAAGTGGTGATGGCGCCAGGTGGCTCGTCCTTGTCAGTGGCGCCTGGGAGGGTGCTCTTCGTGAACCTTGAGAAGTTCTGGGAACTTGTAGAGACGTGTCGCCGACAGGCAGATGGCAGGGATGCGCGACTTGCGTGGCTTCGTTCCGATTTGTCGCGCAGGTCGCTGGCGGAGATCGTTGAGTTCCAGATGTGCCTGGACCAGGTGACCCGTCAGGCTTTCACCTGGGAGCTGGTGGCTGCGGCGGAGCGGATCTTCGGCGGCCGGTGTTCGGATGACGACTTCTGCTACTTCGGCCTCTGGATGGTCGGGCTGGGCCAAGACGCATTCGGGCGAGCCGTGTTTGACCCTGATGCTCTGGCCGACACTCCTGAGGTCCTGCGCCTGGCGGGGCGAACTTGGAGGACATGGGGTGACGACTGGCCCGGGTGGGAATCGCTCGACTATGTGGCATTGGAAGCCCATGGGCTTGTGACTGGGGATCTCGACGAGTGCGGGGATGCTTTCTATGCGGCTGTGGAGACCCGGCGGGGTGAGCACGCGGTCAGTCAGGGCCTGGCGGGGCAGCGCTGGAATGTTCGGGATGAAGACGAGGCGGCTCGCAGGCTGCCAAGATTGAGCGTCATGTTCCCGCTCAGTGTCGATGCATGAGGCGCGACGGGCAGCGTTGTCGATGGAGAACGCCGAGACTTTGGCGTTGTCAACGGGATGGCTTTCGCGGAAGCGTGTGCAGGTCAGCCGTCTCGAATTTGCGTCTACGGCCCGGCGGCAAGGGCTTGTTCAAGTGGACCAAGGCCGGGCGACCGAGACGAGCGCGGTGTGCTTTGGGCTCGATGTTCCCGGTCCGGTTTCGGCAACGCGATCGTCGGAGGACCGCGGTGGCGGGACGTGCACCCTTCACGGCGGCGGGAGTGCAGGGAGGAGTTGCGGTGCCATGTGTGTGCAGCAAGCCAGCCGCACCGCGCTGAAGCACCTGTTGCTCGCCAGGCTTCAGACCGAATCTAACGGCGGACGGCTGGGAGGGATACCTCACGGCTCAGCCACCTCTGTGTCTGGAACACGCGAAGGCCGCGGTCGAGCAGTGCGGACACCTCCTATGGGGCGGAGCCGTTGCACTGCGGCTCAGGGTCCCGCGGCTGTACGGAGTTGTCGGGATTCCCTGCCGCACAGGTCCCGACAGACGACCTGAGCCGCGGACGCCAAGGCCCGTCGGGGACCGATGCGGAGATGACGTCCTGAACTGGGGCTTCCTCCGGTCGCGAGGACCGCCGCGCCCGTGGGCGACAGGTCCTGAGACCTCCCCCGAGGAGGAAGCGGCGCCTCGCGCGCCCCGACCGCCCTCAAGGCGGAAGAGCGGCGGCCGGCCCACTCAACCCCCCAACCCGACACCACCTGACGGTCACGATCACTGCTATGGGCCGTGAGCCGGACCGCCGCCTGCGGCCTGGGGGCGGTTTCTGGACGGCCCCTCTACGTGAAAGAACCGGATCGGGCTGCTGGCGTCACCTCCTGCACGTCCCAAGCGGTTGCCGACGTGGTAGGTTATAGGTCGACCACTAACGTAGGAGTTGAGATGACAGTCAAGGAAAGCGACGCCGCACGGCGTGCCGCTGCTCAGCACGCCCTGGCCGAGCACCTGCGCCTCACCGCCGCCGGGCGCGTCGAGGAATGGGTGGAGCTGTTCGCCCCGGACGCGGTGCTCGAGTTCCCGTACGCGCCGGCCGGCGTGCCCCAGCGGGTGACCGGGCGCGACGCACTGGTCGCGCACATGAGCAACTTTCCCGAGACCTTCGACGTGGATTTCGTCGACCTCGTCTTCCACGACACGGTCGATCCGAGTCTGGTGATCGCCGAATTCCGCTCGAAGGGCACGGCGCTGCCGACCGGCAAGCCGTACGAGCAGACGTGCATCTCCGTCGTGCGGACCGATGACGACGGGCGCATCACCCACTACCTGGACTACTGGAACCCGCTGGTGGCGATCGAGGCGCTCACGCCCGACGACGTGCCGTCCGACTCCGACCTCAGCGTGACGTTTGGGGGCTGAGGGGAGCCGTGCTTGACTGACGCCCATGCCTGCCGCCGGTACCAGCACGAAGAGCGACGAACGACGCCGGGCCATCATGGCCGCCGCGGTCGACTGCTTCGCGCAAAAGGGTTTCTACGGTACGACGACGCACGAGATCGCAGCGTGGGTCGGCGTCTCTCAGCCGTACCTCTACCGCCTGTACCCGAACAAAGAAGCGCTGTTCGCGGCGGCGGTCGACCACGTATCGGTCGTCATGACCGACACGCTGGTCGCTCACTCGCCGGCGTCGGGCGGGGCCGGCTTCTCGCCCGAGGCGAGGTTGGATGCCGCACGCGGCGCCTACGCCGCGCTCGTCGCGGACCGGAACATCCTGCGTTTCCTCATGCACGCGAACTGTGCCGTCGGCGAGCCGCTGGTGGCACAGGCCGTGCGCCGGTGCTACGCCAAGCAGGTTGACACCGTTCGGCAGCTGCTGGGCGACGACGACGCCGTGCGGCGCTGGTTCGGCGCCGGAATGCTCGACAACGTGGTCGCCGTGCTGGGTCTGGCCGACATCGACGAGCCGTGGGCGCACGTTCTCACGGCCAGATGACCCGCCCCCGGGGATACGCTTCCCCGTGCTCGCTGTCAGACGCGATCGTTTCACCGGCCACCGTCGGCGTCCCGCCGGACCTCGACGATCGGCAGCAGCTCCCGCGGCTTGGGGCCTGAGGGAGTAGGCGCGTCCACGAGACGTTCCAGGAGCTGGTCGAGTGCGGTCTGGCCGTCGTCGACAGCGGCCCGTTCGTCGTCGGTCAATGGGATCGTGGCCAGCATGCGCTGGAGGTTGTCCTTCGCTTCGAGAGGCTGGCCTTTGCTGGAGTCCTTCGGCGTGTGGAGGTCGCAGCGCGCGCAGGCCAGGCGGGGCAGACGCTGTTCGAAGAACGTGTACGTTCACTAGCCGTGGCCAAGGTCGTAGTGCTGCCACGGTTCACCAGCTGTGGCCGCGCCCGATTCGACTGCCTCGCGGTCGACGAGGACTTCAATGGTGCGGACATTGCGTGCCAAGTACCCAGCGTCTTTGTACGCTTTGGTCAGCGTGCTGGGGCTGATCTTCACGTAGCGCTGCGTGGATTCTGGTGAGCGGTGCCCGAGCCAGGCCTGTAGTTCGAACAGGGTCATGGGCCCCTTGGCGTTGTACAGCTGGCTGGCGATGGTAGAGCGGGCTCGGTGGCTGGTGATGCTGCCGCGGAGGTCGGTTGGCGGAGCGCCGGCCTTGCGGCAGAGCATCGGGATGATGGTGCTGTTGATGTAGCCGCTGGAGACGGCGCGGGCCCGGAGGGAGAACAGGAAGCTGACCTGTTCTCCGGTCTGCCTGTCGGTCTGCTTCGGCTGGTTCGGGCGGACTGCTTGCCAAGCGGTGATCGCCTGTTCGAGCAGCGGTTCCCGAGTTGAGTCGTCGGCGACAGGCGTGCACATTCGAGTCTGGCCCGCCCGGCGCCTGCTGACGACCCCGTGTGGCGCTGTCCCTGGCCGTCGTTGAGCGCACGCCATCGAAGCCTGAGGGTTGTGCGTTTCGTCAGGGATTGGCCGCCAGGATCCAGAGGCTCAGGAGTAGCCCTCCGGCGGCGATTCCGGCGTGGAGAGCCACCCAGAGCCACCAGATTTTCACGGGCATGATGTGCCGGAACCGCGTGTGATGCTCGGCCAGGCCGCTGCGCTGAAGAGTCGGCAAGTCCAGCGAGTCGTGCCGCTGTCCGATGGCCTGGAGGACGGGCGGAACTTGCGAGTAGTAGCTGTTCAACCGCTCTCCGTATTTCCAGCAGGCGACGGCCCCGAACGCCCCGAGGCCGAGCATTGGCAGTGTCACGCCAAGCCAGGACGTCCGGAGACTTCCCTGCTGCGCGAGGAACCCGAGGCCCGCCGCGGTAGCCACGATCACGATGTTGGTCTGCGTTGCTCGCTGGTTCTCCGTGTGGCGTGCCTCCTCTCTTTGGATCTTTAACAGCTCAAGCAGGACATCGGTGTCGTTTGCCATCGGCCCCTTGTGTCGAATCCCAGCAAATCGGAGGAGCTGGCGATACCCAAGAGGGCTCGGGCCTGCTATGGGACTGCACCGACGCCGCTCGCCCGCTCACCCTCGCCTCGGTGGCGGGCGACTGGGAGACGATGGGGGAACTCGTTCTCTTCACCCCCGACCGTCGCAGGCTGATCACCGCAGGTGAAGCGACGACCGAGCTCGACTCGTCCGGGGCAGGGGAGAAGGTGCGCCCGGCGCAGCTCGTCCACTGGGACATACGGCAGGCGGTGGCCGTCGTCGATGACCCGATCAGGGCGGCCTGCGCAGTGACGGGGCAGGGGCTCACCGACGCGGAATGGGACCGGTACGCGGAAGGCTTGCCGCAGGAGCGGACCTGCCCCCGGGGAATGAAGCGGCCTGGCCGATCGTCCACGACGTCCGGTCCGTTGAGCCGGCCCAGGAGGGGCTGGGACTCGAACAAGCGATTTTGGCGGTGCTCCATCCATCGCGGACGAGACTTCCGTGAAACGCCGACGCCTGGAAGGCCAAGCGGCCGCGCCGGGAACAGGCGGCCCTGCCAGCACGGTTGCATCGACTGAGGGACCGGCGCCGCACGGGCGGGGAATTTCGGAGGCCAGAGGGTCGTCCGCCTCACCAGGGTCCGAGTCCCAGGAGCGGTACCCCGCCGCGCGGTCGGACCAAGACGTATTTCTGCAGGAGGACTGTTTCATGACTGACCGGCCTTTGACGCTCATGGCCGTACACGCCCACCCCGACGACGAGGCCACCGGAACCGGCGGGATCCTCGCGCGGCACGCGGCGGAAGGCATCCGCACGGTTCTCGTGACGTGTACCGACGGCGGTTGCGGTGACGGACCGGGGGGTGTCAAGCCGGGCGATCCTGGACACGATCCGGCGGCCATCGCCTTGATGCGCCGTCAAGAACTCGAGGCGAGCTGTGACGTCCTGAAGGTCAGCGATCTGGAGATGCTCGGCTATGCCGATTCCGGGATGATGGGCTGGCCGAGCAACGACGTTCCCGGATCCTTCTGGCAGACCCCCGTGGAGGAAGGCGCGGCCCGGCTCGCGGAACTCATGCGGCATTACCGACCTGATGTGGTCGTCACCTACGACGAGAACGGTTTCTACGGCCATCCCGATCACATCCAGGCCCACCGCATCACGATGGCGGCGCTGGAGATGACTGCGCTGACACCGAAGGTGTACTGGACCACGATGCCCCGCTCGGGGATGCAGCGGTTCGGGGAGATCATGCGCGAGTTCCATCCGGACATGCCCGAGCCGGATCCTGCCGAGGCCGCCGCGATGGCCGAAATCGGCCTCCCCGACGACGAGATCACCACGTGGGTGGACACCACCGCGTTCAGCGGTCAGAAGTTCGACGCGCTGGCCGCACACGCCAGTCAGAGCGAGAACATCTTCTTCCTCAAGATGGGCAAGGAGAGGTTCGGCGAGTTGATGGGCATGGAGACCTTCGTACGTGTCCGGGACGCTACCGGCGCGGCCGTACCCGAGAACGATCTCTTTGCCGGACTGCGCTGATCCACCCATCCGGAGCGGAGCTCGGGCAAGTTCATCGGTCGCACGCGTGATCGAGCGCGTGCACTTCGAGCGGGCATGGGCCGACCCCGAGTCGGGCATCGTCTACTGCCTCTCCGAGGCCCCCTCGGCCGACGCGGTCCAGCGCATCCTCAGGGTCACCTTGCCGGCGCCGTCCCCCGCCCTGCGGTCTTTTCCGGCGCCGGCGGAACCGCCCGCTGAAACAGCTCCCACAGGTCCTCCGGCGCCATCCGCTCGACAAGCGCAGCAGTCATCGCCCCAGACTGTCGCAAGATCACACCAACTGAAGTGGCGCCTAAGACCGCGTCCTACGTGGTGAGGCGGACGTTGACTCCGGTGTGGGGCGGGGAACATGGAGTTGGATCGTTCCGGACGGGCTGTGGCAGATCGCGAAGCCGCTGATCCCACCATCGTGGGTGCGCCCGCAGGGCGGCGAGACGCAGGACACGCCTGATGAGACGCTGTTCGCTGCGACTGTCTACGTGTTGGTCAGTGGTTGTGCCTGGCGGGCTGTGCCCCCGTGCTTCGGGATATCGAAGTCGACCGCTCACCGCCGGTTCCTGATTTGGTCCAGAACTGGTGTGGGGGCGGCTGCACGAGGCCGTGCTGCGACTTTCTTCCTGCTGAACAAGGCTTCGCCGCGTTGCTCGATGAGGCGGGTCTGACGGAGGTTGTCTGCGACACGCTGACCTGGGGCCACCAGACGACGCCTGAGGAGTGGTGGAGGGGACCAGCCGCCGGAGTGGCGACGATCGGCCAGATCGTGACGAGTCAGAACCCGCTGGTCATTGACGAGATCAGAAACCACTTTGAGTCGTTGTGTGCGGAGTTCACAAGTCCGGGCGGTGTACTGATCTCGCCTCACGCCGCCCTGCTGGCGCATGGCCAGGCCTGATGGGGCGCTGCAAAAGTTGGGGGGGCTGAGGCTTCTTTCGTCCAGCTGGCCTCCACCGGTCGGTTGTCGGCCAGCACGGGTTTCCCCGGCCCGGCTGGGGGCGGCCCCCTTCCAGGTGAGTCGCCTGGTCACTTTGCTGTCGCGCAGCCTCTGCTGAGGCCGCCGGTGGAGCCGTTCGACGCCAGCCGCACTTTTGCGCTGTTGGTGGATCGGCGCAGCGGCATCTCGGTTCGCACCGACAGCTGTTCAATGCCGGTCCGTTACAGCGGCCGCCGGGTGCGAGCCGTGCTGCATGCCAATGATCTCGCCGTCTACGACGGCAGCACGGAGATTGCCCGGCACGAACGCTGATCGCCAAAGGCGGGGAATGGCTGGCTCCGGACTACTGCCTGGAGGCCCTGGTGCGCAAGCCGGGCGGCCTGCCGGGTGCGACCGCTCTCGAACAGGCCAAACCCGCAGGGATGTTCACCCCGGTCCACGATGTGTGGTGGGCTGCGGCCTGCGAGGGCGTGTTTCGGATGTGCTTGTCACAGCGACTCGTTGAGGGTCGTGTCGAGGTTTGTGGCCTCGTAGCGGGTGGCATCGTGGCGGCGCGGTTGCGAAGGGCAGTGCGCAGTGACGCCGGGGCCAAGGCTTCCGCGTCCGTGCTGAGCTGCCACAGCGCCCACTCGGCGTGTCGCAGGTCCTGGAACGTCACCTCCAGCCGCAGCCAGCCGTCTGTGTCGGGTTCTGCGGCGCGGACGGCCACCACAGTGTTCAGCAGGTCCTCCCGCCGCGTGGGGTTCACCCGTACCAGCACGGCGATATGGTCGCCGGACAGAAACTGTGCGCAGCGTTCTCGCCAGATCCGGTCCAGATCAACCGTGTTCGGTCGCTGTGCCGGTTCGGGGAGTTCCTCGGCGGCGAGCACCCGTGACAGCCGGTAGGTGCGGTCCGCGCCGGATCTCGTGGCGAGCAGGTAACCCCGGTCGCGTACCGTGACCAGGCCGATCGGGTCCACCGTGCGCCACTGTGGTGCCTGGTCCGTGGCTGCGTAGTGGATGCGCAGTTTGTGTCCGGCGAGCACCGAGCGCCGGATCTCGATCATTGTCGTGCGGGGCACTTCCTCGGTGACCGGCTGGCGTGAGAGCAGGTCGGTCTCGGGCTCGACGAGAAATCGCTGGGCCGCGTCGTTCGCCGGGGCCTGATGGCTTTCGGGTAGCGCGTCAACCACCTTGCGCATGGCCGAAGCGAGCGCTGAGCCGAGGCCGAATGCCTGCTCGCCACGCCCCGATCCGGCGGTCAGCAAGGCAAGGGCCTCGTCTTGGTTCAGTCCGGTGAGCTCGGTCCGGAAACCGGGCATCAGCGCGAACCCGCCGTGCCGACCGCGTTCGGCGTAGACCGGGACGCCGGCTGCGGACAGCGCCTCGATGTCGCGCAGCACGGTACGGGTGGACACCTCAAGCTCGCGGGCCAGCGTGTCCGCGGTCAGCCGACCGCGCTGACGGAGCAGCAGCACCAGCGAGACCAGCCGATCGGCGCGCATACGAGGACCTTATCGAATACATGACCAAGGGTGTCATCTTTTCTTGGGAGGCTCGGGGCATCGGCGTCATCGATGGCGACCGACGCGCCGATGGATGTGTAACTCCCAACGAATCGCATGGAGCTGATGTGGCAGTGGAACGAACGGCAGTCAATCCGGTGTCCTGGTCCGTGGAGATGGGGTTCAACCAGGGTGAGATCGTCTCCGGGCACACCCGGACCCTGTACTGCTCCGGACAGACCGCGATGAGCGGCGAAGGCAAGCCGCAGCATGACGGTGACATGGCCGCACAGCTGGCGCTGAGCCTCGACAACCTGGAGGCCGTGCTCGGCGAGGCCGGCATGTCCCTCGCGAACCTCGTCCGGCTCAATGTCTACACCACAGACGTCGATCTGCTGTTGCCGCACTACGGCGTGCTGGCGTCGAGGTTGGGTGCCGCCGGGGTGGCACCGGCCACCACGATGCTCGGGGTGACACGGCTGGCGATCCCCGGTCAGATGGTTGAGGTCGAGGGGACCGCCGTCGCCTGACGCGACCTCGCTGCCTGCCCGCTCGGGTGATTGCCGGTGCCGAGCGCGACCCGCAAGCATGCCACCGCTCGCTGACCGTCCGGCGATCGGCCGAGCAGCACCGCGTCAAGCCCCAGGAAGTGGATCTATATTCTGTAATGATCTTGCTTCGTGTCACGCCGAGATCTGACGGACGAACAGTGGGTGGTGCTGGAACAGCTGTTGCCCATGGGCAACACGCCCGGCCGGTCGCCGATATGGACGCGTCGGCGGGCTGACCGGCGGCATACGCTTGCGGGTCCGCAATCGGCATCCCCTGGCAGGACATGCCCGAGAAAGGTTCGCGCCGTGGGTGCGCTCAGACGCCCTGTTCCGACGCTGGCAGCGGATCGTCACCGCGCTGCAGGCCCGACCGGACGCCGAGAGTTTGATCACCTGGGACATCAGCGTCTACTCCACCATCTGCCGGGCCCACCAACACGCCGTCGGCGCGAGGAAACAGGGGGGATCTCCAAAAAGGGCCCGCTGGGGTCGCCGTCGAGTCGGCCGGCCACGCACTCGGACCCTCGCGCGGCGGGCTGACCGCCAAGCTGCATCTGGCGGTCGAGTAGCGGCAGAAGCCGATGGCCATCGTGAGCACGGCTGGGCAGCGCGGCGACTCCCCGCAGGCAGATCGCCGACTCGACACCTGCGGGCGCCGAGCCCGGCAGCGTCGAGTGACACGTCACATGCCTGGGGATCGAGGTCGGCTACCCTACTCGCCGGTAAGGTCCTCGTGTGCAGTGACAGGGAGGTCGCCGACGGTGCGTCAGCGCAATCTTGAGGAGTCCGTCGTGGTGGACGCCGTGCCGGAGGCCGTCTATCAGCTGGTGGCGCACCTGCCCGACATGGGCCGCTGGAGTCCCGAGTGCCGCCGGGTCTGGGTGCTGCGCCCGCCCGTGCGCACAGGAACGCGCTTCGTCGGCTTCAACCGGCGCGGGCCCTTCGTCTGGTTCACAACGGGCCGGGTCTCGGCGGCGCGGGTGGGTGAGGAGTTCACGTTCGACGTCGGGGTCTTCGGGCTGCCGATCGCCCGCTGGGGCTATCGCTTCGCCGCCGAAGGGACGGGCACCCGCGTGACCGAGACCTGGCAGGACCTGCGCACTGGTCCCGGCGCGCGCCTTGCCGACCTCCTCGGCGTCGTCTTCGCCGGCACCACCCCGGAGCGCCGCATCGCCGTGAACCGCCACGGCATGCGCACAACCCTCACCCGGATCGCGCGGGCAGCAACGCCATCGTCCTGACCTGTGGCCGACGTCCACCAGGAGATCGGTTGCATCATCGGCCGGACAGGCCCCGGCCCCGTCAGCCCGGTGGTCCAAATCGAGGCTCTGTCACGGATCTTGGGGAGCCCTTACGGAGCGTCAACAGGGAACGGCTTCGGCTTCGGCTGCGCTGTCGACACAAGCGTCTTGCTGGTCACCAGGCATCATCGCGAGTAGACGACGAACATGGCAGAAACCCTCTTCGTCCCAGCGCAGGGCCGCGAACTCTGGTAGCCGTCCGACTCGTTCATGAGGAGGTCGCGCGGCTGCACGAGGTGTCCGAGCGGGTGCAGGCGGTACTGGTCGCGGGGGAGGGCGTGGTTGGAGGGGCGCGGGCGTCGGTGGCCTACTTGCCGGCCGTGGCTCTGGCGCCGGGCAGTTTGGATCGACTTGCGGACTTATTGGGGCGGATTCGGTGTCTGCCTGCGCGTCCGTGTCCGTGATCCTATGCTGAGGCTGGAGACGACTTGGGGGGGTATGTCTGATGAGCGCAGTAGGCAGGGGAACGTCCCTGTTTAAGTCGGGTGTCAAGGGGCTCTTGGGGCGTGCTGGTTTCGACATCGTGCGCAGCACCAACAACCTGGGTGGCGTCGATGACTTCCTGCCGTTCGAGGCGACGATGCGGGCTGCACGGGCGGCCGGTCTGTCGGTCGGTGACTACATCGACGAGGTCATGAACGGGACGCCGGGCGCAACCCAGTTCACCATCGATGAGCTAGGTGCTCTCGGGGTGTTCGCGGCAGAACCGGACACGGTGCTGGAGATCGGGCCCGGGTCGGGCCGGTATCTGGAGAAGACGCTGAAGGAGTGTTCACCAGAGCGCTACGAGGTCTACGAGACGGCAGCGTCCTGGGCCGACTATCTGGTGGATACATTCGGCGTGGTCGCCCGGCCGACTGCAGGAAGCAGTCTCGCTCCGACGCCCGATGGCAGCATCGACCTCGTCCAGGCCCATAAGGTCTTCAACACCGTGACCTTCCTGTGTGCCTGCCGCTACTTCTTCGAGATGGCGCGGGTCACGCGCCCCGGTGGCCGGATTGTCTTCGATGTGATGACTGAGGCCTGCCTGGAGCCGGCCGCGGTACGCGCCTGGGCGACGCAGGGTGGGGCGGGGCACGACTCCTACCCGGCCGCCATGCCTCGCCGGACATGCGTGGACCTCTTCGCGACCTTCGGCTGCAGCCTGGAGGCCAGCTTCCTCGCGCCCATGGGTGTCGCCTTCACGGAGGTGCTTGTCTTCGCAAAGGCGGCTTGACCCTCAGAAGGCTTCCGCTTGCCAATCGGCGGGCTGGGGGTCGCACCGATCTCACACCACGGCGCCGGGAGGGTTGGTTCGCCGACCTCGACGACCACTTGATCGAGCCGTTTGGTGCATGGCCGCCCGGGGTGTTCGACGCGCTGGTCGCGTCCCGCTCGCCGCTCCCGGAGGAGCGCAAGCGGCTGCGGCAGGCACACGGCCTGACGCTGGACGACGTGGCCGGCGCACTGAAGGTGCGCCGGGCCACGGTGTCCGGCTGGGAGTCGGTCAAGAAGCCGACCGAGCCGCGCGGCCCGGAGCGCGAGGCTCAAGCAGCTCGCAGAGCTCTACCCCGTCCCCACTGCAGAGGCCTAGGTGTGCTGACCGGACAGGTTGGTGACGCGGCTGGCTGGGGTGTGGCCGCCGATGCCGGTGTGGGGTCGGTGGTAGTTGTACCAGTCCA
>NZ_JBVKAU010000029.1:0-76902 GCF_055657525.1 Streptomyces sp. NPDC107522 | reverse complement strand
GCTGGACTGGTACAACTACCACCGACCCCACACCGGCATCGGCGGCCACACCCCAGCCAGCCGCGTCACCAACCTGTCCGGTCAGCACACCTAGGCCGCCGGCTCTGTCTGCCGTGGGTTCTTCCAGGCCTTCCGAAGCTCTCATCGCGAAGGCACCTCTCGTGAGGCCGCGTTGGGTGCGCGGCACGGTCCGGGTGAAAGCTGTAGTAAACGCTTTCTGGGCTAGAGATGTTGTACGCGGCGACGCAGGGCAGGTCAATACCGGCGCCGTGTCACCTCGGGAAACCGGGTGCCCACTCCAAGGTCGCGGGCGTGGCGCCGTCGGGGCGGACGGTGATGCCGTACTGCGCGCTCGTGGGGGTGGAGGAGAAGGTCACGGTGTGGGCCGGCAGCAGGTGTTCGAGGAGGACGGTCGACTCGCGGAGCGCGAACTGCAGCCCCAGGCAGGCGCGGGGGCCGATGCCGAACGGGAGGTAGGCGCCCGGATGGGCGGGACGGCCGCCCGGGGTGAGGAAGCGCCGAGGGTCGAAGCGCTCCGGATCCGGCCACAGCTGCGGATCGCGGTGGGTGAGGTACGGGCAGACCAGGATGTCGGTGCCCGCTTCGACGGTGTGGCCGGCGAGGGTGTCGTCCTCGGCGGCGTGGCGGGGCAGGAGCCAGGCCGACGGGTAGAGCCGGAGCGTCTCGTGGATCAGCGCCTGGATGGCCTGGCGGCGTTGCGCCGAACCTTGGTCGCCGGCGGCCAGCGCTTGATCGCGTGCGTCCGGGTTCCGGTCGAGCAGCAGGTAGAGCCAGGTCAGGGTGGTGGCGGTGGTCTCGTGCCCGGCCGCGAGCAAGGTGACCAACTCGTCGCGGATCAGCTGGTCGGTGTACTCGGGGCGCTCGGCGGCGGCGTCGGTCAGGACGTGCAGCAGGCCCGGACCGTCGGGCCCGGCCGCCCCGCTGCGGGCGGCCTCGATGGCGCGCCGGGCGACCGCGTCGATGCGGGCGAGATCGGCGGCCACGGCGCCCCGGGCCTCGTCGGCATCGGCGGGCAGCGTGGGCAGAGCGGCCCCCACGGCCTCCATGGCCTCCAACTCGTGCGCCGTCGCGTCGTCCAGGGGATGCCCGGTGAGAGAACGCCAGATCGCGTCGAGGGCGAAGCGGTGCATCTCCCGCCCGACGTCGAAGGTCTGCCCGGTACGGGCGTACGCCTCCCAGCGTCTGGCGGTGGTCCGCGCCGCCTCGGTGATCCGCTGTTCGTAGCGGCGCATCCCGGTGCCGGTGAACTGCCCCTGCAGCAGGCGGCGTTGTCGCTGCCACGCCTCGCCGGTGGCGGCCATGACGCCGTCGCCGATCAGCAGACGGGCGCGGTGGGAGCGCTTGACGTACCGCTCCGGCCGGCGGGCGAGGACGTGCTGGACCGCCTGTGGACCGGTGACGAGGACGGTGAAGGCCGGCCCGAGGCGGAACCCGGCGACGCCGCCGAGCTGCTCGCGCACCTGCGAGAGCAGCTCGACGAACTCACCTCCCGCCGCCCGCCATCGCTTGACGAGTTCGGGATCGGCTGTGGGGACCGGTCGCTCGGTTCCGGGAACGTGCGGGGGAGAATCGAGGCTGGCTTCAGCGTCCATGTTCCGAACTGTAGGCGTGCGTGCACCAGTTGGCGGCGGCTCGTCAGGGGGCTGTCACTCTCGTGAGTGGGGGGATCCCGGGTGGTCGACAGCGGGGTGCATCGTCCGGCGACTTGAAGAAGCCGTGGTGGCCCGGGCCGTACACGCCGTTGGCATTGGCCCGCCCCGACGACCTGACCTTCGTGTGAGGGACGAGGACAACGCCCGCACGGCCTCGTGCCCGGAAGGCACGGACACGTGCGGGCGTCCCCTGGAGGAAGGGGCTCTTAAGGCACGGCCTGTGATCAGGTGGTCCCAGCCCCAGCCCAGCCCCTCATGGAGCCTCAGGTCTTCAGTAGTCGATCAAGCCCGAGGCGCGGCTCGTTCCAGCGAACTGCAGGAAGAACTTGGTGCCGTTCTCCACGTTCTTGGCAGCCAGCCCCCACCGGCCGCCCTGCAGCGTCCGCCAGCTGTTGCAGCTCCAGCCGGATCCCTGCTTGAAGCAGGTCCTGACACTGCGGTCCGCGTCCAGCTTCAGGTTGATGTCCAGACACCGGGTGGTGGTGGTCGCGTAGGTTCCCCTGGCGGGCCAGTACGCGGGGTCATTGGGGCCGGTCCCCGGCCAACTGGTGAAACGCGGCGCGCTTTGCGTGCAGGCTCGCGCCGCGCCGACGGGTGTGTCCGAAGCAGCGGCCGGTCCTGCCGTCGCGGCGATCACGCCGCTTCCGAGCAGCACGGCAGATGCCGTCAGCGATACGATCTTGTGCTTTCGCACGGTGTTCCCCCTGTCTCATCACGGGTGGTGCGGTCAGCACAGGAAGCTACGGACACGGCTGCTGTTCCCGCGTCCCACGGACGTATGACCTTCCGATCCAACCGAAGCGTCAGCGGGTAAACCGCGACGGTACTCGGTGGTGGATCATCCAACGAGCGCGGTATCGGCGCGGGACTGCGAGAGTGATGCCCCAGTTCTCCCGGACGGCCGCCCGACCAGGTGTGGGGCCATGCGGTGTGCACACGAGACCCTGCAACTTCCGTGGTACCGCGGGAGTTTGACGCCCATCCGCCAGGGCGGGCCGTACGCTGCTGCGATGCGGATCCGCCCCCTCGCAGTCGACGCGCTGATCGCGGCGGCGCTCACCGGTGTGGCCCTGCTGCTGGGACCGGAGGCCGCGCGCCAGGGGCAGAATCCGCTCGACGCGACCGCCTATGCGCTGGTGGTCCTGGTCCACCTGCCGCTCGTGCTCCGCGGCCGGGCCCCTGTCCTGGTGTGCTGCCTGGTGCACGCGACGTGGCTGGTCTACATCACCGCCGGCTACTGGGCCGTGGTGTGCAGCTTCGGCCCCATGCTCGCCGTCTACACCGTCGCCTCCCTGCGGGTGCTTCGCGTCTCCGTTCCCTGCGCCGCGCTGATGGGCGGGGTCTGGATCTATGCGGGCGCGGTGAGCCACACCGACTCCTGGCCGTCGGTCGTCGGTCAGGCCGTGGTCTATCCGGCGGTGCTGTGGCGGTTCGGCGTCGTCGCCCGCCGCTCGGCCGAGCTGACCCGGCAACTGCGCCGGGAACAGGCCGAACGCGCCCGGCGCGAAGTGGCCGAGGAACGCGGCCGTATCGCCCGCGAACTGCACGACGTGGTCGCCCACCACATGTCCGTGATCTCCGTGCAGACCGGCCTCGCCCGGTTCGTCTTCGACACCGACCGCGAGACCGCCCGGACCGCACTCGACACCATCGACGCCACCGGCAAGGAGGCCCTCGAAGAGCTGCGCCGCATGCTCACGGTGCTGCGCGCCGCCGCCGACGACGCCCCGGCCGGCCCGATGCCGGGTCTGGCCCGCCTCGACGAGATGGCCGCACGCGTGCGCACCGGCGGTGTCCCGGTGGCCCTGACCGTCGAGGGCACCCCGCGCCCGCTCGCCCCTGGAGTGGAACTGTGCGCCTACCGGGTCGTGCAGGAGGCCCTCACCAACGTCCTGAAACACGCGCCCGGCGCGAGTGCGGAAGTACGGCTGAGGTATGAGCCGCATCACGTCACTGTTTCGGTCACGGACGACGGACAGGGGGTGATTCCGGACAGAGTACGCAGCGACGCCGGGCATGGCTTGCTGGGCATGCGCGAGCGGGCCAAGCTCTACGGCGGGCAGATCAGCATCGGCCCGCAGGAGCAAGGCGGCTTCGCCGTGCGGCTGACCCTGCCGACCTCCGCGCGGGCCGCAGGGCAGGGGGACGACGCCACCACATGACCACCGTGCTCGTCGTGGACGACCAGTTCCTCATCCGGGCCGGACTGGTGGGACTCCTGCGCGCCGCACCCGGCATCGACGTGGTCGGCGAGGCCTGCGACGGCGCCGAGGCCGTAGCGCTGGCCGCCGAGACCGCGCCCCAGGTCATCCTGATGGACATCCGGATGCCCGGCATGAACGGCATCGAGGCCACCGAACGCATCCTCGCCCAGGCCACCGAGCCCCCGCCCCGGATCCTGGTGCTGACCACCTTCGACCTCGACGAGTACGTGTACGGAGCGCTGCGCGCCGGAGCCTCCGGGTTTCTCCTCAAGGACTCCGGCCCCGAACGACTGCTCGCCGCGGTGGCTGCGGTCGCCGGCGGTGACGCACTCTTCGCGCCCAGCGTCACCCGTCGCCTGGTCGAGGCGTACGCCCGCCAGACCGCCGACGAACAGCCCGCGGACCTGGACGCGTTGACCTCCCGTGAGCTGGAGGTCCTGAAGCTGATCGCACGCGGCCTGTCCAATCCGGAGATCGCCGACCGCCTCTACATCAGCGAAGCGACCGTCAAGACCCACCTCAACCGCACGATGACCAAGCTGGACCTGGACAGCAGGGCACAGGCCGTGGTGGTGGCGTACGAATCAGGCCTCGTCACCCCGGGCGGATAGCCGCCGGCTCCTGCACCGTCGAGCACCGTGTCGCTCGTCACCCGCACGAGGCCGCCCACGTTGCAATGGGCGCCGAAATCCGCTTCGTGCCGCGTGGAGAACGCCTCTACCGTGACGCGATGACGCCTCACGTGATCATTCCCAACGGCGGCACCGCCGCCGCCCACGTCAAGTGATCGCGGACAGTCACCAGGAGGACAACCGGTCTCTCCGTTGTGGAACAGAGTGATCGGAGCGGGGGTTCACATGGATCTTCGGCCCGGGTCCGGCGCCCTTCGGACGCTCACCGGCGAGCACCGCACCGACCTCCTCCAGGCCCACGGTGGCTGCGACCAGAGGCCTGGGATCGACCGCTGCGGACGCGTAGGTCCGGATGGTGGCGTCCAGGCCGGGAGAGGCAGACAGGACGCCCACGGCTGTCACGTCCTTCAATGCGAGGGCGCGGGTGTCGATCCTGCTGGGACGGCCGGCCAGCCCGATGTACACGACGCGGCCGGCCGGTTCGACCAACTCCAGGGCCTTCTCGGGCAGATGGGCTGCGTTCGAGGCGTCGACGACCGCGTCGAAGGGCAGGTCCGGAAGAGAGCGCTCGTCCCACACGTGCTCGAAGCCCAGGGCACGGGCGAACGCGGGGGAGTTCTCGGCACGGTCCAGCAGGTGCACCTCCGCGTCCGCCGCCCGCAGGAACATGGCGACCAGCAGGCCGATGGTCCCGGGTCCCAGGACGAGAACACGGTCCCCGGAGCGGGTCGCGGCCGCCCGCGCCGCGCGCAGGGCGTTGCCACCGGGCTCCACGAGCGCGCCGAGCTCGGCGTCGACCGAGTCGGGCAGGGCGTGCAAGGAGGATGCGGGGACCGCGAGTTGCTCCGCCAGGGCCCCGGCCCGCCCTCCGCGGATCCCGACCTCCTGCCGCTTCTCGCACACGTGCTGATGGCCACGATGACAGCGACGGCAGTTGCCGCAGCCGAGCATCGTGTCTCCCATGACGCGTCGGCCGATCCACCCCGGGTCGACGCCGTCACCGACCGCCGCCACCCGCCCGGCCCACTCATGACCCGGCCGCATCGGATACGCGGAGTGCCCTTGGTGCAGGTAGGCCATGGCGCCGGTGAAGAACTCCACATCTGTGCCGCACACGCCGACCCGCTCGACATCGACGACGACTTCACCGGGCGCGGCCACCGGCGCCGGAAGCTCCTGGACTTCGTACGCACCGGGGCCGGTCAGCACGAACGCGCGCATCACCTGGCTCACTCGGCTTCGGCAGGGCCGCATCAGCGATCACCGGCCAGGGAAGCCGGCGGGGTCCGGTCGGCGGGCGCGCTGACGCTCACGGCACCGGAGAGAAGCGTGGGTGAGGTCGGATTGATGGGCAGGGGGAGGTAGTTGACCCCCGTCTCGTTCTCCTGCTCGTCGACGTCATGTCCCCTCTCACGGGTGGCCGTCGGAATCACGGTGCAGGGCGGAGCCCGTACACAGGGAACGTGCCGTACGACGTGTCGGCCGCGAGTTGCCGATCCACGCCTCGCCGATCCACGCCTCGCCCTCCTTCACGGTGCCCAGCCGCGGGCCAAGCGGAACCTTGCTGACGCCGGTGGTGTGGGCGGGGTTGCGCCTGCCGATGCCTGACGTCGGCCAGACCGCATCAGGGGACGCGCCTGGTAGCGCAGCAGCACGCCCGGCACGCTGCCGCAGTGCCGCGGCGAGTTCCTCGTCGCGCAGTGGAGCCGGGGCCTCGGTGGTGCGGCTGGTGCGGCTGATGCGCTCGGGGCCGCGTCGGGCTCGGTGCAGACGGTGCCGTACGTGTCCGGTAGGGCGCCGCTCAGGTCGGTCACCAGCCGCGGTTCGTCAACCGTGCCGCGGGAAATCCTGTTTGAGCTGGTCAGTTGGCTGCGATCAGCTCGGAAGTGGCCGCTGGCCGCGGCAAGCTGCCCGCCTTGCAGTGCGAGTGGGTGCGTGCCAGCCGGTGGACGCCTGCGGGGATCGTGAACTTGGGTACTTGGTCGATCCGTTGGTCGGCACCGGTACCGCCCCGATCAGCATGCTGACCCACGGCTTTGCGGGCCTTGGCGACTGCCCGCCTCGGCACGACAATCCTCCTGCCCCGCGCCCGGTTCGACGAAGAGCGAGGTGCGCCGCGTTCAGTGGCGTCCTGAATCAGCCGTTTCCACCCTGCTGAGAAAAGCCTCCAGGACCTGGCGGTAGATTCTCGGCTCCTCGGCCGAGGGCAGGTGGGCGCTCTGCTCGAATACGACCCACTGTGCGCCCGGGATGCCGTCGGCGATCGGACGGACCGTGGCGGCAGTGGCCACGTCGTGGCGCCCGGATGTGACAAGGACGGGCACGTCCAGTTGGCCGAGGCGGGAGGTGACGTCCCAGTCCTTGAGGTTGCCGGTGATGTTCCACTCCGGGCCCCACAGCGTGGTGTACACATCCTCGCGCCAGTCCGCGAACGTGCGCAGGAGGTGATCCGGCCATGAATCCAGACGGCAGAGCCACCGCCGGTAGAACTCCATGGTGGCTTCCTGGTACTCGGGTTCGTCGGTCCTGCCGTCCGCCTCGTGCCGGTCGATGACGTCCCGCACCTCGGCGGGGAGGGACTCCTTCAGCCGCCGTGTCTCGGCCTGGTAGGCGGGGGCGCTCGCGATGGGGCCGGCCAGGACGAGACTCCGCAGGCCGGACGGCTGCCCCAGCGCGTACTCGAGGGCCACCTGGCTGCCCCAGGAATGGCCGAGGAGGTGCACCTCGTCGAGCTTGAGGTGCTCCCGCAGCACGGTGACCTCCTCGACGAACGTGTCCATGACCCAGAGTGCGGGATCGTCCGGGCGGTCGGATCTGCCGGTGCCGATCTGGTCGTAGAAGACGACCGGCCTGCCGCTCTCGACGACGAGTTCCGCGAGGTCCTGCAGGTAGTCGTGGGAGCAGCCGGGTCCCCCGTTGATCACCAGGAGGGCGAGCTTTCCGGTGCGGTGGGGCTCGCCGACGATCTGGTACCACGTTCGGTACGCACGGAAAGGGATGGTTCCCTCCCTCACACCCATGGCGCACCTCCCAGGTGACAGCGCCGCGGTCCCGCTGTAAGGCCGGACAATCTCACAGTATTCGCCCTGCCGATCGTGTTCTGTGGTTGACACCCGGCCCACTTCTGGGATCGCGGATACGCGGGCGCCGTGACGGAATCGCCGTGAGCCGGGCAGCGCGCCGGCTGCCGGTGCGACGCACGTCGCGCTGTACGCGAACCTGGCCATGGACGCCTTCCGGACCCGATCGCACCCAGGCCGGTGGACCTCAGCCTCGCCGCCCCGCCGCCTGTCCGGCCTTCACGTCGGCGGCGTACCGGTCCACGTACTCCTGGCCTGACAGCTGCAAGATCGCGTACATGATCTCGTCGGTCACGGCCCGCAGCACCGTCTTCTCGTGCGCCATCCCCGCAAAGCGAGAGAAGTCCAGCGGTTTCCCGAAACGGATCCTGACCGGCGGGGGTACCGGCAGGACACGTCCCGAAGGGCGGAGCTGGAACGTCCCCACCATCGCGCACGGAATGACCGGAACCTGCGCGGCCAGCGCCATCACCGCCACCCCGACCTTGCCTTTGTACAGCCGGCCGTCGGGGGAACGCGTGCCTTCCGGGTAGATCGCGAGCAGTTCTCCCTTCGCCAGCACCCTCAGTCCGTTCCGGAGCGCCGCCTGTCCCGCGGCCCTGCCCGACCTGTCCACCGAAATCTGCCCGGCGCTGCGGAGTACGAGCGCGGTCAGTCGGCCCCTGAAGCCCGGCGCGGTGAAGTACTCCGCCTTGGCCAGGAACGTGATGCGCCGCTTCAGCACCGCGGGCATGAGAAGAGGATCCGCGAAGGACATGTGATTCCCGGCGACGATCGCCGCGCCCTCTGTCGGTACATCTGCGAGCCCCTCGACCCGCGGCCGGAACAGCAGCCGCAGCAACGGCCCCAAAAGGATGTACTTGAGGACGTAATAGAACACGACGGCTCTCCACTGCTGAATCAGGTGCTGTGGTCAGCCCACGCGGCCGCTCGCCTACGCGTCGTAGTCCAGTCCGCCCGGCCCGCGATCGTCGTCCGAGTCGTCGGCCTCGCGGGCGACGTCGTCACCGGCCACCTCATGGCGCTGAGTCATCGGGCGCAGCCGACGTCCAGGACTTCGACGACGTCACCATGCCGGGTATACACAAGCCAGCACCATTCACCGAACGCCGCGGCCAGGTTCGGGACTTCTGGTGTCGAGTCCGCGGCCACGGCTTTGATGAGCGCGATGACCTCCTCGTGCACTTCGTCCGGGATCTCGAACAGGGCGTTCGCGGCCCGTTGGATCATTTCGACTCTCATTTCGCCCCTCCGTGGACGGCAGGAGCAGCAGGGCATGTTGTCGGTTCCGCCCAGGTTTGGACGGCTATGACCAGAGCCCCCGACCACAATAGATCCACCCTCCCGTCCACGCTGCTGCCCCTGGCGGGGGAGGGCAAGGTGAACTGGCTCCAGCAGCTGCATGATCACGACGTCGCCGCGCAGCCCGTCGAACGTTGCCCGCTGGAGCAGAAGATCACCGAAGCGGACAAGTCCCTCGCCGACCAGCTGATCACCGATCTGAAGTTCTGGCAGGAGCGCGTCGGCAAGGCCGAGATCACCACCACGAGCATGGCCAACGGGGCCAAGGAGCTCCTCGACGAGGTCGCCACCGGCAAGGTCATCGGCGAGGAGGAGCCGTTACAGCCACACCGACCTGGTCGACTTCCACGCCAACGTCGAGTGCGCCCAGAAGTCCTACGAGCTGCTGAAGCCGATCGCCGCCGAGGGCCCGGAGCCGGCTACCCGCCCGGGCCTCCTGAGGCACCTCTACGATCTCCGCATGAGCGCCCCGAGCCCGGCCGGCCAACAACTGCAGACGTCTCGACTGTCATTGCGGCGTCCGACCGAAGCCGACATCGACGCGATCTTCGAGATCCACCGGGACCCCGAAACCTGCCTGCACAACCCCTCCGACACACTCACCCGGCTCGACGAGGCCGGCGAACTGTATCGCCGCTGGGACGACCAGTGGCAGCGGTGCGGATACGGGTACTGGGTCGTCCGAGGCCACGGCTCCGCCCGGCCACTGGGCTTCTGCGGGATCAAGCCCATGGAACTGCACGGCATGAAGGTCCTCAACCTCTTCTACCGCTTCGCCACCTCGGCCTGGGGCCACGGTTACGCCAGCGAAGCCGCAGGGGAGGTCACCGCCTGGGCATCCCGCCACGTTCCCGACCTCCCACTGATCGCCCGCGTCCGGCCGGCCAACATCGCCTCGCAACGCGTGGCGGTGCGCGCCGGCTTGTCCCGGGCAGCGCACCTCGACGGACCCGGATACGACGGCCTCGACTGGATCTACGCAGTAAGGCTGCCGAACTGAGCAGACCCCGAACGGCGCGCGCCGCCTCCCTCGAGATGTTGTGCTTGGCGGCGAGGTCGACGAGGAACACGTACGGTGCGACGAACCCGTGCAGTGTCGCGGGAACCGTCTCGCGCGGCCTCGGCCGGCTGGGTCTCCTGCTGCTCCGTCTGCTACGCCGCTGCTGGGCGCGGCTCTGGGCGGGTTCCCGCTTCACGGCGCTGTGCCGGGAGCAGAGGGTTCGGTCCCACCTGCGTTCGAGACGCCGGCACCGCCATTCCGGCGGCCTCCGACGTTCACCGCCGCGTTGATGTCCGGGTCCAGACGGCACCGCACGTCCCGCAGGTCCACGTGCGGACGTGCGGGGGCTTTGCGCCGTCCTTCACGCCCCATTGCGAGCAGAGCTGGGCAAGCCGTACCGAATGCGCGGCAACCTCGCACCCGACGGAGCTCTCATCAAACCGGCGGCAGCCTCACCCCACCTGCTGCGCCACCGCGGCCGGGCCGTCGTCTTCGACTCCATCGAGGACTTCCACGCCCGCATCGACGACCCAGGGCTCGACGTCGACGCCGACTCGGTCCTGGTTCTGCGCGGCTGCGGCCCCAAGGGCTACCCGGGCATGCCCGAGGTCTCGAACATGCCCCTGCCGAAGAAGCTCCTCGCCCAGGGCGTGCGCGACATGGTCCGCGTCTGCGACGGCCGGATGAGCGGTACGGCGTACGGCACCGTCGTACTGCACGTGGCCCCCGAGGCCGCGGCCGGAGGCCCCCTGGCGCTGGTGCGGTCCGGGGACTTCATCACCCTGGACGTCGAGGCCCGCCGTATCGACGTCGACGTACCCGCCGACGAGCTGGCCCGCAGACAACCCGGCGAGGCCACGGTCACCGCCCACGCCAACCCCCGGCGCGGCTGGGAGCGCCTCTACGTCGACCACGTCCTCCAGGCCGACACCGGCGCCGACCTCGACTTCCTCATCGGGTCCAGCGGTTCGGAGGTGAGCCGCGAGTCGCACTGACCACGACAGCCGCCCTGTCGCCGCCGAACCCTGCTCGTCGGAAAAGGCGCAGGTCCACCGGGCGAGCGCATCGCTCGCCCGGTGGACCTGCCGCATGGCTGCGGCGAGGCAGCCAGGCATGGTGGAAACCGTCAGGCGACGACGCCGCAGTCCTCGACGACGATCTTCTTGCTCGTCGTGCCCGAGCGGCTGCCCAGGGCCTCGATCGCCTTGACGACGTCCTCGCCCTCGACGACCTCGCCGAAGACGACGTGCTTGCCGTCCAGCCACGGCGTCACGACGGTGGTGATGAAGAACTGCGAGCCGTTGGTGCCCGGGCCCGCGTTGGCCATGCTGAGCAGGAACGGCCTGTCGTGCTTCAGCTGGAAGTTCTCGTCGGCGAACGTCTCACCGTAGATGCTCTTGCCGCCGGTGCCGTTGCCGTTGGTGAAGTCACCGCCCTGCAGCATGAACTCCGGGATGACCCGGTGGAAGGGCGAACCCTTGTATCCGAACCCGTGCTGACCGGTCGCCAGCTCACGGAAATTGCGTGCGGTCTTGGGTACCACGTCGTCGAACAGCCGGAAGACGATGCGGCCGAGGTCCTCGCCATTGGCCGAGACCTTGAAAAACACGTTGTCACTCATGGCGAAGATTCTGCACAACTGTAGCGGCCAGGTCGAACAGGCCCGGGCGTGGCGGGCTCCGGCCGGGCATCGAGCGGACCTGGTGGGCGGGCATCGTGCGGGACCTGGTGGGCCCGGGGCCGCCCGCGGCGTGGTCCCCTGATGGCGGACCGGGTCGGTGGCCAGAACGCCGGGCCGCGCAGCTGCGTGAAAGCCGCGTGGCGGGGGACTTGGCGTTCAGGCCGGGCTCAGTGGCGTACCCCTTGGGGACTGACCCGGCCAGGCTCCTCTGGTTCAGACCACGAGCCGGGGGAGCCGCCCGTGTGGTGGGTCATGCCAGGCTGCCGCGCTCGCAGACCAGGCGGGCGACCTCGCGGAGTTTGATGTTGTGCTCCTGCGAATGGCGGCGCAGTACGTCCCACGCCTGCTCTTCGGTGAGGTGGTGGCTGTCCATGAGGATGCCCATGGCCTCGCCGATCAGGTGGCGGGTGGCGACGGCGTGTTCCATCTGGGCGTGGGTGCGGGCGCTGGAGAAGGCGACCGCGGCATGGGAGGCGAGCAGCCAGCTCGCCGGCCTCGGTGAAGGCGCCCGGCTTGCGGGAGTAGAGGTTCAGCGCGCCGAGCTCTTCGTCCTCGGTGTACAGCAGGAAACCCATCATGCTGCCCACACCCAGCTCGTGGGCTCGGGGAGCGTAGGCGGGCCAGCGTGGCTGCTCCCGGGTGAAGTCCGCGACGCGGAAGACCCGCTCCCTCTCCTTGGTACGGGCGGCTTCGAAGCACGGCCCCTCGCCGAGCCGCTCCTGCAGCCGGTCGCTGTCGACGACCAGGTCGTGGGTGGGCGCCAGCGTCTGCACCTGGTTGCCGTGCAGCACCAGAATTCCGGCCGCTTCACAGCCCTCCACCAGCTCTATGGCCGAGCCCGTGATCCGCTCCAGGGTGGCATCGACCGACTCCTGCGCCAGAAGGTCCCGCGCCATCGACGCCATCTGCTGCGCGAACCGAGCCCACTCCATCGCATCCACCACCTCTCGGCCCGCCCCGGCCGGACCGCCTACCCAGCATTCCACGCAGGACTCTGCGAGTGGGGACGGGCTCCGGTCGACGGGGTGCGAAGCAGGATCGCCGTCGGCGTCATCGGACCGCCATGCCCAAGCACAGCCCGGCTCGATCTCGGCATCAGCGATGACGACCAGCCGTAGCCGGGACGCGCCGACCACTGGGGTCCAGGCGCTCGGTGAGAGCGTCACCAGGGCGTTTCTGGCCGCGAAGCGCGAATCTGCTCACGGACGTCTGCCCGACCGGAACGGTGCAGGAGCGCTACGTGGTGAGCCCGCTGTTGCCGTGCCGTGCCCTGCCATGCCGTGCCCTGGATCGGGCCGGCTCCACGTCCTGTCAGCGCCCCCGGCGCGAGTTGAGCCGGGCGGCCTGGCGTGTCAGGTAGTCGCGCTCGGCCAGGTTGGACGCCTTTCGGGCCGCCTCGGCGTACAGGCGTGCCGCCCTGGTCAGATCGCCGTCGCGTTCGTGGAGGTACGCCGCCACCGCCGCGTGGCGGGGGAGTGAGTCGTCCAGTGCCGCGAGTTCCGCCAGCCCGGCGCGGGGCCCGTCGGCCTCGCCGACCGCCACCGCGCGGTTGAGCCGGACGACCGGGCTGTCGGTCAGGTGCAGCAGCTCGTCGTACCACTCGACGATCTGCACCCAGTCCGTCTCCTCGGCGGTGGGCGCGTCGGCGTGGAGTGCCGCGATGGCGGCCTGGGCCTGGAACTCGCCGAGCCGGTCGCGGGCGAGGGCCGCCTGCAGGATGGCGACGCCCTCGGCGATCATCGTGGTGTCCCACCGGCCGCGGTCCTGCTCGGCGAGCGGCACCAGGCTGCCGTCGGACGCGGTCCGGGCGGCCCGCCGGGCGTGGTGCAGCAGCATGAGGGCGAGCAGCCCCGCCACCTCGGGGTGGTCGATCGCGGCCGCCAGCTGCCGGGTGAGCCGGATGGCCTCGGCGGCGAGGTCGACGTCGCCGGAGTAGCCCTCGTTGAAGACCAGGTAGAGGACGCGGAGCACGGTGGCGACGTCGCCGGGCTGGTCGAACCGCACACCGGAGACGGTGCGCTTGGCCCGGCTGATGCGCTGCGCCATGGTCGCCTCGGGCACCAGGTAGGCCTGGGCGATCTGGCGGGTGGTGAGCCCGCCCACCGCGCGCAGGGTGAGCGCGACCGCGGACGACGGTGTCAGCGACGCATGGGCGCACAGGAAGTAGAGCTGGAGCGTGTCGTCCACGCAGGCCGCGGGGCCGGGGGCCGGCTCCTCCTCCACGAGGTCCTCACGCCGACGGCGGGCGGCGTCCGCCCGGGCCTGGTCGAGGAACTTGCGCCAGGCCACGGTGACCAGCCAGCCCTTCGCATCCCGCGGCGGGTCGGCCGGCCAGACGCGCAGCGCCTCGACCAGCGCGTCCTGTACGGCGTCCTCGGCCGCCGCGAAGTCGGCTCCGCGGCGGACGAGGACGGTGAGCACACCCGGCGTGAGGCTTCTGAGCAGCGCCTCATCCACCGGCGTGGCAGTCCGTGA
This sequence comes from Streptomyces sp. NPDC107522, assembly GCF_055657525.1. Classification (NCBI taxonomy): domain Bacteria; kingdom Bacillati; phylum Actinomycetota; class Actinomycetes; order Kitasatosporales; family Streptomycetaceae; genus Streptomyces; species Streptomyces sp. NPDC107522. The sequence continues at coordinate 62,855 of NZ_JBVKAU010000029.1, read as the reverse complement.
CGGTCGGCGACGCAGCGAGGAACGGGCGCAGCTCCAGCCACTCGTGGATCGGCTTCCCGCCCGCCCCGGGCGCGGCCGACAGCTCCCCGGCCAGCTCGACGGCGCGCTCGTAGCTGTCGACGTCGATCACCATCCAGCCGGCGATGAGGTCCTTGGTCTCGGCGAACGGGCCGTCGGTGACCGGCGGGCGGCCCTCACCGTCGTACCGGACCCAGGCCCCCTCGGGGGCGAGCGCCTGACCGTCGACGAACTCGCCGGTCTTCTCGAGCCGGGCGGCGAAGTCCTGCATGTACTGCACGTGCGCCGAGATCTCCTCCGGCGTCCACTGGTCCATGGGCACGTCGTTCACCGCAGCCGGAGCGCCACGGTAGTGCTTCAGCAGCAAGTACTTGGCCATCGTGCTTCTCCTAGGTACTGGTGCGACCCATTGTGGTCGCGTTCACCCCTGGGACGGAGCCGGCCACGAGTTCTCGACATCGCCGTCCGATTTTTTGGGCTGACTTTTTGGGTCGATTTTTTGGGCTGCCCCGAACACCCACTCGTACGGGAGACCGGGACCATGCCCGGATCTTCGTCGCTTCTGCCAGTACGGCGGTTCGCCGGGGGGCCGGAAGACTGCCTGCCAGAGGCCGCGGCGTGCCCCGGAGCAGGGGGGTCGCGGCGGAGGACGTGACGAAGCACAGGGGAGGACGACACGATGAGCGTGCAGCAGTACGACCAGATCGGTGAGGCGTTCGAGGGCTTCAAGTCCCTGCCGTTGACGCGGTATGCGGAGGTGCCCGGATTCCTGGCCATGGTCGGGGACGTGCGCGGCAAGGCGGTTCTCGACCTCGCCTCCGGCACCGGTTTCTACAGCAGGGAGTTCAAGCGGCGCGGCGCCACAGACGTGCTCGGCATCGACATCTCAGGCGAAATGGTCGCCGCCGCCCGGGAGTTGGAGGAGCGCGACCCGCTGGGTGTGCGCTACGAGGTGGGCGACGTGTCCGAACTGCGGCCGCTTGGGCGGCGTTTCGATGTCGCCATAGGGGTCCAGCTGCTCAACTACGCGCGGGACATCGCCGACATGGAGCGGATGTGCCGTAACGTGCACCGGAGCCTGGCGCCCGGCGCCGAGTTCTTCGTGCTCGCCCAGTCACCCGACTACCGCCCCGACGTGCCGTCCCTGGAGAAGTACGGCTTCCGCTGCGAGCCGACCGGTGAGGAGAGCGAGACCGGACCGCGCTTCCGGGTCACGGCGCTGCTCGACCCGCCGATCAGCATCAACGCCGCCGCCCCGCGCCGCGAGGTCTACGAGAAGTCTCTGCGGGCGGCCGGATTCACCGAGCTGACCTGGGTTCCGCTGGAGGTGTCCGACGCCGGCGTGCGCGAGTACGGCGCCGACTTCTGGGCGGACTTCCGCGCCAACCCCCCGCTGGAGATGCTGCGCTGCCGCGCCTGACGACCGACCGGGTGCGCCGCCCGTGGCCGAGGGGACCGCGACGGTCTCGCCGGGGCCACGGGCGTACGCACACTCATGTGACGGGTTCGGGCTGCGGTTCCGGTTGCAGGGCCGGTGCGGCCTTCGGTTCCCACATATTGGTGATCCGCACGTAGCTGTAGATCACCGAGGCCATCGCCAGAACGAGAAGGGGACCGAACACCCATGGATGTCCGGCCATCTCCACCGGCAGGAAGCGATATGACACCAGGAGAGCGGCGAAGACCGTTGCGCCGTAGCCGACCAGCTGAATTCCTGACCGATCCCAGCCGCGTTCCTGCGAGCGCAGCGCCGCATCGATCGTGAGCACGAACACCACGCCGGCAATGAGATCCACGCCGTAGTGGTACCCGAATCCCAGCGTTGCGCCGAGCGTGGCGATGAGCCAGAACGTGCCGGCGAACCGCAGAACCCGCGGGCCCTTGCGGGTGTGAATGAAGATCGCCGTGGCCCATGCCGTGTGCAGGCTGGGCATGCAGTTGCGTGGGGTGATCTCGTCGAACGGAATCGGGTGCGGGGCAGCGATCGGCGGCGCCGTCTCCGGCCAGACATTGGCCGCTGCCCAGTGTCCGCCGTCGCTGCCGTAGGCGAAGATCGGTCCGACCACGGGGAAGATCATGTAGATGGCCGGGCCGAGGAGGCCGATCACCAGAAAGGTGCGCACCAGATGGTGGCCCGGGAAGCGGCGCTCGACCGCCACGTTGCGCAGCTGGTACAGCGCGACGACGACCGCGGCCACCGCGAGCTGAACGTAGACATAGTCGAGAACATGGGCGCCGATCGGACCGGTGGCCCTGACCATCCGGCCCACCAGCCACGACGGGTTGCCCAGCGCCTGATCGGCGGTCGCCACGTACGGGTCGAGTACGGTCGGGCGGGTCTTCGCGGTGATGAGCAGCCAGGTGTCGCCGGTCTTGCGGCCGGCCACCAGCAGCAGCGCCAACCCGACGCCCTTCAGCAGCAGGACCCGCTCCGGGCCGGTGCGGCGTGTGACAGCGACGACCGCACAGCCCAGAATCACCCACAACGCGCCGTTGCCGAAAGGGTGCCCCTCGGTCACCTTGATGTCGGCCGCCCACCGCACCAGCAGGAAGATGACGTCGATACCGATCGCGGCACCAGCGGCGATGAACCGTTGCCGCCGGGTGAGCACCACCATCATCAGCGCCATACTGGCGTACAGCAGAAAGCCTGATTTAGGAGGGAATATCGCCTCTCGCGCCTGCAAAGTGATCGGCCCCTGCAGGTCGTAGCGGCGCGCGGCGACCTCCAGCGCGACGAGGAACCCGAGGGTCGTCACACCCGCCGTCGCCCACAGCATCGCCCGTGGTTGACGCCCGGCGAACGGTATTCTGCTCTTTATTCGCGAAAGCACCCGCGATGATATAGGTATCAATTGTTTGGCCGATTTGTTAGTTGTTAGCTACATAGCTCACTCCTCGTGCCAAATGGCATGGTTTTCCGGTGTAAGCCGGGCGATGAGGGCACTCGTCGTGAGGCCGATCATGTTATCGGAGCGGTGCAAGTGGCTTTTTGCTGGTCACGCGGTGCGACGCCGCACCGGTGGGCACCGATGGCCTCACGGGTTTGCTCAGTGGCTGCGGACGGTGCACAAGGCCGTCAACCGGTAGCCCGGGCAGGCAGCTTGACGTCCCCGCAGCACGCAGGTCGGCGCCGGCCGTCGAAGCAGGGCGAAGCCCTGCGCACAGCCGATGCCGTTATGTCAGGGTTTGATCCTATGTGTGGCGCATGACCTGGTAGATCGCCTCCGAAACCGGCGCAGGGTGAGGCGTGTTGTGCCAGCCGATCTCCTGCGCACGCTGCACGATGGCTCGGCGGGCGGCTGCCGCGGCTGCTTCGTCCTCGAAGAACGCTACGGACAACCCATTGCCCGTGGCCGGGTCGACGAGATGGTACGCCCCGAGGACGCCGGGAACCCCGGCTGCCGCGTCCAGCACCCAGTCCCGATCGTCATCCGGCATCGGCTCCCACACCGCTACTCGCGCGATCATGCTTCCTCCTCCGTGGCGTAACGAGGGCCTGTCGGCGGGTCTGTTGGTCGCCGAGGTTCTCCACGAGGCCGCGGAGCCGCTCTGCCCTCCCCGGAGGTGCCTGGTGTCGGCACACGGCGCCTGTGAGCCCGCCGGCTTGCGCGGAGATCCGGCCCACCTGAAACATCTCCATTTCACAGCCGGCAGGCAACACAGCTCGCAAGGTCACACGCGAGTGTCAATCCCTTTCCGGCTCCATGCCGGGCCGCACGGGCTCTTTGGTCCGCCGCACCGGCTCATGGACCGTCAGCCTGCCGTCCTCGATTCGCCAGAGCACATCCGCGCGCGCCGCGAGTTCGGGCTCGTCGGTGACGTAGATGATCGTGCCCGGATACCGTTCGAACAGCCGCTCCATCAGATCGGCGCCGAGCGGTCCTTCCGACCTGGCCTCGTCCAGCAGCAGGACCCGGGGACCGCTGGCCAGCGCCCGCACCATCGCCACCTGGTAGCGCACGGCCATGGAAAGGCCGTGTCCGCCTTCGCCCACCCGGGTGCGCAGACCGTGCGGCAGCAACTCGGCCAAGGCCTGTATGTGTTCCTCGGCCGCCCGCTCGGCCGCGCCCGGTCGTTCACCGAGCCGCAGGTTCGTGCCCACGCTGCCGCGCAGCAAGGGAAGTTCGGGGCTGGTCAGCCTGATCGCCCGCCGTACCGATTCGGGGTCGTGCCGGGCGAGGTCCTGGCCGTCCAGCAGCACGGCGCCCGCGTCCGGGTTCTGCAGGCGTGCGATGAGGCGAAGCAGCAGCGACTTTCCCGAACCCGGTGGTCCCTGGAGCACAATCCGTTGCCCGGGCCGCGCGACGGCCGACGCGTCCAGGACACCCTTCACGCGCAGCCCCGCGAGTTCCAGCAGTCCGGGCCCGTCCGCGAGCGGTTCGGCTCTGCCCGCTCTGCCCAGCCTCGCCGGCGCCGAGAGGACCTCGGCGATGCGCCGCCGCGCGACGCGTGAGTGCTGCCAGTGCTCCTGCACGCGCACCAGCGACGACAGGGGCCCACCTAGGAAGTTGGCCACCGTCAGCAGCGAGGCGAGGGTCTCCCAGGTGGTGCCCGTCACCAGCCCCACACTGACCACGATCAGCAGGATCCCGATGCCGCACGCCTCGGCCGTCGCCGACATCGCTCCGGTGAGACGGGCCTGGCACACCATGGCGCGACCGTAGTCACGGCTGCGCCGTCGCATGACCTGGCGCTCCTGCTCGACCCGCCCGAGGGACTGCATGACGGCGGCGTGCGCGACCCTTTCGTTGACGAAGGCGGCGAGCCTGCCGTTGTGCCGCCTGGTCTCGCGTACGCGTTCGCGCAGCCGCCGCCCGAACAACGCGACGGTGGCCGCGGCGAGGAGGATCATCGCCGCCGAGAGCGCGCCGATGCCCGGCGCGATGACGGTCAGTATGACCAGCGCACACGTCACGAACACCCCGTCCACCAGAAGCGGTGCCACGCCCTTGCTGATCCACAGCCGGAGGGCGGAGGCATCACCGGTGAAGCGGAGCACGGTCACGCCGACCGTGCGCCGGAACGGTCCCCCTCCGTCGCTTCCGGCGACATGGTCGAAAAGACGCATTCTGACGCTGTGCACGTAGCTCTGGGCCAGCCGCTCCGCGAGCGGCTCACCCGCGGCCCTGAGCAGCACCGTCGCGCAGGCCGACATGACGAGTCCGACGGCCAGAGTGGTGGGCGCGTAACCGGCGACGTGCGTGTAGATGGCGCTGCGGTTGTGGTCGGACGCGATCTCCCCGCCGTGCGTGACGCGGTAGGCCGCGCCATGCACCAGGAGGGCGAAGCCGACCACGCAGACCGCCTGCCCGAAACCGGCGAGCACCAGCAGCAGCATCAGCCGGCGCCGCACACCACCGAGTGTGTGCGGCATCCGGATGCGGTGCCGCCTCGCCGCGGTCACGCCACTGTTTCCGCCGTCAGCGGGCCGCTGTACTCCGACAGCCGACTGTGCTCCTGCGGCAGCCCGCTGTGGTCCGTCAGTTGACTGCCGACCTCCGACAGCCCACTGCCGTCCGCTACGAGGGCGCCGCCCGTGACGGTGCCCGAGAGCAATTGATGGGCGACGGACGGTTCGGCCATGGCGGCCGCTTCGTACACCGGGATGTCCACGCCGGTCACCGCTTCGGCCACGGCCAGCGGAGACGACGTCAGCACCCCGCTCAGGGCCACGACGGGAAGTCCCTCCTCCCGCAGCAGCCGTACGCCCGCCACCGCGCTGACCGAATCACCGGCCGCGAACACGATGGCGTCGACGCTGGCGCGGAATTCCGGCGTCCGCATCAGTGCCGCCGTCTCCCTTTGCAGGATCCCGTCCGCGACTTCCAGCACGATGGCCTCTGCCTGGTGACTCGTCAGATCCGTGACAGCGCTGCGCAGAATACGGATCACCTGCGGCATCGGCTGCTGGTAGGTGCTGGGGAAGCCCAGATCGGTGAAGTCGATGACCCGCGACGCGCCCGCGTCGGCCATCAGCGTCGGATCCCCGGGCGCACCGGTTCCGGTCACCTTGGCCGCGCCGACCCGGCGGCCGGCCAGGCTGAGGCCGCGGATGAGGGCGGCGGCCACGGTCGTCTTGCCCGCGTTCATCGATGTGCCGAGTACGGCGATGGTGCGCGGGCGGGGAGCGAGAGCGGGCACCACCGGCCGGGCCAGGCGGGCAAGGTCGATGACTTCGCCGTGCTCGTCGGTCAGCCGGCCCAGCGGCTCCACCCGGGTGGGGGACTTCATCCTGGCGTGGGAGGACAGGACCCGCCCCGCTATGCCGCCTCCGGCGACCAGGTCACAGGGTCCGAGGTCGTCCGGCACCACGGCCTCGAACTGATCCGGGGCGTAGCGAGCGCCGTAGGCGACGACGATCCTGTCGCCGACGAACAGCCGGTTGCGCTTTCCGTGTACCTGCCCGAGGAATTTGTGCTGGCCGATTCCGGTCACCTGGCACAGCACCAGTTCGCCCGCCCGCGGAGGCTTGTCCTCCCGGCTCAGCCCCAGGGGTCTGGTGCTTCCGTAGCCGAGCTCGACAAGGCGGCGAGCCGTATAGGAAACCTTCGCCACCTCATCGGCGGAGGCATTGAACCGCACGCACTGCATCGATTTCTCCTTACCCCGTCGTCCCGCGGAGCACCAGCATCCGCCGCGTTCGCACACTGCGCACTCCGACTACCGGCATCCGCCGCAATCTGGAACTCCTGACGGATGACGACTCGCTGGAACGGGTTCAGGCTGTCCGGCCGTACACCGACGACTTGGACGGAAGAACGCACAGCCGGGTCCACCGCCGAGGCCGATGCACGGCCCGACCCCGAACGCGTCACCCAGGCGGTCGCGCGGATGGCCGCCGACGCGGCGCACCACACGGGGTCGGAGGACACCATCCGGCCCGGATCGGCCGGACGCGTGGACGAGCCAGGTCCGGGGCTGCTGACTGCCACCCCGGCTCGCACCTCGTCGAGGCCCCCAGCCGTCAACTCCCGCGCAGTACAGCTGGATGTCCACGCCGCTCACTCCGCAGCCGTACGACGTCAGGCTTCAAGGCGTTCGGTGTATGCCCCGGTCGGCGGAGCCGGCGTGGGACTCGTCATGCCCACGGACCAGAACCCATCGGTGCCGGGAACGGACGTCACGTCATTGAGGTACGGAGCAGGCGCCGCGCCGGCCGGGCCCCGCACGACGGTCCAGGTGCTGCCGTCCCGGCGCAGGTACGTACTGCGGCTCTGGTCCTGGTAGTTCCAGCCCGATATCCAAGCCGCGCGGCCCTGCGCATCACCCGCGATCCCGGTCAACGACCCGACCGTGAAACCCGCGTCCAGCCGGGTCCAGGCCGTGCCGTCCCAATGGCTCAGGGCCGGATTGCCGGGGCGGCCGGGTGGCCCGCCGACGCCGGCCTCGGTGCCCACCGCCCAGACGTCGTCCGGACCGGCCGAGTGGAGGTCGGCGATGCCCAGACGCAGACCGGCGATCGGGGGTAACACCGTCCAGGCTCCGTCCCAGCGTGCGACCAGTCCGGACCACCCTCCGCCGTTCGACTGGTCACCGCTCACCCAGACCTCGCCCGGCGCGCGCAGTACGACCCGGTAGAGGTTCGCGCTCGTGACGGGCAGCGGGTCCAGCCATCGCCAGCGTTGTCCGTCCCCGTGCAGCAGACGGGCGGCGCCGCCCCGGCTGCCACAGATCCACACCTGCCGGTCGGGGCCGACCGCCACGGAGTTGAGCCGGACGTCCGGTTCGCCCCTGCCCGGGAACGTGGCCTCGCGCCAGGTGGTTCCGTCCCAGCGCAGCAGCGGGCTGCCGTTCGCGGCAGGCATGCCCACACTCCACGCGGCGGTGGGGCAGACACCGGCGACGTCGGTCAACCGCGTGTGGCCGAGATGCGACAGGTCGGTCTTCATCCAGGCGCTGCCGTTCCACAGCATCGCCAGCGCCCGCCCCCGGGACGGCCCGGCAAGGCCCTCCTCACCCACGGCCCACGCCAGTTGGGGGCCGGCGGCGGCGATGCGGCGCAGCTGCGCGGCGGGAGTACTGCCGGGCGCCGGCACGGCCTGCCAGCCTTGCGTCTCGGGCGTCGGCACGTCGGCCCGGGACGGCACCGAGCCGAGCGCGATCCCCGACATCGTGCCGAGCGCTCCTGCCACAAATCGCCTTCGTCTCACTGCTGCATCCCTCCGGACGGATCGGGCGGATCAGATCGGGCGGATCAGGAGGGACCACCGTGAACCGGCGGACGTCGCAGGTCTAGATACTCACGTGACAAGTCCAGCGTGCGTTCTGCGGGGTTGGCGGTCGCATCGAGTGCGAGCCGGTCGGCGGTGCGGGCCAGGCGAAGTCACCGGTGACCTCGCCTTCGTCTCCTTGTGTGACTCCGTAGCAGGGCCGGATTGCCCTGCTACCAAGAAGACGACCGGCGGACCGGCGGATACGACAGACACCCCCGACGCATTCACGAAGCCGCCTGCCGCGTCCGGGCGCCGCGCCTGCGCATCGAATCCTCCTGCGCCGCCCGCACCGGCAAGCGGTCGGCCGACACGCCCGCATGAGTGGGCTGCCCTCACGGCAGCAGCCGTCGCTCCTTCGCGACGGCCACCGCTCCTGCGCGGGTGTCGACGCCGAGTTTGTCGTAGATGCGGCGCAGGTGCGTCTTGACCGTGGCCTCGCTGATGTACAGCGCGCGGGCGATGTCGCGGTTGCCGATACCGAGGGCGAGCTGGGCGAGGATGTCGCGTTCGCGATCGGTGAGGGTGGGGCGGGGTTGGCGCAGGTTGGCCATGACGCGACCGGCGACCGGTGCCGACAGGGCGGTACGCCCCTCGGCGGCGGCGTGGATCGCGGCGAACAGCTCCTCGGGCCGCTCGGCCTTGAGCAGGTAACCGGTGGCGCCTGCCTCGATGGCGCGGGTGATGTCGGCGTCGGTGTCGTACGTGGTCAGGACGAGAACGTGGGCGCAGGCGCCGGCGGAGGAGGTGAGGCGGCGGGTGGTCTCCACGCCGTCGATGCCCTCGCCCAGTTGCAGATCCATCAGCACCACGTCCGGGGCGAGTTTCGCGGCCAGCGCGAGCGCCTCCTCGCCGCTGCCGGCTTCACCGACGACCTCTATGCCCGGGGCGCTGTCGAGCAGTGCGAGCAGCCCGGCCCGTACGACGGCGTGGTCGTCGCAGACCAGGATGCGCACGGGAGCGCGGTCGGTGGTCATCGGGCTGCCTCCAGGGGAACGGCGGCGGACACGACGGTGCCCTCGCCGGGCGTGGACTCGACGGTCAGGGTGCCGCCGAGAGGGCGCAGCCGGGCCCGCATGGCCGGCAGCCCGTGCCCGCGCTCCGAGCCGGGGAGGCCGGGCAGCGCGGCGGGGTCGAAGCCATGGCCGTCGTCGGAGACGTCCAGGACGACCTCGTCGTCGAGGAGTGTGAGGGTGACGGCGGCACTGCGGGCACCGGAGTGCTCGCGGACGTTGGCCAGGGCGCCCTGGGCGATGCGCAGCAGCGCGGCCTGGACGCGGGCGGGCAGCCGGGCGAGCCGGCCGTCGCCGTCGAGGTGGACGCGTACGGTGAGGTGCGCCCCGGACTCCCGCGCGGCGAGGGCGCGCAGCGCCTGATCGAGGCCTTCGCCGCGGGCCAGGTCGGCGGGGGCCAGGTCGTGCACGAAGCGCCGGGCCTCGGCGAGGTTGTGTTCGGCGACGGACGCGGCGGTGCGTATGTGGGCGCGGGCCTTGTCCGGTGCGGTGTCCCACACCCGGTCCGCCGCCTGGAGCAGCATCTGCTGGCTGGACAGGCCTTGGGCGAGCGTGTCGTGGATCTCCATGGACAGCCGCTGGCGTTCGGCGAGGGTGCCCTCGCGGCGTTCTGCGGCGGCGAGTTCGTGGCGGGCGCGGATCAGGTCGTCGATCAGGACACGCTGACGTGCGGTGTGCCGTTCCATCTGCAGGAAGACAGCGGCGGCCAGCGCGGCCACGGCGGGCGGCGCGAGGACCAGGTTGGGGTCGAAGCGTCCCGCGAGCTGCACTTGCGCCGCGACGACGAACACCGTCAGGACCGCCACGAGACCAAGGGCCGAGCGTGGCGGCAGCGTGCGCAGACCGGTGTAGAAGAGGGGCACCGCGCACCAGGCGAAGCTGGGCGCCAGAACGACCAGGACCATCCACACCACGACGACCAGCGCCAGCCACGCAGTGTGCCGCCGACCGGGCCGCACCCCCGGGTCCCCGGCCCTCGGTCCCAGCAGATGCAGGACGGCGAGCACGACGCACAGCGCGATGATCCACGGACTGCGCGGCTCCCCGGGATGGCGCAGCAGGAACCGGGCGAGCGCTCCGCCGAGAAGCAGGAAGAACGCCGCGTGCATCACGACGCCGAGCCACCGGGCGTCCACGGTGCTCGGTTCGTACGACCGGTTCCCCATCCGGGGCCGCCTCCCTTCTCGCTCGCGGGCGCTGAACTGGGCAAACATCTCCATTGTGGCCCGTTGCGGGGGTCAGACAGGTCAACCGATCGGATGACCCCGGTGTCGTCCGCCGGGCGCCGCCGAGCCAGCCGGAACGCCGACCCTCCGGGCCGGGATCCGGGCCGAGGCTGGAGAGCGACGAAGAGGGGCGGCAACCGGGCCGCCCGACACCCGAGGAGTCGACCGACCCATGAACAACCCCGTGCGCAAGAAGTTCTCCCGCCGTGCCCGCGTCGCCACCGGTGGTGCCGTACTCGCCGTCGTCGCCCTCGCGGGCTTCGGCGCGGTGTCCGCGAACGCCTCGGCGCCCGCCCCCACAACCGCCGCTGCCACCTCGGCCCACGCCCCGGCCCGGGCCACCACCACCTCCACCCACCTGACGATCGACGCCGCCGCCAAGGCCGCGCAGGCCGCGCTGGACGCCGCGGAGAAGGAGAACCAGCGCGTCACGGTCGCCGTCGTCGACCGCAACGGCAACACGATCGTCACCCTGCGCGGCGACGGCGCCGGCCCGCAGTCCTACGAGTCCGCCCAGCGCAAGGCGTTCACCGCGGCCGCCTGGAACGCCCCCACCTCCCAACTGGCCGACCGCCTGCAGCAGACCCCGAACCTCAAGGACATCCCCGGCACCCTGTTCCTGGCAGGCGGCGTCCCCGTCACCGCCGACAACGCGCCCATCGCCGGCATCGGCGTCGCGGGCGCTCCCTCCGGGGCACTGGACGAGAAGTTCGCGCAGGCGGGGGCGAACGCGGTGGCTCGCTAGCCACCCGCTGTCGATGCCGTACCGGCCTCGCCGTACAGGACGTCCCTACGGCATCGACCGCGCACTCACGACAGCCCGCCCTCGGGGCTTGGGCTTACGGCGTCGCAAGACAGCTACCTGGCCTTTCCGCCGGGCCCGACTGTCAGTGCCGGGTGGCAGAGTGCCTGGCATGAGCGAACCGAACCCGAAGGCGGACCTCCTCCGATACCTGCAAGACGCGCGCGACACCCTGGTGTGGAAGCTCGACGGCCTCTCGGAATACGACATCCGCCGCCCGCTGACCCCGACGGGCACGAACCTGCTGGGGCTGGTCAAACATGTCGCCGGGGTGGAGCTGGGGTACTTCGGCGACACCTTCGGGCGGCCGTTCTTCGACGAGGAGCCGCCGCCCTGGTGGTACACGCAGGGCGCAGAACCCAACTCGGACATGTGGGCCACCGCGGACGAGTCGCGCGAAGAGATCGTCGGGCTGTACCACCGGGCATGGGAGCACTCCGACCGCACGGTAGCGACACTCACCCTGGACGCGATCGGTCACGTCCCGTGGTGGCCGGAAGAACGCCGCGAGGTGACCCTCCACCACATCCTGGTGCGCGTGATCTCCGATACCCAGCGGCACGCCGGACACGCCGACATCGTGCGGGAACTCATCGACGGAGCCGTCGGGCACTTGAAGGGCAACGACAACATGCCCGCGGGAGACCAGGCATGGTGGGAGCGCCACCGGCGCCGACTGGAGCGGGTCGCGCGGGACGTCGGCAAGGGCTGATCATGCCCCGGCACTGCCGACGAGGTGCACCGGATCCGGAGGGTGGGCGGTGCCCGGTCGACCTGTGGGCCGTACGGTGAAAGAGGGAACGGAGGGCGGCTGGGACTGCCGCCGGGAGACCGAGAGAAGGCCTTTGTCATCGTGAAGCCGTCCGCGCGCGGACGCGAGCGTGACACCGGAGCCGGCCATCACCCGACGGTGACTGACGGACCGGATCGGGTCGGTGCCGGGCTGCTGGAGCGCGAGGAAGAGCTGCGGCGTCTGGAAAGGGCGATCGCCGGAGCGCAGGCCGGCACGGGCACGGTCGTGGCGGTGGAGGGCTCGGCGGGGATCGGCAAGACCCAGCTGCTGCGGGCCGCGATGGAACGTGCGGCACAGCACGGCATGGCTGTGGTCAGCGCTCGCGGCGGGCAGATGGAGACCGACTTCGCGTTCGGCATCGTCCGGCAGTTGTTCGAGCCGGCGCTGGCCGCCGCGGAGACCGGCGCGCATGAGGCGCTGCTGGAGGGAGCCGCCGCTCCTGCGGCATGGCTGCTCGGCGGCGGCCGGGCCGATGAGCTCGGTGAACCATTCGGCGGCGATCGCAGCTTCGCCGCCCTGCACGGCCTCTACGGTCTGACCGCGAAGCTGGCGGCGCGCACGCCACTGCTGATGGTGGTGGACGACGTGCACTGGGCCGATGTGCCGTCACTGCGGTTCCTGGGCTATCTGGCCCGGCGTGTGCGCGGCCTGCCCGTAGTGCTGCTCGTTGCAGTGCGCCCGGAGGACCCCGGTGCTCAGGGACTGCTCCTTACGGAGCTGGTCGGCGGCCCGGAGACCGACATCGTCAGGCCGGGGCCGTTCACGATCGACGCGGTGCGAACGCTGGTGCGGGGAGCCTTCGCGGCGGCACCTCTCGACCCGGGCTTCGTGCGTGATTGCTGGACGACGACGGGCGGCAACCCCTTCCTGGTCACGCAGCTGATCGATGCCCTGCGTGCCCGGGGCGCGCAGCCGACCTCCGCGGCGGTCGACAAGGCCGGCGAGCTGGGCCTGGAGACGGTGTCGCGCTGGGTCACCCTGCGTCTGGCGGGCCTGCCGCCGTCGGCCACGGCGCTGGCCGCGGCCGTGGCGGTGCTGGGCGACGGAGCCGCTGCCGCGCAGGCCGCCGATCTGGCCGGGCTCGATCAGGCCGGGTGCGACGAGGCCGTCGACGGACTGGTCTCGATGAGCATCCTGCGTGACGACGACCACCTGGCGTTCGTACACCCACTCGTGCGCTGGGCGATCTACGCGCACCTTCCTCCCCGTCGGCGGGCACGAGCGCACCGGCAGGCCGCCCGGCTGCTGTGGTACGAGGGAGCCGCGGTCGAGCGCGTGGCGTCGCACCTGCTGGCGGCCGCCCCGGCCGGCGACGAGGAGGTGGTCGACATCCTGCTGCAGGCCGCCCGCGCGGCGAGCCGGAAGGGCGCGCCCGACCTGGCGGTCCGGTACCTCAAGCGGGCACTTGCGGAGCCCGCGCGTGCGGAGTCCAGGCCCGAGCTGCTGCGCGAGCTCGGTGTCGCGGAGCAGAGCGCCGGCCAGTTCACCGACGCCGCGCAGGACCTGCGGCGCGCTCTGGAGTCCACCGACGACATGGCGGCGAAGATCGAGCTCGGGTTTCGCCTGCGCACCGCACTGGTGTGGTCGGACCGCGCGCACGAGGTCGCGCCGACTTTGGCCGGCCTCATCGCCGAGGCCGGCCGGCGCGACTCGGAGGGCGCCCTGCTTCTGGAGACAGCGGTGGCCGGGGCCCTGCAAGTGGACATTTCGACATCGCAGGAGCTGCGCGAGCGCGTCCGGCGGGTCGTGGCGCCTGCCCTCGCCGGCGAACCCGTGCCTCCCCACGTCGCCAGTCTGGCGGCGGTCGAGGCACTCTTCGCCAACGCACCGGCTGCACGGGTTGTCCGCCTGGCCGAGAAGGCGAGCCGCGGCCGGTACCAGGTGCCCGACTTCGCACGCGGCCCGATGAGTGCCCAGCTCCTGCTTGCGCTGATCTTCGCCGAGGACTACGCGACGGCCCGGCGGCTGCTCGACGACGAAGTCGAGGACGCACACCACCACGGGTCGGCCGCGCAGTTCTTGAACGCGGCTGTGCTCCGCTCGGTGCTCTTCCACCGCCTGGGTATGCTGGCCGAGGCCGAGGTGGATGCCCGCGCCGCGCTCGAGGCGGTGCACCTCCAGTCGGGGCCCGGTCGGTCCGGCGGCGGGCGGCCGGCCCACTCCCTGCACGCTCCGATGGCGGTTGCGGTGCTGATGGACACCCTGATCGAACGCGGGAACGTCGGGGGCGCGGAGCAACTGCTGGCCGAGACAGGGCTGGCCGCGTCCGACAGTCCGCTGCTGCTGTTCACGTTCCTGATCGGTGCCCGCGCACGGCTGCGGGCCGCTCAGGGCCGGACGCCGGAGGCGATCGACGAGTTCATGGCCCTCGGTGCCCGGATGGGGAGCACGGTCGTGACCCCGGCGCTGGCGCCCTGGCGGTCGCAGGCCGCGCTTGCCCTCGTAGCGACGGACCTCCCTGCGGCGCGTCGGCTGGCGCGTGAGGAGCTTGCTCTCGCCCGGCGGTTCGGTGCGCCCCGGACTCTCGGGGTGGCGCTTCGTGCGGTCGCCGCGACGGGCAGTCCGGACGAGCAGGCGCAGTGGCTGCGCGAAGCGCTCGCGGTGCTGGAGAACTCGCCGGCCGCCCTGGAGCGGGCGCGCACCCTCGTCGAGTTGGGTGCCGTGCTGCGTCGCCGGGGCCACCGCCTTGAGGCACGGGCCGCTCTGGAGCGCGGCATGGACGGCGCATGGTCCTGCGGGGCGACCGGCCTGGCACAGCGCGCGTGCGACGAGCTACGGGTCGCCGGTGCGCGCCCCCGCCGACTGGCGCTCAGCGGGGTCGATGCCCTGACGGGCGCCGAGCGCCGTGTCGCCGGCCTCGCCGCCCGAGGCGCCACCAACCGTCAGATAGCGCAAGCCCTTGTCGTCAGCCCGGCCACCGTCGAGACCCACCTGCGGCACGTTTTCCAGAAGCTCGACATCACCTCCCGCGAGCAGCTCGCGGAGCTTCTCGGCGGGGCGCACGAGCCCGAGGCCCCGTAGAGGAACTCTCAGGGACATGACCGCAAAAGGTCAGCGCCGTTTCATGGACGCGCAGCAGCCCGCCGACGGCCGACGATCGCTTCAGAGACCGGACGGACAGCGGCCGCAGGAGGCGGAACGTCATGGCTGCGCAGCAGGAGAGCCATCACGACTACGTGATCGTCGGGGCGGGCACGGCCGGCTGCGTGCTCGCGGCACGACTGCCGGAACGCGACGGTGCGCGCGTGTTACTCGACAGGGACCGCTGCGTCGGCGCCCAGTACGTCCTCGACGGCCGGACCCGTCGCGCCTCGGCGACAAAGGAGGCCGTCCTGCGCGCCGGAACTGTCGGCTCGCCGAAGCTGCTCATGCTGTCCAGACTCGGTCCCGAGCGGCACCTGCGCGCTCTCGGCATCGACGTCGTACACGACCTGCCGGGCTCGGCGCGAACTGCACGGCCATCCGCTCGCCGGCATCACCTACGAGGCACGCCGACCGGTCGAGCCCGGCGCCGACCAGCATGCCGAAGCCAGCGTGCTGCACCGGCGGGGCGACAGGTGCCGCCCCGGCCCGAGGCCGTCGACCGAACCGCCGTACGCGACTACCTGGCCCACTGCACGGGCCCCTACGTCCATCTCGTCGGGACATGCGCCATCGGCCAGGTCGTCGACCCGCAGCTGCGGGTACTCGGCATGGACGGCCTGCGGGTCGCCGACGCGTCGGTGATGCCGTCGATCGTCTCGGCGAACACCAACGCGACCACAGTGATGATCGGCGAGCGAGCCGCCGAACTCATCGCCCGACCTCAGGGTCGCCGGCGACAAAACTCAGTGCCGACCCCATGATGCGCGCTCACCTCACCGAGACCGACGATGGGACCGACGCGTGGGGGCGGGTCAGGGCCGCAGGGGCAGTGACCCGCCGACTCCGCTCGTCCAAGGAGGCTGACGATGTCTGCGCACGCGACCATCCAGGCCCCGGACCTCGTCCGGGAGCGGCTGTTCATCGGCGGCGACATGGTCGAGCCGGAGTCCGACGACCTGCTGGAGGTCATCTCTCCGGCCACCGAGGAGAAGATCGGTTCCGCTCCGTCCTCCACACCCGCCGACGTTGCCCGGGCTGTTCGCGCCGCCCGTGCCGCCTTCGACGACGGACCGTGGCCGCGCATGTCCCCGGCGGAACGGGCCGACGCGCTGGAGCCCTTCACCGACCACCTCCGCTCGCGCATCCCGCAGATCGCCCAGCTCATCACCGAGGAGATGGGCTCGCCGATCACCTTCTCGAACCACCTTCAGGCACCCGTCCCCGTGATGCTGCTCGACTACTTCCGGCAGCTCGCCACGACCTTCCCGTTCGAGGAGGACCGTGCAGGGTTGAGCGGACCGGCCCGGATCCTCCGGGAGCCGGTCGGCGTCGTCGGACAGATCGTGCCGTGGAACGCCCCGCTCATCCTCACGATGGTGAACCTCGCCCCGGCTCTGCTCGCCGGCTGCACCGTGGTGCTCAAGCCGGCGCCTGAGACACCGGTGGACGCGTACCTGCTCGCCGACGCCGCCATGGAGGCCGACCTGCCGCCCGGCGTCCTGAACATCGTGCCCGCTGACCGTGCGAACAGCGAGGCGCTCGTGCGGCACCCGCAGGTCGACAAGATCAGTTTCACGGGCAGCTCGACGGTCGGACGACGCGTCGCCACCCTGTGCGGCGAGCAGTTCAAGCGGGTCACGCTCGAATGCGGCGGAAAATCGCCCGCCATCATCCTGGAGGACGCCGACCTCGACACCGTCGTGCCCGCCCTCATGCCGTACGCGATCATGATGTCCGGCCAGCACTGCCTGGCGCAGACCAGGATCCTCGCGCATCGCAGCCGCTACCGGCAGACCGTCGACGCGGTCACCCGGGCCGCGGCCGCGCTGACGGTCGGTGACCCGCACGATCCCGCCACCGAGGTCGGCCCCTTGGTGGCGGAACGCCAGCGGCGGCGTGTCGAGGACTACATCACCAGCGGCCGACAGGAAGGCGCAGTGGTCACCGTGGGCGGCGGCCGGCCTCCGAGCCGGCCGAAGGGCTGGTACGTGGAGCCGACGGTCTTCGCCGACGTCGACAGCCACATGCGCATCGCCCAGGACGAGATCTTCGGCCCCGTCCTCGTCGTGATCCCGTTCGACGACGACAACGACGCCGTCCGTATCGCCAACGACTCCAAATACGGCCTGTCGGGAAGCGTATGGAGCCCCGACCAGGACCGAGCCCTGCGGATCGCCCGCCGAGTCCGCACAGGAAGCCTGACGATCAACGGGTACCGCATCGAATTCAGCGCCCCCTTCGGCGGTTACAAGGAATCCGGGATCGGCCGCGAATTCGGCCCTGAGGGGCTCAGCTCCTTCCTGGAGTACAAGACAATCAACCTCCCCACGGGCACGGCCCATTGATGGGCGGGACGACAGTTCCTTGGCCGAGCTGATTGGTGCTGTGCTGCATCTCCTTCGCACCGTAGGCGGTACGCACGGCGGATCAGCTCTACCCGGCGGGTCGGGTGAGTGCCTCCAGACCGTAGGGGCGGCGGTCACGCTCAGGCTCCGCACGAAGCTGACCAACGGCGCCGACAGCGCGGCCGTCGGCCCTCGAGTCCAGCGCCGCCTGAGCCGCCTCAACTGATCCCACAGGCTTTGACCATTACTCGTGCGGCGCCGACCCCCGCCGCTACGCTGCTGTGTCGTGCAGGAGACGCCCCTCGACACTGCTCGGATCCGGGCGGCTCGCCAGGTGATCGACCCGTTGTTTCTCGACACTCCGCTGTACCGCTGCGAGGCGCTGGGGCCCGACCTCGGGTGCATGGTGAGCATCAAGCTCGAAACGGCGAACCCGGTCCGCAGCTTCAAGGCCCGCGGCACCGAGGTGGTCGCGAGCCTGCTCGCCGACCGTGGCTCACGAGCCGTCGTGTGCGCCAGCGCGGGCAACCTCGGCCAGGCCCTCGCCTGGTCCGGTCGGAGCCGAGGGCTCGACGTCACCGTCGTGGCCTCCCGCTTCGCGACTGCGGCCAAGCTTGATCGCATCCGCGCGCTGGACGCCAGGCTGGAACTCGTGGACGGCGACCACGAGATGGCTCGCGAACGGGCGGCGGCCATCGCCCGCCACGACGGCATCCGGCTGCTCGAAGACAGCCTGGACATCGAGACCTGCGAGGGAGCGGCGACCATCGGCCTGGAACTGGTGGACACCTTGCCGTCGTTCGACGCCGTCCTGATCGCTCTCGGCGGTGGGGCGCTGGCCACCGGTGTGGGCCATGTGGTGAAAGCCATGGCGCCCGAGGCCGAGGTGATCTGCGTCCAGCCGCTGGGCGCACCGGCGATGACACGCTCCTGGCACAGGCGCCGCGTCGTCACCACCGACTCGACCGACACCATCGCCGACGGCGTCGCCGGCCGCCGCCCCATTCCGGCCGTCCTGGACGACCTCCTCCTGGTCGCCGACGACGCCGTTCTGGTCCAGGAGGCGCCGATCATCGCCGGTATGCGCCTGCTCCTCGACCACGCAGGCCTCGTCGTCGAACCGTCCGCCGCGCTCGGCCTCGCGGCGATCCTCGAAGACCGTGACCGCTTCGCCGGCCGACACGTAGTCACCATCGTGTGCGGCAGCAACGTCGACGTGGACGTGTATCACCGCTGGGTCGGTGCGGCTCCCGTCCACCCGTCCTGACAATTCCTCATGGCGCGCGGCGGGAGACTACCCCGGACCCCGCCGATGACGTACTGACCACACCTCAACTGGCCTTGAGGCAGGCCGCCCGGGCCCTCAGACACTGCTGGGTCGGCCATGACCGCCGACCCTCGTCCAGCAAGGGCGGCCACCGCGGGTCACGCCCTGCTGTCAGTGCCGCGCCGTAGGCTGCCGGGCAGAGCGCGTTCCTGGAACGATTCCTGGAAATGATGGAGGTAATGGTGCGCAGGCCGGTCGCGGGCGAGGTTCATGTTCACTACGGCCAGATCTACGTCGAGAGCGATCCGGACAGCTTCGGCCTCGACCTCGCGCAGGCGTTCGCCGGGCAGAGTGCCGGGCTGTGCGGGGCGGCGATACCCGGCGCGCTGTGGCTGCACACCGGGCTGCACACGGGCAACGTCGGCTTCACCGTCGAGGTGCATGACCACGCCCCGGCGCTGGGTGCGGTGTGGGAGGACGTGGTGGAGGTGTCCTTCCGACCCGTCTCAGCCAGAAGTGCTCTCGTGCAATGGGCAGGGGAGGCCTCTTGGGAGCTGGACCTGGAAGAGACCGACTACCGGGTGCGCTTCTGCGCCAAGGGCATGGACGAGGCACACCGGCGGGACACCCGACTGAGCGAAGAACCCCAACTGGACAGGTATCTCCTGCAGTTCTGGCCCGCCCCGCCCGCACCGGACCGCATCCTGAAGCAGACCTCGACGATCGCCGAGTACTGGCACGATTACGCCCGCCGCCAGCCGGCACCTCCCACACCCGCCGAACGCGCCGAAGCAGAACGCCAAGCACGGCTCGCGAAGGAACAAGCCGAAGTAGAACGCCGGCTCGTCTACGAACGATGGCAGTGGGGCGGACAACTGCCGAGCCAGGCCCTGCGCAATGTGCGGGGCAACGTGCGCGGCCTGCTCGACTTCGACCCCGCCCTGGTCCACGCCATCGACGCCGCTGGTCCCGAGGCTCAGCGTGCGCTGGCCCTGTTGGCCGCGCACCGTGCGTGCGAGGTGGCCGGTCTCTCAGAGCTCGACTGGATCGCCCGAGGACTCGCCGCGCTGGTCGACGGCCGCCCTCTCCCGCCGCCCTTTGACGCCCCGGACCGGGTGTGGGAGACCCTGGCATCCGACCCCCGCGTCCCGCACGGGACCGTCGGCCGGGCCGTTCCGCCCAAGCGGCCTTCCTTTCAGCCGCCGGCCCCGGACGATGCACCTGCGCCGGTGGCCCAGCCCCAGCCGACCGCACAGATCGTGGGTCTTGCGGCCGCCATGCTGAAGTCGTCGGGCCGGCCCGCCCTGTCCACGCCGCAGTCCGACGGAGCGACGTCGTACATGCAGAGGGTCACTGCCGGTGAGCCGGATCCGTCCGTGCGTATGTCCCAGCCACACATGGCCATCCCCGCACTCCTCGGCGCCGCTGAACCCGACCCGCTCCAGGCGGCCCTCGATGCGGTGTACGCAGCCGTGGCCACCTACGGCGAGGACTACGACACACTTCTGCAGGAGATCCGCTCCGCTTGCCCACGGCGTCCGTAGGTGTCGGCAGGCCACGGGAGCGGCAGCGAGGGTTGGGGGGAGTGGGCCTCCTGAAGGAGTGGAGCCGCCACGGCACCGGCGCCGCCATCCCGCAGGGGCCCTGGGCCCGTTGCCTGCTTGGTCGGGACTCGCTCATCGCGACGACCCGCACGCACGAAGGGCCGGACGTGCGTACCGCGTTCGGCCCTCGAGATCCTCGTCTCAGCCTGCATCGGCAGGCGTCAGCGTTTGCCGGGCGGCGTCGAACACCTTGATAAAGGCTCTCAGCTTCGCGTCGTCGCCGACCAGGCCGGCGCGGGCGGTGCGGGCGCGCTCCCAGTACCGGCGTCCCGCCTCGCCGGCCAGAAGCGCCGAGGCGTGCGCGCGGAGCTGCTGCTGGGACAGGGCACCGATGCGCCACTGCAGTTCCCAGGCGGTCAACTGCGCCTCGAAGAAGAGGTGCTGGCCGGCCTCTCCGGGCTCCGAGCCGGTGAGCTGCGGCCCGGCCACGGCCCGGGCCAGGTCCGGGTCGGCCGCCGCGGCCTTCAACAGGTCCACCTGGGTCTGCAGCACGGTGGCCCGCAGGGTCTCCCGGTGCTGCTCACGGCGCTGCACCACGCCCATCAGCAGAACGGCCACCACAGCGGCCAGCAGCAGAGCGAACAGGATCAGCACGGCAGCTCCCCCCAGAGCAACGACAGTCGGTGCCGATGGTCCACCGCGCCCACACCGACAGCAAGGTCGGGCCGGCTTCCTTCCCTGAATCCTCACACCGCATGCTCCGACGGGACCTCCGGGGCGCGCTTGGGAAGCGGATCTTGATCTGAGCCCCTGCCGCCGATCGGGATGAAGCCTGGACGGCACCGGTGCACACCGACCGGCAGCTGACACGTATTCCACGCCGGCAGCGCGACGGCACCTGGCACCGGATCCTCGAACAGCTGCAGGCGAGAAGGCGGTGCACGACAGGCCCACCCCGGCGTCGATCCGGCCGACGGGCGCCTTGTCGAAGCCCTGCTCGGCGAAGAGTCGGAATGCGAATGCGACGGCGGGAATGAATCCGGCGGGGGGCAGGTTGTACCGAGCGGTCGTAGTTTTTGTGTCTGTGTTTCACCGCACGCTCGCGAAGAACGATGTCGCGGGCGCTGCCTTCCTTCAGGGAACTGGAGAAGTCGCGTCCAGGCCGGCCCGGGCCCGCAGAGTGCGGGTCCCGCACCCAGCCCCTGCAAGGAGCAAGAAATGACTCAGGGAACCGTCAAGTGGTTCAACTCGGAGAAGGGCTTCGGCTTCATCGCCCGGGCCGACGGCCCGGATGTGTTCGTGCACTACTCCGAGATCGACGGCCACGGCTTCCGTAGCCTCGAAGAAAACCAGAGCGTGGAGTTCGACGTGGTCCAGGGCCCCAAGGGCCCCCAGGCCGCACGCGTCCGCGCCGTCTGAGGCCCGGCGGGCGAGACCTGCCGAGCACCTGCTGACGAGCCGGAGGGCCGGTGCCGCAAGGCGCCGGCCCTCGGCATGTCCAGGACCACACACCCTGCCTCTTGCGTCACCTCACCTTACTCAGATCGCCCATCCCTACCATCGGCATTCAGCGCAAGGTGATCTCCTCGCCGACTGACTGCTCGCGTGCGGCAGTGACGACCAAGGCCGCGGCCACGGCGTCCTGCACGGCCACGCCGACCGATTTGTACAGGGTGATCTGATCCGGTGAGGTGCGCCCCGTCCTGCTGCCCGTGATGAGTTCACCCAGCTCGGCGTGCACGTGTTCGGCCGTGATGAGGCCGTCGCGGATCGGGGCCAGCAGGTCGTTGCTGCCCGCGGGGAACGGAGCCAGCGCGGCCTGCCGCGATTCGACGCACACCAGAGCCCCGGCGACGGTGGCGTCGTCGACCTCGCGGCCGGCCGGGTTGTACCCCACCGACGTGATGTGCACCCCGGGTGTCAGCCAGGGACGGCGAATCACCGGCTCGACGGCGTGAGTGGTCGCCGCGGCGATGTCCGCGCCGTCGAGCGCCTCGGCGTAGGTGGACGCCGGACGAACCTCCGCCTCCACCACGGCCGACAGCTCACCGGCCAGGGCGGCCGCCTTCGCCGGGTCACGGCCGGCCACCCGGATCTGCCGGATCGGCCGGACCCGGCAGATCGCGCGGGCGTGGGACCGGGCCTGCACGCCGGTCCCCAGGATCGCAAGCACCGTGGAGTCCTCGCGGGCCAGCAGCCGCACCGAAAGGGCCGAGCAGGCGCCGGTCCGCGTCGCGGTGATGGCCGTCCCGTCCAGCAACGCCGCAGGCTCGCCTGTGTCCGGATCAAAGACCACGATCAGTGCCTGGTGGGTCGGCAGGGCCGTTCCGGCATTCTGCGGGAAGAGCGAGACGAGCTTGCTCATGAGCACCCCGGCCGACGGCACGAAGCCGGGCATCGCCGCCAGAAGGGCCTCACGCTCGGGCACCAGCGCGGCGACGCGGTCGGGGGCAGAGGCACGGCCGGCACTGAGGTCCGCCATCGCCGAGCCCAAGGCCTCGATCAGCGTGTCCATGTCGAGCAGCGCTTCGACCTGCGAGCGCCCCAGTACCAGCATTCGTTTCTCCTCCTGATCGCTGTTCCGGCCGAAGGCCGGTCGCTCGAAGCGTCAACCGCAGCCACCTTGCGCCAGGCTGTGCGGATTGTTCACCACAACGTCCAACTGAAGCACTCAGTGGCCAGGTGAGGGGTTGTGGCCACGCATCCGTGATGGCTACGGCTGATGCATCGTCGGGCCATACCTCATCCACTCGACCCTTTTGCCCAGGCGCGTCGGGCGAGAGGAACTGGAGTTCCGGTCAGTCGTTCCTGGGTGTGTCCGCGTGGGTTGCGGGCTCGGGCAGGGGTTCGGTGTGGCGGCTGCTGAGGCCGTCGAGGGAGATGCGCAGGAGACGGCGCCACTGGCCCGGGTGGCTGTCGCCGGTCGTCAGGACGGCCTGACTCAGGGAGTCACTGAGCAGGACCACATCACTGGTGGTGACGTCGGGGCGCAGGAGGCCGGCGTTCATGCACAGGATGCGCAGCTCGTTGTCACTTGGCTTCATAGGCAGCGGAAGCATCGGCACGAAGATCGCCCGGCTCGCGATCGCGGCGGATATCGACGTCGTCCTGTCCAACTCCCGCGGTCCCGAGACGCTGGCGGAGACTGTGGCGGAGCTCGGCGAGCGGGCCCGCGCCGCGACACCCGAGGAGGCGGCCCGGGCGGGCGACTGGGTGGTCGTGAGCATTCCGCCGGCCGCCTACCGGGAGCTTCCCGTCGCCGCGCTGGCGGGCAAGGTCGTGCTCGACACGATCAACTACTACCCGTTCCGCGACGGGTACATCGAGGTCCTCGACTCGGGCAGGACCACCACCAGTGAACTCGTCCAGGAACACCTGGCCGGCGCGAAGCTCGTCAAGGCGTTCAACAACATCGGCGACCATCACATCCCTTCACTCGCCCGCCCCGCAGGCGCCGCCGACCGCACCGCCCTGCCCATCGCCGGCGACGACCCACAAGCCAAGGCGACAGCCGCCGACCTGATCAGCCGACTGGGCTTCGACACCGTCGACGCCGGCCCCCTGGCCGAAGGCTGGCGCTTCGAGCCGGAGACCGCTCCCTACGCGGTGCCGTACTCCGCCGGCCCCGACGCCGTGAGGGCGTTCTGGGCGCAGGTGAGCGAAGCCCTCCACTCCCGCACTCCGCCGCAGACGCCGCCCCCCGCCGATCCGGGCGTCCCGTTGCCCGCAGCACGGCTGCGCACCCTGCTCGCCGACACCCCGCCAAAGCTCACCGCCGACCGCGTGGTGGCCCGCCCCCCCCGACGAGTTCCGGCCGGTCCGGCGCACCGGCTCCGCCTGGAGAGGTTCCGGCCGAGCACGGACCTGGACCGGCAGGGCTCGGCCGGAGTTTCACGGTGCGGCAGCTCACGACCGCCGACGGTCAGGCCGTGCTGGATGCGGAAGGATGCGGGCGAGATCTCGGCGTGAGGCCGATGATCACTCGACGGGCACCAAGCACGGCTCCGGCCTGGGCGCCCAACGCTGGGCAGTAGAGCGCACGTTCGCCCGCCTGCACTGGTTCCGCCGCCTTCGGATCCGCTGGGGGATACGCGACGACGTGCACGAAGCCTTCCTCAGCCTTGGATGCGCACTCATCTGTTGGCGACGCCTAACGACCCCGGGGGAAATTGAGGTCCGGACGTGCTGGCCTGCCGCGATATAGAGCTCGCTACATGTAGCCAGTGTTCAGGAAGTGGCCCTGGCGTCGAACGCGACGACGTAGGCAGGATCGTGAGTCATGCGTGCAGTTGTGTTCGATATGGATGGGACGCTTTTGGATAGCGTCCCCACGGTGTCCCGCGCGTACGCCGACGCGATTCGCTCGCTCGGCGGCCCGCCGGTCTCGCCGGATGAAGTGGTCGCCGGCTGGCATGTCGGCCACACAGAGCTGGTTCTCGCGCACTTCCTCGGCCGCACCTGTGGCCCCGCCGAGGTCGAGCGGTTCCACGCTTACCTGGATCCGGCCGTCGCCGAGCTGCGGCCGTTCCCCGGCATACCGGCCCTGCTCGACGAAGTCGCCGATGCGGGCATGCGGCTGGGCGTATTCACGGCGGCCACCCGGCGAGTGGCTTCGAGCATGCTCGCTGCCGCCGGAATCGACGCGCGATTTGGCGTGGTCATCGCAGGCGACGAAGTCGGCAGGCCCAAGCCGGCGCCGGACGGATTGTTGCTGGCACTGCGGCAGCTCGGGGTTCCGGCCGAGGCAACTGCCTATGTGGGTGACGCTGAAGTGGACCTCGACTGTGCCAACGCCGCGGGAACGCTGGGAGTGCACGCCAGGTGGGGTGCACGCGCCGGTGTCCGTGCCGGGGCTCACCCGGTCGCGGCGCGTCCGTACGACGTGCTCAGCCTACTGGTGGCGCTACGCAGGCGTACGGGCGACGGCACGGCCCGCCAGGGCGGCTCCGGGACAGTGTCCCGCAGATCGGCAGATCAGTTGAGGCTCGCGAGTGAGGATGGGCAGTCGTGATCACCATTGGTTCGTTGCGCGAGGAGGACCGCGCCGCCTGGGAAGCGCTGGCGCGCGGTTACAAGGCGTTCTACCGCACCATGGTGCCGGACGAGGGCTACGAGCAGACTTGGCAGCGGCTATGGGGCGGCACCGAGTTCCACGGCATCGGCGCTTGGTCGCAAGGGAAGCTGGTCGGCATCGCGCACTACCTGTTCCACCCGACGTTCTGGATGGAAGACAGCTGCTACCTCCAGGACCTCTTCGTCGACGAGGCTGCACGCGGCCGAGGCGTGGCGCGGATGCTGATCGAGAAGGTGGCCGATGCATCGCGGGAGCAGGGGGCATCCCGCTTCTACTGGACCACTCAGGAGGACAACATCGCCGCCCGCGCACTGTACGACAAGGTGGCGAGCTTCAAGGGGTTCATACGCTACGACTACCCCATTGGCTTGCGACCTGGGGGAAGTGTTGGCGGGGCCGGTCAGCAGTGACGTGAGAACGGCCGCGTGGGTCAGGTGAGTTGTGAAGCTGACCTGGGCCCGCACGGCCTGCTCCCATCCTGCTCTGTCCGGTGTCTCCCGCACACTTGGGCGAGTTGTTCGCCGAACTCGCCGACCCGTGGGAGGCGGCCCGACAGTCCACACTGCGCGTGGCGCGGGGTGGTGAACGCAAGCGGGCGGCCGGGGCAGGACGCAAGCCGAAGCTGGTTCTTTACGACAGGCTGCTTCTCACGCCGGTACCCCTGCGCCATCAACTACCGCACGCGGTCCTGGCCGAACTTCGATATCGACCGCTCAACCGCCTCGGCGGCGATCCGGCAGGTCCGCCCGCTGCTCGCGGCACGCGGCTTCGCGGTGCCCGACCGGCCCGGGGTACGACTGCGGACGCTGGCCGACGTCTTCGCCTACGCCGAGGCCGAGGCCGTCGAACTGCGGCTCGACGGAGCTGAGACGCAGGTCAGGCGCCCACAGACGGGCCGCCCCGGACGCCGTGCCTTCGTCTCTGGCAAGCGGAAGCAGAACACGATCAAGACCACCACGTTCAGCGACAGACAGGGCCGGATGCTGCTGTCCGGGGTCGTACGGCCCGGCCGGATGCACGACCAGACCGCCGTGCGCACTGAGGGCATCGCCGAGCAGTTCCGGCTCCACCCGGCGGTGAAGTCCCGGGCCGACGCCGGGTATGCCGGGCTGGCCAAAGAGTTCCCCGACCAGGTCACCGCCCCGCCGAAGAAGCCGAAGGACGACGGGTGCGACGGCGGCAAGCGGGCCTGGCAACAGGCACGGCGGCGACAGTCCTCCGCGCGGATCTGCATCGAGCACACCAACGCCGAGCTGCGGCAATGGGCGCCCCTGCGACGCTTCACCGGATCCCGTGACACCTACGCCGAGACCCATCTGGCGATCGCCAGCCTGGTCTCCGACCGCTCCGCGCGGCGCCCCACCCGCCGCCGGACCAGCACCGAACTCGTCCTCGTCCGCGACAGAGCCAGCTGATCACACCAGCCGAACCGTCAGGCCCGCACGTCCAGACCACAATTTCCCCCGCGGTTGTAAGGGCAGCTCTGGCCCGCTAGTTCTTCTGCAGGGTGCGGGTGACACCCGCGATGACGGCGGTTGTCAGCATCCAGCCGAAGGCGATCAGCAGGTAGGCCAGCCACTGGAGGCTGTCGTTCGACCAGTACCAGGCCGTGCGCTGCCCCAGACCCCCGATGGGGATCAAGAGGTCGAGTGTGTAGACGAGGGGCTGGAACGGGGCACCTTCGCCTTGTTTGACCGGCTTGGGGGCATCTGTGTCGAAGGACAGTGTTCCCAGCAGGATCAGTGCGAGGAGCCAAACGCCGGCCAGCCAGGGCCGGTAGCCGTAGCCGACGGTCGCGTCGAGGAGGTGGCCCCATGCGCGGGCTGCCGGGGACAGTGCGCGGCGCCGGTGGCGCTGCTTGGCGAGGAGGACGCGGCGGGCGTCGTCGTCATGCCCGGCCTTGCGGTACCAGGCCGCCAACTGCTCGTACGGTTGTGGGTTGTAGCCCGGGCTGCTGCGTATCCATGCCACGCGTCGGGCCACGGACTCCCGGTCGCCCACTGCCTCGTGGCGCTCGTCATTCGCGTCCGCCGTCTTGATGGAGCCGTAGACGAAGCCGTCCAGCTCCGCCCTCTCCGGCCAGCTGTGCTCGTTCTCGTGAACGTACGACACCTGGGCACCCCGCAGGTCGACGGTGCCGGACGGGGGTCGGGCGAGGGTGAGATCGAGGTCGACGGCTTGCAGGTGCATGGCGATCAGGGCCGGGGCGTTTCCGCCGTCGGTGGGTGGGCCGTTCAGGACGGCTCCGTCGAAGGTCACGTTGTCCGTGACCTGGGTCCCGCGCAGCCGTACCGTGCCGTTCGCGGTGAATCCCTCGGAGAACTTGAGTGCCGAGGCGATGGCGTTGTCGAGGGTGAGGGCCACGCCGCGTGGGCCGGGTCCTTCCAGGCGGGCGCCCTGCATGACCAGCGTCCCCGGCAACTTTGCCCCCATCAGCCGGACTTCCCCGTATGCGACGAACCCGTTTCGGCAGAAGACACCCCCTTCCATGGCCAGGCCACCGGCCGACAGGGCCCACCCGTCCGGTGCGATCAACTTGGCCCCGTTCAGGAGCAGGCCGCCATTGATCCGGGCGTCGGTGAGTGACAGGGCGGTGCTCAAGCGGTTGAAGGGGGTGGGGGCGCCGCCCTCCACCACGGAGTGCCGCAGGGAGAAGTTGCCCTCGATGCGGGCCGAATCGGCCTCGATGCCGGGTATCCGGCTGTCCGTGAACACGAGGGTCTGCGTTGACGCGCCGAGGAGATTCACCGCCTCCTCGAACCAGCATGCCTCCAGCCAGAGGGCATGGGCGATCTGCGCGCCGGCCAGGTCCAGGCGTCCGGAGATCCGTGCTCCGGTGAGCCTCAGACGCGCCACCGCACCCGGTTGCCCGGTGTTCGCGCCCAGCAGCAGCGCGGCGACCACCGCCGCCCGCACGGTCCGCTCGGGTCTCCACCGTCCGCCGCCGGCGACCCTGTCCTCCTCCGGAGTACCCGTACGCAGGTCCACCCGCCGCCCCTCGGGGAACGCGTCCCACAATTCACGCTCAGGTGAGGTCAACTCGTCGTAGGAAAGCACTCATGCAGAGTAGTGATCTTCCTTCGTGCTCGCCTGACCCCATCGCACCCGGATCGGACGAAGTCCCTTTCTGTCAGGAGTTCCAAGCCCGTCATCGACCGGATGGCCGCCGTAACCAACCTTGAGCATGCTCCACGCCACCAGGCGGCGCTCACCGGCCACGACGGCATCCGCAGCCATATCCTGCACGTGGTGACCCTGGAGCCGGGTGACTGGAGCATGGCGAAGTGGACGCCGTGGCCCTTGACCCGGCAGTCACGTAGGAGCTTCCAGCCCTTCATTGGGGCGAAGGTGGGCTTGTCGGGGGCGCGAATTCGCTTGAGGGAGCGGTTGTG
This sequence comes from Streptomyces sp. NPDC107522, assembly GCF_055657525.1. NCBI lineage: Bacteria > Bacillati > Actinomycetota > Actinomycetes > Kitasatosporales > Streptomycetaceae > Streptomyces > Streptomyces sp. NPDC107522. The sequence goes on along the minus strand of NZ_JBVKAU010000029.1, from coordinate 34,084 downwards.
TTCCGGGCCCAGGCGTCGGCGGTGCTCTTCGCGCTCGTGTACCGGATGCGGCCGGGATCGGTGCCCCCGCAGCTGCGTGGCAGCGTCGGTGAACTCGCCGGTGACCTGGCCGACTTGTGGCGGTCGTACGCCGCTCTGCTCCGCGGCCAGGGCCGCGCCCATGGAGATCCCGACCTCGAGGACCGCGGCATCGCCTGGTTGCGTGGGCTCGCCGGGCACCTGCCGCCGGGCGACCCGCGGCGGTCGGACGCCCTGGTCGACCTGAGCGGCGCCCTGTATTCCCGCTACCAGCACCGGGGAAACCGCGCCGACCTCGACGAGGCCGTCGAGACGGGACTGCGCGGCGCGGACGGCCGGCCGCCGCTGGACACCGGCCGCGCCGCCGCGTTGATCAACGTCTGCCTCGCCCTGCGCACCCGCTTCGAGCACTTCGGCCTGACCGCCGACATCCACCGGGCCGTCGACGCCGGCAGCCTCGCCCTGGCCGCATGCCCCGCCGACGCCGCCGACCGTCCCCTCGTCCTCGGCACGCTCGGGGCCACCGTCCGGGTCCTGAACGAGCACACCGGGAACCCCGCAGAACTCGACGAGGCCGTGGCACTGCTGCGCCGGGCGGTCGCCACCATTCCCGGCGGCCACCCCTTCCTCGCCACGCACCGCAACAACCTCGGCTGCGCCCTCATACGGCAGTACGAGCGCGGTCCCCGGGGCGGCCCGCTGCTCGACGAGGCGATCGACCATCCGCGTCGCGGCGCCGCCCAGCCGCACCCTCGCCGGGGCGCCTATCTGGCGAACCTGGGTTCCGCCCTGTTTCGCCGCTGGGTCGACGCACGCCGCCCGCGACCGGCCGACCTTCGCGAGTCGGAGCGTGTCCTTACCGAGGCGTACGGAGCCCTGGGCCCCCAGGACCCTGACCGTCACACGATCGGCCTCCTGCTCGGCGAAGTGCGTGAAGCCCTGCGACGGGTGGAGAAGTAAGATCCCGCAGTCGCGTGCGGGACGGCGGTGGCGCATCGGCCAGCCGCAGGTGCGCTCGAAAACCCAGGACCGCTTCGTTCGGCAGCCGGTGTCGGCCCACGCCCTGGTCACGGGAGGAGCTGCCGCAGATATCTCGTCAGCTCAACCGCAAAGCAGCCTCTTGCCGGACGGGAACACCCCGCAGGCGATGCGAGCCTGTGGTGGGGCGGTTGCCGAGGTGACTTCGGTTGGTCAGCTTGCTGTCGGGCTCTGCGGGTCCTTCGCTCGCATGAACCCGTGGCTGCGCTCCACTTTCGCCACATGCAGCGTGTAGCTCTGATACCACTCGGCTTGCCCGCGCTTTTGCGCCGCGCGGTGCTCGGCGTTGCTCCGCCACTCCGTGAGGGCGTCGGAGTCGCGGAAGTACCCGACGGTGATGGACAGCCCGCCAGGAGTATGCGCGTGGTCCATCCCCAGGAACCCAGGGACGTCCTTCACCAGTTCTTCCATGCGTGCGGCGGTCTCGCTGTAGCCGCTCTGGTCCTGGGTTCGCACCGATGTGAAGACAGCCACGTAGTAAGGGGGTTCATAGGCTTCGACGGGCGTGACAGGTGCTTCGGAGTGATTGCTCATGGCGCCACTGTAGGGCTGGGTGGGCCCAGCGATCCGGTGTCTTTCCTGAACGGGATACACAAAGGATCCGGCTCTTGACCAAAGCTGTCCGAGCCGACGTTCTCCCGGGCTGCGATGAGCAGCCGCGCGGCTGCCGCACGAGCAGTCGGAGATCATCGGGCACCTACCGCAGGGGAACCGCCCTGCCGGATTCTGCGTGATCTCCTGACGTGCTGTCGGCTGGTGATGGGCGATCGAAGGGGGACCGGGTGAGGGTCCGGGTGTGGGCGATGGTGAGCGTGGCGGCGTCGGCCTCTGTTGCGCTGGTGGCGTGCGGTCCGGAGAAGCCGAAGGAGTACACGGGCGCGGAGCCTTCGCGGGCATCCGCAGCCGAGGCCGCTCAGTTCGCACCGCTGGTGCGGCTCCACAAGAAGGAGTCGCTGATGCCGATGGACGCGACGCGATTCATCGAGCGGTCCGTGCTGCGCTTCGACCACGACGGCCTCTGCCGTGACGAGGAACCGGTGGCAGAACCTGTCGACCCGCGGCGGCTGGGCATGCGCACCGCCGAGCCGTATCGACACCAGGACGTCGAGCCCGGGAAACCGTCAGCACAGCCGCTGTCCTGCCCCGGGCACGCGGGGCAAGAGCATGCCACGACCGATGTCGCCGCCGGGTTCTATCTCGACCCGCCGAAGGAGGTGCGCAAGGGCGAAGGCCCGGGCGCGCCCGTCTACTGGGAGTACCACAAGCACAAGACAGACCCGGCGCGCACGGCGTACGTGTACTGGTTCTTCTACGCCTACAACAAGCTGAACCCCGGCAACAGGCACGAGGGTGACTGGGAGCGCGTCGCGGTCCAGCTGCGCGACGGCGAGCCGGAGGCGGTGACGTTCGCCAAGCACGGCAACAATCCGTGCAGCGTGAAGTGGTCGGATCTGAAATTGAGCGGCGGGCATCCGACGGTGTACTCGGCGCTCGGTTCACACGGCTCCTATTCCACTGTCGGATACCACCGGGTGACCGCCACGTTCGACCGGACCTCGGAGGGCGGCGCCGAGTGGCACGCGTGGGACCACGTCCGCCCGGTCGACCTCGAGCCCTGGTGGGGGTACGCCGGGTGGTGGGGTGCGCAGGAACACGTGAACGGGTTCAACGGGCCGATGGGCCCGTACCCGAAGCGTCAACTGCCGGGCGTTTTCACCGATGACCGGTGCGGGGGTGCTGACGAGCCGCCGGCGGAGCCGAGCGCGGAACCGAGCGCTCAGCCGACCGCGGAACAGCCCGCGCCCAGGACGAAGGAAGGGGCGATTCAGCGGTACGAGGAGTACCTCCACGCCCTGGGCCGGGAGGACATCGACACGGTCTGCGAGGTGGCCGGACCCGCGGCGAAGAAGGCGCAGGACCAGGGGTTCGGTCCGTGCACGTCGACGTACGCCGTCGTGTTCCAGATGATCTCACCCGAGCAGAAGAAGGCTCTGCAGACCGCGACAGTCGACCCGCAGCGCGTCGTTGTGCGAACGCCCGACAAGGTCGAGATGCCGGTCGAGGCGGTCAGGTCCTCCGCCACCTTCTCCGAGAGCGACCTCGGCAGCTACACCCTGGAGTACATCAAGGACGCTTGGTACATCACCGACTGAAGCCCACGCGCACCGGGGCCCCTTCCCCTCCTGCCTGGAGCGGGCGTCGGCAAGCTCGCGATGGGGCCCGCTGACACGCTGTTTGTTCGGGAGCCGGCCCGGTTGTGTGACCACGACCAGGCCGGCTCCCGGACGGCGCGATTCAACCGCCGGACTGGAGAGTGCCGGTGACGCGGAGGGCGTTCTCGGTGTTGACGCCGATGCGGCCTGCCCAGGCGAGGGCGTCGTCGAAGGTGGCGTCGCCGTCGGCGAGGCAGGCGGCGGCGAGGGTGGGTGGCACCTTGCCCTCATCCAGGAGGGTGGTCCATTGGCGGACGGTGAGGGAGAGGTAGCGCAGGTCCGGGAGGTCGGCCAGGACAGGCAGGTTGGGGACGTCGGCTCCCGAGAGGTCGAGGCCTCGCAGGTGGGGGATCGTCGTCAGCGGGGTGATGTCGGCGGGAGCGGTGGTGCTCAGGTCGAGGGACGTGAGATGGGGGTGGGCTTCGAGGGGCGTCAGGTCGCCTTCGGTGACGGCGATGCGCAGGGATTCGACGGGCAGTTCGCGTACGGGCGTCAGGTCGGCGGTGGTGGAGCGGTTGAGGTGGAGACGGCGCAGTCTCGGGGCGGCGGTGAGCGGGGCGAGGTCGACGAGGCGGGTCACGTCGTTGATGTGGATCGCCTGAAGGGTGGGCGGGACCTCGTCGGGGATGTCGCCGCCGATGATCTGCTGGGGGGCGGGATCGCGGTCGGGTTCGAGCAGGGAGATGTGGTCGCCGTGCTTCTCGTAGGCGCCCTGGTCCAGGAGTGCCAGGTAGTGACCGAGAAGTGAGGTGACCGAGTCGGCGACGTAGGCGGGTCCCTCGTCGTAGTCGCGGCCCGTCTGGATGATCTGTCCGGGGTGGCCGTCGCGAGCCGGGGACATGTCGACGGCCAGGAAGTTGCCGTCCTCGCCGCTGCCGAAGCGCAGCCAGCCGGGGTGGCCTCCACAGCGGCGGACGGTGTCGGTGGGCGCGGTGTCGAAGACGACGGCGTCCCATTCCAGGTCCCAGCCGTACCAGGGCCGTTCGCCCGCGCCCCACTCGGTGGACTCGGCAACCATGCTCTGGAGCGACAGCCAGGCGTTGCCCTGGAACAGGTAGCGGTTCTCGTAGCCGATGCCGTCGCCGTCGGCCATCAGGTAGAGCGCCCGCAGGTCGGAGGGCAGGCGGTGCCCCAGCCGGCGTTCGGCCTCCTCGATCGCGGCGGCAGTGGCAGGCGGGGGCAGTTCCTCGGGATGCCCCAGGATGGCGGCACGCCGCTCGAGGTAGGCGCGGAAGCGTGCCACGGCCACGTCGGGATCCCCCATCGGCGTGGCGGTGCCGGCCTCCTGACGCCGACCGGGCTGGGGCAACCGGTAGTCGGGGTCCAGGACCACCTGGAAGCCGCCGCCCGTCCCGGTCACCCTGCTGATGGCGTCGCTGAAGGCGACGAGCCGGTACTCGCCGGACGGCCGGCACCGGATCTCCAGACTGACGGGCTCCCAGCCGCGGTCCTCGCGCAGCCTCTCCGCCAGCGCCATGAGTTCCACGTAAGGATTGGGCAGCCCCGTGTTCCAACTCTCCCCGTGCCGGCTGTAGCCACCGGTCACTCCGGTACCGCCCCGCCCTGCCCGACCGTGCAGAACCGCATGCGTCCAGCCGTTCGGGGCCTCGGCCACGATCGCCTCGACTATCGGTCGTACCGCCTGCTCCAGCATGCTCGCTCCGTGCTGTCGATGTTGCCGTGCATCATGGCAGTGGCCACTGACAGTGGGACTGGGTGGGCCTGAACGGGTCGGGCATCGACAGCAGTTCGAAGCGACCTCTCCGCTTGTACGTGCTGCTGCGGATGCTGCGGTGCGTACGGGGCGCCACGGCATCACAGATGGGCCGGGTGATCAGGGTTGAGAACAGGGACGAACGCTCCTACGTACGCACGGCGACGCGGAAGCTCGCAGAGCGGAGCCTGGCGGAGACGAACGGACAGATCGTCGAGGACAACATCTGGAACTTGGCCCGGCGCGGGACAGTAGGAAGAGGTGTGCGATGCGATCCTTCGACGCCGGCGAGGCGGTACTACGGCGCGACGTGCAGCGCAGCGGCCGCCTGTAGAGCGAGCAGGCGCTGATCATCGCCGACACCGGCGGGGACGTCGTGTACAACGGATGACATCTCCAGCCGCCCGACCGCCCCGGCACGATGCGACGCCGGGGCGGTTTCCTGCCGTGTGCGCTCAGGACCGGGGACGGTTGCGGCACAGGCAGAACGGATGCCCGGCCGGGTCGGTGTAGACCTGCCAGCCGTAGCCGGACTCGCCGACGAAGCTCTTCTGGAAGGTCGCTCCCAGCTCGATCACCCGACGCTGCTCGGGCTCGAACTCGTCCACCTCGAAGTCGAGATGGAACTGCTGAGGATGCTCCTGCCCCGGCCAGCTGGGCCGCTGGTAGTTCTCCACCCGCTGGAACGACAGCTCGACGCCGTCGTTGCGCAGGTTGACCCAGTCCTTGGTGCTGATCTCTGTGTTGATCTCCCAGCCCAGCAGCCCGGCGTAGAACTCGGCCAGCTTCCAGGGGTCGGGACAATCGAGGATGACATCGGTGAACGTCAGCATCCGATCATCATAAATCGCGCCCGCCGGACGCCCGCGACGCATGAGCTGGCGCCGCGCCTCGACCCCGCCGGCGCGGCGGCACCGGCCCACCGGAACGGTCCTGCAATCCGCACCGCCCCGGGTGCCTGTAGTCGGTGCCGACGTCCCGGAACTGAGCGAACACCGGGCGCGGTCAGTGGAGCGGGCGATGCCGGCGATCCTCACTGAGCCCGAGGAGAAGAACAGCATGGCGATGCTTCCAACGAGGCGTCTCGCGCCTGGAGTTGGCCCCTCACCGACCCACGGCCCTGCGCGGCGATCGTTGACCGCTTACCGTTCAACGCCACCATCACCGAGACCGGAACCGAGCCCTACGCCGTGCCAGCCGCTCGCCTGGCCCGCACGAAGGCGCAGCAGAACGACATCGCAAAGCACACCGTCACAACGCCACGGAGTAACTGAGATCTGTCGCGGTGAGCGAGGCGGGCCTCAAACGCAGCCACGTCGTGCCTCGTTCGCCCGGATCATCGTGCAGGTAGTGCACGAAACGCTCGTCCCACAGAGCCTCGTCCGCTCCCAAGTAGCGGGCAAGCTTGCGCCGCCCCCGTGGCACATCGAAGGGCACAAGCTCGGCCCGGCCCCGAGCGATCACCTGCCGGACACGTCCAGTGGCGAGATGACACTCGTCAACCACGAGAGCGACGTTCGGGTCGTCCTTCACACGGTCGAACAGCCGGGCCCACGGGCCTGTCAAGGTCCAGAAGGCTCCCTCTTCCCATAGGAACCAGACTGGACGCACTGTGGGCCCGCTCGTCGCGATCCGAGCGGTGAGCGGCTGCTGCAAGAAGGCGTCCACATCAAAATCAGGAGACTCCACATCGCCAATTTTCCGGTGCCGCCCATCACTTCACCACCGGCCTACGACCTACGACCAAAGCGCAGACGCCCCGAGCCCCGGGAAGAAGAGAGGCAAGACGCCCCCTCAAGTGGTCCCGCCGCAGACCACTCCCCGAGCCATTGGGCGCCCGGTGAGATGACGCGGGCAGTCACTTCGAGGCCTCGTTGCAGGCAGGCCCGACGGCGGTACGCCGACCACAGCGGCGAAGTCGAACAGGCCGCCAGAGAAGTCCGCGCCGACGAACATCGCCATGGTGAAGTCGACCAGGGCCGGCACCGACGAGCAGCGGCAGGGCCAGGCCGTTGAGGGCGCCTGGGCGAGGATCGAGGCGTGGCTGAAGCACAATGCTCCGGGCTCCTTCGGGTTGCTCCCTCCAACTGCTCCAGAGGCCGACATCCACGCGGTTGAGCAGGAGCTCGACCTTGTCATTACTGGGTTGAGGGGCCCCACACCACCGGTCGGCCAGCGGATCCCGCGATGCGATACCTCGCCTTCGCCGCGACCGACCGCAGCGGCTTGTACGGCCTCTTCACCGACTCCACCCCAGGGCCCGGCTACGGACGCATCGGAACCTTCGAAGAGGCCGGCATCCCGAAGCTGGGCGCATGGCCGTCGTTCGCCGACTACCTCATCAAAGTTGCCGATGCCCCTTACGAGAACCGTGGTGTGGAGTACGCGGACGGACGCCAGGACAGGACTGTGCCCGGTCTCGTCGATAAGGCTCTGGTGTGGGAGGGGCCTGTGTATCCGCTGGAGCCGGACTGGGAGCGCTTCGCATAACGCTGTGGCCCAGCCGCAGGATCCGTCAGCCAACGGCCAGTCAGCCAACCTCCTTCCACACACAGACCGTGTCGGCGCCCTTGCAGTGCTGAAGGCCGGGATCGCTGATGAAGAACCCGTCCTCGTCCAGCAGCGGCATCTGCGGGACGAACTTTCATGCCGAGGTAGCGGAACGCGCCCTCGTTCTGGTCCCGCGGCACGGAGGCGCGATCGCCCTTCTCGAAACCTTGGCCAGATCTTGAGTTGGCCGCTCCGAGCCGCCTTCGACATCGTGGGACGGCGCCCAAGGGGGGAGCGGTGTGATGGCAGTGGAGTTCCGCGTACTCGGTGACACCGCGGTTCAGATCGACGGCAGACCAGTGGAGTTGGGACCTCCCAAACAGCGCTCCGTCCTGGCGGCGTTGCTGGTCGACGCTCCCCGCGCCGTCTCGACCGCCGCGCTCATCGACCGGGTGTGGGGGGAGACCACGCCGCAGCAGGTCAGAAACACGCTGTACGGGTACGTCTGTCATCTGCGGAAGGCATTGGAACCCGCAGGCAAAGACGCCATCATCAACAGGACCTCAGGGGGCTATGCGGTGGAGGCCGATCAACTCGCCGTGGACCTCCACCGGTTCCGCGCCCTGGTGCGGCGGGCCCGCGCGGCGGAGGACGCCTCACGTGGCGCAGAACTGTTCGAGCAGGCCTTGGAGTTGTGGCAGGGAGAGCCCTGCTCGGCTTGCGACACACCGTGGTTCGGCACGCTGCGCGCAGGGCTGCTCCGGGAGTGGTTCGCCGCCACACTGGACTTCAACGACGTCCAGCTGCGCCTCGGCCGCCACGGAATGCTGCTGCCCCAGCTCGCTTCTCTGACCGAGGAGCATCCCTTCGACGAACGAGCGGCCGGACAGCTCATGCTGGCTCTGTACCGCGGCGGGCGGGCCTCCGACGCCCTTCAGCGCTACGACCTCCTGCGCCGACGCCTGGCGGAGGAGTTGGGCACCGATCCCGGACCAGAGTTGCGCCGACTGCACCAGCAGATCCTGACCGCCGCCCCCGCGCTCGCTCCCGCGTCCACCCTCACTCCCGCCCCCGCCCTCGCTCCCGCCTCAGGCGCTGCCTCCCCTTCCGAGCCTGCCCGGATCCAGCAGGACGACAGCGGTGGCGGCGCTCCAGAAGATCGGGGTGGCGGCGCGAGCGGCCAACAGCTCGTGCCCCGCCTCCTTCCGCCTGCCCCCGCGCTGTTCGTGGGCCGCGACCAGGAACTGGCCGGAGCCTGCCGGATGCTCGGCCGGATGACGGCGGGGCCGGTGACGCTGCTGGTGACCGGGCCGGCCGGAGTGGGCAAAACGGCCTTCGCCGTATCCGCGGGGCATGCGCTCGGTTCGCGGTTCACCGACGGCCAGCTCTACGTCGACCTGCGGGCCTTCGACGACGACCGGGTGGAGCCGTTCACGATCCTGGGGGCGTTCCTACGGGCGCTCGGCGTACGCGGCGGTGCCGTACCCCCCGATCTCACCGGCCGCGTGCACCTGTACCGCACCTTGCTCGCGCAGCGCAGAACACTCGTGGTGCTGGACAACGCAGCCGATGCGCAGCAGGTGAACGACCTCATGCCCAGCGGAGCCCAGTGCGCCGCCATCGTCACCAGCCGCACCACCCTGTCGGACCTGAGCGGCCACCGGCTCCCCCTGGGAGTCCTGGACTCCGAGACGGGACTCGCCCTGTTGCGGGAGATGATCGGCGTCGACCGAACCCGCGCCGAGTCTGACGCGGCCCGGGCCATCGTGGCGACCTGCCAGGGCCTTCCCCTGGCCGTGTGGGTCGCCGGTGCGCGGCTGGCCGCGCGACCGCACTGGCCGCTGGGCAAAGTCGCCCGCGCGCTGGCGGACGAGCACCGCAAGCTGGACGAACTCGCCGTCGGCCACATAGCCGTACGGGCCAGCCTGGAGCTGACCTACCAGGGAATGACCCCCACGAACCGGCACGCCCTGCGCATGCTCGCCCTGCTGCCCACACCGGACTTCGCCGCCTGGGCGCTGGCCGCACTCCTGGACCTGGATCTGGACCGTGCGGAAGCCGTACTCGACGACCTCGTGGAAGTGCATCTCGTGGAGGCCGGCTCGACGGGGCCGACCGGTATGCGTTACCGGCTGCACGACCTGGTGCGCCTGCTGGGCCGGGAAAGAGCGGAGCGGGAGGTGCCGGCGCAGGACCGTACCGCCGCGCTGTCCCGGCTGCTGGGGGCGAGCCTCTATCTTGCCGACCTGGCCGCGGACAGCCTCAGTGTCGACTTCCAGGGCATCTCGCAGACCGGCCTGGCGTCCTGGCGGCCCTCTCCGGCAGACGCCGCCCAACTCCTCTGCGATCCACAGGCCTGGTTCAACGCCGAGCGCCAGTCCCTCATCGCCGTGGCGGACCAGGCACTCGACAGAGAAGAGATCATGTCGGCGGCCGCGCTCGCCACCGCACTGACCACGCTGTTCCAGATCGGAAGCCACTTCGACGACTGGGAACGGCTCCAGGGCCGGGCCCTCAAGGCCGCCCTGCGCGGCGGCCATCGGCGCAGCGCCACGCAACTCCACCGGTGCCTGGGCGAACTCACCACCATTCTCGACCGGTATCCGGAGGCGCTGGACCACTTCCAGCAAGCGCTGAAGCTCGCCGACGGAGAGGACCCGGCCTATCTGGCCAGCGCCACGGCCGGATTGGCGTACGTGCACCGACTGCTGGGTCAATACGCCTCCGCCACTCGCCATTTCGAGCGGGCGGCGGAGCTGGCCCGCAGCGCGGGAAACGTCAACTGCCTTGTCTACGCCACCAACGGCATCGGCGTCATAGAGCTGGAGCAGGGGCGTGTCGAGGCAGCCGTGGAGCGCTTCTCGCAGTGCTTGCGAGCCAGCCGGGACGCCGGCTACCGCCCCGGCGAAGCACAGGCCCTGCGCTGCCTGGGACAGAGCCACCGCGCCCACGGCGCCTACCCGGCCGCCGCGGACTGCTTCAGACAGGCCGCCGCGATCAGCGAGAACCTCGGCGACCGGCTGACCGCCACACATGCCCTCTGTTGGCTCGGCGACGTGCTCGTACGGCAGGGCGCGCAGCGCCAGGGGCGCCGACTACTGGCCCGTGCCCTGTGGACCTACCGCGAATTCGGCAACCTGTGGGGTGAGGCGGCGACGCTCTACGCGCTCGCGGAGGCACAACTCGCCGTCGGGCGCGTGAAACAGGCTCGTCGACGCGCCGCAGCGGCCGCCGGCCTGTGGCGGAAGATCGGCTCCCGGACCTGGCTGGCCACCGGCCTGGACACCCTGGCCGAGGCCCACGCCCTGGCCGGGAACGCCACGGCCGCCGCACGGGCCCGCGACGAGGCTGCGGAAATACGCAGGGAGCTGGGAGCCACATGGATGAGCTAGGGCGGGCTTCAGCGCCGTCATGACTGACTGTTGATGAACCCGATCGTCACAGCTCCCCACCACCCCAGTTGGGAGAGCGCGGCCGAGAGCACTCCGCGCACGAGCAGCCGCCGCGGGGGCGGGGAGCCGGCCTGGTCGGCCAGGGTACGGTGCAGGGCTTGCGCGTGCACTCCATTGAGTGCGATCAGCAGGACGAGCACCAGCTTGATCCGGGTGAGGGCTGCTCGTGGATCGGGGTCGAGGACGGTCCCGCTCAGCACCAGTCCGGCCAGACCGGCCCACACGGGCACGTGCAGCGGGCCGGCGAACTCCAGTGCCTGGTGCAGGCTCCGCCGTCCCAGCAGCCACAGCGTGCCGTAGTAGTCGATGGTCAGCACCGAGCCCAGTCCGATGACCAGCGCCCCGAGATGCACGAACAGCGCGGCCGTGCGCACCGCTGGACCGGCCTGCACATGGAACGCCGCCCACAAGCTGCCCGCCCAGGCCAGGCAGATGAGCATGTCGGCGACGATCAGCGTCCAGCCGTACGGGCCTCTGGGGGAGGACGGACCCGGGTTCATGTGATCACCTCCATGGCAGGGCGGTGGGGCGGCGGGGCGCGCGCTCGTGCCCCACCGCCTGAGGTGGATCAGTTCTGGGCCACCCAGCCGGCCATGATCCCCATGACGTCGCCGTGTGAGTGCCCCGAGCTCTCGTACCTGCTGGTGATCTGCAGGACATCTCCCCGGTGGATCGTGCCGAGAGGGTCACCGCTGCACGGTGGCATGTCCGAGATCTCGGTGTTTCCGTGCAGGTCGATGAACTCGGGGCTGCCGCCTTCCTCGGCCACGATGGTGCACAAGGGCTTGCCGGTGGTGAGGTTCTCGGTCCGCACCGAGTGGCCGCCGTGGTGGAGGTGGCCGCGCATGTGCACCAGCGTCCCGGAGATCGTGGACCGCCACCGTCGGGTCTTTTCGCTGACTCCCTGCGGAACGTCGTAGGCGCTGCCGAGGCATCCGCCCGCGTCCATCCAGATCGGTGTCACCGGCTTGAGCCGCGAACCCGTGGCGGGTTCATGTGTGTAGGTGACGGAGATGTATACCGTCTTTTTCTCCGGGGCGTGGTTCATCATGTCGTAGAGCATGTTCCACCGCTCGCCTCTGCCGACCTTGATGCCGTATCCGGCGGGCAGGATGCTCTCCACCCGCTCGTTGCCGGAGGCGAATATGCGCTGCGGACCGTTGCAGACGACGTCGTTCTTCCAGTGGTTTCCCATCACCATGTGGTGCAGCATGGGGCCCGTGTTGACGTTGGCGTTCGACCCGTCCGCGTACACCAGATTGGGTTTGAATCCGGTGATGAAGCAGTCGTCGCACGGCTTCTGGACGTTGAAAGAGAGTCGGTTCCGCGTTTCCCCGTGGTCGTGCCCCGAAGCGGCCGGGATGGTGATGGGCCCGTACCGTACGGTCGTGACCTGCGGGCCGCGGTACTGCGGGGACTCGCTGGGGGCAGCAGCGGCGGCCGAGAGGGCCGGGGGCACGGCGCCGGCCGCCAGGGCCATGGCCATGGCCATGATGGCGGCACGCACCGCGTGTTTTCGGTGCAGCATGATTTCCCTCCTTTGCTGGAAAGAGGTTTCTCCGGATCTGCCGGTACGCACGGAAAATGGGCGTTGACCGGCGGCGGCAGCTGTTCTTGCCTGGACAGGAATGCGTGACGGTCAATTCCTCAGGAGCGGACAGCGCATATCGAGGGGGTTCTCCCTCACCGATAATTGCCTCGCTTGGTTGACCGTAGAGTGACGTGCGGCCTTTTTGCTGTCAACCGTTTCGCGCCCGCAGTGAAAACGGGGAGATTGCCGTTCGAGTTGCTGACCAGCGTCGACTCGGCGGTGCTCGTCGCGCGGGCCGGTGCAACACCGGCGACTTCACCGATTCGTGGTGACGGCGTCTCCTGATTCAGCTGATGCTGCGCCGCGGATGCCCCCCGGGCGAGCGCCGTGCGGCGGTCACGGTGCGGGCAGCACCTGAAGCCAGCCCGGCGAAGAGCCTGTGCACCAGTGCGGTCCATGCCTTGCGGTCAGGGCCCTCGAAGTCCAGGGCGGTGAGTACGTCCAGCCCGAGGGACACACACAGCACCAGGCGGGCGCAAGCGGCGGCGTCGACCTCGGGCGCAAGTGAGCCGTCCCGTTGCGCGAGTTCGACCAGTTCCGTCAACCTGTCCTCCGCCCTGCGCAAGGCGGCGTGGACCCTTCGGGCGACCTCGTCGTCCCTCCGCGCGGCGGCGAGCGCCTCGCTGACCAGAGGCGCCCACGTGCGCCGACGGGGATCGGAGAGGTCGGTGGCGACCATCTCGAGCAGGTCGGTGGAGGCCGCTCCGCGGTCGAGCGCCTCGACCAACTTGCGTGCGGCAGCCGCCAGACCGCGGTCGACCGCCTCGGCAAGCAGGTCGGCCTTGTTCCTGAAGTTGCCGTAGATCGCACCGGTGGAGAGCCCGGCACGACGGGCTATGTCCTGCACCCGCGCTCGGTCGTAGCCCTGCTCACCGAACTCGTGAACGGCCGCCTCGATCAGCCGGTCACGGATCAGGGCACCGGACTGTTTTGCGAAAGAATCAGGCTCTGCCACGAACCAAGCCTAACCGTGCCGCCAGGATCCAACAGGCCCCCGCAGAACGGCACTTCGGGCGCTCCGGCTCTTGCGCTACCCGTCGAGAATAGCCATTATTCTCGACCTGAGGCGTCGAGCCGGGAGCGTGCGTCATGACGTACGGCACCGAGCAACCCCCCATCATCGGCAGACAGGCCGAGCGCCGACAGCTCGCGGCGGCGATCCACGCCTGCCGCACAAACGGCGGAGGCGCCCTGCTCCTCACCGGTGACCCCGGGATCGGCAAGACTGCAATGCTGCGGTACGCATCCCAACTGGCCCACGACTTCCGCACGATCAGGGCTGACGGAGTACCGGCCGAACAGAACCTGGTGTACGGAACGGTGCATCGGCTGATCAGGCCGCTGGCCTCCGACCTCCCTCAACTGCCGGCGCAATGCCGTGAAGTGCTTCAGCGGCTGCTGCTCGGGCCCGTGCCGCCGTCCGAGGAGCGCTCGCTCGTCGGCGGCGCCGTGCTGGCGCTGCTTGCGAGGGCCGGCCGCCGCTGTCCGGTGCTGGTCGTCGTGGACGATCTGCACCTGGTCGACGCCGAGTCCCGGTTCGCCCTAGGCTTCGTGGCCCGCCGGATCAGCACCGAGAGGGTCCTGATCCTGGCCGGGACGGAGAGCGATCGGTGCGCCGCCGGATCGGGAGTGCCCGTACTCCGGCTCGCGGGTCTGAGTGACCAGGACTGCCTGCGGCTCATCGCGCGCATCCGGTCCTCTCAGGTGGCACTCCCGGTGCGCGAGGTGCTCCTCCACGCAGCCGGCGGCAACCCCCTGATCCTGCTGGAGTTGTTGCGGACGCTCACCCCCACGGAGCTGAGCCGGCTGTCCCGGCTGCCGGACCCCCTGCCCCTGCCGTCTCGCCTGGCGGGCCGCCGGCTCGCCGAATTCCGCCGGCTTCCCGACGACTGCCGGCGGCTGCTGTTGCTGCTGGCCGCGGAACCGGGCCTGGACCCCCTGACATTCGCCCGTGCCGCCCAGCGGACGGACATCGACCCGTCGGCCCTGAAACCGGCCGAGACCGCCGGCCTGCTCACCACCTCCAAGACCCTGATCTCCTTACGGCACGACGACCTCGGCCGCGCCATCTGGCAGGCAGCGGACCTCGCCGACCGGCACTGGGCACACGCCACGCTGGCGCAAGTGCTCGCCGACACGCACGACGACCGTCGTTACTGGCACGAGGCCGCCCTGCTGTCGGAGCCCGACGCCGACCTGGCCGACGAACTGGACCGTCAGGCCGCATACGCCCGTCGGCACGGCAATCCGGCGCACGCAGCGGCGCTCATGGAACGCTCCGCCCAGCTCACGCACGAGGACGGCCGCCGCGCCAGCCGCCTGGTCGCCGCGGCCGACTTCAGCAAACGCGCCGGACGGCCGCGGCGGGCGGCCCGGCTGCTGGAACAGGCCGAGACCCTGGTCGGCACGGATCAGCCGTCCTTACGGGGGCACATCGCCTACCTGAAAGGCATGATCGCCCTCCACCACGCCGCGGCACCGGACGCCTACGACGCTCTCCTGACCGCCGCCGACCTGCTGGCCGGTGACAACCCGTCGCTGGCCGTCAAGGCGCTGGTGTCAGCGGGGGAGGCGGGCCTGTACGCGGGAAACGCAGCCTTACCCGTGCAGGCCGGCCGGCGCGCCTCGGCGGTGCTCAACGGCTCGGCGCGGAAGGAACAGCACGCGGGCCGACTGGCCGTCGACGTTCTGCTGGCGGTCGCCGACGCGCTGCAAGGTCAGCCGGAGGCCGCGGTGCCCCGGTTGCGCGAGCGCCTCGATACGGCCGGGCAGATGGACGATCCCCTGCTGCTCGCCTGGGCGTCGCACGGTGCGCTGTTCATCGCCGACGACGCCCGCGCGCGTGCGCTGGCCACCCGCGCGGTGGAGTTGGCGCGCACGGCAGGTGACGCACCGATGACGGTGCACGCGCTGCAGTACCTCGCGTATCCGGAGTGCTGGCTGAGCGGACCGGACACCGCGGCGCTCACCGCCACCGAGGCGCTGCGGCTCGCCCGCGAAACGGGACACCTCACCTGTCTCCGCAATCTGATGGGGATTCTGATGCTCGCAGCCGGTATCACCGGAGACGCCGGGGCCTGCGGGCAGTACGAGGACCGCGTCGTCGGCGAAGCACAGGCGCACGGCCTGGGCCTCGCTTCTGCCCTGGGCCTGTGGGGCCTGGCCCACCTCGATCTCGCCTCCGGAAACTGGGCCGCGGCGGCTGCCAGACTGCGCCGGCTCGTCCGTACGCGGCTCGGACATCCCGGTGTCGCGATCGAGGCCGTGCCCAGCTACGTGGAGGCCGCCGTCCGCGCCGGGGACCGGCGACGGGCGGAGGGCGCCGCGGCGGCTTTCGCCCCATGGGCGGAGGCGGTCGGCCGGGGATGGCCGACCGCGCTGGCGGCCCGCTGCCGCGCCCTGCTGGAAACCGGCGACACCGAGCAACACTTCCGGCGCGCTCTGCGTCTGCACCCGATCGGCGATCGCGAACTGGAACTGGCCCGCACCAGCCTGCTCTACGGCGAGTACCTCAACCGCGAGCGCCGACGGGCGGACGCCCGCGCCCAGCTGCGAGAGGCGGCCGACATCTTTCGCCGACACGGCGCGCGGCTGTGGCTCGACCGGGCCCGGGCCGAGCTGCGTGCCACCGGGGGCGACTGGGACCCTGCGGAGGACGGGGCTCCCGCTGAGGATGGGGGCCCCGCTTTGGAAGCCCGCTGCCAAGGCCTGACCTCCCGTCAGCGCCAGATCGTCCGGCTGGTCGCCCAAGGCGCGACCAACAAGGAGGTGGCAGCCCGGCTGTTCCTGAGCCCACGCACCGTCGACTATCACCTGCGTCGCATCTTCGAGCGCCTGGGGATCACCTCGCGTACCGACCTGATCCGCCGCTGCGCCGCCGAAACCGGTTCCGACAGGTGAACACCAGGCACGCCCGGTGGCGTTCGCCACGGCCCGACGGGTGCCTCCAGGGGTGGGCCGAGGTGCCCCCACACCGGGCACTGGCCGATCTCTCAGGTCAGCCCCCATGGGGAAGCCACCGGAAACGACGGCGTTTCCTCCCGACGCACCGGCCCAGCAGCTCATGAACTGCTGCCAGCCCGCCCCATCAGCCCGCCCACGGCACGTCAGCGAGCTGCTGACCTGTCGGCCATGACCGGCTTCCTGCAATCCTGCGTCGACCGAGGGGCCGGGCCGAGGGCCCTAACCGCCGAAGCCGTCCCGGATGATCTTTCGGGCCACCGTGCTGCGCGCGTCGGTGAGTTCTGCGGTGATGCGGCGTTCGCGGTCGCCGTCCACCACCACGGCCGCAGGCGCGAGCGCGCCAGCGAGCAGGCACTCCCGTCGCAGATGAGTCGGCGGATGGGTCGAGTCGACGCTGTGCCCCCTCAGGGCGCCGACACGCCGCTGACGCTCGTACTCGTACTCCGGGACCGAATCCATGTGGGCGGCGAGGTGTCCCCACAGCTCGTCGCCCCGGTCCTCGCCCTGCCCGGTGCCGCGCCGTGCGGCCCCGGGCTTGTTGGCCTCGCGCCGCAGGGTGTTGACGGCCGAGTCCGCGACGAGGAGCCGGTCCATGAGCCCCACCGCGGCGTCGGTGGAGCCGGCACGGGCGGCCACGGAGTCGGCGAGATACTCGGCGCGCTGAGCGGCGCGCAGCGTCAGCTGGTCCAGCAGCATCAGCATGCCCTGGAGCAGCGAGTACGGCACGATGCAGGCCAGGTTGACGACCATCTCGATGGGAGACGGATTCGCGATCGGGGTGAAGTAGTAGCGCCAGGTGCTCAGCGAACGGTACGCGGTAGCAACGACCAGCCCGTGACGGGTGTCCCCGTTGCTGTAATGGCCGAGCTCATGGCCCAGCAGCGCGATCCGCTGCTGCGGCGCGAGGATCTCCCACAGGGGCAGCCCCAGCGTCAGCAGACGACGACCGCGCAGGCCGTAGGTCGTAACGGCCGCATTGACCTCCGCGTCAACAGCGATCACGTCCACACCACGGGTGCCGGCCACGCGGGCGACCTCGTCGATCAGCGCGAACAGCTCAGGCGCCTCGGCACGGTGCAGAAGTGGCCCGTCCTTGGGCAGCCCAGGCAGCCGCGGCCGGAGCGGCCACGCAAGCGCCAGGAGGAACAGGCCCAGCACCATCCCGGCACCGCCCCATCCGCTCACGACCCACCAGATCCCACCCGCCACCAAGGCCAGGGTCACGCCATGAACGCCAAGCGCAATCGCGTAGGCGAAGAGCGCGGGGGCGTCCCGCCCTGGGCTCAGCGTCCCACCGGTGGTCACCTCAGCGAGCAGCTTCTCACCGTGCCGGCGGGCCAGGCTGCGCCGCGCCCTCTCCAGCCGTCCCTGCTTCTCCTCCGGCCTTGCCGGATCCACGTTCCAGTCACATACGGCGCACCAAGCGATGAATCGGCTGTCCGCACGGATCTCGGCCCCGCACTCCGGGCACGGCTGAGTTGCTTCTTCTGTGGCGCTGCGCATCGGCGCGCTCTTCCCTTCCCCACAGCCTCCGAGAGGCTGCCTGTTCATGACAGGCCGAAGCTGATCACGTAGGCGCGCCCGCGTAAAGCCTTGGGGCCTGTCGGAGCCTCGGAGTGGTGAATCGAGAGGGTGCACCACGTGGGGGATGTGACGTTCGCCGAGCAGGCGTCGGAGATCCGTGCCGGGCACACGGGCCTGCCACAGTCACGGGGCGGCGCCGGCCGCCAAGGCCGGTGGGAGGCGCCCACCTGGGGAGACTGCGCCGGCACAGCACCTGCGGGCGGGCGTGGTGGTGGGTTCTTGCTGGTGCGGTTTTCGCACTGATGATCTAAGGTCACGCTGTTCTCAGTGGAGGGGATGACGCATGGTGCGTGGGGGCCGGTGGGCTGTGCTGTGCGCGGCCGCGGTGCTGTTGATGGCGGGGTGCGGGCAGCGGGCGGCGGAGCACGAGGCTGACTTCGCGAGCGTTGAGGAACTGCCGGAAAGGCTCGGCGCGGATGGCATCACCATCTCGGTCGGCGATCCCGGCGCGCCGGTGAAGGTGCACTTGTATGAGGACCCCCGGTGTCCGTACTGCGAGGAGTTCGAGACAACCGGCGGCGGTCCGCAACTGCGGCAGGCGCTGCTCGACCGCTGGGCCAAAGCCGAGTACACCCTCGCCTCCTTCCTGGACGACCGGGTCGGCGGCAGCGGTTCGAAGAAGGCGGTCAACGCGCTGCGCGCCGCGCTGGAGGAAGGCAAGTTCGCGGAGTACCACGAGGTGCTGTACGCCAACCAGCCCGAGGAGAGCGTCGACGGCTACACCGACGCCTACTTGCTTCAATTGGCCGGCAAAGTGGAAGGCCTGCGCAGCGCGAAGTTCGACGCGGCCGTGAGATCCATGAAGTACCGCGCTTTCGTCACCGCCTCCGAGAAGACCTACGAGAAAGCCGGGGGAGTGAAGGAACCCGAAGGCCCCGGTACGCCCACCGCGGTGATCAACGACAAGCGGATCCCGCTGCAGTACAACGCCGTCCTCCTGGAGGGCGACACTTTCGCCGAACTGCTGCAGAAGATCTATGACCAGCCGGCGGAGTGGGAGGACACCGCTCTGTGACCGTCGCGCAATGCGCCGCCGGCTCGAGCGGCTCGGCAAGGCAGCGGCGCTGCTGCGGCCCTCGGCCTTGTGGCTGCGCAGGTTTCTGAGAGAGTCGTCTCGGCGTCACTTCGGATGTTGTTCTATGGCGAGCATCAAGATGAACGTCGGTGGCCTCTTGGTGTCGGAAGCTGGGCTGTCTCGCTCTCCGTCCACCGCGTCCGGGCCTGACGTTCACTGCCACTCAGCCGACGACCGCTACGAGTCGCCCGCTACGAGAAGACCGCCACGGCCTACCGCGCGGCCTCCTCATTGCGGGCATCTTCCTCGTGTCTGCCCGTTGAAAGCACGGTCAGCAGCTCACAGGTGAAGGCATTCTCCTTGCGGATCGAACAGATGAGTCCGTGCTCGCGAGCCGGCGCAGCGGCGTACTCGGACACCTCCTCAGCCTTGCTGTAGGACACCTCCTCAGCCTTGCTGTAGGACATGAGCAGGTACACGATCGGGCCCGATGCCTCCTCGATGACCGCCGGTGGCGCCCAGACGACACCGGGGTCGACGTCGTCGGGTATCGCGACGAGCGCTGTGTGTGGGGCCGCGGTGGCGTCGGAAGTCCGGGTGCCGGCCTCGAGCCCGGCTGCTCAGGCAGGGGTGATCGTCAGGTTGCCGTTGGTGTGAACCAGGCGTACACCCTGGTCGGTCGTGCATTCCACAGGGTTGTGAGGGCCGACGGTCTGGAACAGAGTGCTCTGTCCGACGAAGTCGCCTGCCACCACTGTGCCGACCTCTGTGGTGACGATGGTGCCGCCCACGATCGTGGCGGTCCGGCTGTAGCTGATCCTGCTGAATCCGTGGGTGCCGGCGTTCCAGTCGATGGTGAACTCGCCAGTAGCCGGAGTCAGGAGGTCGGCGCAGGAACGAACCGCGTGGAACTGTGCGCCGTACGAACCTGCCGTGATCCCCTGACCGCTGGTGTCTGTGCACGGCGCGAGATTGCCGTCCACCGTGACATGAACCGTCTGCCGCGCGACCTGCAGGCCGGGACTGTAGCGGACATCCGTCGACGAGCCACAGGAGAGGCTGCCGACGGCGGCCGCTGCCGATGGTGCCGGAAGGAGGAGGATGCCGACGAGTCCGGCCACTGTGGCAGCGGCTGTGAGTATGAGCCTGCATCTGGAGATCGCTGGGACCATGGGAATCCCTCGTAGCTGGAAGGCTGACTGAGTCCGGTGAAGGATGGAGCGTGGCTCGCGCCCTGTCGCAGAGACGAGGCAGGGCTGTTGGTGTTTGGACGGGCGAAGCCCACCACCGAGGCGGGGCCGGCGGTGGCTTCCGCGACTACGGAAATGCACGACCCGCGCCGAGGCATAGGCTCCACACCCAACCGTCAGGGGTGCGGTATCGCGGGCGCCAGGGCATTTCATGGGGCGCTCGCAGCAGTCGGACGGCGCCTTCCATCACCCGCACGCCGTGGACAGCGACGGCCGCCCGCCGCTGCGGGGCACCTTGTGGACGCCCTGGGCGACCCGGCGCGGGCGACGGCTACCCGCGCGCGGCAATGACGATTACGGCGATGATCGTGACGCCCAGTCCGATGTGACCGCCTCTGATATCCGTGCTGGACCTGCTGCCGCCTGCCATCCGGGTCTCCCGCCACTAAACGGCGGGGCCTGCCTCCGGAGCGTTGGGTGTGTTCGGCGTGGCGGCTGCGGCTGCTGCCTGGGCGCCGGGACCGTGAACAGGCGGCGGGCTGTCAGAGCCGCCGACGTAGCTGGTGGCGGTGGTTTCGGATCCGAGGACAACTGCGACGATCGCGCCGAGGACTGTCCGTCGTCTGGTGAGTAGTAACAAACCTGCGACTTCTCTTTGGGGACAAGCGTGCGAACGATCCCATCAGGTCGAAGTCGCAAGGCCTGTGGCCGAGATCATGGTCTAGGTGACGGCAGAAAGAGATGGGCCAGCAGGAAGCCTTTCTGCTTCGCATGCTGCATTCGATGGGAGTCCAAGGAGACACTCGCCGAGTGAGGCCCCGAGGCTGTCTGGGAGTTGGACCGGCGTGCCATCACCCGGGGTTGCGACACGGCAGTCCACCGACCCGGACTCGCCGGGCTGGATCGACGCCTCCTGCATCCTCGTGTACGGGCTGATTCCGGAGGTCAATCAGGGCGCCATCGTCCACGCCCCGCGGGCCGCTCAAACCGGGCGCAGCAAGCCGACGAGCGGGGCGAGCCGCAAATCCCGGGCCCTGTGCGTCAACCGGCTCGCCCATGCTGCGAGGACAGAGACCGAGAAAACCGACACGCGCGCCGACATCAAGGCCGCGCACCCAGGCGCTAGTTGTGGTTATAGCCTGCACGCTGTGAAACAAGCGTTCGAGCGCATACGGCGCCTTCTACTTCCCACAGTCGGGGCGACCCTGACCGCGACCCTGCTGCTGCCCGTGCAGTCCGCTCAGGCGGCTCCCGCACTGGACTCCTTCTCCGCCGATTTCACGCTGACCCGCGTGGACGGAGACAAGTCCGGCCTCATCTCCTCCGCCGAATCGGCCGGCGTCGCCAGGGCGTCCGTCACCGACGTACTGGGCTCCCGTACCGGCCGCCCGTCCCTGTGTCACGGCACCGGGCTGAACGGCACCCTGAAGTACGACGGTTTCTGCTGGGACGACGCCGACGACCGGACCGGCTACACGGACAAGGACAGCTCCGGCACGAAGATCGGCGGCTGGATGCCGCAAGGCTTCTCCGGTTCGCACGACGCGACTGCCGACGGCCTGTACGCCGGTCGGCACCTGTACGCCGCGTCCTGGTACTACGGGACGTACGTCCAGGGCGATTCCCAGAGCCCATATGAGGAGTACACCCGCGTCTCCATCGCTCAGTCGACTGGTGATCAGGTGTCGTACGGCCATGTGGCGCTCGTGGAGCCCGTCAACGGCAACTTCAAGGTACCGGCCCACCGCTCGCACGCGGACGGCATCGCCTGGTACGGCGACCGGCTGTTCGTGGCCAACGGCGTCGAACTGCAGGTGTACGACCTCAGGCACCTGTGGAGAATGAGCGACACCAGCGCCTCCGCCACCGGCCTGAGCGGCGGCCGGACCTCGGCGCGCTACCACCGCTGGGCCCTGCCGCTGGTGGCGCGCTACACCACCAAGCCGGACGTCAACCCCGACGAAACCAACGGCCACCCGTTCCCCAACGACAACCCTCGCAGCTGCGGCCCCACCAACGGAGTTCTGTGCCTGAGCAGCCTGAGCATCGACCGGTCGACGTCCACGCCGTCCCTGGTCTCGGTGGAGAACCGGTCGGGGGCCGGGGCCCGGATCGTCCGCTGGCCGCTGTCCCAGCTCGGTTCGAGCCTGCCGACCCGCGTGGCTTCGCACACCGAGGGCTACACCACGCCCGTGTACAACGTGCAGGGCACGGCCACCGACGGGGAGAACTTCTACATGAGTGGCGACTGCCCCGGCTCATGGCCGTCAGGCTTCTCCTGCATCCACGTGGCCAGTGAGGGCAACGCCCCCCATGTACTCACCCAGGCGCCGTATCTGACGCAAGGCCTGTCCTGGGACCGGAACGCCCGGCGACTGTGGGGACTGAACGAGGCACTGGAGGACTCCGCCGGCCCGCACCGCGTGGTGTTCTCCATCGTCCCCGACGCCGGTAAGGCGGTCGACGGCTGGGGGTGGATGTCCAACTTCAACAAACCGGGCTTCGTCTGCGCCACACCCCAGGGCGACGGCACTGCCAACGGCACCGTCGTCACGGTGTGGCACTGCACCGGGGCCGAGAGCCAGCGTTGGGCATACGTCAACGGCCGCCTGGTCAACAAGGCGAGTGGAAAGTGCCTGACCCCGCAGGGCGACGCCGAGGGTACTGACGGAGCCGTGCTGACCCTGTGGACCTGCAACAGCTCGGCGAGCTCTCAGCTGTTCGGGCCGGACGGCGCCACGATCACCAACCGGCTCGGCAAAGCCGTCACGCCCAAGGGCAATTCGCTGGCCGACGGCACCTGGCTGACCCTGTGGACGAACAACCGTGCGGGCGTCCAGGAGTGGAGCGTCAAGGGCTTCTAACAAGGTGCACGGTGGGCCGTGGCTCGGTGGTGGGTAGCTGTTGAACTGCGCATGATGGGGACTGGGGCGCGTGAGTTGATCGTGGCGGAGTACCGGGTCACCGGGATGTCGCCGACGGTGATCGCTGAACTCATCGCTGAAGTAGGGCCGTTGTGGCACGAACGGCACCCGGCACGCTTGACGGCTTGGCCGCGGCGGCGGGCTGTAGGAGCCGGGGCGAAGCACAAGTTCGTCTTCGTCGACCGGCTGCTGACCACGCTGGTGAGTCTGCGCCGTGGCACCACCCATGGCAGGTTGTAGAGACCGCCCGTGGGCGTCCAGGCCAGTCCAAGATGAGCGCGTAATGCCAGGTCAGGGCATCCTGGTCTGGGGGAGTCGACGCAGTCGGTGATAGGCGTGTGAGAGCGGCGTGCGACGAGAAGCCCCGCGGGCGCGGGCTGGCGGGGTTTCCGAACAGGTGGGTTACAACGCCGGCTCGGGCGCCGTTGCACTGGGTTGTCCTCTTGGGAGCCACCCGAAGCAAGGAGACAGCGACGGCACGCGTTATACGGCCGATGCGCAACACACGACCCAGGGACTTGGTGCGATCAACCCGGACACATCCGTTTTCTGACGCAAAGTCCGGAGTCTCCTGATGCGGCTCACGAGGCCGGCCTGAAGTCGTCCTGCACAGGCTGGCCCTCGCTGCGGCAGGCCCAGGGGAAGCAGCGGTTGACCACCCCGTTCTCTGGCTCCTCCGCAGCGGTTCGGGCGTCCCAGTTGCTGTCGGCGGCGGTCGGTGCGGCGGCAATGGCTTGGTCGATCGGCGCCAGGGCAGGCGGTTCCCCGGGAGCGGTGCCGGAATCCTGCCCGAGCAGCCGACCCGCCGCACGGCGGCACTCTCCGGTGCGAAATACTCTCCCGATGAGTTCACGCACTTCCCCGATCAGCCAGCCGGTCATGATACGGAGGGCCGTCGCGCGGGATGCCAAACGGCTCACGCGGCTCGTGCGTGGCTCACGCGCCTACGAGGGTAAGTACGCAGCCGCAGTCGCGGGCTACAGGGTGGGTCCTGATTACATCGAGGCCCACCGTACCTTTGTGGCCGTCGGCGCCGACGAGCACGGAGACCGGGTCCTCGGGTTCTACTCGCTCGTCCTCGCTCCACCGGAGCTCGACCTGCTGTTCGTCGCCGACGAAGCGCAAGGACGGGGTATTGGACGGCTGCTCGTCGCGCACATGCAGTCCGAGGCCCGTGCCGCCGGGCTCGACCGTGTCAAGGTTGTGTCGCATCTTCCCGCCGAGGACTTCTACCACCGCGCCGGTGCAGTGCGGATCGGGACCGCGTTTGCGAACCCGCCGGCCGTGCCGTGGGACCGTCCCGAATTCGAGTTTCGCGTTTCTGCGGAATGATGCGGTGTGCCGGTTGGCGAGGCACCGGCTTCGCTACGTGGTGGCCGGCTTGCAGGAGCCGCTGGACGCCGCGCGCTCCGTGTGTGTGGTCTCCTCTACCCTGGCGCCGTGAGCGCCTGCGCCAGCAGTCTGCCACCCAAGGCCCGGACGTCCCGGGCAAGGGCCTGGGCGGGATCTTCATAGAGATCTGCCAGGCGGTGAGCGAGAGAGCAGCGGTGAAGCGGGTCGTCCGTGACACCGACCGCGGACCACAGGGTCAGAAGCTTCTGGCGGGCAGAAGCGATGTCACCGGCTCGGCCTTCGGTGCCCGCTTGGCTTATGGCTTCCATGGTCGGGTCGGGGCTGGCGGGTGCGGTGGTCATGGGTGTTCCTCGTCGTCTTTGCTGCGCACCATGCATAAGTCCAAGATCTAGCGTTTGGGATCTTCCGCAGGCCGAAGCGTTGACCGCCGCGTCCGGGTCAGCAAATGGTCAGCGCGGGGCCGGACGGCGTCCGGCTTGCTGAGCTGCACCCGCAGCAGGGGCCTGCTGCCCCGCCCGGCGCCCCGCTCGTAAGGCTCGATGCGTGGCTCGACAACCCGCTCGTGGAGTGCGGCCGTTCTTCAAGTGGAACGGTTGTTCCAGGCCGACCCGCCGCCAGCCCCGTACACAGGGGCGATTGGTATCAGCGGCGCGAGGTTATGCCGTGTGTTAACATCGCGCGTTTGCGTGGTCGTCGCGGTGGGCGATTCTGTCTGTTCTGTTCGGCTTGTGCATGGGCTGTTCAAACCTGCCGGGCCTTCCTCGGTAAGTTCCCTTGCGGAAGGCTGTTTATGAAGCATCCCAATGACTCCGGCATCGCTGAGGGCAGTCCCGCCCAGCCTGGGGCAACGACCCCGGCGCTGCTCCCGGCCGTCACCTTCGCCGGTCTGGAACTGCCGAAGGAGGTGCTGCGGACACTGAGTGAACTCGGGGTGCGCGAACCCTTTCCGATCCAGGCCGCCACACTGCCCGATGCCCTGGAGGGGCGCGACATCCTGGGACGCGGGCGCACCGGATCAGGCAAGACGCTCGCATTCGGCCTGCCGCTGCTCGCACGGACGGCCGGGCGGCGCGCGGAACCGAAGCAGCCCCTTGCTCTGATCCTGGTGCCTACCCGGGAGCTGGCCCAACAGGTCACCCAGGCGCTGGCGCCGTACGCCGAGGCACTGCGGCTGCGGATCGCCACGGTCGTCGGCGGAACGTCGATCGGCCGGCAGGTCGCCGCGCTGCGTCAGGGAGCCGAGGTGGTCGTCGCCACCCCCGGACGCCTGCACGACCTGATCGAGCGCAACGCCTGCCGCCTGGGACGGGTGAGAATCACCGTGCTGGACGAGGCCGACCAGATGTGCGACTTGGGATTCCTGCCGCAGGTTGCCGACGTGCTCGACCAGGTGCACCCCGACGGTCAGCGGATGCTTTTCTCGGCCACTCTCGATCGCGACGTCGATCAACTGGTCCGCCGCTACCTCCACGACCCCGTCGTCCACTCGGTCGACCCGGCCGCGGGCACCGTCACGACGATGGAGCACCACGTTCTGGTCGTCCACGGCCCTGACCGCTACGCCGTCATCACGGAAATCGCCGCCCGCGACGGCCGCGTACTGCTGTTCCTCGACACCAAGCACGCCGTCGACCAGCTCACCCGGCATCTGCGGGCCAGCGGGGTGCACGCCGGGGCCCTGCACAGCGGCAAGTCCCAGCCCCAGCGCACACGGACCCTGGCGCAGTTCAAGAACGGCCAGATCACCGTTCTGGTGGCGACCAATGTCGCGGCCCGTGGCCTGCACGTCGACGACCTCGATCTCGTGGTCAACGTCGACCCGCCCACCGATGCCAAGGACTATGTGCACCGGGCGGGCCGCACCGCCCGCGCCGGTGAGTCCGGCAGCGTGGTCACGCTCGTGCCGGCGGGCCGGCGCCGCGAGACGAGCCGCATGATGGCCGGGGCCGGCATCGAGCCGACCGTCACCAAGGTGCGCTCGGGCGAGGCGGAGCTGAGCCGGATCACCGGCGCCAAGACTCCCTCCGGGATCCCGCTCGACGGCGAGCCCGCCGTCCCCCGACCCAAGAACACCAACGCTCCCTTCCGCGGCCTCGGCACCAGCAAGGGCACCTCCCGCGGCGCCGGCGGCAAGTCCCGAAAGGCGGGCGAGGCACGCAAGCTCGCCGAGGCCCGCAGGGCCGCCCTCGTGCGTCGCAACGGCTGAGAGCCGTTGCCCTGGCAGCCTGGCCACGGGATCGACAACCCTCGGCCCCGGCCCGAAGCCGTCCTGTGTGCCTCA
Organism: Streptomyces sp. NPDC107522; assembly: GCF_055657525.1. NCBI lineage: Bacteria > Bacillati > Actinomycetota > Actinomycetes > Kitasatosporales > Streptomycetaceae > Streptomyces > Streptomyces sp. NPDC107522. The sequence goes on along the minus strand of NZ_JBVKAU010000029.1, from coordinate 7,258 downwards.
CCTACGAGGTCAACGCCTTTGGCCGCGAGAGGGATGCCCGCCGAAACGGAGCAGGATGATGTTGCCGGCGCCTCGCACTGGCCCCGGCATGACAAGCTGTGCTTGCCCACCCCCCCCGAACCCAGGAGGTCACCATGACCGCAGAGCCCGTATCTACGGAAGGTTCGGAGCCGGCTGCCCCGGAGACGTCCCCTCTGGAGCCGGACAGCGACGGCAACTACGACCTCAAGCGGAAGTTCCGCGAAGCCCTGGCGCGCAAGCGCGGTGCGCAGGCGGATGCCGCTGATGTTGCCGCCAAGTCCGATGCGTCGAAGGTGCGTTCGGCGCACGGCCCGGCTGCGAGCCAGCGGTCGTTCAGGCGCAAGAGCGGCGGCTGAATCGATGAGTCCCGCGATCTGACCGCTTCACCGGCACCCGCGCTGTCCACTCGCGCGTCCCGTGCAGTGGCCCGCGACGTGCGCATGCCCATGCGCGCGTTGCGGGCGGGGCGTAGCCGGGGACTCGCCTGGGGGAATGGCCCAGATGCGGTGGGCTCGGTCGGTGGCGCGCCGAACTGGAATTCCGGGATGAGGGCACTTCCTTGTCCGAGGGCACGCGGCCGGTGTTGCGCGCCTTGCGTGCCGCTGTACCGCTGTACTGCTGTGAAAATCGACTGCGGTTGTCCGGGGTGACGGTAGGCATCCGCGTGGCAAGGACATTCGTTCCCCGTCCTGCTGCGGGCTGAACGACGCACAGACGGTCGTGTTCCGGGCAGCGGTCGCCGTCGTGCCCAGCCACGACGTGCAGGTGCCGACCTGCCCCGAGTGGACGCTGTCCGATCTTGTGCAACATCTGAGCGGGGTGCACCGCCGCCATGTCACCTGTTCCTCCCGCGGCTTCGGCCGCGAGTTTGCGCAGGCGGCCCTGGAGCGCGGCGACAGGGCCGTCGTCCGCAACACCGACTCCCTCGCGGACCTGCCGGCCGCCCGCGGCGAGGCGATCCGCCTCGTCGAGCCCGGCGCTTCGCCACCGTCCGGTCCGGGCGTGCCCGACCTCGATGCTCGCCGGGCCGCCACCGGAACCGCGGACCGTGCTACCGGGCCGCGGCTCAGGCGTCGATGATGACGGGGATGATGAGCGGCTTGCGACGGTGGGTGCGGAACGCCCAGTTCGCCACGGCGCGGGCGAGGAGCTGTTCGAGTTGGCGCGCGTCCCCGACGCCTTCCTCGGCCGCGGTGGCCAGGGTCTTCTCGATGACGGGGACGACCGGCTCGAAGGTGGCGTCGTCGTGGACGAAGCCCCGGGCCAGGAAGTCGGGGGCCTCGGCGAGGGCGCCGGTGTCTGCGTCGACGATCGCCACCACCGTGACCACGCCTTCGGCGGCGAGGGTGAGGCGGTCCTTGAGCGACGCTTCCGTGGCGCCGCCGACTTCCATGCCGTCCACGTAGACGTTGCCGGCGGGGACCTTGCCGGTGATGGACGCCCGCCCGTCGACCAGGTCGACGACGACGCCGTCCTCGGCGATGACGACCCGTTCGGGGTCGACACCGGTACGGATGGCGAGGTCGCCGTTGGCCCGCAGATGGCGCCACTCGCCGTGTACGGGCATGACGTTGCGCGGCTTGACGATGTTGTAGCAGTAGACGAGTTCGCCGGCGCTGGCGTGCCCGGAGACGTGCACCTTGGCGTTGCCCTTGTGGACCACGTGGGCACCCCACCGCGTGAGTCCGTTGATCACCCGGTAGATGGCGTTCTCGTTGCCGGGGATCAGGGAGCTGGCGAGCAGGACGGTGTCGCCCTTGCCGATGCGGATCATGTGGTCACGGTTGGCCATCCGGGACAGCGCGGCCATCGGTTCGCCCTGGGAGCCGGTGCACACCAGAGTGACCTTGTGGTCCGGGAGCTTCTCCAGCTCCTTCGTGCTCACCACCAGACCGGACGGGACCTTCAGATACCCCAGGTCACGAGCGATGCCCATGTTGCGGACCATCGACCGGCCGACGAAGGCGACCTTGCGGCCGTGCTGGTGGGCGGCGTCCAGGACCTGCTGGATGCGGTGCACGTGGCTGGCGAAGCTGGAGACGATGACCCGGCGCGGCGCGGTGCGCATCACCTGCTCGATCGCCGGGTTCAGCTCTCGCTCGGAGGTGGTGAAGCCTGGTACTTCGGCGTTGGTGGAGTCGGTGAGGAACAGGTCCACGCCCTCCTCGCCGAGGCGGGCGAAGGCGCGCAGATCGGTGATGCGGTCGTCGAGAGGGAACTGGTCCATCTTGAAGTCGCCGGTGTGCAGCACCATCCCGGCCCGGGTGCGGATCGCGACCGCGAGGCTGTCGGGGATGGAGTGGTTGACCGCCACGAACTCGCAGTCGAAGGGCCCGAAGCCGCGCCGGTCGCCCTCCCGCACCCGCACCGTGCGCGGCCGGATGCCGTGTTCCTTGAGCTTGGCCTCCAGGAACGCCAGCGTCAGCTTGGAGCCGACCAGGGGAATGTCGGACCGCTCGCGCAGCAGGTACGGCACGCCGCCGATGTGGTCCTCGTGGCCGTGGGTGAGTACCACGGCCACGATGTCGTCCAGCCGGTCCCGGATCGAGGTGAAGTCCGGCAGGATCACGTCCACGCCGGGCTGGGTCTCCTCGGGGAACAGCACGCCGCAGTCGACGATGAGCAACTTGCCCGCGTGCTCGAAGACGGTCATGTTGCGGCCGATCTCACCCAGGCCGCCCAGGGCGATGACCCGCAGCCCTCCTTCGGGAAGGGGCGGGGCGGCTTTCAGCTCGGGGTGCGGATGACTCATACCCTGACGGTACCCGGAGAGCGGGACAGGTGATCCATTGCCTGTGCGATCTCCTTTTCCCGACGGAGCGGGGCACCCCCAGCGTGCCTCGGCACGATCGGATCACGCCGGCGACCGGGAACAGGGAGGTGAAAGCGGTACCACCTTCCGTGGCCGAACCGTTCGCCCGGTGCTGGAGAAGATCTCGTGCACCCTGTCGTGTTGTCCGGCGTTCGTTGCCTCCCGGCGGGCCTCGGCACTGGTCCACTCGCAGTAGTCGAGACTCGGGTGTCCTCGGCGCTCAGGAGCAAGCGGGCTGAGAGGGCCCTGAGGCAGCTTCCTTCGCCGGGCAGACAGAGTCCGGCCCGTGGAGCGACTACCGCTTCTCGCAGGCGGTCCAGTGGAGCCCGAGGACGCTGATGCCCGCGTTGCGGAGACGTCCGGCCGCCTCCAGCCAGTGCGGTGATGGCGGTGTCCCCGAAGCGCTCGCCGCCCCCGCCGGCCATGCAGGAAGCCGATGGGGTGCTCCATCGAACTCGGCCCGGATGCTGGCGCGTTTTCGCTGGCGGCTTCCGTCATGCCGTTATAGCGTTGTGATCAGCAGTCGTGGTTCCGAAGTTCCGTTCGCCCGTGATCGCCTCACGGGCGTTCTTGCTGTTCAGCGCCTCTCCGGACCAGGGCGATCACCTCCCGGTCGCGCACGGTGCGTGTCCGGTTTCCCTCAAAGGAGACAGTCATGGCCAAGGGCACAGTGAAGTGGTTCAACAGCGAGAAGGGCTTCGGCTTCATCGAGCAGGAGGGCGGCGGCCCCGACGTCTTCGCCCACTACTCCAACATCGCCAGCCAGGGCTACCGCGAGCTGCAGGAGGGCCAGAAGGTCGAGTTCGACGTCACGCAGGGCCAGAAGGGCCCGCAGGCTGAGAACATCCGCCCCGCCTGATCGCGCCCCGGTAAGGGGGGCCCGGCATCCCGGCTTCGGGACGCCGGGCCCTTACCGTCTGCCGCAGTGGTCAGCGGGCCAGAGCCGATCGATGTCTCGCGTGTCCCAACGAGCCATTGGCAGGAAAAGTGCGCGGAACTGCCGGTACGACGGCGCCGGCGCCAGGCAGGTGACGGGGCGGTGTCGGACGGAGGCGGACTGCGGCGGTTCTCACTGGGCTGGATGAGAAGCAACGTGCGGAGCTCAACGCATCGGTCGAAAGCCAGCGCGCGCTCTCCAAGATCGCCGCTGCACAGCCACGTCGAGTTCATGAGCTCCTGCCTCTCACCGACGTAGTGCACGTGGACAGCCGCCCCTGGCGTCAGGCACAAGCTTTCGGCACGACTCCGGCTTCGCTGATCGGCGCAGTGCGGCGAGGTCGTCGGCTACGGATCGAGTACGACAGCCCACACGAGTCAGGCCCACGCGACCTGGTCGTGGATCCCTGCGGGCTGTTCGCCAAGGCCGGCATCTGGTACTTCGTCGCCGACAGTGCCCGAGTGCCACGGATGTACCGACTCGAACGGATCACGACGTGGAAAGAAGCCGACCAGCCACGACGGATCCGCGATAGCCAGACGAGCGCAACGGATCTTTGGGCCTACGGCTCGTCCGGGACGACCATGCAGAATCCGCCACCGGCCACAAGGTAACGATCCGCTTCCTACATCTGGAGGACGTGCGAGCACTACTGCCGTTCGGGAGCGCCATCACTGTGCACGGCCCCACCGAAGGCAGGGCTCACCTTCGCGACCTCGCCAGCCATCTTGCCCACCACTATGCGCCGTCACCAACGTCCTGATCCGCGACAAAGCTAGTTGCGAAGATCCTCCACCGACTTGGAAGAAGGTGTATGTGAGGGCGACGGTCTTGCCGAGTTGTTCGATTGCGATGTAGCCGTTGACGAGGACTCCGTGGTACCTGGCGTCCATGCGTACAGCGGACGAGTTCGGGCCGCCGAAGCGGATCGGCCGCAGAGCAAACTTGATCGTTTGCCCGTCAGATGTGAGGCTGATGGGGTCACACGATTCCAGAGCATGCTTGGCCAGCGCGTAGTCGGCGTGGAGCGCGGCGGATGGCTCGGCCGTCAGCGCTTCAGAGACGAAAACCCCTCCGTCCCGGCTCACGAACCTGGCCACGGCCCGAGGATTGTGAGAGCGCCCACCGCAGCCGTCTCCGTTCAGCAGCCGCGCCAGGGGCTGGCAGCCCTCGAACCGGTTGCCAAGATGTGGCCTGTCCGGCGGTTGACCTTTGTGGCGGTACTCCAGTCGGCGCACGCTTGCTTGACCGCATTCAGGTTGCCCATCTCTCACCTGAATCGAGCCATCGGTATCTCGATGCGCGCGACACAGCCCTCGATCGTGGCGTAAAAGGTTGCCATGTCAATGCCAATGCCAATGTCGACGCCGACCCGGCCTAACGTCGCTCGGGATCTCTGGCGGCTGCTTGAGCCGATCCACGCCGTCGTCTACTTCGCCCCCGAGCCGCTGGAAGAGTTCAGGACAGCGGGCTACCGCGGTTTTTGGATGGGCTACTTCGCCGGACGGGCTGCTCCCCTGGGCAGCGTAGGCGCCGACGTCGTGCACGCGCTGTTCTACAACTTCGCCTACACGCGGGTAAGCCGCGCGCTGCCGGCGGCCTGGGACTTTGCTCCCCCGCACGAGGCCCTGGGAGCGCGCACACGAGGATCCGTTCGTGCGCTCCGCCGGGCACTCGGCCCGGCAGCCGACGGCGCAGAGGTAGCACGGGCCGCAGAGCTCGCCACTCGTGCTGCTCAATCGGCGCCCCTCGAAGGCCGAGCTCTCTTCGCCGCCAACCGCTCCCTGCCGGTACCTGATGAGCCCCTTGCCCGACTGTGGCATGCCGCGACGCTTCTGCGTGAACACCGCGGTGACGGTCACATCGCGGCTCTGGTCGCGGCGGGGATCGCCGGCCGCGAGTCGCATGTCCTCCACGCGACCTCGAGCGGCATCCCGCGCGATGTCTACACGTCTGCACGCGACTTCGACGAAGCGGAGTGGACATCGAGACGTGACGCCTTGACAGAAAGAGGGCTCCTCGAGGACGGCCAGCTGTCCCGACGTGGACAACAGCTCAGGGCCCAGATCGAGGAACGAACCGACCAGCTGGCCGCCACCGCCTATGGCGCGCTCAGCGACAGCGAGACGGACGAACTCGTCCGGCTCCTGCGCCCCCTGACTCGTGCCGTGGTACGCGAGGGCGACATTCCCCTGGACAACCCCATGGGGCTCAACCTGCGCGAGTCGGAACAGCCGAACTGAGGCAGGGCGTGCCCGCAACGAGCCAGCCGTGAACGGGCGGACGTGCACGGCGAGGGGGTTGGTTCCACCTGCGCCAGTTGCTCGGCATCCCGACGGAGCCCAACCCGGGGAAGGGCCTTCGCGCCGCTGTCGACCGAGTCAACGCCCGACCGCGCCGCACCGACGACCAGTAGCTACTGGCCCCCTTGCCCGCGCAAAAGCGCGGGCAAGGGGCGACTTCGTCGTGTCTGCGGCTGGGTTCTGTCGGCGAGTTCAGCGGATCTCCGCCGGGGGAGGGGAGGCGCTGGTCGACGCTCCCAGCCCTGGCGCGACACCCATCACGGCCAACCCCCCTGATCCACTTTCGACACGGCCTGGTCGACGGGATGTTCGTCGAGCCAGTCCGACAGGTCGTGGGCGGAGCCGAGGAGCCAGGCGTTTGGAGAACCAGCAGCGCAGCGAGGCCGCTTGGTGGGTCGGGGCCTATGGCGATGTGGTCCAGCGGGGTGCTGTTTCGGCCCAGGCGGTGTCCCATGCGGCGAGGTTGCGATGCTGGATGATGCGGCTGGCGGTGCCGTACGCGGCGGCGGCTGTGGCGTGGACGCCGGGGGCGGCGATGATGGCTGAGCCCAGGGCGCGGCTGCGGATCTGGCTGGGGGGCAGAGGCGGGTCGGTGATCTTTCCGTCGGTGTCGGCCCAGACGCGGATGGTGCTGCCCTTGGGCAGGGCGGGCGGGACGTCGGTGGTGGCGGTGCGGGTGTTCCCGTTGGGGTCGGTGAAGCGGACCTTGGTCGGGTAGCGGGTCTTCTTGGCTTCGGCGGAGCCGGGTTCGGGGTGGCGCCGGGCGTCCTCGAGGAGGGTGGCGGTGGTGTGGTGGCGGGTTTCGGCCTGGTGCTGGGCGGTGTGGGTGTAGTGGCGGTGGGCGGCGTCGCCGACCAGGAACATGGCGAGGGGAGTGGCTGCCAGCGCGGCCAGGATCAGGCCGAGGCCGGTCCATGCCTGGAGCAGGTCGCTGCGGCGGCGCAGGGGGTTGCGCCGCACGCGCCAGAGCATGACCCGGCGGAGTTCCTGCGGAGGTGGCGGTGGGGGTGTGCGGCCGGGCATGTGCCCTCCTTTCGGCGGTGAGCGCAGCGGATGAGGGATGCCGAGGAGACCGGTGTCGAGGGCGCGGCCTAGGTGTGCTGTCCGGGGACGTTGGTGACGGGCGACACGCCTTGAGTGGTTCTTGAACGAGGCGAGGGCCTCTGGTTTCGGTGTGGATTGCGA
>NZ_JBVKAU010000028.1:0-78945 GCF_055657525.1 Streptomyces sp. NPDC107522 | reverse complement strand
AAACAAAGAAGGGGGCGCAACGAAGAGGCCCACGGCTGGGGGGGGGGGACCGCCGGGCCGAGGCGGGGGAAACACAACCCCCCCCACCCCCCCGCCCGGAGCGCGGGGCCCCCGGGCCAGGTCACGCGGGGGTGATCGTGAGGGCCGGAACGACCGACACGACCACCATCACGTCCATGAGCACCCGCACGTCCCTCATGTACGCGGGTTCCCCATGCCCGGGCCGAGAGCCTCAGACGTAGGGCATGAAGGTCGCCACGAACAGGTCCTCGTTGCGACCTTGCGCTGCTTTCTCGAATTCCTCACAGACCTCTGACCGATCGAGGCAGTCGAAATCCTGGTACCTCTGCACCGTCACCCCGTACTTGGGGCGGCCTGCGGGAGTGTCCCCGGACAAGAGCAGCGGACCGACACCGCCGGCACGTGTGCTCCAGCCTGCCGACCGGAGTGCCCCTTCGATGTCCTCGACGGGATCACCGTCCGAGGAAACGGAGAGAAGGGCGTACGAGTCCTCCCAGTCATTTCCCGGACTCGAAGCGTGCCCCTCGGCCACGATGCGCACATGTCCGGAGGCGGCGGACCTGACCACGTCGGCCGGCACACCGGGCAGTTCCATCCACTCGCGGACGAGGACCCATGCGGTCACCAGCACGACGGCGATCGCTGCCGCCCCGGCCAGGCGGAGCGCCGTTGTCCTTTGCCGAATCATCCACAATCCCTTGCGATGTTGGAGCAGATGCCGCCCGGATCCCCGAACTGGGTGGTCGGCAGCGACGTCAGCCCGAACAGCTCGGACATCGACTGCCCGGTCCCGGACAGATATGCCACGTTCGCATCGAACCGCGCCGATCGCCTGGACAGGATGGGACTGGATTGCACCAGGGTGTCACCCGGCACGCGCAGGCGGGCTGCCTGGTCGTCGCTGAGTGAGTATCCAATGTACGCCTGCTTGCTGTTGGCTCCCGAGCTGGTGGCCAGCTTCAGTTTCAGGACCGCCACAGAGACCGCGAACTCCTCGTTCACGGACAGCGCCTGACGAATGGCGTCGAGCGATGCGTCCTTGAACTCGTCGTATCCGGCGTCCACCAGCACCTGGCGAGCGGTCGCGGACTTCATCTGGACAGGACCGACACTCGGGTCCTTGTCGCGAAGGCGGTCCGTCCAGATGCCGAGAGCGGAGATCGACGACTTCGCGAGGTCGGCCAGCGGGCCCGGCCACGTGGTGTAGAACGGCTGCTCCTGCATGAGCAGGGCGACGACCAGTTTCTGGTCGACACCGTACTTCTTGGCGTAGGCGATGCCCCAGGCGACGGTCTGGCTGCTCAGCTTCTTCGCATCGGCCTCGCTACCGCCGTAACTGCCCGTGCCTGCGGCCGGATCCAGATCGGCGCTGCGCTCGACGTAGTCGATGTCCCAGCCGCCCGCGCTGTTCATCCGGCAGGTGTACCCGGACTCGTTGCACTCGATCGGACGGTGACCGTCGTACTCGATGAACGTGGACGGGTTGCCGCCGCCGAACGCGTAGCGGTTGCCGGTGAACGGGTCGACGCCGAGGCCCATGTCGGCCAGGGCTCCGTTGTAGTTGTCCCGGGTGGTGAAGCGGTTCAGGCCCGGGCTGTAGTCGCGGAAGCCCATGTCGTAGGTGCCGGACTGGGCGTCCCAGCGCTTGGCGTTGTAGCGGTAGGGGTTGTACGCCTCCTTGGTCGGGTCGGCCGCGTCGGGCTTGTCGATGCCGGTGAACTCGGTGTCGTCGTCGGAACCGTAGGCGGTGTAGCCGTAGGTCGCCTGGGTGTCACCGTTGTCGTCCGTGAGCGTTTCGACGTCGGTGTGGCTGTTGTAGCCGTAGTAGCCGTCCTCGGTCGTGCCGTCGCTGTTGTGCTTGATCTGCGACAGTCGCTCGCCCCAGGGGCTGTACTGGTAGGACTTGGTGAGGGCGCCGGCCACCTTCTCGTCCAGGACCTCGTTCGACAGGCCCAGGTAGGAGAAGTCGGTGGTCTTGCCGTCCACCGTCTTCGACGCGGTGCGGTCCAGCGGGTCGAAGGTGTACTTCGTCGTCTTCAGCGCGCCGTTGTCGTCCATCTTCTGGGACTCGACGACGTGGTCGAAGCCGTCGTACACGCTCCGCTCGATGACCTGGCCCCCGGACGTCACCGACTCCTGGCGGCCGAACGGGTCGTAGTTGTACTTCGCCGTGGAGGTGCCTGCGGTGGCGCGCAGCAGCCGGTTGCGGTCGTACTCGTACTGCGTGGTGACGTTGTCGACCGTCTGACTGATGACGTTGGCGTTGTCGTCGTGGACGTACGTCTCCGTCCCCGCGCCGTTACCGGTCTTGACCGACTTCCTGAGCCGGTCGGCCGGGTCGTAGCTGTAGTCGGTGGTGGATTCGAGGTACGCCGCGTGGTTGTCGGCGTTCATCTTCTTCGCCACGTCCTGCGCCTTGTTGCCGTTGGCGTCATAGGCGTAGGTGTGGGAGGAGACGAGGGTGTCGTTGGGCTTCTTCTCGGTCGACGTCTTCAGCGCGGCGTCGAGGTAGTAGGTGTAGTCGACGGTGTTGCCGTTGGCCTTGGTCTCCTTCAGCTTCAGACCGCGGTCGGTGTAGGTGTACGACGTCACCTTCGGTGAGGCGTCCGTGGCCGACTTGCCGACGGACACCGTCTTGACCAGTTCGCGCAGGTCGTAGGTGTACTTGGAGAACTGGTCGGGGTGAGTGATCGTCTCCGGCTGGCCGTTGGCGTCGTAGGTGTACGACGTGGCCTTCTTCTCGGCGCCGGCCAGCGACTCGGTGACCTTCTGGACCTGGTTGAGGCCCGTGTAGGCGACGGTGTAGGCGTCGATCTTCGCCGTCGACGAGGTGTCGTCGATCTTGGTGAGGTTGCCGTTGAGGTCGTAGGTGTAGGCGAAGTTGTTCTTCTCGGTGTCGGCCGGGTCGCCGGTGGTGTCACGCACCAGCTTGACGCCGTCCGCCACGACGGTGCCGCCGCTGTTCTGGAACAGCTGGAGCTTGGCCGCGTTGCCCTGCTTGAAGGCGTACGAACCCAGCGACACCCAGGTGCCCTGGTTCCCGGTGGCGTTCTGGTCGACGGTCTTGTCGGCCGTGCCCGTGGAGTGGGTGACCGTGTACTTCGCGGTGGTCGCCGCGCCGGTGACCTTCGGGAACTTCACATACGCGGTGTATGTGCCGTCCTTCGGGATGTTCAGCGTCCACGTGTACGCGTCCGTGCCCGCGCCCGCCGCATGCGTGCGGTGGTCGTAGCCGTGCTGACCGGCGAGGTTCCCGGCAGTCCAGGTTCCCGTCGATGACGTGTTCTGGGTGTCGGAGTTGTCCACGAGGACCACGGACAGGCCGACCGGGACGCCGTCGTCCGCGCGGGACTTCAGCGAACCGTCGGGGTAGTACGACCACGTCATCGTGCGGTTCGAGGAGCCGCCCGCGGAGGTCAGGGTGCGCTTGGTCTGCTGACCCAGTTCGTTGTAGTCGTAGGTCGTGGCGATGTCCCACGGGTCCGTGGCCGACTCCACCCAGCCGTTGTCGAAGTAGGAGTACGTCGTGTCGTTGCGGACCGACTCGCCCTCCGACGGCGGCAGCGACGTCCTGGCCACCCGGCCGACCTTGTCGTACACGGTCTCCGTGTAGACATTGGGGTCGTTGTACCGCGAGTCCGCCGGGTCGTACGGCTGGTACCGCTTGACCGGACGGTTGAGCTCGTCGTACTCGGTGCGGGCGGTGAACGCCGTCGTCGTGCCCGCCGCGACAGCCCGCGGGCTGATCACCTTGGTGACATTGCCGACCTGGTCGTACTCGTACTTCGTCGACCGGGTCGTGGTGCCGTCGTGCGGGACCTTGACCTCGCTCTTCTTGCCGCGCTCGTCGTAGGTGACGGTCGTGGTGTTGTTCTCCGCGTCCACGCTCGACGTGATCAGCGAGTCCTTGTCGTAGAACCGCTTGTTCGTCCTGCCGGCCGCGTCAGTGACCACGGTGACCCGGTGGTTCAGGTCGTAGTCGGTCTTGGTGGTGTAGTCGGTGGTGTCCGCGGTCGCGTTCTTCTTCGGCGCGATGACCTTGGTGACGTTGCCGACGTTGTCGTACTCGTAACCGACCTTGTCACCCCGTGCGTTGACCACGGAGGTGAGCTGGTAGATCTCGTTGTAGTGGTGGGTGGTGACGTAGTCGGTCAGGTCCGTGTCCGTCTCCGTGCCCTTGGGCTCGGTCGTCGTCCTGAGGTTGCCGACCTTGTCGTAGGTGTACGTCGTCGTGCGCGGGTCGGTGAGGTTGTTCGCCGGCGCCGTCGCCGAGGTCACCTGGTCCGCGTCGTCGTACACCGCCGTGGAGACGGCCCCGTTGGGCGCGGTCGCCCGGGTGACGTTGTCGTTGGCGTCGTACTGCGGGGCCGGGGTGGTGATCAGGACTCCGGTGTCCTGCTTCTTCGGCACCGTCCTGGTCTTCGGCCGGCCGAAGGTGTCGTACGTCTGCGTGGTCACCTTCTGGTTCGCGTCGATGACCTTCTCGACCTGACCGCGCTCGTCGTAGGCGAACGTCGTCGTGAAGGACTTGGCGTCCGTGATCCTGTTCGGGTAACCGGTCGGAGCGAAGTCGCTGAACGTGGTCGGATGACCGTTGGCGTCCGTCGCCTTGGTCAGCCGGCCGTAGGCGTCGTAGTCGTACGACGTCGTGTAGTCACCCGCGGTCGCGGTGGACACGCCCTTGGGGTCGGTGACGGTCTTGAGGTTGCCGAAGGTGTCGTAGCCGAACTGCCAGGCGCGGCCCTCGGGCGAGGTCTTGCGGAACAGGTCGGCGGCGTACCCGTCGGCGCGGGTCTGGTACTCGTACTTCGCCGCGTTCGTCGGCCACTTGGACGGGTCGGACACACACGTGGTGGTCTGGTCCGGGACCCCGCTCTTGTTGTTCTCCGCGTCGCGCTGCCAGAGCGGGTAGCCCGTCTTCTGGTCGTAGCAGAACGCGGTCTTGGCGCCGTTGGCCTCCTCCAAGTAGGTCACGTTGTTGTCGGCGTCCCAGCTCATCTTCGACGTCTGGGACTTGGCGTTGGTGCTCTGCACCGGGCGGCCGAAGTCGTCGGTGACGTACTTCGTCGCATGCGTCTCGGCGTCGGTGACCGTGGTGTCGGTGAACTTCGTGTTGGTCGGGTTCACCGCGTACGCGAAGCCGGTGGTGCCGTCGAGCCGGTCGGTGATCGTCTTGGTCCACCAGTGGTACTTGGGGTCGTCACCGGCCTGCGGGGCGTGGTACGCCAGGTCCGTGTCATGGCCGCGGGGGTCGCTGACCGTGACCAGCTTGACGTTCTTGTTGCCCTGCGTGGCGTCGTAGGTGAAGCGGAACACCTTCGGCTGGGTGGAACCCGCGCCGTCGGTGAGCTTGGTCAGCAGACCCTGGTCGGAGTACTCGAAGGTGAGCTTGCGCGCCGAGATGTCCGTGATCGACTTGACGTGGTCGGCGATCTTCGGGCTGGTCGCCTCGGCCTTGGAGTAGTACTCCACGGTGAGCGACTGCCGGTTGGCCGGGTCGGTGATGTAGGTGAGGAACTTGACCGGCTTGTTGTTGGACTTGCGCTCCTCGTACGTGTACGTCTGCGTGTTGCCGTTCTTGTCGACCACCGAGGTCAGGTAGCCGTCGCAGCCGAAGAGGAAGCGGGTGCCGTCCGGGCGCAGCAGCGTCCAGGCGTCGGGCACCGGGTCCTTGTCCGGGGTGCAGTCCAGGCCCGCCTTCATCGACAGCCGGTAGTGGACGCCCGCGGGAGCCTTCCAGGTGCCGTCGGCCTGCTTGGTGAAGACGTGTGTGGTGCCGTCACCGTCCGGGAGCCGGATCTCGGTGGGGTGGGGGTTGGGGTGGAAGTCCAGCGGGGCACCGAGCCGGATCGGGCCGGCGAGCTGGGCCGACCAGCCGCCGCCGAGGACGGTGTCGCTGGTGTCGAGGGAGTTGTAGGCGAAGCGGGCGAAGGTGGTCAGACCGCGTCCGGGGTTGGTGAACGCGTTGTACGACCACACGCTGTTGCCGGCGGCGAGGTTGCTCATCACGGTGGAGCCGGCGCCGGTGTTCTTGCCCGTGTAGGAGTAGAACTTCTCCAGACCCAGGCTGTTGGAGGTGGGGTCCTCCACCGCCACGTTCTGCTTCAGGCCCGGGATGCCGCCGGTGCCGGCCGACAGCCAGGTGCCCGCGGTCTTGTCGAACAGGTCCCAGGTCAGCACGTAGTCGGTGCGCTTGTTGCCGTTGTCGCTGTTGATCGGCGTGTTGACCTTTGCCTGGAGGGTGACCGTCTCACCGGGCGCCACGTCCTCGGGCAGCGCGGTCTGCACCTGGTTGCCGCCGGTGGTCGCGTCGGTGCCGTCGGGCAGGGCCCAGGTGTACGACAGCACGTCGTCGGCCGCCGTCCAGGAGGCGTCGGTGGTGTTGGTGAGGGTGAACTCGACGGTGTAGGTGGAGTTCGGGGTCATCCGCGCCGGGGTCTTCGGCGCGTAGTACGTCGAGTCGGTGGTGGAGTCGATGTACGAGACGACCATGCGCGGGCGCAGCTTCTTCTCGCTCGCCTCGGAGGACAGGAACACGGTGCGCTCCTGCTTGACCGACTCGTCGGCCGTCTTCAGCAGCACGCCCTGGTTCGAGCCGGGCGTGGTGACCCAGTTCTGCACCAGGGAGGTGGCGTTCCAGTCGTGGCGGGCGGGGTCGTTGCTCAGCGCGGGCACGGTGTCGGCGACGGTGGCGCCGAAGTCACCGCCGGCGGTGGTCCAGTTGGTCGTCGCGTTCGCCTTCACCCAGGTCGCCGACGCCTCGTCGAAGTCCCGGGTCAGGGGCCTCAGCTCGTAGACCGCACCGGTGTTCTCCGTCGTGGTCTGCGTACCCCACAGCCTGAGGGTGGCGTCCAGCACGCGGGCGCTGGAGGGGATGCCCAGGGCGGGGAACTTCAGCGCGGCGCGGGTGGTGCCGTACGTGGGCGAGTTGTTGCCCACGGCCAGCCAGTTCTGCGCCACACCGTCCGTGAGGGTGTCGTGCGCGGTGGTGGACTCCGCCTGGGACAGGGTGGTGTCCTGGCCCGCCTCGACGATCTTCGTGGTGCGGCCGGCCTTGGGCAGCCGCACGAGCTGCGTGGGCGCGCCGATGACCTGACCGTCCGCGGTCTTGACCGCGATCATGTAGTAGTACGCCCGCCCGAACGGGTCCGCGCTGTCCGCCGCGGTCGGCGTGGCGGAGGTGTCGGTGTACTGCGTGGCCGACTTGGACACGGGGGCGACCAGGGTCGTAGCCGAGGGAGTGAAGGTCTGGTAGATGGACCGGTGCACCTGGTACTCGACGATGTCGTCGCCGGTCGCGGTGGAGGGGTCGGTGTAGTCCGTCCACTTCAGCTCGGCGCCGGTGTCGTGGATCGTCGTCGGCGCCTCCAGCTCCACACCCGGGCGGCCATAGGTCAGCACCAGGCGGGGGTAGTTGGCGCTCTCGCCGCCGTAGCCGTACTCGCTGCCCTCGTAGCGCGGACCGCCCTTGGGGGCGTTCGCGGACTCGTCGGCGGCCTTGACGACGAAGCCGTGGTTGGAGTTCGTCCCGTCGATCCAGGACTGGACCGTCCTGGTCACCGGGAAGGAGTGCCAGACGTTCACCTCGGAGGGCTGCTTGGTGACCACTCCGCCCTTGGTGAACCGCACCGCGTCCGCGATCACGGACGTCGTCGTCGAGGCCGGGGCGTCACCGAGGACGATCTTCCCCGCGGTGCCCGCCTTGAACGGGTGCGTGCCCAGCGTCTTCCACACGCCGGCCGAGCCGGCCTGCTGGTTGACGGTGTACGCCTTCGAACCGCCGTTGTAGGTCAGCGTGTAGGGCGCGTTCGTCGCGCGGTCCGAGGCGGGCACGTAGTGCACCTGGACCTGGTAGTCGCCGTCCTCGGGAAGGTTCGGCTGCCAGGTGTAGGTGTTCCCCGCCACGGAGTCCTTGTTGTACAGGTAGTCCTGGTTCACCGCGTACTGCGTGTACGCGGTGTTCCCCGACGCCGGCCACGAGCCGGACGCGGCCGTGGTGCCCGCGTCGCCGTCGTCCACCAGCACGGACGTGCCCGACAGCTCACCGGTGATGCCGTTGGCGGAGTTCCAGGTGGCGTTGTCCTCACGCCAGTCGGAGGTGGCCCGGTGCGCCTCCAGGTGCACCTCGGTGTCCCCGGCGGTGTGCGTCTGGTCGTAGTACAGCTTCAGCTCGGCCGCGTCCAGCTTCGTGCCGGCCGGCACCCCGGTCAGCGGGAACTTCAGCAGCGCCCGTGAGCTGCCGGTGCTGGTGTTGCCCACCGACAGACGCCAGTTGGTGTCGTAGTTCGACCCCGGACCGTCCGAGGAGATCATCACGTCCTGCGCCGTCGCAGGTGTCGGAGCGATCTGGATCGTGGGGTCGATGGTGACGGGGTACTGCCGCTGCGGCGAGGCCAGCCACCTCTCGTCCGGTACGACCGTGAGCTTCCAGCCCTTGCCGTCCCGGGTGAGCTTCTGCGTCACGGCGGTGGAGTACGCCGTGCCGTACGGCGACTGGGCGTCCTTCTTCGCGTCCGCCATGAACGGCGCGGGAATGACGAGGACCGGCTGGGTGCCCTCCCCGTAGAACGCGATCGAGCCGTTCCGGTCCGCCTTCGGGGTCAGCCCGTCAGTGTCCAGTGTGAAGACGAACTTCACGGGCGCCTTGGGGCGTTGGGTCAGGGTGATGTTCTCCTTCACCCGGCCCGCACCGACCTCGTAGGACAGGTCGGCGCCGGAGACGGCGTCGCGGTAGGTGACCGTGTCACCCTTGGCGACCGGCTTCAGCGAGGTCGCCCCGGCACCCTCCAGACCGAGGGTCACCGTGTGACCGCCGGCGGACTTCACGCGCACCAGCCGGTCGGCATCGGCGCCGAACCAGCTGTGCAGCGCGTTGCTGGTGTTGGCGAACTCGAAGCCGGCCCGGTCGGACTCCTTCACTCGGGCATCGATGTCGTGCCAGGACTTGCCCGCGCGGTAAGCGGTCGGCACGGCCGACACCTCGGCCTGGACCCGCCCGTCGGACAACTGCCAGAAGCGGGTGTTCGCCGTGCGCCGCCCGGTCAGCTCCTTGACCCGCTTCGGCTTCGACACCACCCTGCCCTTCGGCAGTTTCTGCCGCTCGGCAACCTCCGCCTCATCGTGCGAGGGCGGCTCGTCCAATTCCTTGTCGTCGTCCGCGAACCAGCTTTTGACGCTGTCGACGAGACCCCCGCCGCCACCGTCGGAACCGTCCGCGGCATAAGCCACCTGGGGCAGCAGTGAACTCGTCACCGCCGTCACCACAAGGCACGCCAGCACCCTGCCCAATCTTGGACTCACGCCAAACCTTTCCATCAACGGTCGTGGAAATCCACCGGTAATTCCCCGGCTGTCCCGAGGGACTGCCGAGCACATACGCGGTGGCGGCCGGAGGTCTAGTCAGCGAACTGACGTCGAGTCAAGTGCTCGGACAAATACAGAACTTGATGCCGAGCGACCCGCAAACGGGGCCATACGGACGTGACTTGTTGTCCGATATATCCACTCACTGGAAAAGCGATGCCGTCGTGGGTTATAACCTCGCCCGGCCTCAGTCCGCGCGAGCTGAGCACATCGGTGATTCACCTGTCGAGGAGGGGGAAATCAATGGGCCACAGCAGCTCGAATTCCGACGAGCGATCCGGCTCCGAAGAGCGGGAGCAGTCCGAAGAGCGGCACCAGGACGGGGAGTCCGCCGCCAAGGCCGGCCGCCCGGACCGTGCGGGGGTGATCACGGCCGCCGTGGCGCTCGCCGCGTGCGGCGGACTCGTGCTGTACGGGGTACTTTCCCCGTCCGGCGAGGCGGAGAAGAAGCGCGAGGTGCCCACCGCCTCCGTCACCTACGAGGTGACCGGTACCGGCACCGCCGATATCACCTACCAGGCGCGCAGCGAGGCCGGGAAGGCCACCGTCGTGAAGGCGGCCGCTCTGCCCTGGCGCAAGACGGTGCCGGTCCCGCTCGGCCGCAGCCCCGTCGTGAGCATCGTGCTCGGCGAGCGCGGCGGCCAGGCGCGCTGCGCCGTCGCCGTCCAGGGCCGGCACCTGCAGAGCGCCACGGCGAGCGGCGAGTTCGGCCGCGCCACATGCACCGGGACGCTGCCCAGCCCGCGTCCGAGCGGGGACCCGGCCGATGCCGCCGCGGGCTGATCTCCCCCTCTCACGCACTGCCAAATGTCAGGTCCGCCGGGGTCACAGACCCGCCGACCACAGTTCCCGCCTGCCGATTCCCTCCAGCCCACGGCGTACGGTGGGGCGTGGACCCGCGTCGACGGGCGCGTACGACGGCACGGCGAGCACGCGACAGCCCGCCGCCTCGGCCGCTGCGACTCCCGTGGGTGAGTCCTCGACGGCGAGGCAGGCGGCCGGCTCCACCCCGAGCACCCGCGCGGCGGCGAGGTAGGGGTCCGCGGCGGGCTTGGTGCGAGGGGTTTCGCCTTCGGCGACCGTCGTACGGAATCGGTCGGCGCCCAGCGTCTTCAGTACGGCGTCCATGACCGGCCTCGATGACGCCGAGACGAGCGCCGTCGGGATGTCCGACGCCTGGAGCAGGTCGAGGAGTTCGAGGGCGCCGGGCAGCGGGGCGGCCTCGCGCTGCACGGCTGCCAGGAAGCGGGCTTCCAGGTCGGCGGCGAGGGTGTGCGGGTCGCCGCCGGTCAGGGGCTGGAGGTGGGCGGCGGCCTCGGCGGCCGAGCGGCCCAGGACGCCGAACAGGTCGTCGGTGCCGATCCGGGGCACGGTTTCCCGGACCGTGCGCAGCCACAGCGACTCGGTGTCGACAAGTGTGCCGTCCATGTCGAGGAGCACGGCGTGCGGCGCGGCGGCGAACGGGCGGCCGTCGAGGGTCCAGTGCCGGTCGGGGTGACGGCCGAGCGCGGCGAACACCTGGGCCGCGATGTCGGCATGGCACAGGGGACGCGGCGCCGGGCCGATACCCGGGCCCGCCGCGGCCGGCCATGCCGTGCGCTCCTCGGGCGTACGGCCGCCGTGGCCGCCCGCGTCGACGTGGCCGTGGTCGGTGACGACGAGGAAGGTCCACTGCTCGTCGGCGTACGAGGGCCGGGAGCGCACGGCGGCGAGCAGTCGTCCGAGGCGTGCGTCGGCGCGGCGGATCGAGGTCTCGTACGCCTCGCCGCAGCCCAGGACGTGCGCGGTCTCGTCCGGTGCGCCGAGGTGGACGAACGACGCCGCTGTGTCGTCGGCGGCGTCCGCCAGGACGCGCGAGGCGGCGTCGGTGATCTGCTCGTCGCAGCGTTCCCAGGCCTCGGGGGTGTCGGCCGTCGGGGAGACGTACGCGGTCCTGGACGGGGCGCGGAAGAGCGGGCCGCCGTCCTGCGCCTGCAGCAGGGGCCGCCAGCCTGCGGCGACGAAGGTGCGGCGGCCGTCCTGGGCCGCGAGACGAGTGGCGAAGTCGGGGAAGACGTCGAGTCGGTTTCCGGTGAGGTCGTTGCTCCACACGCCGTGCTTGGCGACCGTGACACCGGTGACGACGGTCGCCCAGCAAGGGCCCGACATGGTGGGCGTGTCGGCGTCCACCTCGACCGGGGCGAGGAAGCCTTCGGCTGCCACTGCGTCGAGGTGCGGGGTGGGCAGACGGTTCAGTACGTCCAGGCGTACGCCGTCGATGCCGACGACGAGGACGCGGTGGGCGGCGTCGTGCACGCAAGTTCCTTTCCCTGATGGCACGTCGACGGTCGTCGACCGGTCGTTCACGCCGAGCGGGTCAGCTCCTCGGGCGCGACCTCGTGGGCGAGGGGCAGGCCTTGGGCATACCGTGCGACCTCGTCGACGGCCCAGTCGGTCATCCGCCCGAGTTCGTTGCCGAGCGAGCCGGCGATGTGCGGCGTGAGCAGCACGTTGGGCAGGGAGTACAGCGGCGAGTCGGGCGGCGGTACGTCGGGGTCGGTGACGTCCAGGACGGCGTGGATACGGCCCGTGACCAGGTGCGCGGTGAGGGCGTCGGTGTCGACGAGGCTGCCTCGGGCGGTGTTGACGAGGGTTGCGCCGTCCTTGAGGAGGGCGATGCGGCGGGCGTCGAACATGTGGTGGGTCTCGGGGAGTTGGGGTGCGTGGACCGAGACCACGTCGCTGCGTCGGACGAGTTCGTCGAGGCCCGTCCGCTCGACGCCGAGGAGGCGTGCCTGACCGGCGTCGAGGTAGGGGTCGTAGAGGAGGACGTGCAGGTCGAACGGACGCAGCAGGTCGATGACCCGGCGGCCTGTGCGGGAGGCGCCGACGATGCCGACGGTGCGGTGGTGGTTGCCGTAACCGCTGTAGTACGGCAGGAGGTCGGGCGGGGTTCGCGTCTGGGCGTAGGCGTGGGCGGCGTCGAGGACGCGTTTGTTCGCGAACAGGATGGCCGCGAGGGCGAATTCGGCGACGGGCAGGGCATTGGCGGCGGCCGCCGAGGAGACGGAGATGCCTCGGCGCCAAACGGCGTCCGTGACGTGGTGCTTGACGGAGCCCGCCGCGTGGACGACCGCCCGCAGTCGGGGCAGGCGGCACAGGGCGCTCTCGGTGAGGGCCGGGGCGCCCCAGTGGGTGAACAGTATCTCTGTGCGGGCGAGTTGGTGGGCGTCCGCGGTGGTGAGGTCGGTGACGGTCGTGGTGGTGTCGACGCGGGCGACCTCATGGAGCCGGTCCAGGGCGTTCTCGGCGAGGAGTTGTCGGTGGATCTCGGTGCCATCGCGAGGGTTGTGTGCGGGCCGGGCGCGGTGGGTGTTCGGGGCGAGCTGCTCAGGACGGTTCCTTCCGGGGCGATTTCCGCGACGTTTTCCGGGACAGCTTCTGGACCGGGTTCCGGTGCGGCGGGCGCGGGTGGCGTCGTCATTTCACCGCGCCGGCGGTCAGACCGGAGCGCCAGAAGCGCTGCAGGCAGACGAACGCGACGATCAGGGGAACGACCGCGACGAGGGAGCCGGTGATGACGAGCGAGTAGAACTCGGGCTGCTGCTGCGTGACGCTGTTCCACCTGAACAACCCCAGGTTGACCGGGTAGAGCTGCTCGTCGTTGAGCATGACCAGGGCACCGAAGAAGTTGTTCCAGCCGGCGGTGAACGAGAACAGGAAGATCGTCATGTAGCCCGGCGCCAGCATGGGCAGGGAGATACGGGCGAAGGTGCGCAGTTCTCCGGCGCCGTCGACGCGGGCCGCCTCGAGGATCTCGTTCGGGACGTAGCCCTCGGAGAAGACGCGGGCGAGGTAGACGCCGAAGGGGTTGACCAGGGCGGGCAGGAGCAGCGCCCAGTAGGTGTTGACGACGCCGGCCTTCGTCGCGAGGAGGTACATCGGCAGCTGGATGACGGTGGTGGGGACGAGGACGCCGCCGAGGACCAGGCCGAACAGCTTCTCCTTCGCCCGGAAGTCGTACTTGTCGAAGGCGTAGCCGGTGGCGACGCAGATGAGCGTGGAGACGGCGGCGCCGACGACGGAGTACAGGATGCTGTTGCCGAACCAGCGCAGATAGATGCCGTCGTTGAAGGCGAGGACGTGGCGCAGGTTGGCGAGGAGGTTGAAGTCGCCGAAGGCGAAGCCGGAGGTGGCGAAGAGGTCGCGGTGGTTCTTGGTGGCCGCGAAGAGCAGCCAGGTGACGGGCAGGAGTGTGTAGCCGGCGGCGATGACCAGCAGGCCGTTGACGACGCTCTTGGAGAGCAGGGCGTTCGGGGTGCTGCGCCGGGGAGCGGCCGTGGTGGGTCGCGGCGTGGCCGATGGCTGGGCGCCGGGCGGCTGGGTGGCAGGTGCGATGCCGTGGGTGAGGGTGCTCATGACGTGGCCGCCTTCCACCGGTTGCCGAGCCGGGTGACGAGGTAGGAGAGGACGACGCCGAGCGCGGCCAGCATCAGGGACGCGGCGGCGGCCAGGCCGTAGTCGTGCTGCACGAAACCGGCCTTCCAGATGAACAGCGTCGGGGACCACTCGGTGTCGATCGAGGGTGCGTACGGGCAAAGGCGGTCGCAGGACATCCTTTGTGCACACACGATCAGAGTCAAGAGCGTTCGCGCGAAACAATCAAAACGATGGTCGATCGATCACTCCGCGATCGGTTCGCCTCCGCACGACGATCGGACCCTCAACTCCGGGAGCAGATCGAGATGTTGACGCGGCCCCGGCTTGTGTCCACTCCCACGCTCGGCCAGCCGCTGCAGCAACAGCTCGGCGGCCAGCTCCCCCACCGAGCGGGTGGGCGGCGCGACGGCGGTGAGCGGTACGTCGGAGAGGCCGGCGACCTCGTCCTCGTACGCGATCAGCGCCAGGTCGTCCGGGACCCTGACGCCGCACGCCTGCAGCCGCGGCACCAGCACGATCGCGTCCTCGTCGCTGTGCACCAGCGCGGCGGTGACGCCACGCTTCTTCACCGCCTCGACGAGGTAGTCGACGCTCGCCTCGTAGTCGCCGTGCTCGCGCACGGTCGGGGCACCCTTGTCCACGTCGAGGCCCAGCGCCCGCACGGCGGCCTGGTAGCCCGCGGTGATCTGGGTGGCGTGCGGGCCCTCCTGCAGGACGGCGGTGATCTTGCGGTGCCCGAGTGACGCGAAGTGGCCGACGGCGACGGCGGCGCCGTGGGCCCGGTCGGTGCGCACCCGGTCGAGCACCGCGGCGGGGTTTCCGTGCGGGGCCAGGCGCTCGACCAGGACGGCGGGCACGTCGTGGTCCAGCAGCCACTTCTCCTGGCCGTTCTCGGGGACGCCGCCGAACCAGCTGGGCGCGACGAGCAGTCCCTGCGCACCGCCGGACAGAAGGTGCTCGGCCTGGACGGGGTCCTCGGTGTCGACGTATCCGGACACACCCAGCACCAGGCGGCCGCCGTGAGCCGCCACCGCCTCGCGGGCGCCGCGGACGATGTCGGCGAAGATGTAGTTCGTGGTCGGGACGATCATTCCGATCACCGCGCCCTCGGCGCTGTCCGGCCGTTCCCGCGCCTCGACGGCCGCGTCCCCCGGCCACACCACCGCGCCGTGCAGCCGCTGCACCCTGCCCTGCGCGGCGAGCGCCTCCACGTCACGCCTCAGGGTGACCGCCGAGACGCCGAGTTCGGCGGCGAGTTCGGAGACCCGGAGGCTGCCCCGTTCCCGGACGAGTTCGAGCACCCGCTCATGACGCTGGTCGACGTGCAGTCGCATCCGTTCCCCCTGGGGCAAGACCGGTCGAACGATCCACGGGGCCACCCGGAGCGTGATCCCGAGGCTGCACACTCTACGCCCACAATCGTATCGATCGTTTTCGATCAATACGATCACCGAGTCGCTCGAGGCGCCGATCATCCGGTCAGGTGTTCGGATCGGCCAGCTCTCCGCGCAACCGGCGCGTGCGCAGGATCAGTTCGAGTTCGAAGCGGCGGTCGGGGTCGTCCAGGTCATCGCCCCACAGGTCCTTGATCTGCCGCAGGCGGTTGCGCACCGTCTGGGGGTGGACGCCGAGCCGCGCCGCCACCTCGGGTGCGCCGCCCTGGGTCTCCAGCCGGGCGAGCAGCGTCTCGGCCAGGCGGCGGGCCTGGTTCGGGCTCACCCCGGTCAGCCGGCCGAGCCGACGACGCGCGAGGTCGTCGATCAGTTTCTCGGCTGGGAGCAGCACGAGTGCTTCCGCGTGTTCGCTGCAGCGCAGGAGGCGGCTGTGCGGAAGCAGGCCCTCCTGGATCATCCGCGCCGCCGCCGTCGCCCACTGCAGTGACGTGGCGGCCCGCGTCACGGGGACGCTGGGGCCGATGGCTCCGGACCAGCCACGCATGGCCCGGTGCAGGCGCTCCAGGCGGCCGGGTGCCTCCGGGTCCGGAAGCACGAGTCGGGGCTGTTCGGCGTCCATGTCGAGCAGGACCTCGTCGCCCAGGGCGGGCGTGACGAGTTGCCGCTCGGGACGGAGCAGGACGGCCACCGCGACCTCGTCGGGCAGCGGCCAGTCGACGGCGGCGGCCCGTTCGGCGAGGGCGGCGGACGGGTCGGTGCGGTGCTCGGTGAGGAGGAGGTCGACCAGCAGTCGCTGGCGACGGATCCGCTCCCCGGCCTGGCCGGCGGCGACCTCGGCGTAGCCGTGCACGGAGTGGGACACGAGCTCGTCGAGGTACTCGAACGCGGACTCGGCGAGTTCGTACATCGCGGGCGGCGGGATCTCGACCTTCTGCCCGATCTCGGCGAGGCTGCGCCAGGCCAGCCGTACATTCAGCCGGTAGATCGCCTGGAGGGAGTCCAGGCGACGGCCCGCGAGTGCCTGATTGCGCCCGAACTCCCGGAAGACCTCGGGGAGTTCGCGGGGTCGTTCGATCTCGGTGGTCAGCTGGCCCACGAAGTTCTCGAGGGCGAGCCGGATCGCCAGGAGGGCCTTCGGCTCGCCCATGGCGTCCGTCGTCAGCTCGAGGTTCGGGAACTCCTGACGCATGGCCCGCAGGATGTCCCGCGCGATGTCCGGCACCTGCTCCAGGGCGAGGTCGGCGAACCGCCGCACCTGGTCGGGCGGCACCTTGTGCCAGGCGGGGGGTGCGGGCACGGGCAGCACCTCCTAGCGCTCCCCGGTCTGCGTGGGCGGCGTGGGCGCAGACCGGTCACCGGCCGGCTCGGGGAAGGTGACGAGCGGAACGTTCGGCTGCTCGGGAGTGGCGTTCAGGGCGGCGACGAGGCCGAACGCGGCACCCGCGGCCAGGGCGGCGGAGAGTGCGGACGTCAGCAGAGCGGCGAGGGTTCTGGGCATGGGGACGAGGAGCCTCTCAATCGATGAGGTTGTCACCCAGCGTTCCGGCCCGGTCCGGCACGGATCAGTATTAAGTCGGTGTTGACACCGGGTCAAGAGCGGCCTAATTTCGCCGGTCATAACTACTTACTCCCCGGTAGGCCATCTTCGCCCCGGGTGACCCGGACTGTCCAGCGCACGGTCGCACAGTCCGTTTCCTTCCGCTGCCACCGGAGTGCCCCCATGCGCCGTACAGCTGCCGTTCTGCCACTGATTCTGCTCGGTTTGGGCGTGTTCGCGCTGGTATTCGGCCAGCTGCTCGACCGGTATGTGGAGCCACGAGTCAAACGCACGCCGGTCGACGTCGTGACGGACTCGGTCCTCACCGGGACCGGCAGCTACTTCGACACCGGCGCCCTCGAGACCGTGCACGGGAAGCGGATCACGATCACCCGTCGGATCGTGGGCGACGTGGCCGCCGCAGAGCGCAGCGGGAACGCGGTGTGGAACGTCTCCACGCAGATCGACACCCCCGCCACCCTGCCGCTTCGGGACCCGCGCAGGTCGCTGCAGTGGACCACCGAGCGCTGGGTCACGGACCGGCGGACCAACCTGCCGGTGCACTGCTGCGGCGAGCAGCCGGCGTTCCGGGGCGACGCCTATCTGAAGTTCCCGTTCGACGTGCGGAAACGCACCTACCGCTGGTGGGACGGCGTGCTGGGCGCAGCCGTGCCGCTGAAGTTCTCGGGGACCGAGAAGGTCCTCGGGCACGAGGGCTACCGCTTCACCGCGGCCGTGCCGCCCAGGCCGACGGGTGTCACCCGTGAGGTGCCCGGAGCGCTGGTGGGACGGCCGAAGCAGCGACAGGTGACGGCCGAGGAGTGGTACGCCGACGCGAGGATCGAGCTGGTGGTGGAGCGGCGCACGGGCCGGATCATGAACGCCCGTATCGCGCCGAAGATCACGCTGCGCGCGCCCGGCGCCCGGTACGACGCGGTCACACTGCTGGCGAGCGACCGGCTGGAGTTCACCGACGCGACCCGGCGCACCCAGGTGGCCCAGACCGCGCGCGACAGCCGCCGGCTGGAGCTCCTGGGCGAGACCGCGCCCATGCTCACCACGGTCGCGGGCGGCGTCCTCGCGGCGGCCGGGCTGGCGTTCCTCGTCCGTGACCGGCGGCGGCAAGCAGCGGCGGAGGAGGACGCACAGGTGGCTTACAGCACTCACACAGGTGACTGATCCGGGCGCTCGACCAGGGAGAAATTGTCACCCGTGTGCGTAGCCAGACCGAACACTCCATCCGAAAACTTACGTTACCAACCAGTACATCCGCGTTCTCCCGGAACCGGCCCAGCCGTCCCACAACTCCCCGCACAACGTCCCCGCCCAGCGTGTCTCCCCGGACGCCCGGCTCCCCCACCCCCCGCATCCGACGAGGAGGAGCAACGATGCCCCAGCACGCTTCCTCCCTGGTCTCCGGCCAGAAGGACCTCGCCCCCGCTCATCCCGGTACCGCTCAGCCCCGTGACGCTCGCCGCCGTACCCCCGGCACCGAGTCCACCCCCTCCGGCTCGTCCCCGTACCCGCGCCGGATCGTCTTCCTCGCCCGCCGCGACCTTGACAATCCCGCCGCCGGCGGCTCCGAACTGCTCGTCGACCGCATCGCCGACGGCCTCACGGCCGCGGGCCACCAGGTCACGCTGCTGTGCGGCGGCCCGGCGGCGTACCGCGACTACCGCGTGGTCTCGGCGGGCGGCGACGCCGGCCATTTCCTGCGCGCCAGGCGGGCGTTCGCCCGTCAGGTCGGCGACTGCGACCTGCTGGTGGAGGTGTGCAACGGCATGCCGTACCTGGCACCTCTGTGGCACAAGGGCCCGACGCTGTGCCTGGTGAACCATGTGCACACCGATCTGTGGGACATGCGCTACCCGGGCCCCATGGCCCGGCTCGGCCGCAGACTGGAGCACTGGGCGCTGGCCGGCCCGCACCGCGCCGGCCTGACGCTCGCCGTGTCCGACTCCACCGCCGCGGCACTGCGCGCCATCGGTGTCGGACCGGAGCGGATCAGAGTGGTCCACAACGGCGTCGACGCCCCCGGACCGCTGCTCCCCAAGGCTCCCGAGCCGCTGTTCGTCGCGGTGGGGCGGCTCGTCGAGTACAAGCGGATCGACCTGCTGCTGCGGCTGTGGGAGCGGGTGCGTCCGGTCACCGGCGGCCGGCTCGTCATCGTCGGCGACGGCCCCGAACGCGAGCGGCTGCAGGCCATGGCCGGTCCCGACGTGGTGTTCACCGGGCGCGTCTCCGAGGCGGAGAAGCACCGGCTGCTGTGCCGGGCGTGGCTGCTGCTTCATCCGTCCCTGGTGGAGGGCTGGGGCTTGGTGGTCACCGAGGCCGCGGCGCGCGGCACTCCGGCCGTCGGCTTCGACATCCCCGGCCTGCGGGACTCCGTCGTGCACGGGGTGACGGGTGTGCTGGCCGGGGGCGAGAGCTCGTTCGCCGCGGCCTGGTGCACCCTCGCGCTCAGCCCGGAGCGCCGCAGCGTCATGGGCCGGGCCGCCGAGGCGCGCGCCGAGCACTTCCGGTGGAGCAGCACGGTCCGGCAGTTCCGGGAGGTGGCCGCGGAGGCCTGGCGCACGAGACGGTCCGCGGAGGACTGGCGTACAACACCGCCCACGGAGGACCGGCGCACGACACAGCCCACCGAGGACTGGCGCCTCACACAGCCCACCGAGGACTGGCGTACAACACGGCCCACCAAGGACAGCCGCCAAGCGCGGCCCACCGAGGACTGCCCGCCAGTGACGCCCGCCCTGCCCCTCCCCCGCGTCGCCCCCGGACCGGCCGTCCCCTCGGCGGCCGCCGGACCAGTGCCCCCGGCCGCCCCACCGGCGCACGAGGTGACCCCACATGACTGAGGTCGGCGAACGTCCGCTCCGGGACCCCTCCCTGCACCGGTCGCTCACGCTCTTCAGAGCCTTCATGCGGGAGCAGAGCGACCCCGACCGCTGCTACTCGCTGCTGGCTCGCGACGCGGTCGCCCAGGTGGCCCGCCACACGGATCTGCGGGGCCGGATCGTCCTCGACGTCGGCGGCGGCCCGGGCCACTTCACCGAGGAGTTCCGCCGCCGGGGCGCCCACGGCTACCTCTTCGAGCCCGACCCGCACGAGTTGGGGGCGCGGGGCCGACCGCCGGAGGGTGCGGTGGTCGCCGACGGCTATCTGCTGCCGGTGCCGGACGGCGTCGCGGACGTGTGCTTCTCCTCCAACGTGCTCGAGCACGTGGCGGATCCGCAGACCTTCCTCAGCGAGATGGTCCGGGTGACACGGCCCGGCGGACTGATCTACGTCTCCTTCACCAACTGGCTCTCCCCCTGGGGCGGCCACGAGACCGCGCCCTGGCACTACCTCGGAGCGGACCGGGCACGCGCGCGCTACCGGCGCCGCACCGGCCGGGCGGCCAAGCACACGGTGGGCGAGAACCTCTTCCCCCTCCACATCGGCCCCACCCTGCGGTACGTCCGCGCCCGCGAGGACGTGCGGATCGTCTCGGCGCGCTCCCGCTACTGGCCCTTCCTCCCCGGCGCCATCACCCGGATTCCAGGCTTGAGAGAGATCGCCACCTGGAATCTCCTGCTGATTCTGCGTACCGCCCAGGCACCCGCTAGCGAGGCACGCCCATGAGCACCACCGTCCAGGCACCAGCACACGCCGCCCCCGCACCTCCGCCGACGACCCCGCCCGCGCAACGACGCGGTCGACGCCTGCTGTTCGGCTTCTGGGCGACCGTGCTCACGGCCTTCCTCGCGGTGTCCCCGGGACGCATGACCTTCGAGACGAAGCTCGGTGTGGCCGCCGACCCGCTGCGCTTCCTCGGCGACCTCGGTCAGCTGTGGCACGACCGGGCGGGCTTCGGCGGCATCTCCGACCAGTACGTCGGCTACGCCTTCCCGATGCTGCCGTACTACGCCCTGACGGACCTGCTGCATGTGCCGGTGTGGCTGGCCGAGCGCCTGTGGCTGTCGATCGTCGTGACTGCGGCGTTCTGGGGTGCGCTGCGGCTGGCGGAGCGGCTGGGCGTCGGTTCGTCGGGGACCCGGCTGCTGGGCGCGGTGGCGTACGCGCTGTGGCCCACGTTCACCATCGTCGTCGGCTCGACGTCCGCCGCCGCGCTGCCCGGGGCCCTGCTGCCCTGGGTGCTGCTGCCCCTGACCTCCGCGACGCTGAGCCCGCGCATCGCCGCTGCCCGTTCCGCGCTGCTCGTGCCGTTCATGGGCGGAGTCAACGCAGCCTCAACTCTGGCTTCCCTGCTGCCCATCGGCCTGTATCTGCTCAGCCGGCCGAAGGGGCCCCGGCGCCGCGCGCTGCTCGCATGGTGGCTGCCGGGTGTGGTGCTGGCGACCGCATGGTGGACGGTGCCTCTGCTGCTCCTGCGCGTCTACGGCGAGGACTTCATGCCGTACGTCGAGCAGGCGGACACCACCACCGCCACCATGTCCGCGACCGAACTGCTGCGCGGCGCCGGCAACTGGGTGGCGTACCTCAACTTCGGCGAGGCCTGGCTGCCCGCGGGCTGGACCGTCGCCGCCTCCGTCGTCACGGTGCTCGGCTCGGCGTTCGCCGCCGCACTGGGCCTGGCGGGGCTGGCCCGCCGGGACATCCCCGAGCGGCGCTGGCTGCTGCTGACCGTGCCGGCCGTCGCGCTCATCGCCCTCGCCGGATACGGCGGCACCCTCGGCGCGCCCTTCCACGACACCGTGCAGGGGTGGCTCGACGGCACGCTGCGGCCGTTCCGCAACATCTACAAGTTCCAGCCGGGACTCGCCCTGGCACTCGCCCTCGGCCTGGCGCATCTGACGGCGGTGGTCGCCGAGCGCCGCGGCTCCCGGGCTTCGCGCGGGGGCCGGTACGTTCCGCTGGTCGCCGCCCTGCTCGTCCTGCCGGGTCTGGCATGGCCGTACGTGAACGGCACCGTCCTGCAGCCGGGCGCGTTCAGCAGGCTGCCCGCGCACTGGGAGCAGGCCGCCGACTGGCTGGACGAGCACGCCGCGGACAACCGTGCCCTCGTCGTCCCGGCCACCGCGCACGGCATCTACACCTGGGGTTCCCCCGTCGACCAGCCCTTCGACGTCCTGGCGAAGACCCGGTGGGCACAACGGGACTTCGTGCCGTTCGGCACCGCCGGCTCCCGGCGGGCGCTGGACGCGGTGGAGCAGGCCCTGCTGTCGGGGGCCGAGGTCCCAGGCCTACGGTCGTATCTGGCTCGGGCGGGGCTGCACGAGGTGGTCGTGCGCAACGACCTCGACCCCGACCAGATCGGTTACGTGCCGCCGCAGACGGTCCGGCGGACCCTGGAGGCCTCCGGCTACCGCAAGGCCGCCGGCTTCGGCCCGCTCGTGACCGCCGGACGCATCCCCGCCGACACGCCCGTCCAGGTGCAGGGCCTCTACCCGCGCCTGCAGGCGGTCGAGATCTACGAGCCAGAGGGCGCCGCCGAACGGCCGGGGCGCGTCGGCATCGCCGCGGCCGGCGACACGGCCGTCGTGAGTGGCGGCCCCGAGGCCCTGCTCCAGCTGTCCGCCGACCCGGCCCTGCGCGACCGGCCCGCCGTGCTGGCAGGGGACGCCCATCCCGGCGTCGACATCCCCGCGGTCAAGGCTGAGGCCGACGGGCTGCGCCGCGCCGACACCCGCTTCGGCCTGGTCAACTCCAACACCTCCTACACGTACACCGCGAACGAACGGAACCCGTCCGGCGCCCTCCAGAACCCGGGCGAGCAGCCGAAGCAGATCCTGCCCGTGCGGGGCGCCGGCCATCAGACGACGGCCGTGCTGCGCGGTGCGGCGTCGGTGACCGCGTCGAGCAGCGGGAACTGGCTGTTCCATCTGCCGCAGTACGACCCGGTGAACGCCTTCGACGGCGATCCGAACACCGCTTGGGCCGAAGGCAGCCCGGGCGAACCGTCCGGTCAGTGGCTGCGGGTGGACTTCTCCCAGCCCTTGCAGGTGCCCTCGTCGCTCGAGCTGACCCCCCTCCCCGCGGACGCCGCGCGGCCCGCTCCCACGCGGGTGCGGATCGAGACGGACCGGGGTTCGGTCGACGGCACGCTGCGGCCGGACGGTGAACGGCAGTCGGTCCGTGCCCCCGAGGGCCGGGCGAAGTGGCTGAGGATCGGCATCCTGGACGCCGAGGCCGCGCGCCCCGGGCTGTCCGGCGCCGGATTCTCCGAGGTGTCTATGCCGGGGCTGAAGGTGACCCGGCTGCTGGCCCTGCCGGCCGACGCCGGGCGCACCGACGCCGGCGCGCAGGTGTACTCGCTGCACCGCGGCACCGACCCGGGCGGCCTCTCTCCGGCCTCGGCGGAAGCGGGACTGCACCGGCAGTTCCACACCCGGGGCGGCCCGAGCGCGTACGGCGTGTCGGCGCGGGCCGTGGCCGTGCCCGGCGAGGCACTGGACCGCGTGTTGCACCGCGTCGCGCCGGAGCAGCGCCGCAAGATCACGGTGTCCGCCGACTCCACCAGCCGTACCGGCATCGCGCTCGGCGCGCGGAACCTGGTCGACGGCGATCTGACGACGGCCTGGATCGCCGGGGACCGGCCCGTGATCCGTCTGAGCTGGCCGGGCAAGAGGAAGATCGACGAGATCGTCCTCGGGGCGGCGGGCGGCCTGTCCTCCCGCCCCCAGCAGGTGCGGATCGGCTCGCCGCACGGCGCGGTGACGGCCGAGGTGGACTCCGACGGGCTCGCGCGGTTCGAGGCGATCACCACGGACCGTCTCGACATCACGGTCACCGAAACAGCGCCCCTGACCCTCTACAACCCCGTGGCCGACGAACGGCTCCGGCTCCCGGTGGGCCTGAGCGAGGTGTACGTGCCGGCGCTCGCCGACCTTCGTGTGCCGCAGCCCAAGCCGGACGCCCGCTTCTCGCTGCCGTGCGGGCAGGGCCCGGCGCTCGACGTCGACGGGACACCGCATCCGACGAAGGCGTCCGGGCTGGTCCGCGATCTGACGGAGCGTCGGCCGGTGAAGGTGGAGCTGTGCGGGGCCGAGGCGAAGGAAGGCAGCCTGGAACTGGCCTCCGGCAGGCACCGTGTGGAGGCCGCCGACACGGGGCCGCTCGCCCTCACCGACGTCACCCTGTCCCGGGGCGAGCCACGTGCCGTCTCCGGTGCGGGGAAGCGCGAGGTCACCGTACGGAAGTGGAGCGGCGGCAGCCGGGCGGTCGCCGTGTCCGCCGGGTCGGGCGAGGCGGCGTACCTGCGGACGTACGAGAACGTCAACGCCGGCTGGAAGGCCACGCTGAACGGCGAGGAGCTCACCCCGGTCCGGCTGGACGGCTGGCAGCAGGCCTGGCTGATTCCGGCCGGGAAGTCCGGCACCGTACGCATGGAGTACGAGCCCTCAGGGCTGTACCGGGCCGGGCTGTTCGGCGGGGTGGTCGGTGTCGCCGCGCTCGTGGCACTCGCCTGGGTGGGGCGGCGCCGTACCGCTCGAACGTCCACCGGGGACCCGGGAGTTGCGCCGGCGCCCGGTCCTGTTCTCGGCATCGTGGCGCTGACCGCGGTCGTCGCGCTGGTGGCGGGTCCGCTCGCCCTGGTCGTTCCCGTGCTCGCGCTGGTCGCCCGGCTGCGGCCCGGCGCCCTGGTGCCGGTCGCGGCGGCGGCGATGGCGGGGGCGGGCATCGTCGCGGCGACGGGAGCGGGCGCACCGGTTTCCGCCGACCGGGGCGCGTTCGGTGCGGTCGCGCAGGTGCTGGCGCTCGTTGCTCTGTCCGCGGCGGCGGTGACGACCGGCGCGGGCGCGCCGAGAAGGCGCGGCGGCGAGAGAGCGGAAGGCTCGGGAATGCGCGGCGGCGAGAGAGCGGGTGGCCCGGAAAGCCGCGGCGACGACGATACGGGCGGACCGAGAACCGTCGTCGGCGAGAGAGGCGGTGCGCGGTGACCGCACTCCCGGCCGAGCCCGGCTTGGGGCGCGGCGGAGCCCCGGTCGGGGCACGGCTGGCGTTCCCGACCGTCGACGAGGTGTCCCGGCACTTCCTCAGCGAAGACGAGCCCGAGACCGTCCACATCGAGGTCCATCTGCCCGGCAGGCCGGACCCGCGCCGGCTGCGGGATGCCTTCCACCGGGCGCTGCTCCTCCACCCCCGGATCCTGGTACGTCAGGCGCCGCACCGCTGGTACCGGCGGTCCTACGAGTGGGAGCTGACCGGCACACCGGACGTGGACCCGGTGAGCTTCGCCGGGCCGGGGCCGGACGCGCTGGCCCGTGCCCGCGCCAGAGCGCTCTCGGTGTGCCCGCCGCTGTACCGGTCGCCGCCCGTGCGTCTGGAGGTGGTCACGGTGAACGCCATGCGGTCCGTCCTGCTGCTCACCCTCCACCACACCGCGCTCGACGCGCCGGCCGGGCTGCGGGTACTGGCCACGACGGCCACGCTCTACGGCGGGGAGGGCACGGCCACGGGAGGAAGCGCACGCGTGCGCCGAATGCACGCCGGGCAGCACGGCGACGCCCGTGTCCGCTGGGCCAGGCCCGCACGGCTGGCCCGCGTCACCGCTGCCCGGCCGACGCGCGCAGGCCGTGCGGCGAACGGGATGCTGCTGCGGGAACTGCCGCTGCCGCAACCGGAGCCAGCCGCTCCATGGACCGTCAACGACCGGCTCCTGGTCGCCGCCTCCCTGGCCGTGGGCCGCTGGAACCACTCTCATGGCCGACCGGACCGCCCGGTGCGGATCACCGTGCCCGTGGACGACCGTCCCCGCGACATGGCGATGCCCATCGGGAACGGGACGCGACTCGTCGAGGTGCCGGTGACACCGGAGGACCGCTCCGACGCACCGCTGCTCCTGGGCCCGCGTCCCGATCCGGCGGCCGTGACACGGCTGCTGCACACCACCGCGCGGCGCACCCGGACGCTGACGGCACTGCGGCGGGCACCGCTCGGCACGGGGGCGGACCTGCTGACGGCACCCGTGCTTCCGGTCGGGGTGCGCGGCGCGCTCACGCGCGGGGTGCGCCGGGCCGCCGCCCCGTGGACGTCGACGCTGCTGCTCAGCAACCTCGGTCGGGTTCCGTATCCGCTGGACTTCGGCGATGCGGGGCGGGCCCGTGCCGTGTGGTTCTCCGCGCCCGCGCGCATGCCGCGTGGTCTGAGCCTGGCCGCCGCCTCCACCGGCGGACGCCTGCATGTGGCGCTGCGCTGGTCGCACGCCCTCCTCGACGACCCGGCCGGCGCCGCCCTGGCCCGGCTCTTCGAGGAGTGTCTCGCCCTGACGTACGGCCTTCGGAGCGCACCATGACCACCTCGCCCACGACCGCCCACGCCCCCGCTGCCGCTCCCGGCCTGCGCGACTTCTACGAGGACCCGGCCGTCCCGGTCGCCTCCGGCGAGGACCGCAGTCGGCGACAGGCCCGGTTGCTCGCCAGCGCGCTCGGTCCGGTACGGCCCGGACGAGCACCCGCCGTCGTGCTCGACGTGGGGTGCGGGGACGGGTCGGCGGCTGCTGTCGCCGCACGGGTGCTGGACGGGCACCGGATCGTGGGCGTCGACTGGTCGCAGGACGCCCTGCGCCGGGCGGCGATGCGGCTGCCGCAGGTGGTGCGGGGCGAACTGTCCGGCGGCGGGCTTCCGTTCGCGTCCGGCAGTGCGGACGCGGTGCTGTTCAGCGAGGTCGTCGAGCACCTCGTCGACCCCGACGGCGCCCTGGACGAGTTGCACCGGGTGCTGCGGCCGGGCGGTCATCTGATGCTCTCCACGCCGAATCTCGCGGCCTGGTACAACCGGGCGCTGCTGCTCGGCGGCGTCCAGCCCGTCTTCTCGGAGGTGAGCCTGCGCCGGGTGCACGGCAGGCCGGGCAGCCAAGTGGTGGGCCATCTGCGGCTGTTCACGGCGCGTGCGCTGCGGGAGTTCGTGACCGCGTCCGGCTTCGAGGTCGTACGGCTGGAGGGCGCCCCCTTCCACGGGGTTCCGCATCCGCTGCGGCCGCTCGACCGGCTGGCGTGCCGACGGCCGTCCCTGGCCTCCATCCTCCTCGTGCACGCGCGCAGGAGGTAGCCCGATGGTCTGGGGAGTGGCCGCGGCGCTGCTGGCGAACGTCCTGTACAGCACCGGGTTCGTGCTGGAGAAGCGGGCGCTGGCCGGTCTGCCGCCGCTGCGTGCCGGGCAGCCGGCCCGGGCGGTGCTGCTGCTCGCCGGCAGCCCGCTGTGGCTGGGCGGCGCACTGGCGCTGGCGCTCGGCTTCGCCGCTCAGCTGGCCGTCTACCGGGTGCTGCCACTCGCGGCCGCGCAAGGGCTGTTCGTCTCCGGCCTGGTGCTGCTGCTCCTGCTCTCCTCGGCGGTGCTCGGCGAGCGGCTGACGGCCGCGGAACGGCGGGGAGTCGCCGTCATCGGTGTGGCGCTGCTGATGACAGTGGCCTCACTGCACGACGGCACCGAACCGATCGCCCGCACCGCTCCGGCCGGCCCACTGCTCGCCCTTTGTCTTCCTGCGCTCGCCCTCGGTCTGTGGCTGTACGGCACGGCAGAGCGTCGGGCCCGGCGACGGCACCGGCAGGCGCCGACGGGTGTGGTGTACGCGGTGGCGATCGGCCTTCTGTACGGGGTGAGTTCACTCGCGATCAAGGGCGTGTCCGGACACCTCACCACCGCGGGTCCCGGCGACTCCGTACCCGCTCTGCTCACCTCCCCCTACCCCTACCTGCTGCTCCTCACCGGAGCCATCGGCCTCGTGCTCTCGCAGACCGCCCTGCAGCGCTGCCGGGCCTCGCTGATCGTGCCCGTGTGCACCACCGTCACCTGTGTGTTCAGCGTGGCCGGCGGCACGGTCGCATTCGGCGAACCGCTCCCCGAGGACCCGCTGCGGCTCGTCCTGCGCCTGGGCGGCACCGCGCTCGCCCTGGCCGTCGTCCTCACCCTGCCGCGGCACCACACCGACCGTCCCGCCCACGAAGGGAACCGCCCATGAGGCCCGACGACCCGCTGCTGAAGATCCTGGTCTGCCCGCTCGACAAGGGCCCGCTGATCCTGGACGCTCAGGGCTGCGCGCTCTACAACCCCCGGCTGAGGCGCCGTTATCCGGTGATCGACGGCATTCCGCAACTCCTTCCCGGTTCCGGGGAGCCGGTTTCCGACGAGGAGCTGGCTGCACTCAGTAC
Organism: Streptomyces sp. NPDC107522; assembly: GCF_055657525.1. Taxonomy (NCBI): domain Bacteria; kingdom Bacillati; phylum Actinomycetota; class Actinomycetes; order Kitasatosporales; family Streptomycetaceae; genus Streptomyces; species Streptomyces sp. NPDC107522. Next base: position 51,121 of record NZ_JBVKAU010000028.1, on the reverse strand, counting down.
CCTCCGGACAGCGCACTGAGTGCCATCAGCTCCGTTCTGGTGCTACGTTCCCGTCCATGAGCTCCAGCAACGCGGCACCCGGCGGCGACGAGAAGGCGGAGGCCGGGACGGCGAGGCCCCCGATACGGGAGGCGCTGATCGCGGCGGCCTTCCAGCTGTTCCTGGAGCGGGGTTACGAGCAGACCACCGTCGACGACATCGTGGCACTGGCCGGTGTCGGCAGGCGGTCGTTCTTCCGCTACTTCCCGTCCAAGGAGGACGTGGTCTTCCCGGACCACGAGCGGTGCCTCGCCGACATGACGGCCTTCCTGGCCGCGAGCGACGAGGAGCACGAGCCGGTGCGGCGGGTGTGCGACGCGGCCCGGCTGGTGCTGCGCATGTACGCGGAGAACCCGACCTTCTCGGTGCAGCGCTACCGGCTCACCAAGAAGGTGCCGGGGCTGCGTGCATACGAGCTGTCCGTGGTGTGGCGCTACGAGCGCGCCCTGGCTGAGTATCTGCGCGGGCGCTTCGCCGGCCGGCGCGACGGCACCCTGCAGGCCGACGTGATCGCAGCCGCAGTGGTCGCGGCGCACAACAACGCGCTGCGCTCCTGGCTGCGGTCGGACGGGCAGGACGACGCGAGCGCCGCCGTGGACCACGCGCTGGGATTTGTGCAGGCCGCCTTCGGCGTCGCCCCCGCCCCTCGCCCCGCTCCCGACGGGCCCGCCGACGACGTGGTGGTCGTCGTGTCCCGGCGCGGCGCACCGCTGTGGCGGGTCGTCCAGGAGATCGAGACCACGCTCGGCCGCGACTGACCCACGCCCGGGCACCAGGGCCCCCTACAAGATCTACAAAATCCAGGGAACGCAGTGCCTTTACGAGTGGCACTCAGTGCCATACTCTGTGGCCTGTGCACGGTGGCACAGCGACCGGGCACGTGCGTGCACGGACGACCCGCGCACGTGGGATTCCGGCCGAGCGCAGGGAGTTGAACAGCGTGTACCACCACTCAGGAAGCGTTGCTCGTCCGACCACCGGCTTTGCGGCCGGCCTTCTCGAACCCACGGCCCCGGACACCGAGGCCATGCTCTTCCAGCGCTGCACCTGGTGCGGCACCGCCATGTACCACCGGCTGCTGTGTCCGGTCTGTCAGGGCAGTGACCTGCGCACGGAGCGAAGCGAGGGCGTGGGGACGGTCCGCCACTCCACGGTGGTGCACCGCAACACCCCCGCGGCGCGCAATGTGTCGCTGGTCGAGATGGCCGAGGGGTTCGTCGTACGCGGCCGGGTCATGGGCCCGCCCATCGGCATCCACAGCGGGGACCGGGTCCGGCTGTCCACGGCGAAGGACCCGGTCCGGGGCGAGCCGGTGTTCCAGCTGATAGACGAGCCCTACCGGGCCTGGACCTGAGCCGTCGGCTCCTCAACGCCCGCGCGCTCCCAGACACCGGATAGCAACTCCCGTACGCCGACGGGCCGCCCCGTCTCGAAGCACTGGTTGGAGCCGAGCCCGACGGCCGACGCCAGCGCCCCTTCGCGTTCGGTGGCCGTGGGGTGTGACGCCGTGCGTGCCGCCGTGTCCGCGTCGGCCGGGTGCGCGGGATCGACGGGGCCGAAGAGGGCGTCGAGCATGCGCGGGTCTCCCTCGCCATGTGCCTCGTGGGCGGTCACGAGCGGCACGTCCACCGGAGGCCGCCACAGCGGGCGCACCGTGAGCGGTACACCGCCCGCATGCTCGGCGGCCGTGTCCCCGTGCAGCGCCCCGCCAGCGGTGCCGATCCGGGTCCGGGGCGACTGCCGGCGGCTCTCCTCCACGGCAAGTTCCAGCCGTCCCGCGCTGCCGTTGAACACCCTGTAGCCCCGGTAGCCCCCCTACGGTGGGTGCGCGGTGAGGTGGGTCGGAGCCGTGGGCGCGGTCGTAGTCCCGGCGCCACCTGGCCGCCGACGACACTAGGTACGTCATCGTCGCGCCCTATGGCGTACCGCACGTGGCCGTAGAGAAGCCGGGCCTCCCGAAACCGAAGACATCCCGCGGCTCGTCCGCCAGCCACCCAGGTCGAAGTGGTGGCCGGCCTTGTGCATCATCAGGCCGCCGCTGTGCCGCTTCTCCCGGTGCCGGCGGCGGAAGTTGCCGGTCTCGCCGACCGTTTCGAGGATGCGGGCGCAGCGGTCGGCGTCGACCGTCATCGGTTTCTCGGTCGCCACGCGGCAACCCGCGGGCTCGCCGGCCTCGGCCGGCAGCCGGTTGTGGAAGGCCATGCGGGTGGGGCTGGGGTCGCACAGGGCGGCAACCCGGGGTCGGGGCGTTCGGCGAGGGCGCGGGGGAAGGTCCGGGCGCGGTGGCCGGTGCCGACAATGGCGGCGCGGTGACGGGGAGTTCGGCTCATTGGGGTGGCCCTCCCACCGGCCGCTCCCCCAGTCCTGAATCGTTCTCTCCCCTCACTGTTCCCTCCCTTCACAGGCAACGCACAAGCACCGCCTTCCGTCCTCCCGGGATGAGGGCCCCGGGGCCGTTCCGGGGCGAGGGGAAGGAGGGGCACGTGATCCGTGCCCGGCGCATATGGGCCACCGCGGTGGCGTTACTCGCGGTGGTGGGGGCGTCGCCAGGGTGGGCCCAGGCTCAACAGGCGTCAGACATACGGTCGGCGGACCCGGCCGACGGGGGTGACGGTCTGCCGGACGACTGGAGCATCACCGGCGAGGGCACCGCGCGCAAGCTGGTGTGGCGGTCCGACGAACGGGTGCCCATGGGGGACGCCCGCGTCGAGTTCTACGCCGGCGACCGCCTGCTCGGCCGGCCGGCCCAGGCAAAGGACGGGCGCACGTTCCGGCTCGGCCTCGACGGGGTCCGCCTGGACTCCGTACGGGACCTTGAAGTGCGGGCCGCGGGGCGCCGGTTGGACGTGCCCGACACCGCTTCGAACGCGCGCTCGGCGGTGCCGGTCCCGAGGCAGCTGCCGGCGAACCAGGTCGACCCCGGCAAGCCGGGCGGGTACCGCACCGTCACGGGCGAGTACGACCTCACCCCCGTGCGGCTGCCCGGATTCCCCCAGCCGGTCGAGATGCGGGCCGTCGTCGTGGCGCCCAAGGATGCCGAGGGCCGCCGTCCGCTCGCCCTGTTCCTGCACGGCCGCCACTTCACCTGCTACACACCGCAGGGCGAGATCACCGGCGACTGGCCCTGTGCCACGGGCGCCAAGCCGGTGCCGAGCCACCGGGGTTACCTGCGCGACCAGCGGCTCCTGGCCTCCCAGGGCTATGTGACCGTGTCGATCTCCGCCAATGGCATCAACGGCCAGGACTGGCAGGCCGAGGACGGCGGCGCACAGGCCCGTTCCTCGCTCGTACGGCAGCATCTCGCCCGCTGGGCCGACTGGTCCGCCCACCCGGACACGGCACCCGCTGCCGTACGGAAGGCCCCGAGGGCCGACATGTCCCGGGTGCTGCTGGTGGGGCACTCACGTGGCGGCGAGGGCGTCAACCGGGCCGCGATGGACAGCCTTTACCCGCCGCCCGCGGACCAGGACGGCGCCCACGGCCCGGTGCGCTGGCACATTCGCGGCACCGTCCTCATCGGCCCGACGATCTTCGGCCAGAACCCCGTCCCGGATGTGCCGTCGATGACGATCCTGCCGGGCTGTGACGGCGACGTCTCCGATCTCCAGGGACAGGTGTACGTCGACGGCACCCGCCGGGTCAGCCGCGGTGCCGCGCTGCACAGCGCGGTGTACATGGTCGGCGCCAACCACAACTTCTTCAACAGCGAGTGGACCCCGGGGCAGGCCGAGGCGCCGGCCGACGACGACTTCTACAACGACGAGGAGCAGCGCGACCCGGTCTGCTCCCCCGGTACCCGCACCCGGCTGACCGCCGACCAGCAGCACAAGGCCGGCTCCACCTACATCGCGGCGGCGGCACGGCTGTTCGTCGCCGGGGACGACCGGGTCCGCCCGCTCCTCGACGGCTCGGGCCGCCGTGCCCCGTCGGCCGATCCCGCGCACGTCCTCACCCATGCGGTCGGTGCGCGGCGCGGCGCCGGGTTCCTGCCGGACGGCAAGGTCACGGTGAGCGGAGGCCGGCTGTGCTCGGCGGTCGACCCCGCCGCGGCCAAGGCCTGTCTGTCGTCGGAGACGGCGGGCGTCTCACCGCACTTCGCCCAGTGGGAGACCGACCGCGAGCCCGGCCGCCGCGCGGTCGCGCTGCGCTGGTCCGCGGCGGGGTCCCCCGCACGGATACGCCCCGACGCTCCGCTGTCCCTCAAGGGCGCCAAGGCGCTGGCGCTGCGGGTCATCGTGCCGCCCAACACCAAGGGAACGCAGCTGGACGTCTCCGTCACCGACACCGCCGGACGGCACCGGACCCTCGGCCGCGTCACGGTCGACGGGCTGCCCGGATCCGACCGGACCGCCTCGTACTGGGCGCGCGAGGTGCGTGTGCCGATCGGAGCGGACGACGCGGCCGCGCTCGACCTGAAGCACGTCAAGTCCCTGGAGCTGACGCCGCGCACGCGGTCCGGGCGGGCCTGGCTGATGGACGCCTGGGCCTGGCAGCCGGGCACGCCGGCCGTGCGAGAGGCTCCGCTCCCCCGGGTCGACATCGGACGGCTGTCCGTCAAGGAAGGCGACTCGGGCGTACGGACCTATCAGGTGCCGGTCCGGGTGTCGGGGCAGGGCAGCGGGCAGATACGGCTGTTCGTCGCCGACCCGGTCACGGGCAGGGTCACGGACCGGCTGGTGACGGTCCGGCCCGGCGCGCACGACATCGACGTACCGGTGAAGGTCGAGGGCAACACCCGCTACGGCTACGACTCCGAGTACAACGTGTTCGTGAAGGCGGTCCGCACCGCCGTAGTCGGCGCCCACCTGGGCGGGGTGAACGTCGCGAACGACGACCCGATGCCGACGATCTCCGTGGCACCGGTCGCCGACCGGGTGACCGAGGGCCAGCCACTGAAGTGGCGGATGACCTTGTCCGCGGTGGCCGACGCGGAGGTGGGCGGGGCGTACGCCGTCGTGCCGGTCACCGACGGTCGGGAGGTGTCGACGAAGGACGTCGACCCCCGTTGGCTCGAGGAGAACACCGGTGCGTCCCCGGATCCGGAACGGCCGTTGTCCGGGGTGGACGGCTTCTACATCTGGGTGAACGTCCCGGCGGGCCGGACAACCGCGGAGATCCGGATCCCGACGGTCAAGGACCAGGTGGCCGAGCCGGCCGAGTCGGTGCGCTTCCAGGCTGCCGACGACTCCGGTGAGCCGCTGCCCGGGGCGCCGGTGATGAAGGGCACGGTGCTCGACGCGTCGTGACCCCTGACCGGACGCACCAGGCCCCGGTCAGGGCGTCAGGATGATCCGTATGCCGACTGTGCCGTTCACACCGCGGCGCAGTCGGCTGCCGAGGAGCGTGAGGCGGCCGGTGATCCCGTACTTGCGGGCGATGAGCCGGCGGTAGCGGGCGCTGGTCGCCTCGTCGCAGATCTCGGCGGTCGCGGGGACCTGCTCGCCGGTGGGTTTGCCGCGCAGGTCGCAGGGGCCGACCAGGACGTCGCCGCGGGCCCGGATGCGCTTGACCTTCCAGGAGTCGGCGACCGTCCACACGCCCAGTGCGTCCCCGTCGCGGACGACCCAGACCGGCGTGGGGACGCCGGTGCCGTTCTTGCGGAAGCTGGTGATGAGCAGGTACTTGCCCGCGCCGAGCCGGTCGAGCGTCGTGTCGTCCATGGCGCGAAGTGTAGGCAGCGGGGTGGGGGCACTGATCGGTGCCCCCACCCCGCTGTCCGTCCAGCCATACGCCCGTTGCGGCTCAGTCGAGTGCCGTCGCCATCCGTCGTACGCCTTCCGTGATCAGCTCGGGTGACGTGGCGAGGTTCAGTCGTACGTGCCCCCGTCCGCCGCTGCCGAACGGGATCCCGGAGTTGAGCGCGACCCGGCCGCGCTCCAGGAAGACGTCCGCCGGGTCGATGCCGTCGCCCAGGCCCAGGGCGCGGCAGTCGAGCCAGGCGAGGTAAGTGGCCTCGCCCGGGCGGTAGGTGATCGCGGGGATGTGCTCGGCCAGCAGGTCCGCGAGCAGGCGCCGGTTGTCGTCGAGGGCGGCCAGCAGGGCGTCGAGCCAGGCGGTGCCGTCGCGCAGGGCGGCGGTGTGGGCGATGACGCCGAGGTGGCTGGGACCGTGGCTGACCTCTTCGGGCAGGCGGGCCAGGTCGGCGGCGGCCGCGGGTCCGGCGATGGCGAGGGCGGCCTTGAGGCCGGCCAGGTTCCAGGCCTTCGACGCCGACATCAGCGAGAGCCCGTTCTCGCCGCCCGGGACGCTCAGGTACGGCACGAAGGTGACGCCGCCCGCGGTGAGCGGTGCGTGGATCTCGTCGGCGACCACTCGCACGCCGTGGCGGTCGGCGAGGGCGGCCACCGCGGACAGTTCGTCGGCGGTGTGCACGGTGCCGGTCGGGTTGTGCGGGCTGCACAGCAGGAAGGCGGCGCGCCGGCCGCCGCTGGCCACCCGTCGAAAGATTTCGTCCAGGGCCTCGAGGTCGATGCGCAGGTCCACGCCCAGCGGGGCCTCGACCACCTGCCGGTCCATGTGCTCGACGAACTGGTAGAACGGCGGATACACGGGTGAGTTCACGACGACCGGATCGCCCGGTCCGGTGACCAGTTTGAGCATTTCGACCACACCGAGCATCACGTCGGGAACGATTGCGGTCCGCTCGACGGCGAGCCCGTCCCAGCCCCACCGTTTGCCGGCGAAGTCGGCGAGCGCCTCGGCGTAGCCGGTGCCCGCCGGGTAGCCGGTGTCCCCGAGAGCGAGGGCGTCGGTGAGCGCGCGGACGATCGGTTCGGCGAGCGGTACGTCCATCTCGGCCACCCACAGCGGCAACACGTCGTCGGGGTAGGTGCGCCACTTCATGCTCGTACGACACCGCAGGCGGTCGAGGGTCAGGGCGCGAAAAGGATTTGGTTCACCGGACGTTTCGTGCGGGATCCTGGTCATGGGCACAAGATAGGGGGCTGTGCGGTGGCCGGGAACGGTGAGGACGCGGAGCGGGCGGTGACGGGCGGCGGATTCCTCGAAGTGGCCTGTGACGAGTCGGGGTCGGACGGTGAGAATCTCACCGGCGGGAACACCGATGTATTCGCGCATGCCAGTGTGCGGCTGCCCGTGGAAACGGCCGCCGCGTATGTGCAGGAGATCCGGGACCGGATTCGTTCGCCCGCGGAGGAGTACAAGGCGAACCATCTGCTGCGGGAGAAACACCGGGCGGTTCTGGAATGGCTGCTCGCGCCGACGGGGCCGATCCATGGAAACGCCCAGGTGCATCTGATCGAGAAGGCGTACTTCGTCGTCGACCGGGCCGTCGACCTGCTGCTGGACGACGGCACCGAGGCGCTCGTCCTGTACCGGGCGGGGCGGCGGGATTTCGGCGACGCGCTCTGGCGGGAATTCCTGGCGGCGGCCAACCAATTGCTCCGGGTCAGAAACGGCGGTGAGCCCGAGGAACCCGTCGACGCGTTCTTCCGTGCGGTGCAGGCGCTGCGGCGCGCGGATTGCCCTCCCGAGGTGGCGGAAACACTGCACCGGATTGCGGCGTCCCGGTCGCTCGCCGATTCCTATCGGGCGCGGCTGCTGGACGGACCGCCGCCCCTCATTCCCGTCCTCAATCCCCTGCTGCCCGCCATCGTCGGAACGGCCGCGCACTGGAGTGCGTCAGGACGGTCCGTGCGTCTCGTCCACGACCGGCAGAACATGCTGACGCCGGAACGCATCGCCTGGATCGAGGAGACGGCCCGGCGGGCCGGGATCGGTTTCGGCGGGCTGCGGCTGGTGCACTCACGGCTCGATCCACGGGTGCAGGTCGCCGACTTCCTCGCCGGGATCGCCCGCAAGATCGCCTCCGACGAGCTGAACGGGCAGGGCGATCCGGCGCTCACCGCGCTCCTGCGTCCGTACGTGGATCCGGCGTCCGTGTGGGGCGACGAGCGCAGCTGGACACTGCTCGGACAGGAACCGGCACAAGAGCGATCACCTGTGCGGTGAACACGGGCGGGCCGGGCCACGTATGGAGAGAGGGTGCTCAACTCCGGGAGGGCCCCGCGGCGTTCACGCCGCGCTGTACTGGTTCGGGAGCCATGCATGAGGCACGCACGACGACGTCTCGTCCGGCGAGTGACACGGCTGGCGGCCGTCGGCGGACTCCTCCTCGGAGGAACGATGGTCACACGCGCCGTGGCGAGCGAACCTCCCGACGCCTCCGCCGTCCCGCGCACCTACGCCGCTTCGGCGGCCGGCACCGGCAGCGATCTCGTATCGCACCTGGGCACGGCCCGCACCGCGGGCAGCTGGATCGGTTCCGACGGCAAGCCGGTCGTCGCGGTCACCGACGAGGAGGCGGCGGCCGAGGTGCGCAAGGCCGGTGCCGAGGCGAAGATGGTCGACCACAGCATGGACGAGCTGAAGTCGGCCACGTCGACGCTGCGTTCGGCGCCGCGGGTCGCGGGTACGGCGTGGGTCATGGACTACCGGACCAACCAAGTGGTCGTACGCGGTGACAGCACCGTCTCGGCCGCCGACTGGTCGCGGATGACGCGGGTCGCGGAAGGCATCGGCGGCTTCGTCCGTATGGAGCGCACCGAGGGGACGTTCACGACGCGGCTCAACGGCGCGCTGCCGCTGCTGTCGACCGCCGGGCGCTGTTCGGCCGGTTTCAACGTCACCGACGGACAACGCGACTTCATCCTCACGGCCGGGCACTGCGGGCCGAACGGTTCCGTGTGGTTCGCCGACAACCGGGGCACCCAGCAGATCGGCCAGACCGTTCAGCAGAACTTTCCCGGCGGGGACTTCTCTCTTGTGGAGTACGCGGGCGGGGACGCGGGCGCCGGGGCCGACGTGGTGTCCATCGGGGACGGCAAGGGCGTGCGGATCACCGGCGCCGCGGATCCTGCCGTCGGGCAACGGGTGTTCCGCAGCGGCAGCACGAGCGGGCTGCGCGACGGCGAGGTGACGGCGCTCAACGCCACGGTCAACTACCCCGAGGGCACGGTCACGGGACTCATCGAGACGAACGTGTGCGCCGAACCCGGGGACAGCGGCGGTCCGATGTTCTCCGAGGGGATCGCGCTGGGGGTGACGTCGGGCGGCAGCGGCGACTGCAGCGCGGGCGGTACGACGTTCTTCCAGCCCGTGACCAAGGCGCTGGCCGCGCTCGACGTCAAGCTGCTCGTGGCGGCACAGAACGGCTCGGGTCAGCAGGGCGCCGCACCGGCACCGTCCGCATCGCCCACGCAGAGCGCGGGCGCGCCCGGCGACGCCTCGCCGGGTTCGGCGGCCCCGATCACGGGCGTGACCGCCTCGACGCTGCTGTCCCGGCTCGCGGATCCGAAGAACGTCGGCCCTGGTCTGCTGGTCATCGCGGGCAGCCTGGTCGCGTTGGTCGCGGCCCGGTACATCCGCGCGGAACAGGATCGCAAGGCGTACCGGCGCTACTACTCGGCGACATGGAGCTGACCGGGCCGGCTCCTCGCCCCGCGTCACCCCAAGGTCAGCAGCACGGTGGCCACCGCCGCGCCGGTCAGTCCGATCGCCCGGCGCCCGGTGAGGTGTTCGTGGAGGAGGACGAACCCCAGGACGACGGGCAGCGCCGGGTAGAGGGAGGCGAGGACGACGGCGACCGCGAGCAACTGCCGCTGCGCGGCGAGCAGATAGAGGATGAGGCCGAGCGCCGCCCCCGCCCCGATCAGCAGCGCCTGGGCATGGCACCGCGCCGGCAGCCGCATCTCCCGGCCGTGCCGGACGGCGACGGGCAGCAGTACGAGTACGGCAGCGGCCCTGCCGGCCGTGACCGGCCACAGCCCGCTCGACGCCGCGGCCTGGCCGAGCGCGAGGTACTGCACGGCGACACCCGCGCTGGCGAGCAGTCCGTCGGTGACGCCGCCCGCGGCCACCGATCCGGGCCGGCCGCTCCGGTCGTCCGCGACGAGCCAGAGCGCAGGCACGGTGACCACGAAGCCGGCCCAGGCGAGGGCCCCGGGCCGGTCACCGAGCAGCAGCACCCCGCACAGCACGGACAACGCGACGGACGTGACGGCGCTCACGGGCACGACAGTGCTCATGGCGCCCCGGCTCAGCCCGCGGTTGAGGAAGTGCATCGCCGCGCCGCTGCCGACGCCGGACAGCGCGCCCCACAGCAGATCGGGTGGGGCGGACGGCGTCGGCGGGAACGAGGAGGGCGGCCGCGGTGGCGAGGAGCAGGCCGCCGAGCTGGCCGAGGAGTGTGACGGCGGCGAAGTGGGCGCGTCTGGAGAGCATGCCGCCGGTGGTGGGGGCACCTCCCGGCTCGAGCGAAGCCGAGAGCTGGGGGACGACGATGCCGTAGACGACGGCCGAGGTCAGTGCGAGGAAGGCACCCATCGAGACAGGAGTGCCCCGGCAGGGTTGTCCGATGCGCGGCGAGGCGGGCCGAGGAAGGGGCTCGGGCGGCCTCCGTCGAGCCGAGTGCTCAGGCCGCCTTCTCCGGCTGCGGGGCCGCTGCGGCCCACTCCAGGACGAGGCGCTGGTACTCCTCGCGCTGCTCGACGCTCAGTGTCCCGCCCGACCGGCGCCACAGCGCCCGGATCTCCTCGTTGACCTCGTCAGCCGAGCGATCGGAGGCGAATTCAACAGTGGTGGACATGCTGTGAAGCATAGGGCTCCAGAGGTGAAGGCGCTGTGAGTAAGCACACTCAATATGGACATATCGGACCGTGTTACTGATCACGTCCATCTGTCCACCCAGGCCGCCGAGTTCAGGCGTCCGCCGCCCCCAGCACCAGCACCTGGATCGCCAGGACGGCCGCACCACGGGCCCAGTCGTGAAAGTCGGACACCTTGGTCTCCAGGTCGATCGGCGCCGCGAGCGGGTGCCGGTGCGCCCGGATGGTCTCGGCCACGGTCTTGCCTGCGACATCCATCAGCCCCACTCCCTCGCCGGCGAGGAGGATCTTCTGCGGCAGCACGAAGTTGCCGATCTGGGCGACCAGGATGCCGAGGGCGCGGGCCGCCTCCTCGACGACCCGGGCGGACATCGGCTCCCCGGCCGCGGCGAGCTCCAGGATCTCCTCGTACGTCCGGTCCCGGCCCGTGGCGGCCTGCACCTGGTAGCGGATGTTGGGGATGGTCAGCAGTGAGACGGCGCTGCCGCGCGCCCCGTCGGGGGTGAGCGGGCCGTTGGGGTTCACGATCCAGTGGCGGCCGAAGCCGCGGTCCTCCTCGGCGTACGGCACCCGCTTGCCGCCCAGGACCAGGCCGTATCCGATACCGGCACCGATGGTGAGCACCACGAAGCGGTCGAGGCCGCGACCTGCCCCGAACCAGGTCTCGGCCTCGACGAGGGCAGCCACGTCGTTCTCCACGACGACCGGCAACCCCGTGCGCTCCTCGACCAGTTCGGCGAGCGGGACATCGCTCCACTGCAGGAACGGGGACTCCCCGACCACGGCACGGCCCTCGACGAGACCGCCCACGCCGATGCCGATACCGGCGAGCCGGGGGTGGGCGCCGGCGAGTTCCTCGGCCATCCCCCCCAGCACATCCACGACTTCGGCGGGGTCATGGGTGGTGAGCGGGCGGTCGTAACGGGCGACGATCTCGCTCCTGAGGGTGGTCACGACGCCGTAGACCATGTCCTCGGTGATCTTGAATCCGGCGAAGGAGCGGGATTCGGCGACGACGTCCAGCGGCTGGGACGGACGCCCCTGACGCACCTCGGCCGGGGCGCCCGCTTCGGGGACCTCGACCAGGAGGCCCGACTCGATGAGCGGCTTGGTCAGCCGGGTGAGACTGCCCGCGGACAGGTTGAGCCGCCGGGCGAGTTCGGTGCGCGACACGGGGCCGCCGAGGAGCACCTCGATGGCCACGGAGCGTTCACCGGCGCTCAGGGGAAGCCAGCTGGCGGCTACTGGGGTCATGGTCGACAGACTCCCACATCATTTTTTTCTCCACGGAAACAACCAGGCCAGCGTACGGCGATCAGAGCGGCCTTCAGAAGATGTCTGCGCACCTCTTGACGCATGGATTGTTTCGCACCAAAAGTAACTCCCACCCGAGGACGAGCCGCCGCATGCGAGGGAGTCTCCCGATGACCATCGCCTCCAGCAGCCCTCCGTCGCGCCTGCCACTGAGCGGCGCCGCGGGGGCCAAGACCGAACCGAGGACACGCCGGAGCGTGGCCGGAGAGAACAGTGGGGACGGACGTCTCGCCGCGGTGTTCATCGCGCCGGCGCTGCTCGGTTTCACGGTGTTCCTGCTGTGGCCGACGCTGCGGGGCATCTACCTGAGCTTCACCCGCTACAACCTGCTCACGCCGGCGGAGTGGGTGGGTCTGGACAACTAGGTGCGGATGGTCAACGACCCGATCTTCTGGGACTCGCTGACGGTCACCGTCGAGTACGTGGTGATCAACATCGGGGTGCAGACGATGGCGGCGCTCGCCATCGCGGTCCTGCTGCAGCGGCTGACGCAGTCGGCGGTCCTGCGCGGAATCGTGCTCACGCCGTATCTGATGTCCAACGTCGTCGCCGGCATCGTCTGGCTCTGGATCCTGGACAACCAGCTCGGCATCGGCAACGAGATCATCTCGGCGCTCGGCTTCGACCGCATCCCGTTCCTGGGGGACGAGACATGGGCGATCCCGACGATCGCGCTGATCAACGTGTGGCGGCACGTCGGCTACACCGCGCTGCTGCTGTTCGCCGGGCTGCAGGCCATCCCGAACGACATGTACGAGGCCGCGAGGGTGGACGGCGCGAGCGAGTGGCGGATGTTCTGGCGGATCACGATGCCGCTGCTGCGGCCGGTCCTGGCGGTCGTTCTGATCATGACGGTGATCGGTTCGTTCCAGGTGTTCGACACGGTCGCCGTGACGACCGGCGGCGGACCCGCGAACGCGACCAACGTGCTCCAGTTCTACATCTACGGCGCCGCCTTCGGCCGTTTCCAGTTCGGCTACGCATCGGCGATGTCCGTCGCCCTGCTCGTCGTGCTGAGCGCGATCACCTTCGTCCAGTACCGGCTCACCCGGGCCGGCCAGAGCGACCTCGGCTGACGGAAAGGAGCGACCGACATGGCTGCCGTGACATCGACGACGACCCTGCGGACCACCAGGCGCCGGCCCTCCCCCGGCCGGATCGTGGCCTGGACGGTGATGGCCGCGATCGTGCTCGTCACCCTGCTGCCGTTCTACTGGATCCTGCGCACCGCGCTGTCCACCAACACCGCGCTCGCCGCCCGCCCCGGCGATCCCCTGCCCGTGGACCTGACGACCGGGGGCTTCGAACGCGCCCTGGGGCTGCAGTCCGCCGAGGAGGCGATCGCCCAGGGCGGCTCGGGCGGTGGGCTGAAGTTCTGGCGTTATCTGCTCAACTCCGTGATCGTCTCGACGCTGATCACCGTCTGCCAGATCTTCTTCTCCTCCATGGCCGCGTACGCCTTCGCACGGCTGAGGTGGCGTGGCCGGGAGAAGGTGTTCGGGTTGTTCCTGGCGGGCCTGATGGTGCCCGCGATCTTCACCCTGCTGCCGAACTTCGTCCTCATCAAGCAACTCGACCTGGTGGACTCGCTGTTGGGCATCGCCCTGCCGACGATGTTCATGACGCCGTTCGCGGTGTTCTTCCTGCGGCAGTTCTTCATGAACGTGCCCCGGGAGGTCGAGGAGGCCGCCCTGCTGGACGGCGCCGGGAAGATACGGATCTTCTTCCGGGTGATGCTGCCGATGGCGTCCACGCCGATCCTGACCCTGGGCGTGCTGACGTACATCACCTCATGGAACGACTACTTCTGGCCGCTGATGGTGTCCTACAGCGACAGCTCCCGCGTGCTGACCGTGGCACTGGCCATCTTCCGGGCCCAAACCCCGCAGACCGGCTACGACTGGTCGGGTCTGATGGCCGCCACGCTCATCGCCGCGCTCCCGATGCTCGTGCTGTTCGGCTTCTTCGCACGCCGCATCGTCAGTTCCATCAGCTTCACCGGGATCAAGTAAGGGGACGGGAATGCGAATTCGGATGCGTACGGTCTCGGCGCTGGCCGGGGCGCTCGCACTGTCCCCGGTGACCGGCTGCGCGCAGGGCGACTCCGTGTCGGCGGGCGCGAACACGGTGAGTTACTGGCTGTGGGACGCCAACCAGCTGCCCGCCTACCAGGCCTGTGCGAAGGGCTTCGAGAAGGCCAACCCGGGCCTGAAGGTGAAGATCACGCAGATGGGCTGGGACGACTACTGGACCAAGCTGACGGCGAGCTTCATCGCGGGCACCCAGCCGGACGTCTTCACCGACCACGTCCAGAAGTTCGGCCAGTTCGCCGATCTGAAGGTGCTCGAGCCGCTGGACGGCATCGGCATCAACCCCGCCGACTACCAGGCGGGGTTGGCGGACGCCTGGATCGGCCAGGACGGCCACCGCTACGGCGCTCCGAAGGACTGGGACACGGTCGCCCTCTTCTACAACAAGAAGATGGCCCAGCAGGGCGGGCTGACCGCCGACCAGCTCAACAGCCTGGCCTGGAACCCCAAGGACGGCGGCAGCTTCGAGAAGGCGGTCGCCCATCTCACCGTCGACGTCAACGGCAGACGCGGCGACGAGCCCGGCTTCGACAAGAACCACGTCAAGGTCTACGGCCTCGCCACCAACGGCGCCGGATACGGCGACGGGCAGACGCAGTGGAGTCCCTTCACCGGCTCCGCGGGCTGGAACTACACCGACAAGAAACGGTGGGGCACCAAGTACCGGTACGACAGCGAGACCTTCCAGTCCGTGATCAAGTGGTACTTCGGCCTGGCGAAGAAGGGATACCTCGCCCCGCTCACCGTCTACAGCGCCGGCGCCAACCAGGCCAACGCGCAGGTTGCCGCGGGCAAGGCGGCGATGGCCTTCGACGGCGCCTGGATGATTTCGACGTACTACGGGTTCAAGGGCCTCGACATCGGCACCGCCTTCACCCCGGCCGGCCCGACGGGCAAGCGCGCCACGATGATGAACGGCCTCGCCGACTCCGTCACCAGGAACGCCCGCAACAAGGAGGGCGCGCGGAAGTGGGTGGAGTACCTGGCGTCCGACGAGTGCCAGAAGACGGTGGGCCGTTACGGCATCGTCTTCCCGGCCACGCCCGACGGCACGGCGGCCGCGGTGGCCGCGTACAAGAAGAAGGGCATCGACGTCACGGCGTTCACCAGGCCGGTCGCCGACAAGAAGGACTTCACCACCTTCACGTACCCGATCACCAACTACGCGGCCGACATGAACGCGCTCATGAACCCCGCGATGCAGGACATCTACGGGGGCGGCAAACCCGTGACCAGCCTCGACCGGACCAACGACCAGATCAACCTCATCCTCGGCCAGTGAAAGGCACCCACTCCATGACGTTCTCCCTCGGCATCGTCGGCGCCGGCCAGTTCTCCGGCCAGTTCGCCACGCTGTTCCAGGCCCACCCCGGCGTCAGCGACGTGTACGTCACCGATCTGCTGCCCGAGCGGGCCGAGCAGCTCGCCGACGCGCAGGGACTGGCCGGCACCTTCCCGTCGTACGAGGCCATGCTGGAGTCGAAGGCGGTCGACGCGGTCGCGATCTTCACCCAGCGCTGGACCCACGGGCCGCTGGTCCTCCAGGGCCTGAACGCCGGCAAGCACGTCTACTCCGCCGTGCCCATGGCGATCACCACGGAGGAGATCGCGGCGATCATCGACGCCGTCAAGGCGACCGGGCTGACGTACATGATGGGCGAGACCAGCCAGTACAACCCGGCGACCGTGCACGCCCGCAACCAGATCGCCGAAGGCGCCTTCGGGCGGCTCTTCTACGCCGAGGGCGACTACGTCCACGACATGGACCTGGGGTTCTACGAGGCGTACCAGTACAGCGGCGGCGAGAACTGGAAAGCGACCGCGAGCTATCCCCCGCTGCTGTACCCGACGCACTCGGTGGGCGGTGTGCTGGGCGCCTGGCAGACGCACGCGGTGAGCGTGTCGGCGATCGGCGTCAGGGACGAGCGGGGAGACGGTGTCTTCGACAAGGAGGTCAGCCAGTTCGGCAACGACTTCTCGAACGCCACCGCGCTGTTCGAGGTCGCGGGCGGCGGCTCGTTCCGTACGAACGAGTTCCGGCGGGTCGGCTATCCCTCCCACATACGGGAGTCGCGTTTCCGCTTCTTCGGTACCGAGGCGAGCATGGAGCAGCTCGCCACGGTGGCTCTGTGGCAGGACAAGAAGGGGGTCAAGGACATCAGCGAGCTCCTCGAGCCCAAGCCCACCATGTCTCCTGACGACCCGTCACTCCAGCACATCGCGCCGGAACTGCGGGCCGCCTTCACCTCCGGTTCGGCGCCGGTGCACGACCGCGCCCGGCTGCCCCGGGAGTTCGACAACCTGCACAACGGTCACGAGGGCAGCCACCACTTCCTGGTGGACGACTTCGTGACCGCGGTGGGCAGCCGCACCCTGCCGTCGGTGAACGCGTGGGTCGCGGCCCGCTACACCCTGCCGGGCATCATTGCGCACGAGTCCGCGCGGCAGGGCGGGGTCAGGCTGGAGATCCCGGACTTCGGGGACGCCCCCGAGGCGTGACACCTCTGAGCGCCGAGCGAGCCGGGTGCCTGTGTGCTCAGGTGCCCGGCTTGCGGCCGTACACGAAGACGTCGTCGCCGTTCTTCAGCAGCGACCAGTACTTCTTCGCGACGGTCTTGGTCATGTTGACGCAGCCGTGCGAGCCGGGCGGGTTCCACATGCTGACGCCGACCGAGTGGAAGGCCTGGCCGCCGTCGAAGAACTGGCTGTAGGGCATCGGCACGTTGTAGATGGTCGAGACGTGGTCGATGTCCCGCCAGTAGATCTTCTTCAGGCCGGTGCGCGTCTCGTAGCCGTTGCGGCCGGTGCGCACCGGTACGGGGCCGTAGACGAGCCTGCTGCCGTCCTGGATCCAGCTCAGCTGGAGCGTGAGGTTGACGCAGGCGATGCGACCCTTGTTCGTGGGGCACTTGCCGTCCTTGTTGGGGTTGTTCCCGACGGCCTTCTGCTTGTTCATCAGGTCCATCACGCCCCAGGTGACGGGGCCCGCGTAGCCGGCGTTCGGTGTGATGCCGTGCTTGGTCTGGAAGGCCTGGATGGCCTTGCAGTCGGCGGCGGACTGCTTGCCGTCGACCGGTCGGCCGAGGAACTTCTCCACCTGCTTCTGATACGGGCCGGCCTGGGTCGTACAGCTCGGTGCCGCCTGCGCCGGCGCGGCGGCGAGCGTGAGTGTGAGCGGTGCGACGAGTCCGCCGGTGATGCCGAGTGCGACGGCTCGCCGTCTGCGTATGTCCCCCATGGCCGGGCCCTTCCCTTTACGTGGTCGTGTGGACTTCTGCCAGGTAGACCCGTGTGCGGGGGTGTGGGTTGTGGCCCGGGCCGGGCTGTGACCGAACGGTGAAATTTCGCCAGGCGGAGGCTGTGGCGAACCGGGACAAGCCGGGTTTATCAGGCGCCGCCGGAGCGCCGGACCGCAGCCTGGAACCCGGCGTTGACCGCGGTGATGCCGCCGTCGACGGTAAGGGTCGTACCGGTGATCCAGGCCGCGTCGCGGGAGGCCAGGAAGGCGACCGCGGCGGCGATGTCCTCGGGTTCACCGACCCGGCCCAGGGGGTAGAGCGCGCGGACCGCGTCGAGTTCCGCGTCCCGTCCCTCCCAGGCCGAGGTGCGCACCGTGCCCGGCGTCACCAGGTTCACGCGGACTCCGCGGGCGGCGGCGTGGCCGGCGAGGGTGCGGGTGAGGGAGCCGAGGCCGGCCTTGGCGGCGCTGTAGGCGTGGTTGCCGAAGGACTGGAGGCCGTTGACGGAGCCGATGTTCACGATGGCGCCGCGCCCGGTGGCGGCCAGGTGGGGAAGCGCGGCACGGCAGCAGCGGTAGGTGCCGGTGAGGGTGATGTCGAGGTCACGGGCCCAGGCCTCGTCCGGGCCGTCCTCGAAGAGCGGGGTGTCGGGTGTGCACGAGGCGGCGCTGTTGACCAGGACGTCGAGCGAGCCGAAGGCGTCGACGGCGTGGGCGACGGCCGCCTCGACGGACGCACGGTCGGCGACGTCGCACGTCGATGCCTGCGCCGCGAGCCCCAGGTTCCGCAGCTTCGACGCGGTCCTGTCGGCCTCGGGCCCGTCCCTGTCGGTCACCAGGACGCGGGCCCCCTCCTCGGCCAGGCGGCGTGCGGTGGCCGCGCCGATGCCGCGGGCCGCGCCGGTGATCAGGACTCCGTGACCTGCGAAGCGCGTCGTGTCCGTCATGGACCGAACCGTAGTGCCGGGACGATCATCCGGGCAGATAGCGTGCGTCCATGTCCGCGTTCATTCAGCAACTCCCCGCGCTCATCGGTGTCGTGATCGGCGCGCTCGGTTCGTATGTGGTGGTCGTGCGGGGCGACCGGATGAGGTTTCGGCGCGAGCAGGCGGCCCGGTGGGAGGAGCGTCGACTCACGGTGTACGCCGACTACGCGCAGTCGGTGAAGAAGACGGTCACGGTGACATACCGCGTGGCTGCCGCGGCCGGTGTCGATCCGCACCCGGATCCGCTGCCCCTGGCGGAAGCGCAGCCGCTGCTGGCCGAGGCGGCCACCCGCCGCGATCCGTCGGGCGAAGCCCTGATCATGCTGGGCAGCCGCGCGGTGGTCGAGAAGGCCCGGGTCTGGGTCGTGGCGGCGATGGAGATGGAGCGGTTCGTGCGCGAGGGCCGGAACGACCGCGAGGCCTGGCAGGACCTGCTGGAACGGCAGCGCGCCGGACGCGAGGCCTACTACGCCGCCGTACGCGACGATCTGGGCCTGCCGCCGGGCCACTCGGCGCGCTGGCCGCTCCCGGCGGCGGACCCGGTGCCGCCTCAGCGGTAGCCCGTCGTGTCCGCCGGTTTCCCCGCGTCCTGGACCTCGACGAGGTACCGCCAGGCGTCGGGTCGGCTACCGTCGAGGTCCGTGAAGCCGTAGACCTGCGCGAGCTGCCCGCTGGAGAGGGACGCGCCGTTCCAGCGGGCCACGTCGGGGTCGGCGGCGAGGGCGGCGACGGCGCGGCCCACGTAGCGCGGGGTCTCGGAGATGGCGAAGTGCGGGACCTGTGCGAGGGCGTCGCGCCAGTTGTCCTCCCGTACCCCGAATCCGTCGAGCATCATCTCCGAGCGCAGCCAGCCCGGGGTCAGGGCGACGGCGGTGGCGCCGCGGGGGGCGAGTTCGTGGCCGAGGGCGAAGGCCATGCGCAGCACGGACGCCTTGGCGAGGTCGTAGAAGAAGGAGTTGCGGTAGTGGTCGCGGTTGTACTCCGCGGTGCCGTCGGTCATCTCGATCACCAGTCCGCCGCGGTGGCGCAGGAGCAGGGGCAGGGCGTGGTGGTTGGTGATCGCGTGGGTCTCGACCGCGAGGCGGAGCAGCCTGAGGCCGTTGTCGAGGTCGTGCTCCCAGACGGGGCTGTCCCAGGCGA
The DNA here is from genome assembly GCF_055657525.1 of Streptomyces sp. NPDC107522. Lineage (NCBI taxonomy): Bacteria > Bacillati > Actinomycetota > Actinomycetes > Kitasatosporales > Streptomycetaceae > Streptomyces > Streptomyces sp. NPDC107522. The sequence continues at coordinate 31,689 of NZ_JBVKAU010000028.1, read as the reverse complement.
ACAGCTTCTCGCCGCCCCAGATGTCGTTGACGAGGAGGTCGAGACGGCCCTGTTCCTCCGCGATGCGGTCGACGAGCGTGCGGACCTGCGCCGGGTCGAGGTGGTCGGTGGGTACGGCGATGCCGTGGCCGCCGGCCTCGGTGACCAGGTCCGCGGTGTCCTCGATCGTCTCCGGGCGGTGGTACTCGGAGCGGTGGCCACGTGTGCTGCGTCCCGTGACGTAGACGGTGGCGCCGGCCGCGCCGAGCTCCACGGCGATGCCGCGTCCGGCTCCCCGTGTCGCTCCGGCGACGAGCGCGACCTTGTCCTTCAGCGGCTGTGACATGTCCGGCCTCCCGACCCTCTGCGAGCGATGTCGTCATCGAGGGTGCCGGGTAAGCCGGACATCTTCTGTCGTCTTTCTGTCGTCTCCTACGGGTCTTGCGGGCGGGTCACCCGGCCGGGCGCAGTTTCGCGTCGAGGTCGTCGTAGGTCGGCAGGAACCAGATGTGGCCGCCGTTGTTGGTCTCGTGGACGAAGTCGCGCAGAGCCGTGCTCTCGGCGATGCGGTGGGAGACGTCGCCGACGACGGCGAGGCGCAGCCGGTAGTTCACGAACTTCTGCATGACCGCGCCCGCAACACCCGACCGCAGCTGGAAGAACTCGTCGGCGACCCGGTCCACCGGAACCGCGACCAGTTCGGCGTCCTGCCCGAAGGCGTCGCCGATCAGATCGAGCGCCGCGCGCTCGCCGTCCAGGGGCGGGCCGTCGGGGGCGCAGCGCAGGACGCGTACGTCATGCAGGGTCACGAGTGTGTTGGTGGTCATGGGGCGCGATCGTACGGCCGCGCCCCAGGCCCGACCAGGGGTTTTCCGGTCTCAGTGGCCGCGGGCGATCCACTCCTCGAGGTGCGGCGCCTCCGCTCCGATCGTGGTCGGGTCGCCATGGCCGGTGAGGACCTTGGTCCCGGGCGGGAGGGTGAGCAGGCGGGTGCGGATGGAGTCGATGATCGTCGGGAAGTGGGAGTAGGAGCGGCCGGTGGCACCGGGGCCGCCCTGGAAGAGGGTGTCGCCGGTGAAGACGGCGCTCAGGCCGGGATCGTGCAGGCAGACCGCGCCCGGCGCGTGGCCCGGGGTGTGCAGGACCGTCAGGTCGGCGCCCGCGGCCTCGATGATCTGGCCGTCCACGAGATGGGCGTCGGGGTCGCGGTCGGGATGGGTCTGCTTCCACAGCGGCAGGTCGTCGGCGTGGAGCCAGATCGTGGCGCCGGTGCGGTCGGCGAGGGCGGGGGCGGCGTCGATGTGGTCGTTGTGGGCGTGGGTGCACACGATCGCGGTGAGGCGCCGGTCGCCGACGGCCTCGGCGATGGCGTCGGCGTCATGGGCGGCGTCGATGACGATGACCTCGTGGTCGTCGCCGACGAGCCACACGTTGTTGTCGACGTCCCAGGTGCCGCCGTCGAGCGTGAACTGCCCGGAGGTGACGAGGCGTTCGATGCGGGCGGCCATCAGAGCATCACCACCGAGCGCAGGACGTCGCCGTGGTGCATGCGCTCGAAGGCCTTCTCCACGTCGGTGAGTTCGATGGTCTCGGTGACGAACGCCTCGAGGTCCAGGCGGCCTTGCAGATGCAGGTCGATGAGCATGGGGAAGTCGCGGGAGGGCAGGCAGTCCCCGTACCAACTCGACTTGAGCGCGCCGCCGCGGCCGAAGACGTCCAGCAGCGGCAGTTCCAGCTTCATCTCCGGGGTGGGCACGCCGACCAGGACGACCGTGCCGGCGAGGTCGCGGGCGTAGAACGCCTGCTTGTACGTCTCCGGGCGGCCGACCGCTTCGATGACGACGTCGGCGCCGAAGCCGCCCGTCAGCTCGCGGATCGCTTCCACCGGGTCGGTCTCGCGTGAGTTGACCGTGTGTGTGGCGCCCATGGTGCGGGCCGTGTCCAGCTTGCGGTCGTCGATGTCCACGGCGATGATCCTCGCCGCCCCGGCCAGACGTGACCCGGCGATCGCGGCGTCCCCGACGCCGCCGCAGCCGATGACCGCGACGGTGTCGCCGCGGCCGACGTTGCCGGTGTTGATCGCCGCGCCGATCCCGGCCATCACCCCGCAGCCCAGCAGGCCCGCGACCTGCGGGGCCACCGACGCGTCCACCTTGGTGCACTGCCCGGCCGCCACCAGCGTCTTCTCCGCGAACGCTCCGATACCCAGCGCGGGGGACAGCTCCTGCCCGGTCGAGGCGAGGGTCATCTTCTGTTTCGCGTTGTGGGTGTCGAAGCAGTACCAGGGCCGGCCTCGCAGACAGGCCCGGCACTGGCCGCACACCGCACGCCAGTTGAGGATCACGAAGTCGCCGGGCGCGACATCGGTGACCCCCTCCCCCACCGACTCCACGACTCCCGCGGCCTCGTGACCCAGCAGGAAGGGGAAGTCGTCGCTGATGCCGCCCTGCTTGTAGTGCAGGTCGGTGTGGCACACACCGCAGGCCTGCACCTTGACCACGGCCTCACCCGGCCCCGGATCGGGCACCACGATCGTCTCCACCCGCACCGGCTCGTCCTTGCCCGGTGCGATCACGCCGCGAACTTCCTGCGCCATGGTGCTCCACCCTTCCCTCGGCGGCTCTCGGTCCACTCCCGACCCTAGTTGTGACTGATCGGTAAGGGGCTGGGGCCCAGCTCATGAACTCACCTTTCGGCCACGTCCCGAACCTTCCGGCCAGGGCCGCCGAAATACTCCCGTAGATACCCCCGGGGGTACCTCTGATATGTTTGCCATATACCCCCGGGGGTAATCCGCCGAGGGCTCACGAGGTGACCAGGAGAGGAGCACTGCCGTGTACTTCGTCGACACCATCGACGTGCCGGGACTCGGCAACCGCAGCTATCTGGCGGGCGATGCGCACAGCGCCGTGGTGGTCGATCCGCCCAGGGACATCGACCGGGTGATCGAGGCCGCCGCGCGGCGGGGTGTGCGCATCACCCATGTCGCCGAGACCCATGTGCACAACGACTATGTGACCGGCGGCCTGGAGCTGGCCCGGATCACCGGCGCCGCCTATCTCGTGCCGGCCGCGGCGCGGGTCGGGTACGACCGGGTGCCGGTCGCCGACGGGGACCGTACGCGGATCGCGGACGGCCTGGTGCTGCGCGCCCTGGCCACTCCCGGGCACACGCCGCACCACACCTCGTACGTGCTGGAGGAGACCGGCCGCGCCGTGGCCGTCTTCACCGGCGGTTCCCTGCTGATCGGCACGGTGGGGCGGCCCGATCTGGTGGAGCCGCGGCTGACGGGGCGGCTGGCGCGGGCGCAGTACGACTCCGCGCACCGGCTGGCCGCCGAGCTGCCGGACGAGACGGCGGTGCTGCCGACGCACGGTTTCGGCAGCTTCTGCTCCGCCACCCGGGCGGCGGGCGGGGCGACGACGACGATCGGACGTGAGCGTGCCGTCAACGAGGCCCTGGTGAAGGACGTCGACGCGTTCGTCGCCGACCTGCTGGCCGGGCTGGACGACGTCCCCGCGTACTACGCCCATATGGGCCCGGCGAACGCGCGGGGCCCGGCGCCGGTGGACCTGACCCCGCCGCGCCCGGCCGATGCCGAGGACATCGCGGCGCGGCTCGCCGCCGGGGAGTGGGTGGTGGATCTGCGCCACCGGGTCGCGTTCGCCGAGGGACACCTCGCCGGCTCGCTGAACTTCGAGGCGGAGGGGCAGCTCGCCACGTATCTGGCCTGGCTCCTGCCGTGGGGCAAGCCGGTCACCCTGCTCGCCGAGACCCCGGCCCAACTGGCCGACGCCCAGCGGGAACTGGTCCGGGTCGGCATCGACCGGCCGGCCGCCGCGGCGACCGGTTCCCCCGCCGACTGGATACGGCACGGCGAGCGGCCGCGCTCCTTCCCGCGCGGCACCTTCGCCGAACTGGCCGCGCAGGACGGCGTCGTGGTCCTGGACGTGCGGCGCGACTCCGAGCGCGACGCCGGTCACATCAGGGGCTCGGTGCACATTCCGCTGCACCAACTGCGCGACCGTCTCGCGGAGATACCGGACGGCACCGTGTGGGTACACTGCGCCGGCGGGATGCGGGCCGCCATCGCCGCCTCGCTGCTCGACGCGGCGGGTCGTGCCGTCGTCGCCGTCGACGACGGGTTCGCGGCGGCACACGACGCCGGGCTCCCCATGGCGCGGATCACCGCGGCCGAGGCCCATGAACGGACGGGCGCGGACGCCGTGCTGGTGGACGTGCGCGAGCCCGGCGAATGGGCCACGGGGCACGCTCCGGGCGCCGTACTCGCGCCCCTGTCGTCGCTGACGTCGGGTGAGCCGCTCCCGCCGGCCGCGCAGGGACGCCCGGTCGTCGCGATCTGCCGCTCCGGCAAGCGCTCCCGCGAGGCCGCGGCCCTGCTCGCGGCACGCGGCACGGATGTCGTGGACGTCATCGGCGGGATGCGGGCCTGGGCCGAGGCGAGGCTCCCGGTGGTGACGGAGCCGGGGGCGTGCGGTGGCGAGTGAGGGCGTGGGCGGAGTCCGCGAGCCGGCGACCGGAGCCACCTCGGCTCGTCCCTTCGGCCCCGCTCAGCCGGTCGGCCCGAACCACCCCGCCCCACCTCATCCCCCGGGTCACCCGCGGTGAGCGCCCTGGTTCTCGGTCTGTTCGCCGGTGCCGTCACCGGGCTCGCGCTCGGGGCGCTGGGAGGCGGCGGCAGTGTGCTGGCCGTGCCCGCGTTGATGTATCTGCTCGGCTTCACCCCGGCCGCGGCCGCCACGGCGAGCCTGGTCGTCGTCACCGTCACCTCCGTGACCGCGCTCGGCGTGCACGCCCGTGAGGGCACGGTGCGGTGGCGCGCCGGGGCGCTGTTCGCGGCGGCGGGCCTGGTGCCCGCGGCGGCCGGCGGGGCCGTGTCGGGGCGGCTGCCTCCCGGGCTGCTCACGGGGGCGTTCGCGGTGATCGCCGCCGTCGCCGCGCTGCGCATGCTCCGGCCGTCGGCTGCCGTACGGCACGACGACGTCCCGGTGCGTCCCGGCCGGGTCGTTCAGGCCGGAGCGGGGCTCGGTGCGGTGACCGGGCTGCTCGGGGTGGGCGGCGGCTTCCTCGCCGTACCGGCGCTGGTGAACGTGGTGGGGCTGCGCATGCGGGCCGCCGTGGGCACGAGCCTGCTGGTCATCACCGTCAACTCACTGGTCGCGCTGGCGGCTCGGGCGGGTTCGGCCGCGCCGGTCGACTGGAGAGCCGTCGCTCCGTTCGCGGCGGCCGCGGTGCTCGGCGCGTGGGACGGCAAACGGCTCGCCGGGAAGGTCTCCGGCGGCACGCTTCAGCGGATCTTCGCGTACGTACTGCTGGCGGTGGCGCTGTTCATGCTGGCCGACGCCGTCGTGTGAACGCCAGGGTCGTGCCACCCAGGCCAGTGACTCCCACGCCCGTGGCGCCCAAGCCCGCGCCCCCCACGCCCGTGACACCTAAGCCAGCGACAGGAACAGCTTCTCCAGCCGTGCCTTCATCTGCTCCGTCGTCCCGCCGCCGCCTTCGCCCTTCTCGGCGTCGGTGAGGCACTGCTGGAGCCCGGTCGCGATGATCGCGAAGCCGGCCCGGTCGAGAGCCCGGGAGGCGGCGGCGAGCTGGGTGACGACGTCCTCGCAGTCGCGGCCCTCCTCGATCATCTTGATCACTCCGGAGATCTGCCCCTGCGCCCGGCGCAGGCGGTTCAGCACCGACTTGAGGTCATCGCCCTCGAACTGCAGCTCCACGATCACTCCTCTACATACCCTTGGGGGTATTTTACCTCCTCCCCCGCGAAAGGATCTCACTTCCCGTGAACCCACCCTCCGAGCCCCTCGCCCTCGACGCCGACGAGGCCCGCACCCGCCTGCCCGGCCTGACCGTCGTCGACGTGCGCACGCCGGGTGAGTACGCCGCCGGCCATCTGCCCGACGCCCTCAACATCCCCTTGGACCGGCTCGACAGCGCCCTGCCCGCACTCCGGCAGCACCCGGGCGAACTGCTGGTCGTCTGCGCCTCCGGCGCCCGCTCGGAGAAGGCCTGCCGCATCCTCGCCGAGCACGGCATACGGGCCAGGACCCTGACGGGCGGCACCCAGGGCTGGGCAGGGCGCGGGCACGAACTGCACCGGCCGGCGCCGGGCAAGCGCGCCGGGTGGGCCATGGAGCGCCAGGTGCGTTTCACCGCGGGCACGACCGTCCTGTTGGGACTGGCCCTCGGACTGCTGCACCCGGCCTGGCAGCTGCTCTCCGCGGGCATCGCGGGCGGCCTGGTGTTCTCGGCCCTGACCAACACCTGCGGCATGGCCGTCCTGCTGTCGAAGCTGCCGCACAACCGCCCGCGTCCCGCCGACCTCGAAGCGACCCTGGCCGCTCTGGCCGAGCGCGGGCGGCCATCGGTCAGCTGAGGAACTCCCGGATCACCTGAGGAAATCCCGGACGGCCCGGGCGAGGGCCGCCTCGTCCAGGCCGTCCGCGCCGCCCAGGGTCAGCAGTCGGTGCGGTACGTGCACCAGCGTCTCGGCGACGTGCCGGGCCGACAGGCCGGGCTGCCCGGGTTCGACCAGCACCACGTCGGCGTGGTCGGCGGCCAGGACGGCCGTGCGCAGGCCGACCTGGTCGAAGGGCCGTACGGTGGCGGCGTAGAGCACGGTCAGGTCGAGGCCGGCCGTGGCGCGCAGGACGGGGTCGAGGGTGGCGCCGAACGCGGCGACCACGCCGTCCAGCCCTTCGCGGACGAGTTCGAAACCCTCGCTCACACCGCGCGGTTCGGCGTTGGAGTCGCCGGACACGTGCACGTACGCCCGGTCGCCGCGCCGTACGGCGCGCTGGATCGCGCGGCGCACCTCGTCGGGGTGTCCGGGGACGTGCACGGCCCAGCGGGGGTCGGTGGCGAACCGGGTCAGCTCGTCGACCGCGCCGTAGCCGACGAGGACGGCGGCGGGCGCTGGCGCGTCGGCGCGGGACCGGGGAAGGGCTTCGACGGCGGCCAGCAGCATGTCGGAGTTCATGGGGAATCCTTCCGGGGACGGGTTCATCACGGCACGTCAGGAATTCGTTAAGAAATCTTTCCGACGGGCCGTCATATGACTGTGAATTACCCGAAGTCATCCACTTCAGCGCCACGTTCTTGAACCTTTAACAGACCCACAGGAATATGGCTGTCTCTTTGCCCGATCCGGGCATACCGCTGGGTCCGCACATGCACCCGGCTGCGTAGCTTGAAGGGCGTTCTTTCCGGCACACCGAGCCGAAGGGGGAGTCCCGCCATGGCCGAAAATGCAACACCTTCCGTGGCCCGTCCGTGCGTCCATCTGATCGCGGGGCCGACCGGGGTCGGCAAGAGCGCGGCGGCCACCGAACTGGCCCGGGCGACGGGCGCTCCGATCGTCGTCGCGGACCGCCTGCAGTGCTTCACCGACCTGGCCACCACCAGCGCCCGCGCAGGGGCCGACGTCCCGGGCGTGGGCCGGCACTGGCTCGGCGACCGGACGTTCGCCGACGGCGACCTGTCCGCGGCCGAGGCGACGGACGCGCTGGTCGCGCTGGTGGAGCGGCTCGCCCGGACGCACCCGCTCGTGATCGTCGAGGGCGGTTCCATCTCGCTGCTGCGGGAGCTGTGCGACCGCCGGTCCACCCTGGCCTGGCAGCTGACGGTCCGTCTCCTGCCGCTGCCCGCGCGCGACGAGTACCTGGCGGCCCTGACCCGCCGGGCGCACGAGATGCTGACCCCCGGCGCCTGCGGTCCCGGCCTCCTCCAGGAACTGGCCGCGCTGTGGCGCGATCCCCGTCGAAGGCTGCTCGCGGCCTCGGTCAACGGGTTCGAGGCCGTCCTCGAATGCTGCGCCAAATATTCACTCGACGTGGCGGACATCGACAAACAGGACATCCCTCGGCCCGTCCTCAACCGCATCGCCGCGCTCATCGCCGAACGGCACGCGGAGCACGGTTTTCTCCAGTACCGCGTGTTCACCGAAATTTTCGAAAGTCCGGTAACGGGATCCGAGTTCGGCCTCGGCACGCTGGAGCGTGTGGCATGAACGGAACTCCGGACGTGAAGGAAGTGGCCGTCGATTTCGGTCACATCATCGGCTCCTCGCCGCTCGGCGTCGTCACCGCGCCGTCCGCCGCCGCCGTACAGGAACTCCTCTGCTTCGCCGGTCCGCACGGGCTGCCGGTCTCCGCCCGCGGCGGCGGACAGGCACTGTACGGGCAGGGACAGGCGCACGGCGGCTACGTCGTCGACATGGCCGCACTCAATAAGGTGCGCTGCGCTCCGGGCGAGCGGACGCTGACCGCCGGGGCGGGCGCCTCGTGGCGGGATGTCGTACGGGCCGCGCTCGCCGAAGGTCTCACGCCCCCGGTGCTGCCCGACCACCTCGGCGGCAGTGTCGGCGGTGTGCTGAGCACCGGCGGCTTCGGCGGCTCCAGCCACCGGTACGGGCTCGTCGCCGACCGGGTGCGCGAGGTGGAGGTCGTCACGGGCACCGGCGAGCATCTGACCTGCTCACCCGACCGCCGTCCGGACCTCTTCCGTGCCGTTCTGGCGGGACTGGGCCAGTGCGCGCTGATCGTCGGCGCCACGCTCGCCCTCGTGCCCGCCCCGACGCATGTGCGCCGCTACCGCCTCTACTACGACTCCCCCGACACCTACGTCACCGACCAGCGGCGGCTGGCCCGCGACGCCCGCTTCAGCCATGTCACGGGGCAGGCGCGACCGGCGCTCGGCGGCGGCTGGCAGTACATGATCGAAGCGGTGGCACCGCATGCCGCCCCACCGTGCCCCGGCCGGCCGCCGGCCGACGACGAGCTGCTGGTCGGCGACCTGGACCACGACCGCGACACCGAGGAGATCGCGGACCTGTCGTACGCCGAGTACCTGCACCGCCTCGACCGCGACGAGCGTCTCCTGCGCGCCACGGGCGAGTGGCACCGCCCGCACCCGTGGCTCACCCTGCTGCTCCCGGAGCAAGCCGTGACCTCCTTCGTCCCGGCCCTCCTGGCCGAGGACGCCCAGCGAGGCCTGCGTACCTGCGGGACGGTCCAGCTGCGCCCGTTGACCGGCCGGGCCCTGCACGCGCCGCTGATGCCCAGGCCCGCGGGCGAACTCCTGTGCCTGCTGTCCCTGATGCGCACGGCACCACCCGACCGGCCCGTCGTCGTACGACATCTGGTGGCGGCCAACCGGGCACTGTACGAGCGGGCCAGGACCGTCGGCGGAGTCCTCCATCCGGTCGCGGCACTGCCCATGACGCCCGAGGACTGGCGTTCCCACTTCGGCCCGGTCTGGCCGGAACTCGTCCGAGCCAAGGACAGGTACGACCCGCACCACATCCTGACCAGGGGGTACGGGCTGTGGGCGTGACGAGGGTCACCGTCTTCTGCGGGTCCTCCCCCGGCAGCCGGCCGGGCCATGTGCGGATCGCCGCCGACCTCGGCCGTGCGCTGGCCGGAGCAGGTCTGCGACTGGTCTACGGCGGTGCCCGCATCGGTCTGATGGGGGCCGTCGCGGACGCGGCTCTGGCCGCCGGGGGCTCGGTCACCGGAGTGGTGCCGAGCCGCATGCTGCCGTACGAGATCACGCACACCGGGCTCACCGAGCTGGAGGTGGTCGCGGACATCCACCAACGCAAGGCGCGCATGGCCGCGTCGTGTGACGCCTTCGTGGCGCTGCCGGGGGGCCTGGGCACGGCCGAGGAGCTTCTGGAGGTGCTGTCGTGGGCCCAGTTGCGGATCCACGGCAAGCCGTGTCTGCTCCTCGACCCGTTCGGTTTCTACCGTCCTTTGCTGTCGTTCCTGGAGCACGCGCGGGACGAGGGCTTTCTCCATCCGGGGGATCTGGAGCGGATCGTCGTGTGTGAGTCGGCCGAGGAGGTGGTCTCCCACCTGGCGGGCACGGCTCCCGCTGCCCCACGCACGCCGGCCGTGGTGCGGATGCCGACGGGCCGGACCGCCTTCCTGTTCTCGGCGGCCGGGTCCCAGCAGCCCGGCATGGGGCGTGAACTCCATGGCGCCGCCCCCGTGTTCGCCGAAGCCCTGGACGAAGTGTGTTCGCTCCTCGACCCTTACCTCGACCTCCCGCTGCGGGAGGTGATGTTCGCGCCGGCCGGGACGCCCACGGCCGCGCTGCTCGACCGCATCGTGTACGGCTATCCGGCGATCTTCGCGCTGCAGGTCGCGCAGTACCGGCTGCTGGAGAGCCAGGGACTCGAACCGGACGTGCTGTTCGGGTACTCGGCCGGGCACATGGCGGCCGCGCATGCGGCGGGGGTCTTCTCGCTGGCGGACGCCTGCCACGCGGTCGGCACGCTCTCCCACCTCATGGGAAAGATGCCGGAGGGGGGACGCATGGCTGCCGTGGAGGCCGCCCCCGAGGAACTGTGCCTGGGGCCGACGGCGGTGATCGCTGCGGTCAACGGACCCCGGTCGGTGGTGGTGTCGGGGGACCGTGCGACGGTGACCGAGGTCTGCGCGCAGTGGTCGGCCCGCGGTCGCCGCACTCATCTGCTGCGTGCCGACGTGGCGCCCCACTCCCCCTCCTTCGACCCGCTGTTGGCCGACTACCGCCGCGAACTGGAGACACTGGACCTGCGTGCCCCGCGCATCCCGCTGATCTCCGACACCACCGCCGGGCCGGTGGGCCACGAGGCCGCCGGGCCGGACCACTGGGTGCGGGCGCTGCGCGATCCCGTCCGCTTCATGGACGCGGTGGCCCGCATGCGGCGCGACGGGACGACCGCGTTCGTCGAGCTGGGGCCGGGTGAGGTCCTGACCGGCATGCTCGACGACTGCCTGCCGCACGGAGCCGATCGGCCGATCGTGTTGTCCGTCGCCCGTAACTGGCGCGCCCCGCACGGACGGGCCGACGTAGCCTGAGTGCTCCGACCGACTCCGAAGGAGCGCCGTGAGCACTGACCGGACGCCGACCGACCAGCCCGCGTGGCGGCTGCTCCTCGGATACGTACGGCCACATCGGTGGGCCCTGTTGGCGGGGGCCGTGCTGTCGCTGGTCACGGGGGCCACCGGGCTCCTCCTTCCGCTGGTGGCGCGGGAGCTGATCGACGACCTGTCCCACGACCGGGCCATCACCGGCGCGCTGCTGCTCATGTCCGGGCTGGTCGTGGCCAACGCGGCGGTGGGCGCGCTGGGTTCGTACGTGCTGCGGCGCACCGCCGAGTCTGTGGTGCTCGGCGCGCGGCGTGCCCTGTCGTCGTATCTGCTGCGACTGCGCATCACCGCGGTGGACCGCAGCGAGCCGGGCGATCTGATGGCCCGCATCACCTCGGACACGACGCTGCTGCGCGAGGTCACGACCGACTCGCTGGTGGGCCTCGGCACGGGCGGGCTCACGCTGCTGGCGACGGTGGTGATGATGGGACTGGTGGATCCGGTGCTGCTGTCGGTGACGCTCGCCGTGGTCCTGGGCGCCGGCACGGTCCTCGGCGTGATCGTGCCGCGCATCAACCGGGCCAGCCGGCAGGCGCAGGACGCGGTCGGCGTGATGGGGGCCTCGCTGGAGCGGATCCTCGGCGCGCTGCGCACGGTGAAGGCGTCCGGCGCCGAGCACCGGGAGGAGCGGACGCTGCACGAGGCGGCCGAGGAGTCGTGGCGGCAGAGCGTGCGGGCCGCCAAGTGGTCGGCGGCGGCGGGCAACACGGCCGGGCTCGCCATGCAGATCGCCTTCATCACGGTGCTCGCGGTGGGCGGGGCACGGGTGGCGACGGGAGCGATCGCCATCGGCACGCTGGTCGCGTTCCTGCTCTACGTCTTCTATCTGATGTCGCCGATCCAGCAGGTCGTCGGCGCGATCACGCAGTACCAGACGGGCGCGGCGGCCCTCGCCCGGATCCAGGAGGCGCTGCGGCTGCCCGCCGAACCGGCCGCCGCCCCCGCGCCGTTGCCCACGGCCGGGGCGCAGCCCGCCGCGCTGGCCTTCGAGGACGTGCGCTTCCGCTATGCCGACGATCTGCCGTACGTCCACCACGGGGTGACGTTCGCCGTGCCCGCGCAGGGCATGACGGCGTTCGTCGGACCGTCGGGTGCGGGCAAGACCACCGTCTTCTCCCTCATCGAGCGGTTCTACGACCCCGAGGCCGGGACCATCACGCTCGACGGACGGGACCTTGCGGACTGGGAGCTGCCCCGGCTGCGGTCCGCCATCGGCTATGTGGAGCAGGACGCCCCGGTCCTGTCGGGTTCGCTGCGGGACAATCTGCTGCTGGGCAACCCCGACGCGGACGACGACGCGCTCACCCGGGTGCTGAAGACGACGCGCCTCGACGCTCTGGTCGCACGGCTGCCCGGCGGTCTGGACACGCTCGTCGGCCACCGGGGCACCAAGCTGTCCGGCGGGGAGCGGCAGCGCGTCGCCATCGCCCGCGCCCTGCTGCGCCGCCCCCGTCTGCTGCTCCTGGACGAGGCCACCTCGCAGTTGGACGCGGTGAACGAGGCGGCGCTGCGCGACACCGTCGCCGACGTCGCCCGCACGACCACGGTTCTGGTCGTCGCGCACCGGCTGTCGACGGTGACGATGGCAGACCGGATCGTGGTGATGGACGCGGGCCGGGTGCGCGCGGTGGGGACGCATCGGGAACTCGTCGCGGAGGATCCGCTCTACGCCGAGCTGGCGGCGACGCAGTTCCTGGCGACCGCCGAGTGAGCCATTCTCAGCTCTGCAGTCGGCGCAGCCGTTCCGCGTCGCAGGTGCGGGGACAGGTGGCACACGCCTCGTCGGGACGGATCGTGTAGTACATGCAGCAGCCGCTGCGGGTGCGGGTCGGGTGCCGGTGACCGTCGTCGGTCGTCAGGTGCCGGAAGTCGGCGCCGGCCGGGTACGGGGCCAGGCTCTTCGGCAGCAGTTCGCCGGCCGCGCGCACGGCGTCGTCCTCACGGCCGAGCGTGCGGCCGAGGTACCAGATGCCGGAGACCAGGTCGTCGGCGACCATGCCCCACAGGGCGCGTGAGCCACGCCGTGCGATGGGACCGACAGCGGTCAGCAGCGGCTCCAGGTGCTCGGCGACGGCGCCCCTCAACTCGGAGCGCAGCGCTTCTTCATGAGGGGCCGTCAGCACACCCGGCAGCACCTCCAGGGGGTCGCCGGGCAGGCAGGTGAGATCGGTTCCGGGAACGAGCGTGAACTCGGCCGTGGCGAGGTCCAGCCACAGGTCCTCGGGCCGGATCCGGGGCACCCGGCGCTCCAGATACCAGACCCCGCTCATCAAGAGCGAGACGGACCAGGCGTAGTCGTGCAGTGCGCGGGAGGCGGCCACGTCACGGCGCGGCACCGTCCCGTGGCGCTGCTGGATGCGTGCCGCTTCGGCGTCGACGAAGGCGTCCAGCACGGACTCGTCCTTCGTCAGTTCCGCCGCGGTCACGCCTGCTCGGGTCACCTCGGCGCCGGGCTCCGCGACGCGCACGGACAGGACTTCACACATGTCCGTCAGGCTCCGGTAGACGCCACCGAGCGTGCGCGCGACGGCGCCGACCGGCGGGATCTTCAGGGCCACGGGCATGAGCGCTCCAGTGCAAGATTCAACGGAAGTCAGCCAGGTTAGGCTTACCTTACATTCATGATCACATGAAAACGGCGAGGTGAGGCAAGGTGCGGAGATCATCTATTGCACATGTCACAGCGAGCCCACAGCAGTTGAAATATAAAGCAAGCCTAACCTAATCTCACCGCTTGTGACTGCGACCCAACAGGGTGCACCCCCCACAGGTGTGCCCTTCCGTGCCCTGAGGCACATACCGCTCTTCCTCACCGGCACCGCCGCCCTCGCCCTGTGCACCGCCCTGAGCCTCGCCCTGGGCGCCCGTTCGGTGCCTCTGCCCACGGTGGCCGACGCCCTGTTCGGCAACGCCCACGGACGGGACGCGCTCGTGGTGACCGGCCTGCGGCTGCCCCGCACCGTCATCGGGCTCGCCGTCGGAGCAGCGCTCGGGGTCGCGGGGGCCGTCGCGCAGGGCATCACCCGCAATCCGCTCGCCTCGCCGACGACACTCGGCATCAACGCGGGCGCCGGTTTCGCGGTCGTCGTCGCCATCTTCGCGCTGAAGCTCAACAGCCCCGCCCAGTACGTGTGGTTCGCGTTCGCGGGCGCGGCCGGCGCAGCCCTCTTCGCGCAGGCGCTGGCCCGGCGCGCGGGGGACATCGACGCCGTACGGCTGGCACTTGGCGGCACCGTCCTCCAACTCGTGCTGCTGTCCTGGACGTCGGCGGTGATGCTGATGAACCAGCGCACGCTGGACGAGGCCCGCTTCTGGCTGGCCGGGTCGCTGTCCGGGCGCACTCTCGAGGTGCTGTGGCCGGTGCTGCCGACCCTGCTGCTCGGCCTCGTTCTCGCCCTGGCGGTCTCCCCCGCCCTCAACGCCCTTGCCCTGGGCGACGATTCAGCGCAGGCCCTCGGCGTTCCGGTGGCCCGGATCCGGCTGGCGGGCGGTGTCGCGGTCGTGCTGCTCGCCGGTTCGGCGGTGGCGGTGGCCGGCCCGGTCGCCTTCATCGGGCTCGCCGCGCCCCATCTCGTACGGCCGCTGCTCGGCGGCGACCACCGGCTGCTGGTGCCCGGCTGCCTCATCGCCGGTCCCCTGCTGCTGCTCGCGGCCGATGTGCTCGGCCGGCTGGTGATCCGCCCCTCGGAGCTGGAGGTCGGCATCGTGACCGCGTTCCTGGGCGCGCCGCTGCTGGCGTTGCTGGCGCGGAGGGTGGCCCGATGAGCGCCGCGGTCGTCTCCGTGCGGACGAGGTCCACGTCCCGTGCCCGCGTCCGGCGCCGCGTCCTGCTGTACGCCGCGACCGGTCTGGCCCTGCTGTTCGTGCTGCTCACCGTGTCCCTGACGACGGGTGAGATGCCGATGCCCGCCGGTACCGCCCTGCGCGCGCTGATCGGCCTCGGGGATGCGGGCGACGTGCTGGTGGTGCAGCAGTTCCGGGCGCCCCGGTCGGTGGCGGCGATCGTCGCCGGGGCCGGGCTGGGCGCGGCCGGCCGCGTGCTGCAGCGGCTGTTCCGCAATCCGCTGGCCTCCCCGGACGTCATGGGCATCACGGGCGGCGCGTCGCTCGGCGCGGTGGCGTTGATCGCCGCCGGGGCCTCGCAGGCGCTGATCCCGGTCGGGGCCCTCGGCGGCGGGCTGCTCGCGGCGCTGCTGCTGGGCGTGTTCGCCTGGCGTTCGGGCCTCGCGGTCACCCGGCTGGTGCTCACCGGGCTCGCCGTGCAGGCCGGTCTCGCCGCCGCCGTGAACCTGATGATCGTGCGCTTCCCCGCCGAGCTCGCCGGCTCCGCGCTGCAGTGGATCACCGGCTCGGTGTACGGGCGGACCTGGGCGGAGGTGTGGGGCTCGGGCGGCGCCATGGTGCTCGCGCTCGCCGTCGCACTGGCGATGAACCGTCAGCTGGCCGTGCTCGACCTCGGTGACGACTCGGCGGGCGCGCTCGGTCTGCGCACCTCCCGCGCACGGCTTCAACTCCTCTTCGTCGCCGTGGCGTTGGCGTCCCTGGCGGCTGCACTGGCCGGTCCGGTGACGTTCGTGGCGCTCGCCGTACCGCACATCGTGCGGTTCGTCACCGGGCCGCCGACCGCCGCGTCGCTGGCGTTGGCCGGGCTCACCGGGGCGGTGCTGCTGCTCGCCTCCGACCTGGTCGTGCAGCATCTGCTGCCGATCGAGGGGCTGCCGGTCGGCGCGGTCACCGCGACGCTGGGCGCGCCCTGGCTGCTGGTGCTGATGCTGCGGCAGAGCTCGCCGGTGCCAAGGAGCAACGGATGACCGAGCGCTCCGCTGGAGGAGCCGCGTTGTGCCGTCATTTGTCTGCGGCGCCGTCGTGGCTGGTCGCGCAGTTCCCCGCGCCCCTTCAGGGCGCTGCCGAACCGCAGTCCACCTCGTCCGACCTGCTTACCACCCCGCACAAACACTCCACCGGCCCCCAGGAGCCGCACATGACCCCCACCGCCAACCAGCTCACCACCCAGGGTCTAGACCTGCGCTACGGCGACCGGCTCGTGGTCGGCGGGCTCGATCTGACGCTGCCGGGTGGCGCCGTCACGGCCATCGTCGGGCCCAACGCCTGTGGGAAGTCGACCCTGTTGAGAGGACTGAGCCGACTCCTCGCCCCGGCCGCCGGCACCGTCACGCTCGACGGCGCCGACATCCACCGGATGTCCGCCCGGACGCTGGCCCGCCGTATGGGACTGCTTCCGCAGCAGCCGGTCACCCCGGAGGCGATCACCGTCGAAGCGCTCGTACGCCTCGGCCGGTACCCCCATCAGCGGCTGCTCAGCCCCTGGTCCGCCGCCGACCAGAAGGCGGTGGACGAGGCTCTGGAGCGGACCGGCACCACGGCTCTGCGCGACCATCCCGTGGACCGGCTCTCCGGCGGTCAGCGGCAACGCGCCTGGATCGCGCTGGCGTTGGCGCAGGACACGGAGCTGCTGCTGCTCGACGAGCCCACCACCTTCCTCGACCTGCGGCACCAGCTCGACGTCCTCGATCTGGTCGCCGCCCTGCACGCCGAGGCGGGCCGCACCGTGGTGATGGTGCTGCACGACCTCGGACAGGCCGCCCGCTACGCGGACCACATGGTGGTCCTCAAGGACGGCCGCCTCGCCGCCGCCGGCGCCCCGGCCGACATCCTCGACGCGGAGCTGGTCAAGTCCGTGTTCGACGTGGACTGCCGGGTGATCCCCGACCCCGAGACCGGCACCCCGCTGGTCATCCCCAGGAGCAGCGCGGTGCGGCACACCGCCGCGACCGCCTGATCAGTCCCCACTCACAGAAAGACCCCCCATGCTCAAGCGATCTCCCCTGCCCGGAATCGGCCGGCTCATCGCCCTGCTGCTCGCCGTCGTCCTCGGCACGGCCGTCCTGGCCGCGTGCGGCAGCGAGGACTCCGCCAACGACAGCGACACCGCCAGGGCCGCGGGCGACAGCTCCGCCTTCCCCCGCACCCTCAAGACGGTGATGGGCGACGTGAAGATCCCGTCCCAGCCGAAGCGGGTCGTCGTGCTCGACACCGGTGAGCTGGACGACGTCACCCTGCTCGGCATCGACCCGGTCGGCGCGGTCGCCCCGCACTTCAAGACCGAGGGCGGCTTCCCGACGTACCTGGACGGCGAGTTGAAGAACACCGTCGACGTCGGCCCGCTCCTGGAGCCGAACCTGGAGAAGATCGCCTCGCTCAAGCCTGATCTGATCCTGTCCTCCAAGGTCCGGCACGAGAAGGTCTACGACAAGCTCAGCGCCATCGCTCCCACCGTGTTCACCGAGACCACCGGCGGTGTGTGGAAGGAGAACCTCAAGGTCCACGCCGAGGCACTGGGTCTGGAGAAGGAGGCCGCGGACAAGCTGAAGGAGTACGAGACGCAGGCCAAGGCGCTCGGTGAGGCCATCAAGAAGAAGGACGGCAACGCCATGCCGACCGCGTCCGTGGTCCGCTTCATCGCCGGTCCGACCCGGCTGTACCAGTCCAACTCCTACAGCGGTGTCGTCCTGAACGACATCGGTCTGCAGCGCCCGAAGTCGCAGGTCTCCAGCGACCCCGAAGTCACGATGAAGGACGTCAGCCCCGAGGAGATCGACCAGGCCGACGCCGACCTGATCTTCGTCACCGCCGCCGACGCCGAGGACAAGACCCAGAAGAAGCAGGTCGTCTCCAACCCCGTCTGGAAGAGCCTCCCGGCGGTGAAGGACGGCAAGGTCTTCGAGGTCCCGGACGAGACCTGGATGTCCGGCATCGGCGTCCAGGCCGCCGAGGAGATGCTCAAGGACGTTGCCAAGGCCACCGGCGTGGAGCTCCCGGCGAAGTAACTGACGCTGTCTTTCGCAGGGCGGGCCGTGCCCGACGGCCGAACATCCGTGCCCGACCGGCCCGGCCCGCCCCCACCCCCCACCCGCTAGCGGAAGTTGTCCGTCTGCCATGCGCCTGTACCTGCTCGCCCTCAACCCGACCGACTCGGTCACCGAGGGCTTCCTGCCCGCCGCCGCTCGCCTCGGCCTGGACGTCACCGTCCTCACCGACCAGCCCGACGCCCACCGCCGCACCTACCCGGACATCGAGATCCTGGAGTGCGACGTCCGCGACTTCCGGGCCGTCGTCACCCGCATCTCCACGCACCACGCTCCCGGCGCCGTCTTCACCAACAGCGACCACCTCCAGACCCAGGCCGCCCTGGCCGCCGCCTACTTCAACCTCCCCGGCAAGGACTGGCGGGCCGCCCTGCGCTGCAAGGACAAGGCCGAGATGCGCCGCCGCCTCGCCGCGGCCGGCGTCGACACCGTGTGGTCCGCCGAGCTCACCGAACCGGTCGCGCCCGCCGACGCGCCGTACCCGTGCGTGATCAAGCCGCGCGAAGGCGTGGCCAGCGAGGACGTCGTCCTCGTCGACGGCCCGGAGGACCTGGTGACCCGCTCCAAGGAGATCCTGGAGCGCCGCCCGGGCACCGTCCTGGTCGTCGAGGAGTACCTCCCCGGAGCCCTGTTCACCCTGGAGACCCTCGGCGACGGGAACGTCCGCCATGTGCTGGGCGGCTTCCACACCGAGCTGTCGCCGCCGCCGTACTTCATCGAGGAACGCCTTACCTTCGTCCCCGCCCACCCCGAGCCGGTCGTCGAGCAGGTGCTGGCGCAACTGGACGCCCTGGGCGTCGGGTTCGGCGCCTGCCACACCGAGTTCGTGGTGCACGAGGGGCGGGCGCGGATCATCGAGGTCAACTACCGTGCCATCGGCGACCAGTGCGACCTGCTGCTGGCCCGCCTCCTGGACATACCGCTCTTCGAGCACATCCTGCGCACCCACCTGGGCGAGCCTCTCCCGGCCGACCTGGGCGCCTGCCGCGACGGCGCGGCCCGCCTGGAGTACCCGTGCGCCGACCGCGCCGGCACGCTGGTCGGCGCGCTCCCAGCGGCCGACGTGGACATCGACGGTGTGCATCTGACGTACCGTCCGCTGCGGGCGGTGGGCGAGCGCCACGAGCTGTACAGGACCAACCGGGACTACCTCGGGGTGCTGCGCGCCACCGGCCCCGACCAGGGTGCGGTGGACCGGGTGGTGGCCGAGTTCCTGGCCGCACGGCAGTGGGAGATCCAGCCGTGACCGCCGCCACGGTGAGGGAAACCTCCGAGGCGGAGCTGCTCACGCGGGTGCTCAGCGCCCTCCTGCGCGAGGACGTGGTCGGGCTGCGCACCCGCAGCACGATCGTCCCCGAGCAGGACGGTCCCTGGCTACGTCTCCCCACTGCGCAGGATGCCTTGCTGCTGCCGGTCGTCGAGGACGGCTTCCAGTGCGCGTACGCGGCCCGGTTGCCTCTCCTCGTGCGTGAGTCGGACGGCTCGGAGCTGACGTCGTGCGACACGGTGCTCGGCGTGCTGCGCGAGCTCGCCGATCCCGAGGACCGGGGCGGCTTCGACGCGTTCGCCGAGGAGTGCCGTCAGACGCTGGCGACCATGCGGCTGCACTCGGCGACACGGGCGGAGACGATGGCTCGGCTCACGGAGGGGACGGGCCTCGGGGGCAGCCTGACGTACGACGCGCTCGCCGCCCGCCACGACCACCCCGTCTACCCGACGGCACGCGTCCGCTCCGGGCTGACGGAGGAGCAACTGCGCGCGTACGCCCCGGAGTTCGGTCCGCGCTTCGCACTGCGCTGGCTCGCCGTGCGCCGGGACGAGGTCACCCTGGCGGGCAAACTGCCGGAGTTCTGGCCGACGCCCGACACGCTCGGCCTGCCAGACCTGCGGGACACGCATGTGACGCTTCCCGTCCATCCCCTGACCGTCGATGCCCTCACCGTCGACGCCCTGCCCGGCGGCACCGTACTGGCCGACCGCGCCTGCCTGGACGTCGTACCGACCCTCTCCATGCGGACGGTGGCCACGGTCGCCGATCCTTCCGTGCACCTCAAACTCCCGGTCGCCACCGCCACATTGGGCCTGCGCAACAAGCGGACGATCAAACCCGGAACGCTGGTCGACGGCGCGGTGGGCCAACGGCTGCTGGAAGCGGTGATCGCCCGCGAGCCCCGCTTCCAGGAGACGGTCCTGCACGCCGACGAGACGACGTACGCCCACGCCGGGCACGAGTTGCTGGCCGTCCTGTGCCGCCGCTACCCGGCCGGCCTCGACGACTGCACGGTGGTGCCGATGGCGGCGCTCCTGGCCGAGGCGCCGGACGGGCGCCGGGTGATCGACGGGCTCGCCGACCGCTACTACGGCGGTGACCCGCTGGCCCTGCTGGACGCGGTCCTCACCCTGCTGTTCGACTGGCAGAGCACCCTTTTCGGCTACGGCATCGCCCTGGAGTCGCACCAGCAGAACATCTCCCTGGTGTTGCGCCCCGGCAGTCTGCGGCTGCTGTTCAAGGACAACGACGGGCCGCGGATCAACACCGAGCGGCTCACCGCCGCCCTGCCCGGGCCGTGGGACTTCGACGACGCCCGGATCTTCGCCACGGACGACGGGCCGATCGCCGACGTGTTCGCGACGATCACCCTCCACCTGTGCGCGGGGGCATACGCATTCGGGCTCCCCGCGCACCGCCGAGCACTGCTGGACCTCGTGCGCCGGCGGCTGACCGAGGCGCTGGACCGGCTCGGCGGGGACGCGGCCGACGTGCTGCGCGCCCGCGTCCTGGACGCGCCGCGGCTGCCGGTGAAGGCGATGGTGACGGCCGGGACGCTGCTGTCCAAGGAACGCTCGGGCGCGGCCGACATCAACAAGCACTACACGACCGGCCCCAACTACCTGCTGCCCGGCGGTGGTCCGGCATGAGCGCACAGGCTCTGCGCATGCCGCGGTCCGGCTTCGGGCGCGGGCAGGTGCAGGCGGTGGCCGGGTGCTACTTCGTGGCGTCGTTCGCGGCGCTGGGGCTGCCGCCGTATCTCACCGAGATCCTGCCGGAGCTGGGCGACCGCCAGGCCCGCTGGGCGGGGGTGCTCTACGTCGTGCCGACCGTGTTCGGCGCGCTCGGCGCCCCGCTGTGGGGGCGGCTCGCGGACCGGTTCGGCCGTAAACGGCTGCTGCTGCGCGCCCAGTTGGGGCTCGCCGTGTCCTTCCTGCTCGCGGGCTGGGCGGACTCGCTGGCCGCCTTCACGGTGGCGCTGGTGCTGCAGGGCATCCTGGGCGGCACGTTCGCCGCGTCCAACGGATACCTGGGCGCCGCGCTGGAAGGCCCGGCGCTGTCCAAGGCACTCACCCTGATGCAAGGCAGCGCGCGAGCGGCCCTGGTAGTCGCGCCGATCGTGGTCGGTGCGCTGTCCGGCTGGCTCTCCCCGCACCGGCAGTACGCCCTGCTCGCCGTACTGCCGCTGACGGCCGCCCTGTTGCTCGCGGCGCTGCCCGAACCCGAGCCCGTCGAGCGACCGCAGAGCGAGCCGGAGACAGTGGACGTGGCGGCTCCGGCGGTCCCGCTGAAGGTGCTGTACACGCTGGAGTTCGCCTTCGTCTTCTCCACGGTCATCTCCTTCCCCTACCTGATCGCGCTCGTCGACGACCGGCTCCCGGGCACCTCACCGGCGCTGTCCGGTGTGCTCTTCGCCCTGCCCCACCTGGTCTATCTGGTGTCGGCGCTCGCGGTGCACGCCGCGTTCCGGGACCGTCCGCGGGCCGGGATCGCGCTCGGCTTCGCCTGTATCGCGCTCGGGCTGGCCGGGCACGGGGTCGCCGGTTCCCTGACCTCGCTCATCGCCGTACGACTGCTGCTGGGCGCGGGACTCACCCTCGGTCTGGTGTCCCTGTCGGTGCTGGCCGCCGACTGCGCCAGGGGCCGTGCGCCGGGCGGCATGTTCGGCTCGCTCGAGTTCTTCTCCAAGGCCGGCGCGGTCGCCGCCGGCGTGGCCGCGGCGGCGGGCAGTGCCCGCTTCGGACCGGCCGCACCCGTGCTGATCGGCGGCGCCGCTGCCGCCGTCACCGTCGTCGCGATCCTCCTCCCCACACCGAACCACCGCACCCGCCGGAGCCGCTGATGCCCTCCCTGACCGTCCCCCAGACTTCGTCCGGGGGTACCCCCATCTCGCTTCGCTCGCTCGGCAGCACCGCCGCCCCCGCGCACCTGCCCACCGCCGACGACGCCGTGGCCCACACCCTCCTCAACTGCCTGCTGCGCGAGGTCTCGGGCCCCGAGCACCAGACCGTGGTCACCGACGGCCACCTCCTGCTGCGTCTGCCCCGGCGCGGCGTCCTGCTGCGCGTCGCCCTGCGCCGTACCTCGCTGATCGGGGCGCACCGGTTCACCGGCCCGGTGAGCGAGCAGCGCGACGGCGACTGGACCGAGGTGGACTGGCGGCGCCTCGCCGAGTACACGCACGACGAGCTGTCGCTGCGGACAGGCGTGCGCAACGAGGAGTTCCTGGAGCAGATCGTCTCCAGCCACGAGGCCGTGGCGAGCACGCTGGCCGCCACCCGGACGGACGCGGCCCCGCACTCGGCCTCGGAGGACCGGCTCGCCCCTCTCCCGGCCTACCTCGCCTCCGAACAGTCCCTCCTCTTCGGCCACCGCTTCCACCCCACCCCCAAGGCACGCACCGGCGACCCGCGCGCCTGGTCCGCGTACGCCCCGGAGGCCGGGGCCTCCTTCCCGCTGCGGCACCTCGCCGTGCGCGCCGGCCTGATCGCCGAGGAGTACGCCGACGCCTCGGCCGTCGCCCCGCTCGACCGGCAGCGCACGGACGTCCCCGACGGATACCGGCTGCTGCCCGCCCATCCCTGGCAGTACGAGACGCTCCGCGAGCACCCGCTGCTCCGGGCGGCTTTGGACCGCGGCGACGTCATCGACCTGGGCCCGGGCGGGCAGCCGTTCGCGGCCACCGCGTCCGTGCGGACCCTGTACGACGGTGAGACGTTCCTGAAGTTCAGCCTGAACGTGCGGATCACCAACTGCCTGCGCAAGAACAGCAGTTACGAGCTGTCGGGCGCCGTTGCGCTCACCCGCGTCCTGGCCCCGGCCCTCGCCGACCTGGCCGACCGCTTCCCCGGCAGCGCGGTGCTGCGCGAGCCCGCCTACCGCACGCTGGCCCTGCCCGGCCCGGACGGTACGCCGGACCGCGCGTTGTTCGAGGGCTTCGGCGTCATCGTCCGGGAGGGCCTGCCGAAGCGGCTCGCGCCGGGCACCACTCCCCTGCTGGCGGCGGCGGTCGCCGACGAGTACCCGACCGGCGCCGCGCAGATCTCCAGGCTCCTCGACGGCGCCGACGAGCGGGCGGCCCTCGAGTGGTGGTCGGCCTATCTCGACCTCCTCCTCCCACCTGTCCTCGCCGCCTACTTCGACCACGGCCTGGTCCTGGAACCGCATCTGCAGAACGTCCTGATTTGCGTAGACGGCGACGGCAGGCCCGCCCAGGTCCTCTTCCGCGACCTGGAGGGCACCAAGCTGGTCCCCGACCACCACGCCGACACGCTCGCCGCGCTGCCGCCCGAGGTCGCGGGGCCCATGACGTACGACGCGCAGCGCGGCTGGGACCGCGTCGTCTACTGCCTGCTGGTCAACCACGTGGCCGAGCTGCTCGCCGCCCTCGCCGACCTGCATCCGGATGCGGAGGCCGCGCTGTGGGCACGGGTGCGCGCCACGCTCCAGTCGTACGCCGACCGGTTCGGCTGCCCGCCCCGTATGGCGGCCCTGCTCGCGGGTGTGCCGCTGCCCGCCAAGGCCAACCTGCTCACCCGCTGGGAGCGCAAGGCCGACCGCGAGGCCGGTTACGTCCGGCTGCCGTCCCCGCTCGCCGAGGACGTCCTGGGCGGCGCGACCGGAGCCCAGGGCCCGCGCGACACGACCGGAGGTGCCCGGTGACCGAGCCGACGCCCGCGGTCCGCGACCGCGCCCTGTCCCTGCCGTCCGCCGAACTGCCCGCGTACCTCTACGACTTGGCGGAACTTCGCGACCACGCCGCCGCCGTGCGACACGCTCTCCCCGAGCGGGTCGAGCTGTACTACGCCGCGAAGGCCAACCCGGAGCCGGAGGTCCTGGCCGCGCTCGCGCCGTACGTCGACGGGTACGAGGTCTCCTCCGGCGGCGAACTCGCCCACGTCGCCAAGGCGGTGCCGGGCCGCCCGCTCGCCTTCGGCGGTCCCGGCAAGACGCCGGACGAGGTGACGGCCGCGCTGGAGACGGGAGTCGAGCGCTTCCACGTGGAGAGCGGGTATGAGCTGCGCATGCTGGCCGAGTCGGCGCGGAGGTACGCGCCGGGTCGGCGGGTGGCGGTGCTGCCGCGGGTGAACCTGCCGGTGGCCGATGGCTCGTTGGCGGGCAGCTCGCTGGCGATGGGAGGGCGTCCGACGCCCTTCGGCATGGATCCGGCACGAGCCGCAGAGGTCGTGCGCGCCCTCACCGACGGGACGTATCCGCATCTCGAACTGCGCGGCGTCCACGCCCACTTGGCCAGCGGTCTGGAGGCGGCCGAGCAGGTCGCGGTGGCGGAGTCGATCGTGACCTGGGCGACAGGACTGGGCGTGCGCCTCGCCGAGGTGAACGTCGGCGGAGGCATGCACGTCGACTACGGCACCCCCGAGCGCCGCTTCGACTGGACGGCGTACGGCCGCGGGCTCGCCCGCCTGACCGAGCGGCACCCGGAGCTGACCTTGCGCATCGAGCCGGGCCGGGCGCTCACGGCGTACTGCGGCTGGTACGCCACCGAGGTGCTGGACGTGAAACACAGCCACGGCGAGGCGTTCGCCGTCGTGCGCGGCGGCACGCACCATCTGCGGACACCGGCGACGAAGGGCCACGACCAGCCCTGTTCCGTGCTGCCGGTCGACGCCTGGCCACACCCGTGGCCGCGGCCCACTGCCGAAGGCGAGCCGATCACCCTGGCCGGTCAGCTGTGCACGCCGAAGGACGTGCTGGCCCGCCGGGTGCCCGCGGCCGGGCTCAGGGCCGGGGACCGGGTGGTGTTCGCACTGGCCGGCGCCTATGCGTGGAACATCTCCCACCACGATTTCCTGATGCACCCGAGGCCGGGCTTCCACTTCCTGCCGGCACCGGCCGACACCGCTGGGTAGCCGACACCGCTGGGTAGAGGGCACGTAACTCACGGCACACACAAAGGGCCGCCCGGCATGTTCCGGGCGGCCCTTCCTGCGGGGCGGTGACCTAGCGCTGACCCAGGTGACCCAGCTGCGCCGGCTTCAGCTCGTTGAGGCGGTTGAGGTGGCCCAGCTGCTGCGAAACCCGCGGGACCCGGTGCTTCTGCTGCTCGGGGATGCCGGTCTGGGCGAGCGA
Organism: Streptomyces sp. NPDC107522; assembly: GCF_055657525.1. Taxonomy (NCBI): domain Bacteria; kingdom Bacillati; phylum Actinomycetota; class Actinomycetes; order Kitasatosporales; family Streptomycetaceae; genus Streptomyces; species Streptomyces sp. NPDC107522. The sequence goes on along the minus strand of NZ_JBVKAU010000028.1, from coordinate 6,523 downwards.
GTCGAGGGTGGCGATCGGGTTCAGCTGCGGGCCGGCGTTCCGGGTGTCCGAGTGGTGCGCGTTCGCCAGCGGAGCGGCGAGGCCCGTCAGACCGGCGGCCAGGCCAACGGCGGCTGCGATACGTCGTGTTGAGATCATGCTTTCAGCAACGCGGGCGGCCCGCCACCGGACACGGGCGCCCTGCGGCTCTCACCCGTCAGGCCCAGCGCCGGTTGCGCTTGCCGAGTCCGGCGGGGCGGAGGAGGCTCTTCAGGAGAGGCCTCGCGGCCGTCCCTCGCCTCGCCGCGGGCCTTCGAGGAGGTCACCATGGGCACTGCCACAAGCCCGTCGTTCGACACCGAAACACTGCGCCGGGGCATAGAAGGACAGACCCCGGACACGCTTCTGTCGCTGTACGCGGACGACGCGGAGCTGCGCGTCGTGAACCGCAACGCCCAGCCCAGCCACCCCAGGGTGCTGCACGGCCGGGGCGAGATCGCCGAGATGCTCACCGATGTCTACAGCCGGGACATGACGCACAAGCTGGAGGGATGCGTCGTCCAGGGCAATCACGCGGCCTACTGCGAGTCCTGCGAGTACACGGACGGGGTGCGCGTCCTGTCCGAGTCGATGATCACGCTGCGGGACGGCAAGATCTCCCAGCAGATCATGATCGAGGCGTGGGACGAGTAGGAGGGAATCCTGAGGTCCGGGTCGCCTCGCGGCCGACCCGGACCTGCTCGGCCGTCAAGAGGTACGGAGCGTCGTGACGAGGTCGCGGGGCAGTCCGTGGGTGTCGTGGAGGTAGCGGTAGTCCTCGTCGCTCAGCGGGCCCTCGAACCGCGGCCTGCCCAGCACGCGGCGGCCTCGCTCCAGGAGCCTGCGAAAGCGCCGTTCCTCGTCCAGCAGCACCTCGCGGACCAGGTCTGTTCCGCGAGGTTGGCGGAAGTGGTCCAGCGTGTGCCCTACGACTTCCCCGGGCAGGTCGGACAGCGTGCGCGAGGGATCGTCGCGCCACAGCGTGGTGAGGACGCGGCGGATCAGCCGACGCAGGACATAGCCGCGTCCCGTGGGGGACGGCCGTACGCCGTCTCCGATGACGACGATGCCGGACCGCAGGTGATCGCAGACGAGCCGGGTCGACGTCCCGTCCAGGTTCCACAGGGGCGGCAGGAGCCGCATCCAGGGTTCGAACAGGTCGCTGTCGTAGACGGAGTCGTGGCCCTGGAGGACGGTCACGAGCCGCTCCATGCCCATTCCCGTGTCGACACTGGGCCGCTGGAGGGGCTGGAGGCTGCCGTCCTCGTGCCGGCGGTAGCGCATGCTCACGTGGTTCCAGACCTCGACCCACCGTGGGTCGGTGGTGGGGCTGCCCTGGGGTGGGGTGCCGGGGCCGCCGGTCCAGACGAAGATCTCCGAGTCGGGTCCGCACAGTCCGACGGGGTCGTGGGACCACCAGTTCTCGTCGCGGGTGGACTCCACGGGCAGCCCCAACTCCCGCCAGATGCCCACCGATTCACTGTCCGGGCCGACCTGGCCGTCGCCGCCGAAGACGGTGACGTACATCAGCTCCGGCGGGATGCCGAACCCGTCGCACAGCAGCTCGTAGCCCCAACGCAGGCTCTGTGAATGCCCGTAGTCGCCCAGAGACCACGAGCCGAGCATCTCGAACACCGTGAGATGGGTCCGGTCGCCGACCTCGTCGAGGTCGGTGGTGCGCAGACAGCGCTGGACGCTGGTCAGGCGCGGTCCGCGTGGATGGGGGCGGCCTTCCAGGTAGGGGGTGAGCGGGTGCATGCCGGAGGTGGTGAACAGCACCCGGTCGGAGGGCGGCGGCAGGAGGGTGCCGCCGGTGAGGAGCTCGTGTCCGCGCTCGCGGAAGAAGTCGGTGAAGGTGCGGACGATCCGGTCGGTCGTCATGGTCGTGTTCGTGGTCGTGTTCATCGCGGTGTTCCTTCGGGTCAGGGGGACCGGAAAGAGCCGCGGAAGAGGGTGCGACCAGGGGGAAGGCACACACCGGCGGTCCGTTTCCGGCCGCCGGGGAGGGGTGGGATCAGGCGTCGGCAGCCGAGGAGCTGGTCGCTCGCGCGGCTGCGGTGTGGGTGTGCCTGATGACCTTCATGGAGTCGACGCTAACAGTCCGTACCGGGGGTGTCCCGGGATTTCCCGGCAGCAGCTGACCGGCGATCGGCTACTCGTGCATCTCGCGCGTGAGCGGCGCAGGGCCGGATACCCGGGGACCATGACTCGACTTCTCAAGTCCAGGCACAAGGATCACGGGGCGCGGCGCAGTCCGCCTCCGGAGTCGGCCTCCGAGGCCTCGCAGGAGCGGTTCGGTCCGGATCCGCAGGTGGAGCAGCGGGCCCCCGACACGCCTACCGACCTGCCCAAACGGTCGTGGTGGGAGGCGCTGAAGGGCACGCTGCGGGAGTTCAAGGACGACGAGCTGACCGATCGCGCGGCGGCCCTGACCTACTACGGCGTGCTGTCGCTCTTCCCGGCCCTGCTGGTGCTGGTGTCCTTGCTCGGGCTGGCCGGCAAGTCGGCCACCGACGAGGTCCTGGACAACATCAAGCAGCTCTCGCCGGGCGAGGCCCGGGACATCCTCACGCGCGCGGTCGAGCAGCTGCAGGGCAACGGCGGTCTCGGCTCCCTCATGGCCATCGTCGGTCTGGCCCTGGCGGTGTGGTCGGCCTCCGGCTATGTCGCGGCCTTCATCCGCACCTCCAACGCCGTCTACGACATGCCCGAGGGCCGCCCGGTGTGGAAGGTCCTCCCGGTGCGGCTCGGTGTGACCGTCACGCTCATGGTGCTGGCCGTGATCAGCGCGCTGATCGTCGTCTTCAGCGGCGAGGTGGCCCGCCAGGTCGGCAACTCACTGGGCCTCGGCGACACGGCCCTGACCGTCTGGGCCATCGCCAAGTGGCCGCTCCTGGCCGTCCTGGTCACCACCATGATCGCGATCCTGTACTGGGCGACCCCGAACGCCAGGATCCGCGGCTTCCGGTGGATCACCCCGGGCAGCTTCCTGGCCCTGGTGATCTGGATGATCGCCTCCGCGGGCTTCGCGCTCTACGTCGCCAACTTCGCCTCGTACAACAAGACCTACGGCACCATGGCAGGCGTCATCGTCTTCCTGATCTGGCTGTGGGTCGGCAATCTGGCCATCCTGCTCGGCCTGGAGTTCGACGCGGAGGCGGCACGGCAGCGCGCGATCGCCGGCGGGCACCCGCCCGACGAGGAGCCCTACGTCACCCCCCGCGACACCCGCACCTGGGACGAACAGGACCGGCGCCGGCTGCGTGGCCCATGACGGCGCCGCGCGGTACGGGAGGGCGGCGCCCGGGTACCCGGCACGAGCCCGGTTCCCGGGAAACGGACCGACCTCGGTCAGCGGACCGCACAGGAGCCCACCGATGAAGACTTCCAAGATCGCCTACAAGCCCGTGGGCCTCGCCCTCGGCGCCGTCAGCGGCGTGCTGGCCGGCGCGGCCTTCAAGCAGACCTGGAAGATGCTCGGCCACGAGCAGGACGCTCCGGACGCCACCGACGAGGAACGCGACTGGCGGGAGGTCCTGACGGCCGCGACCCTGCAGGGCGCCATCTTCGCGGGCGTCAAGGCCGCCGTGGACCGCGCGGGAGCCACCGCCACCCGCCGCCTGACGGGCACCTGGCCCGGCTGAGAGCGCCGGGCGTACACGGCCCGCAGCCCGGAGGACCGTGCCTGGCACCGCCTCCGCTAGGGTGAGTCGTGGGCCGTGACTGGCGCTGAGGTGGAGCACCACCGGGGAGCGGCCTCGCAGAGTCGATGCCGTGCGCCTGGGCGAACCGATCAGCCCAGGAGTGGATCATGACTCAGGCACGGCTCATGGAGGGCACCGCCCTCGCCAGGCGCATCGTCGAGGAGAGCGCCAAGCGCGCTGCCGACATCACCGAGCGCACCGGCACGGCCCCCTGCCTCGCGACCGTACTGGTCGGCGAGGACCCCGCATCCGTGACGTACGTCCGTATGAAGCAGAACCGGTGCCGCGCGGCAGGCATCACCTCGCGCCACGTGCCGCTGCCCGCCGACACCACCACCGAGCAACTCGTGGGCACCCTCCACGACTTGTCCGCCGATGCCGGCGTGCACGGCATCCTGCTCCAGCACCCGATGGGCCCGCACGTCGACGAGCGGGCCGCGTTCGAGGCCATCGCGCCGGAGAAGGACGTCGACGGCGTCACCTTCGCCTCCTTCGCGGCGATGAGCTTCGGACTGCCGGGATTCGTCTCCTGCACGCCCGGCGGCATCATGCGCCTCCTCGACGAGTACGGCGTCGACCCGGTCGGCAGGCGTGCCGTGGTCGTCGGCCGCAGCGCGATCCTCGGCAAGCCGGCGGGCATGCTGCTGCTCGCCCGCGACGCGACGGTGACGTACTGCCATTCCCGTACGACGGATCTGTCGGCGGCCGTCCGGGAGGCGGACATCGTCGTCGCGGCCGTGGGGCGACCGCGGCTGATCCGGGGGCAGGACATCAAGCCCGGCGCCGTGGTGATCGACGCCGGGTACAACCCCGGGAACGTCGGCGACGTCGACTTCGACTCCGCCGTGGAGCGTGCCTCGCTCATCACCCCGGTGCCGGGCGGCGTGGGTCCGATGACGATCGCCACGCTGCTGGAGCAGACGGTGGACGCGGCGGCCCGGCAACTCGGGGTGTGAGCCTGCGGGAGGTCAGCGCATCCAGGCGCTGTACTCCATGACGTCCCCCGCCTGCACGCCGTACTCGGGCTGGTCCCTGGTGAACGTGGTCTCCAGGCCGAGGACCGTCCCGGTGGCGGGGTCCAGGATCAGCATGCGGCGGGTGACGGAGGCGTCGTACACGTACGCCTGCCCGCGCCTGCCCAGCCGGTCCGTCACCTGGCCGACGGGCCGCAACAAGTCGGCGTCCGCCAGGAGTCCCGCCAGCGCGGCGGTCTCGCGGGCGCCGAGGGTCCAGTGGTCGAGCAGGATCTTCGTGGCGTCGAGGAGTTCGGCGGTGTTCAGCGGCTTGCTGTGGTCCGACAGGTAGGGGCGCTCCGCTTCTTCCAGGTAGTCGTGCAGCCGTACGGCGTCGTGCGGCGGCCGGGACTCGGGCGGGGCGTCGCTCCAACTCGGCGGATAGGTCCGCCTGCTGATGACGTGCCCGTCCTCGACCAGGCGCGGCCGGCCGTCCGTCTCCCGCAGGACCGGCCGCCCCGGATGGCGCGGGTCGGTCGCCACCACGAGTTCCGTGTGGCTGTCGTCGGCGTTCCAGCGCACGATGCGTTCCTCGGGGAGGGTGATCGGCGGCTTGTCGTCGCTCATGCCGAGGCTCCACGACTGCACGTGGGTGCCTTTGCGCAGGACGGGCGAGCCGTCGGCCGCGGCCACTCGGGCACGCTCGGCCATCGTCCGCAGGGACACCGGGGTGGAGTCGGCCTGCACGACGAGCGGGCGGGGCGCGGCGAGGGCGGGTGCGGTGGTCTGGCCGGTGAACAGCAGTGCCGACACGAGCGCGGCGACCACGGCCGTGGCCGCGAGGCCCCATGCCAGTCGGGTACGGCGGCGGGGCCGATCGGCGGCGGGGAGTCGCCGATCAGGGCCGGCCGGGCGGTCGTTCAGCAGCCGGTCGAGGCCGCGCTCGGCGGTGTGGTCCAGCGGTCCGTCGCCGAAGTGGGGACCGTCGGCCGGCACCGGGTTGGCGCGGCGCAGGAGTTCGAGTTCGTCAGCCATGGCCGTGTTCCTTCGATGCGGTCGCTGGGCTCATACGGTCGATCTCCGCTCTGAGTCGGCGGCGCGCCCGGTGCAGCCGCATCGCCGCGGCCCGGCTGCCGCAGCCGAGGACGACGGCGATCTCGTCGATGCCGAGCTCCTCCCACGCCGTCAGGCGCAGCACCTCCTGGTCCGCCGGGGAGAGCCGGGCGAGCGCCTCGTGCACCCAGGCACCCGGTGACTCGGCGTCGGGACCGGCCTCGACGTGCCGGCCGTGCGCCGTGTCGTCGTTGCCGAGCCGGTCGACCAGCCGTCGGCGGCGCCCGTAGCCGCGTACCGCGTTCGCCAGGCAGTTGCGTGCCACGCCGTACAGCCAGGGCAGCGGGGCGGCCGGGAGGTCGTCCCGGCGCCGCCAGGCGACGGTGAACACCTCCGCCACCACTTCCTCGACCTCACTCATGCGCCCGTCCAGTCGCCGCGCGACATAGCGGCTGACCGCCCAGTAGTGCTCGCGATAGGCAGCGGCGAAGATCTCGTCGTTGCTCATGTTCCGTTCGTGTCCGGCACCCGCCGCATCGTCACACCCGTTTCCGTGATTCTTGTCGCGTCCTGCGAGTGTGACGTCCGGTCGAGGGGCGGACACAGGCGGGGCGTGAAGAGGATCAGAGACATCAGGAGCGTCCGAGTCGTCCAGTGGCTGACCACCACGGATCACAAGACGATCGGAACGCTCTATTTGGTCACGTCGTTCGCGTTCTTCGTGATCGGTGGCGTGATGGCGCTGCTGATGCGTGCCGAGCTGGCCCGTCCGGGCCTGCAGATCATGTCGAACGA
>NZ_JBVKAU010000027.1:0-79462 GCF_055657525.1 Streptomyces sp. NPDC107522 | reverse complement strand
TGGCGCTCCAGACCCGAGCGGCCCACCTGGTCCGAACGCAGATAGGGCGAGTCGGAGTCCTGCGCCTGCTTGATCTCCTCGTCGGTGACCGGGGAGAGGTAGCCCAGCACCTGCGCGGTGTTGGCCTCACCGGGGCCGGGATAGCGGCGTACCGCCTGCGGCTCGGCGGTGATGCCGGGGAAGTCCTCGGCCCGCTCACGGATCTGCAGGGCCTGCTTGGGGGTGGCCTCATCCGTGATCGGGATCGGCTGGTACGGCGAGCCGTTCCAGCACGGCTGCGGCGTCTGCGCATCACACAGCCGCACCTTCTCCCGCACCTCCTTGGGCGTCATGCCCAGCACACCCGCCAGCTTCGTCAGCACCGCCTCACCGTCGTCCGCCATCTTCAGCAGATCCGTCCGCGAAGCGGACACCACCAGCCGCGTCTCGTTGTCCGCGAGGGGAACGCCGCGCGCGTCCAGGATCGAGCCGCGCACCGCCGGCTGCACGACCTTCTGGACGAGATTGCCGGATGCCTCCTTGGCATGCGCGTCCCCCTCACGGATCTGTAAGTGCCACAGGCGTCCGCCGAGGGTGCCCAGGAGGGAGAGGACGAGGACTTGGATGACGACGAGCCGGATCTGGACGCGCGGCGTCCGGCCCGTCTCGGGAATGTTGGTCACGCGTGGTCCCTTTGCTGTGCCGTCGTCGGGAGCCGGCTCGGGCGTCCCACCGCCTCAGAGCCGGTGTCACATCCCGGCTCTCACATGCCACAGCGACCGAGCCGAACTCTCCTGGCGTTTGCACGTGCGCTGGAAAAAAGGAGATGCGTCGGCGGCTTCGGGGGAATTCCCGCCTTGGGACAAAGGGTCGCTTCGAGGCCGAGCCTAGGCGACCGCAACAGCCGTCCGTAGCTCGGTATCAAGTCACTTCGCGGCGCCGGGTCCGCAATCGCCGGCGTGTTCGTCGGCTTGTCCTGATCGTTGTCCGAGAACACGGCGACGCGCTCAACTATGGTGCAGCCATGGTTCTTTGTACTTCGCCCGCTGCCCGAATATCGCTGTTACGAGCGCACCAGCCAGTCGCCGCCGGAGGTGCGAGCGCGTGAACAAGCCGCTGAGGCGCATCGCCATCTTCTGTGGGCTTCTGATGCTCGCGCTGCTGCTTCGGGCCAACTGGCTCCAGTACATGGAGGCGGACGCACTTGCCACCGACGACGAGAACCGCCGGGTTCTGATCAACCAGTACGCGGCACCTCGCGGCGACATCATCGTCGGTGCGAGGTCGGTCACCGGTTCCAAGCCGGTGGAGGGGGCGGAGCTCAAGTACCAGCGCACGTACAAGAACGGCCCCATGTACGCGCCCGTCACCGGATACGCCTCCCAGGCCATGGGAATGACCTTCCTGGAGAGCACGTACGACAGCGTGCTCAGCGGGCAGGACGACCGGCTGGCGTTCGAGCGCTTCACGGACGTCGTCACCGGAAAGGAACGGCGCGGCGGAGACGTCATCACGACGATCGACCCGAAGGCGCAGGAGGCCGGATACAAGGGGCTCATGGACCTCGGCGCCCGTGGCTCGGTCGTGGCCCTGGACCCGAAGACGGGGAGGGTGCTCGCCCTCGTCTCGGCTCCGTCCTACGACCCCGCGTCGTTCGCCGGCAACTCCCTGAAGGAAAGTGACAGGTTCAAGGCGCTCGGTGCCGACAAGAGCAAGCCGCTGGCCAATCGCGCGCTGCGGGAGACCTTCCCGCCCGGTTCGACCTTCAAGATCCTCACGGCCGCTGCGGCACTGGAGCACGGCGTGGTGACGGACGTCGACGCGGCCTCGGACGCGGCGTCGCCGTACCGGCTGCCCCAGTCGACCAACAGGATCAGCAGCGAGGCCGGGGACGGCGTCTGTGACAAGGCGTCGATGAAGACGGCCATGCAGTACTCCTGCAACAACGTCTTCCTCGACGCGGCCGTGAAGGTGGGCGCGGACAAGATGCGGGAGACGGCCGAGAAGTTCGGGTTCAACGAGGACGTCTACTCGTCCGACTTCGGCGACCTGCGGGCCACCAAGAGCCTCTACCCCGAGAAGCTGGACAAGCCCGGTACCGCACTGACCGGCATGGGCCAGGGCAGCCTCACCAGCACGCCGATGCAGATGGCCATGGTGACGGCCGCGCTGGTCAACGACGGCAAGGTGATGCAGCCCTACATCGTCGACGAGTTGCGGTCCCCCGATCTGAATCCGCTGCAGGAGCACGAGCCGCGGGAGATGAGTCAGGCCGTCTCCGAGTCCACGGCCGAGAAGGTCCGGGAGATGATGGAGCACACCGCCAGGGAGGGGAGCGCGAAGAGGGCCCTGATCGACGGCATCACGGTGGGCGGCAAGACCGGAACGGCCCAGCGCGGCGTGAACGTGCGTGATCAGGTTCCCTACGGCTGGTTCGTCTCCTACGGCGTGAAGCCCGACGGCGAGTCCGTCGCCGTGGCCGTCTTCATCGACCCGACCGACATGGACATCTCCCGTGAGCAGATCTCCGGCGGCAGTCTGGCCGCCCCCATCGCGAGGGATGTGATGGAAGCCGTGCTGAAGAACTGATACCTGCGCTTCGATTCGCCGCAATGCCCTGGAGAACCGGGCGCCCGGATTGGTTCAAGAAACTTTCCGGTCGCGCCCGGCCGGGCCGTTTCGATTCAGCCAGTTTGCTCCGTAAAGGCAGCCGCTTCGGGCCAGGTTCTTCCAGTGCTCTAGTCCAATGTTCACGAGGAAACGTCCGCTTCGTGCGGCATCGACCCTGTGTGTTCGACGTGAAGATCTTGTAATGATGTCCGCCTTTGACGTCTCTTTACCTGCGAATCCACAGGGTCGCCGTCGGGATCAGCCGTACCACCTCTTTCACACCGGGGCTGTCCTGAATGCCGCATGGCGGTGAACGGAAGGCGGTCCCGCCCGCCTAATCTGAGCTGCATGACCCATTCCGGCAGCCACAGTGATTACCCCCAGTCCCGCAGGCGTCGCTCCCGTGGCCGGACCGTCGTTTCGACGGTTGTCGCGCTGGCCGTGACCGCCGGAGTCGGTTACTGGGGTTACTCCAGCCTGATTGCCGGTGAAGGGTCGGACGATCCGCAGGTGGTGGACGCGACGGCTGAGCTGCGGAAGTTCCTGGACGCCTGGCGGGCCGGCGACGCCCCGCGGGCGGGTCGGCTGACGGACAGTCCGAGCAATGCCGAGTCGCTGATCAAATCCGTCATGACGAACCTCGATCCCTCGAAGACCGAGATCAGCGCCGGCGACGGCGAGAAGAAGACCGACGGGGAAGTGGAAGTTCCGTTCACCGTGAAGATGACGCTTCCGGGAGCGGGTGACTATTCATGGGATTCGAAGGCCGACGTCATCAAGACCAACGGTAAATGGAAGGTCGAATTCCACACCGAAACGGTCCACCCGGAGATGGTTCCGGGGCAGACGCTCGCCCTCAAGACCCGGGACCGCGCGCCCATCCTCGACACGAACGGCGACGATCTGGAGTCCGCCTCCCTCGTGGGGATGGTGGACGACAGGACCGGCAAGGGCATGTCGGGCCTCCAGGCCCGCTACGACAAGCAGCTCACCGGTGGAGCGGGGCCGATGAAGTCGGTCGTGGTCGTGGACCGCCAGTCCGGGCAGGTGGTGAAGAAGCTCACCGGCACCAAGGTGCGCCAGGGCGAGCCGGTGCGGACGACCATCGACCCGGAGGTACAGGAGGCGGCCGCCGAAGCCCTGGCCGGAGTGGAGAAGAACGCGGCGATCGTCGCCATCGACCCTTCCAACGGGCACATCCTGGCCGCCGCCAACATGCCCTCCGGCATGAACCGCGCGCTGGAGGGCCGTTACCCGCCCGGCTCCACCTTCAAGGTGGTGACCGCCGCCGCCCTGCTGAAGCAGGGGATGTCGCCCTCGGATCCCGGCGACTGCCCGAAGTTCACCCGCGTCAACGGCCAGCGCTTCGAGAACCAGGACCAGTTCGTGCTGCCGGCCGGATCGACCTTCAAGGACAACTTCGCCCACTCCTGCAACACCTTCTTCGTCAACTCCCGCGCCGAGCTGTCCTCCTCCGCCCTGCACGACACCGCCCAGGCTTTCGGCATCGGGGGCACCTGGGACGTGGGCACCACGACGTACGACGGCAGTGTTCCGGTCGCCACCAGCGACAACGACAAGGCCGCCTCGACCATCGGGCAGGCCCGGGTGCAGGCCTCACCGCTGGTGATGGCGTCGGTCGCGGCGACGGCGAAGGCGGGCGTCTTCCGGCAGCCCGTCCTGGTGCCCGGCGCCGTGAAGAAGAAGTACCAGGCCCCCGCCCAACTCGACTCCGGTGTCGTCGCCGCGCTGCGCGAGATGATGCGCGCGACCGTGACCGAGGGCGCCGGCCGGGCCCTGAAGGGCATCCCCGGCGAGCCGCACGCCAAGACCGGCACGGCGGAGTTCGGCTCCGAGACCCCGCCGCGCACGCACGCCTGGATGATCGGCTACCAGGGGGACCGGAACCTCGCCTGGTCGGTCCTCCTGGAGGACGGCGGTTCGGGCGGTTCCGACGCCGGGCCGATCGCGGCGAAGTTCCTGAAGAACCTCGTGGGGTGAGGCTGACCTGACTCACTCCCTGACCTTCGACGCGCTCGGCTTCCTTCGACACGGCACCGCACGTCCGCCGGACCTGAAGCGACATCCACAGGGGGTATTCGACATGACCACTCGCAACAGCGTGACGATCCGGCTCCTCGGCCCCGTGACTCTCGTGAAGAACGCCATGCCGCTGCCGATACCCGGGCAAAGGCAGAAGCGTTTCCTGTCCTGTCTGGCCCTACGGCCCGGGCAGGTCATCTCCAAGGACGTGATCAGCGAGGAGTCCTGGGACGGGGAGCCGCCCCTGACGGTCTCGGGACAGCTGCAGACCTCGGCCTGGATGGTCCGTACGGCCCTGGAGAAGGCGGGGCTGTCACGGGACGCGGTCGGCTCGCACGACAGTGGCTACGAGCTGCGGGTGCCTGCGCAGGCCATCGACCTCTTCGTCTTCCGGGACATGGTGCGCACGGTCCGGGAGCTGTACGCGGGCGGACAGCACAAGGACGCGTCCGAGCGGCTCGACGCCGCGCTGGCGCTGTGGAAGGGACCCGTGTTCGCCGACGTCACCTCCGGCCGGCTGCGGATGAAGGGGGAGGCCCTGGAGGAGGAGCGGACGGCAGCGGTCGAGCTGCGCGCTCTGATCGACGTGGGTCTCGGGCACTACAGCGAGGCGATCGCCCGGCTGTCGGAACTCGTCGACCGCGACCCCCTCCGCGAGGACCTCTACGTCAGCCTCATGAAGGCGTACTACGCCGAGGGCCGCCAGGCCGACGCGATCCAGGTCTTCCACCGGGCGAAGCGGCAGCTGCGGGAGCACATCGGGGTCAACCCGGGGGCGAGGATGACCAAGATGATGCAGGCCATCCTGCGCCAGGACGAACAGTTCCTCAGGGTCGGCACGTCGGCCTGACCCGCCCCGCCGACGGCGGCATGATCCGAGCGACAGGGCCCTACGGGGTGAAGTCGACGCCTTGCGCCAGCGCCACCCGGCCGGAGTAGTTCACCGTGTTGGTGGCGCGGCGCATGTAGGCCCGCCAGGCGTCGGAGCCGGACTCGCGGCCGCCGCCGGTCTCCTTCTCGCCGCCGAACGCGCCGCCGATCTCCGCACCCGAGGTGCCGATGTTGACGTTGACGATGCCGCAGTCCGCGCCGTCGGCGGCCAGATACCGCTCCGCCTCCCGCTGGTCGCTGGTGAAGATCCCGGACGACAGCCCCTGCGGCACCTCGTTGTTCAGCCGGATCGCCTCGTCGAGGTCGCGGTAGGTGAGGACGTACAGCAGGGGCGCGAAGGTCTCCTCGCGCACCACGTCGGTCTGGCCGGGCATCCGGACGAGAGCGGGCCGGACGTAGTACGCGTCCGGAGCCGCCTCGGCGAGCTGCCGTTCACCGCCGACGAGAAGGGTGCCGCCGTCCGCGGTGGCGCGGTCGAGGGACGTGCGCATCCCGGCGTACGCGGCCTCCTTCACCAGGGGCCCGACCAGGGTGGCGTCCTGGAACGGGTCGCCGACCGGCAGCCGGCCGTAGGCCCGGGCGAGCCGTTCGACGAGGGAGTCGGCGATGTCCTCGTGCACGATCAGCCGGCGCAGCGTGGTGCACCGCTGGCCCGCCGTGCCCGCGGCGGCGAACACGGTGGCGTTGACGGTGAGGTCGAGGTCCGCCGACGGGGCGACCACGGCGGCGTTGTTCCCGCCGAGCTCCAGGAGACTGCGGCCGAAACGGGCCGCGACGCGGGGGCCCACGGCGCGGCCCATCCGGGTCGAACCGGTCGCGCTGATCAGCGGCACGCCCGGTGCGTCGACGAGCCGTTCACCGATCCCGGCCGCACCGAGGACGACCTGGTTCAGGTGCGCCGGCGCGCCGGTCTCCGCGGCGGCGCGATCGAGCAGGGCGGCACAGGCCAGCGCGGTGAGCGGGGTGAGCTCGGACGGCTTCCACACCACGGTGTCGCCGCACACCAGCGCCACCGCGGTGTTCCACGCCCACACCGCCACGGGGAAGTTGAAGGCGGTGATCACCCCGACCACGCCCAGCGGGTGCCAGGTCTCCATCAGCCGGTGCCCATGGCGCTCGGAGGGCATGGTGCGGCCGTAGAGCTGCCGGGACAGGCCCACCGCGAAGTCGCAGATGTCGATCATCTCCTGGACTTCGCCGAGCGCCTCCGAGCGGATCTTGCCCGCCTCGACGGTGACCAGGTCGGCGAGGTCCCGCTTGTGCTCGCCGAGCAGCTCGCCGAGCCGTCGGACCAGCGCGCCGCGCACCGGCGCGGGGGTGGTCCGCCAGGCGAGGAACGCGGTGTGCGCGGCGTCGACGGCCCGGTCGACGTCCGCCGGGGCATCGGCGCGCAGGCCGAACAGACCGGCGCCCGTGACCGGCGTACGGGCGGTGAGGGCGTCGCCCTTGAACGCGGCGAGTTCGACGCCGCAGCGGGCCAGAGCGGACTCCGCCCGGGCGCGTATGTCGTGGGTGCTGCTGACTGATGCTGTGCTCATGGCCGCCCTACGCCTTGGTCTTGGTACGGAGGTTGACGTAGTTGCCCGCGATCCAGTCCTGGAAGGTGGCGGTGTCGCCGTCCAGGCTGATGTCGAATCCGCACTGCCGGGCCAACGGGACCGAGAACGTGAAGTCCGCGTTGGGACGCAGGAAGAAGACGCTGGACGTACGGCTGCTGCCGGCGATCCGGTCCCGGCGCGGCGCCGCGACATGGTGCCGCGGGGCCTTCACCCGGCCGCCGGTCGCGAGGGTCGCGACGGCCCCGCAGAAGACGAGAACCCGGTCCGGCCTGGCGGGCAGGTCCACGAAGGTGCCGCCCACCTCGACCTGCAGGCTCACGAACCCGTTGGGACACGGCGTCTGCTGGATCAGCGTCACCGTCGACAGGTCGTAGTGCGGCGCCATCCGCAGGGGCTCCTCCTCGGCGCTGCGGTGCGCGGGAACCTCCGGGAAGTACCGGAACCGCAGCACCGGCTCGCAGTTGACGAAGCCCTCGACACCGCCGTCCGGTTCGGTACCGGTCGTCTTCAGGACCTGCCGCGCCACCTCCCGGGAGGCGTCGTACATGCGGTCGAAGTAGCCGGTCCAGATGCGTTCGAAGTCGGGCGTGGGGAAGAGGTTGCCGGAGGTCCCCATGGAGTAGCACATCGAGTAGTCGGTGTACGAGCCGCTGTTGGTGATCTTCGCGGTGCTCTCCGACTCCAGTCCCGTGAACCCGCGCCGGATGGTGGGGTCCTTGGCGGTGACGGCCCGCTTCTGCTCCTGCGTGCCGTGTTCGAAGAAGTCGACGGCGACGTCCTTGGAGCACTTGTGGTCGGCCTCCGACAGCCCGCTGTCGGACAGGTAGAAGACGCCCTTCTCCGCCAGACAGCGGCGGAACTCGTCCTGGTGGCGTCCGGCCTGAAGGCCGGTCAGGCTGAACGTGGGGACCGTCGTGTCCATCTGCACTCAACTCTCCTTACGTGACGCGGTGGTCGACGACGCGGGGGGCAGCAGGAGGAGCGATCAGCTCCTTCAGCGCGTCCGCCAAGTACTCGATCTCGGCCTCGGTGGTGTAGAAGTTCGCCGATATCCGCAGCAACGGCCGCTCCGGCCCGTCGGCCACCGCCGCCTCGATCCGGAAGCGCTCCCAGAGCGCTCGGCGCAGCTCGTCCGCGCTGGTGGTCGCGGGAAGGTGGAACGCCACCATGCCGCCGGACAGGGACGGATGCTCGGGCGTGGCAGGTTCCAGCCCCTGCCAGTCGGTCAGGCGCCGGCGGGCGTGGTCGGTCAGCTCACGTCTGCGGAAGCGGATCCGGTCGTGGCCGAGCCGTGCCTGGAAGTCGACCGACTCCGGCATGGCGAGCCAGGGACACAGATCGCGGGTGCCCTCGCACTCGAGGCTGCGCAGCCGCGGCGTACTGCCGAACCGGTCGGGCTCGTCCGGCGGGCCGCTCCCCGCCGGTGGGTGATACGCCCAGCTCACCTGCGTGGGCTCGAGGCTGTCCTCCTGCCCGGGACCGATGTGCAGGAACCCGACCCCGGTGGGGGCGAGGAGCCACTTGTGGCCGCTGCCCGCGTAGAAGTCGCAGGGGATGTCCGCCAGGTCCAGGTCGAGGAACGCGGGCGCGTGGGCGCCGTCGATCACCGTGACGATCCCGCGGCGGCGGGCCTGCTCGCACAACTCCCGGGCGGGCAGCACCAGTCCGGTCGTCGACAGGACGTGACTGAAGGACAGCAGCCGGGTCCGTGGGGTCATGGCGGCGACGGCGGCGTCGACGATCTCGTCCGGGTCGGCGGGCATCGTCGGCACCCGGAACGTCCTGATCGTCAGGCCCTGCCGCCGGGCCGCCCGCTCCCAGCACCAGCGCATCGGCGTGTACTCGTGGTCGGTCAGCAGGATCTCGCCGGGCGCGTCGAGGGTCAGCGAGGACGCCACCAGGTTGACGGCTCCGGTGACGTTGGTCGTGAGCACCAGCCGGTGCGGGTCACCGCCCAGGAAGCCGGCCAGGTGTGCGCGGGCCCGCCACAGCAGTGGGGGGAGTTCGCGCAGCAGGAAGTCCATCGGTGCGCGGGCGAGGCGGGTGCGCAGCTCGGTGACGCGTTCGAAGGTGCTGCGCGGCAGCGGTCCGGCGGAGCCGGTGTTGAGGTTGACGACGGTGGGGTCGAGCAGCATGCGGCCGCGGGCGTCAGCCCAGTCGGCAAAGGCCATGTCGTGATCTCCCGCGCACTCGGAGAATATCGGTACCGCCGGAATTTGATCGACGCGTCGGACAGTAGCAGCCGCCCTCCGGTCATGAAATGAGAATTCCCCGGAAAGTGCCGGAAGTTTTGCGGAGAGAAATGCGAGAGAGCTGGGAGAGGGGCTCAAGAGGGCTGCCGCATAGCATGGGCGGTCCAGAATATCCGGTTCACTACAGGAGTCTTCGCGCATGGGTGAACAGGGACGTTGTCCGGAGTCAGGCCTCTTGGAAACGGAAAATCTGAACGCTCGGGACGTGCACCGTACGCTTCGGCGTCATGTGCTCGTCGACGGCTATGAAATCGTTCTCGACCTGTCCGCAAGTCGCGGCACGCAGTTGGTCGACGCCGTGACGGGCGACTGCTATCTCGACCTTTTCTCCTTCTTCGCCTCGGCGCCGCTCGGTGTCAATCCGTCCTGCATTACCGATGATCCCGAGTTCATGCGGGAACTCGCCGCGGCAGCCGTCAACAAGCCGTCCAACCCGGACTTCTACACGGTTCCGTACGCGAGGTTCGTCGCGACGTTCGCCCGGGTGCTCGGCGACCCGCTGCTGCCGCACCTCTTCTTCGTGGACGGCGGCGCGCTGGCGGTGGAGAACGCCCTCAAGGCCGCTTTCGACTGGAAGGCGCAGCGGCTCGGCCTCGACGAGGAGGGCGTGAACCGGCTTCAAGTGCTGCACCTGGAGCGGTCGTTCCACGGCCGCAGCGGCTACACCATGTCGCTGACGAACACCGACCCGGCGAAGACCGCCCGCTTCCCCAAGTTCGACTGGCCCCGGCTCCCGACACCTGCGCTGCGGCATCCGACCAGTGCCCATGAGCCCGCCAACCGGGAGGCCGAACAGCGGACACTGGATGCCGCCGAGGCCGCCTTCCGCGCCGCGGACGGGATGATCGCCTGTTTCGTCGCCGAGCCGATCCAGGGCGAGGGCGGGGACAACCACCTGAGCGCCGGCTTCCTCCAGGCGATGCAGCGGCTCTGTCACGAGCACGACGCCCTGTTCGTGCTCGACGAGGTGCAGAGCGGCGGCGGCATCACCGGCACGCCCTGGGCCTACCAGCAACTGGGCGTGCAGCCCGACCTGGTGGCGTTCGGCAAGAAGACGCAGGTGTGCGGTGTGATGGGCGGCGGCCGTATCGACGAGGTCGCGGACAACGTCTTCGCCGTCTCCTCCCGGATCAGCTCCACCTGGGGCGGCAACCTCGCCGACATGGTCCGGGCCACCCGGATCCTCGAGACCATCGAGAACACCCAACTGCTCGACAGCGTCGTACAGCGCGGCAAGTACCTCCGCGACGGCCTCGAAGCCCTGGCCACCGAGTACCCGACCCTCGTGAGCGACGCCCGCGGCCGCGGCCTGATGTGCGCGATCACCCTGCCGGACGCCCACCTCCGCGACGACGTCCTGCGCCGGATGTACCGCGACCACCACGTCATCGCCCTGCCGTGCGGCGAGCGCAGTCTCCGCTTCCGCCCGCCGCTGACGATCACCGAGAGCGAGATCGACCAGGCTCTCGAGGCACTGGCCCACAGCCTCCAGGCGCTGCGGCCGGCCTGATCCGCCGCCGGACAGGCCCTGTCCCGACCACGTCCTGTGACCTTCGCGGCCCTGCGGCGGCCCCGGCCCCGCCGTGCGTCGCACAGATCCTGTACGACGGAGAGCCCACGTATGAAGTCAGCACCGTACCCGACGACTGCCGCGGACTGGTCTGCCCGCATCGCAGCAGTATCGAGCGAGCGTTGCGATCTGGAGATGCTCCTCAAGGACGAGTGGCGCAACAAGATCGCGGTGCGGGACGACGACCCCGCCGTCCGTGCGACGAAGCGGCAGGACCTGCGCGTCGGCGGGCAGGACTACACCGCGCTGAAGAACGCGCTGCGCGAGGACGGCGGTGTGTCGGTCGCCGCGTTCGCGCTGGCCGCGCTGCACGCGGTCATGCGCGCGTACGGCCACGGAAACCGGACGGTGGCGGCCCTCGTCGACGCCACGGAAGGGGACGGTGTGGCGCGGGACCGGGTCCTCCCGGTCATCGTCGACCACGTCGAACAGGCCCGGCTCACCTGCCGCGAGGCGGTGCGCGAACTCGGCGAGGACGTGCGCCGCAAGGACGCGTACGTCACCGGTGAGGAGGTGCTGGGGCGCGGTCTGTTCGACGCGCTGCTCGTGCTGGCCGGCCAGGACGTGGCCCTGGCCGATTTGCCGTCGTCGCCGCTCCTGGTGATCGTCCGGGACGTCGAGGCGGACGGATACCTGCAGTGGTCCATGGCCTATGCGGACGAGCTGTTCGAGGACAGGACCATCGCCGGCGTGCTCGACGTCGTGCGGGAGGTGCTCGGCCAGTTCCTCGGCCGTCCCGCCCAGCGCGTCGCCGACGTGGAGCTGGTGTCGGAGGACCAGCGGCAGCAGCTGCACAAGTGGAACGCCACCGACGGCGACTTCCCGGAGGACAAGCGGCTCAACGACCTGTTCGAGGACGCCGTGCGCCGGTCGCCGGACCGGGAGGCGGTCGTCTTCGGCGACATCCGGCTGACCTACCGTCAGGTCGACGAGCGGGCCAACCGGTTCGCGCACTGGCTGCTCGGGCCGGGCATGGGGGTGCGGTCGCAGCAACTGGTCGGGATGTACCTCGACAAGAGCGACCTCGGCGTCGTGGCCACCCTCGGGCTGTGGAAATCCGGTGCGGCCTACGTACCGATCGACCCCGCCTACCCGGCCGAACGGGTCCGGTTCATCGTCGGTGACACCGGCCTGACCGGCATCGTCACCAACCGCCACCACGCGGACCGGCTCCGGAAGATCCTCGGGGCCGGGCACGCCGGTGTACGCGTCATCGAGATCGAGACCGTGCTCGCCCAGCAGGACGGCGCCCCGGGCGCGCTGGGGGAGAAGCCGCGGCTGTCCCTGGGCAGCGGCGATCTCGCCTACGTCACCTACACCTCCGGCACCACGGGCGTGCCCAAGGGAGTCCCCAAGTACCACGACAGCGTCGTCAACAGCATCACGGACCTGTCCGAGCGCTACGAGATGCGCCGGCCCGGCGAGGAGCGGGTCGCGCTCTTCGCCTCGTACGTCTTCGAACCGCACCTGCGCCAGACCCTGATCGCGCTCATCAACTCCCAGACACTGGTGATCGTCCCGGAGGAGACCAGGCTCGACCCGGACCGGTTCCCCGCGTACATCGAGCAGCACCGGGTGACGTACCTCAACGCCACCGGATCGGTGCTCCAGCACTTCGACCTGCGCCGCTGCACGAGCCTGAAGAAGCTGCTGCTGGTCGGCGAAGAGCTGACGGCGGCCGGGCTGCGGCAGCTGCGCGAGCGGTTCGCCGGTCGCGTCATCAACGAGTACGCCTTCACCGAGGCGGCCTTCGTCACCGCGATCAAGGAGTTCGGGCCGGGCGTGACGGAGCGCCCGGACCGCAGCATCGGACGGCCGCTGCGCAACGTGAAGTGGTACGTGCTGAGCCAGAACCTGAAGCAGCTGCCGATCGGCGCCATCGGCGAGCTGTACATCGGCGGCAACGGCATCGCCCCGGGCTACCTCAACCGCGACGACCTGACCGCCGAGCGGTTCACGCCGAACCCCTACCAGTCCGCGCAGGAGAAGCTGCTGGGCCGCAACGCCCGCCTCTACCGCACCGGCGACCTGGCCCGGGTCCTGCCCTCCGGTGAGGTCGAGTTCATGGGCCGCAGCGACTTCCAGCTCAAGCTGAACGGCGTCCGCGTGGAACCGGGCGAGATCGAGGCACAGGCGACGGAGTACCCGGGCGTACGCAAGTGCACGGTGGTGGCCCGTGAAGGGGCGGTCGGAGCCGGTGACCGCCACCTGGTCGGGTACTACACCACCGAGCCGTCGGCGGAGGTGGCCGAGGAGGAGCTCCTCGCCTTCCTGGAGGAGCGGCTGATACGGATCATGGTCCCGGCGCGCATGGTGCGCCTCGACGGCATCCCGGTCAACGTCAACGGCAAGGTGGACTGGCGGGCACTGCCCGAGGTGGACCTCACCCGCTTGGGCGCGGCACCGGTGCCCGCCACCGGGACCGGCCCCACGGAAGGTGTCCTGGAGCAGCTGCGCGAGATCTGGGCCGAGGTCCTTGGCCTGCCGGCGACGCGCATCGGCGACCGGGACGACTTCTTCCGGCTCGGAGGCCAGAGCATCTCCTGCATCCTGCTGATCGCCCGCGTGCGGCAGCGGCTCGGGGTCTTCGTCGGCGTCGAGGACGTGTTCACCCTCCGGACCCTGACCGAGCTGGCGGCCCACCTGGACCGGCAGCGGGACACGCAGTCGGAGCCGGCGTCCGACGCTGCCCACGAACGATCCGCGCCTCATGAACCGTCCGCGCCCCACGACCCGTCCGTGGCTGACGGCGACCCCGTCCGGCTGCGCGCGAACGGCCTGCAGCAGGGCCTGCTGTACCACGCCCTGAAGCGCAGGAACGGCGACGACGCCTACGTCATGCAGTCGGTGCACCGCTACCGATGTCCGATCCGCCCCGACCTGATGCGGCAGGCCTGGGAGCACGCGCAGCGCAAGTACCCCGCGCTGCGGCTGCGCTTCGAGTGGACCGAGGAACCCCTCCAGATCATCGACCCCGACGACCGGCCCCTCGACTGGCGGTTCGTCGACCTGACCGACGTGACCGACCGGGCCGAACAGGACGCCCGCATCAGGGAGTTGCAGGAGCGCGACCGGGCCGAGCCGTACGATCCCGCCGAGGGCCGGATGTTCCGGGTCTACCTGATCCGGCAGCGCGCGGACCTGTTCTCGCTGATCTTCAGCTGCCACCACCTCGTCCTGGACGGCTGGAGCCTGCCGGTCCTGCACGACGAGGTGCACCGCGTGTACCTGGCCCTACTGCGCGGCGCCGAGGTCGAGCCGGACGTGGACCACGCCTACGCGGCGGCGCAGCGGTACTGGGAGGAGCACCGCGACGAGCACGTCGACCACTGGCTGCGGCAGATCGAACGCATCGACGAGCGCGGTGACTTCGACGGGCTGCTCAAGGAGGACATCCGCTATCAGGTCGACCTGAGCGACTACGACCACGTCCGCGAGCACCGGACCAGGAAGGTCGGCCTCGGCGCGGACCTGACCGCCACGCTCAAGTCGCTGTGCGCCGGGCACTCCGTCACCCTGCACTCGGTGCTGCAGTTCGTGTGGCACAAGGTGCTGTACGCGATCGGCGGCGGGAACACCACCGTGGTCGGCACGATCGTCTCCGGCCGCAACCTGCACGTCGACGGCATCGAGAACTCGGTGGGCCTGTACATCAACACCCTGCCCCTGGTCGTCGACCACGACGAGCAGGCGGGCCGCAGCGTCGGCGAGGCCATCGCCGGCATCCAGTCCGTCGTGAACACCATGAACGGCCGCAACACGGTCGAGCTGGGCCGGCTGCAGACCGGTGGGATGAAGCGCCGGCTGTTCGACACGCTGCTGGTGCTGGAGAACTACCCGCGGCTGCTGGAGGAGGCCGAGGAGCACGACGAACTCCTCCGCTTCGAGAAGGCGTACGACGCCGACAAGGTCGACTACCCACTGGCCGTCGTGGCCCGCGAGGAGGGCGACGAGCTGACGGTCACCCTGTGGTACGCGGGCGAGCTCTTCGACGACTCCACGATCGACACCCTGCTCGATGTCACCCACACCCTGTTCTCCCAGGTGGCGCAGGACATCACGCAGCCCGTCGACGCGCTGGAGCTCGTCTCGCCGGCGATGGTCGAGCGCTTCGACGCCTGGAACCGCACACAGACCGAGTTCCCGGCCGACAAGACGCTGCACGGCATCTTCGAGGAGCAGGTCGCGGCCTGGCCGGACGAGATCGCGGTCGTGTACCGCGACACGCGACTGACGTACCGTCAGCTCAATGAGCGGGCCAACCAGTTGGCGCACTATCTGCGGTCGGTGGTCCAACTGCGGCCGAACGACCTGGTCGGCCTGGTGGTGGACAAGAGCGAACTGATGATCGTCGCGATCCTGGCGGTGTGGAAGACCGGGGCGGCGTATGTGCCGATCGACCCGGCCTATCCCGACGACCGGATCGCGTTCATGCTCCAGGACACCAGTGCCCGGCTGGTGGTGACCAACGAGGCCCATGCGGAGCGGCTGCGCGCGCTGCCGACCGCGGACGGGCTGCCGGTGGTGGAGGCGGACCGGCTGCCGATGGGCTACCGGTCGCCGGAGAACCCGGTCACCGAGGTCACGAGCACCGACCTCGCCTACGCCATCTACACCTCCGGCACCACCGGCAACCCCAAGGCCGTCCTGGTCGAGCACCGGGGCGTCGTCAACCTCCAGGTCTCCCTGGCGAAGCTGTTCTCGCTGGACAAGAGCGAGGGCGACGAGGCGCTGCTGTCGTTCTCCAACTACGTCTTCGACCACTTCGTCGAGCAGATGACCGACGCGCTGCTAAACGGGCAGAAGCTGGTGGTCCTCGACGACACGATGCGCACGGACGCCGAGCGCCTGTACCAGTACATCAACGACGAGAAGGTCACCTACCTCTCCGGAACGCCGTCGGTGCTGTCGCTGTACGACTACTCGACCACGACGTCCCTGACCCGTATCGACGCGATCGGCGAGGACTTCACCGAGCCGGTGTTCAACAAGATCCGCGGGACCTTCCCGGGCACCATCATCAACGGGTACGGCCCGACGGAGATCTCGATCACCAGCCACAAGCGCCCTTACCCGGCGGTGGACGAGCGCCGTTCGACCAAGAGCATCGGCCACCCGGTGGCGAACACCACGGCCTATGTGCTCAACAAGTCGATGAAGCGGGTTCCGGTCGGCGGCATGGGCGAGTTGTACATCGGCGACGTCGGCGTCACCCGCGGCTACCTGGGCCGCGAGGAGCTGACCGTGGAGCGGTTCGTCGACAACCCGTTCCAGACGCCCGAGGAGCGCGCGGCCGGGCGCAACGCTCGGCTGTACAGGACCGGTGACCTGGTGCGGTGGCTGCCGGACGGGGAGCTGGAGTGCCTGGGCCGCACCGACCTCCAGGTCAAGATCCGCGGCCAGCGCGTCGAACTCGGCGAGGTCGAGGCGGTCCTGTCGTCGTATCCCGGCATGACCAGGTCCCTGGTGATCGCCCGTGAGTACCAGGGGGCCGGGTTCGCCGCGGCGCAGAAGTACCTCGTCGGCTTCTACATCAGCGACCGCGAGCACGACGAGCAGGACGTGAAGGAGTGGATGCGCAGGAAGCTGCCCGAGGCCATCGTGCCCGCGCGCGTCCTGCGGATCACGGACATCCCCGTGACCGCGAGCGGCAAGCTGGACACGCGGCGGCTTCCCGAGACGGACTTCGGGGCGGGTGAGGGGACCGAGTACGTCGCCCCCTCCGACGACGTCGAGGTCAAGCTGTGCGGCATCTGGGCCACGGTGCTCGGCGTCGCCCCGGGCCGCATCGGCATGCACGACGACTTCTTCGCGCTCGGCGGCGACAGCATCCGGGCGATGGCGCTCGCCCAGGCCATCACCAGCGGCTTCGGCCGTGGCCTCGGTGTCCGGACCGTGCTCCAGCACACGTCCCTCGGCGCGCAGGCCCACCACATCCGGGACATGGCCGCGCAGACTAACGCCGACGGGAACGCCGAGAACGACGGGAACGCCGAGGACGTATGGCACGCCGACCAGACGGCCGGACGCGCCGCGACCGTGCCCGGCCGCCCCCCGGTGTCGCTCGCACAGGAACGCCTGCTGTTCATCGACGAGTTCGAGGGCGGCACCGCCGCCTACAACATCCCGTTCGCGCTGCGGATCCCGATGCGCGAGTCGGCGTCGCACGGCACGGTGTCGCGGGACACGGTGGACCACGCCCTGCGCACGCTGCTGCGCCGCCACCCCGCCCTGCGCACCCTGCTCAGGACGGACCAGGACGGAGTCCGACGGCAGTACACGCTGCCGGAGGACGCCGCACAGGCCCTGTTCCACGCGGCCGTGCACACGGTCGGCACGACCGCCGAGCTGGACGAGCGGCTCGTGCGCCGTGAGGGCCACGTATTCCGCCTGCACGAGGAACTGCCCCTGCGCGCCGACCTGTTCGAGCTCGCCTCGGACCCCGGCAGTCTCTACCTGAGCCTCGTTCTGCACCACACCTGCTTCGACGGCTGGTCGTGGAACGTCCTCCGGCAGGAGCTGGTGGCCCTGCGGCGCGGGGTGCCCGCGGCGGACCTCGGCACGGTGCGCGGGTCCTACGCCGACTTCGCCGTGTGGCAGCGGCAGTACCTGACCGGTCGCCGGCTGGCGGAGCTCACCGAGTTCTGGACGGACGCGCTCGCCGGGTTCGAGACGATCCAGCTGCCACTCGACCACCCGCGCCCCGCCCGGTTCGACTACCGCGGCCGGGAGATCGAGTTCGCGCTGGACGACGAGACCGTGCAGGCGCTGCGGGCGCTGGCCCGGTCGGCGCGGGTGAGCCTCTACAGCGTGCTGCTCGGCGCCTGGTGCCTGATGCTGTCCCTGCACACCGGCCAGCACGACTTCGTGGTGGGCACCCCCTCCGCCAACCGCGGACGCCCCGAGTTCGACCGCACGGTCGGCTTCTTCGCGAACCTGCTCGCCCTGCGGGTCCGGGTCGACGAGCGGGCGACGCTGGTGGACTACGTCCGCTCCGTCGGCGAGCACGTCGTCGCGGCGCAGGTGCACGGCGAGCTGCCGTTCGAGCAGCTCGTCAAGGAACTCGACCTGGACAAGGACCCGAGCCGCCACCCCGTCCTCCAGGTCAACTTCACTCTGCAGAACGTCACCGACCGCCCCGACACGAATCCGGTGGCCGACGGGACACCGGTGCTGACCGCCCACAAGCCGGACGCGGGCGGCTGGACGGCCACCAAGTTCGACCTGTCGGCCACCCTGACCGAGACCCCGGGCGGCGGACTGGCGGGCAACCTGACCTATGCAGCGGCCCTGTTCGAGGACGCGAGTGCCGAGGGCTTCATCGCCGCCTTCCGGCACGTCCTGCGCGAGTTCACCCGGCTCGCCTCCGCGGGCGAGCGGGCCCGGCTGACCGACGTCACCGGCGTGGACGAGGAGGGGCGGGCACGGCTGCTGGCCGCCGCCGGGTCGCCGACCACCGCCATGGGACCTGCCCGGACACTGCACGCCGTGTTCGAGGAGACGGCCGCCGCCTTCCCGGACCGGACCGCGCTGGTGTACGGCGACACACAGTTGACCTACCGTCAACTGAACGAGGACGCAAACCAGTTGGCGCACTACCTGCGGTCGGTGGTCCAGCTCCGGCCGAACGACCTGGTCGCCCTGGTGCTGGACAAGAGCGACCTGATGGTCACCGCGATCATGGCGGTGTGGAAGGCCGGGGCGGCGTACGTCCCGATCGACCCGGGCTACCCCGACGACCGGATCGAGTTCATGCTCCAGGACACGCGGGCGCGGCTCATGGTGACGGAGCACGCCCACGCCGGCCGGCTGCGCGCCCTGCCTGCCGCCGCACGGCCGGTGCTGGTGGAGGCGGACCGGTTGCCGATGGGCTACCGCTCCACCGAGAACCCGGTCACCGAGGTCTCGCCCGGCGACCTCGCCTACGCCATCTACACCTCGGGCACGACCGGCCGGCCCAAGGCCGTGCTGGTGCCGCACCGCGCCGTGGACGGCTTCCGCGAGCAGCTCGCCGGACGCTACTTCGGCGCCCCCGGCACCACCCGTGAAGGCGTGCTGTTCCTCGCCAACTACGTGTTCGACTTCTCCGTCGAACAACTGGTGCTGTCCGTCCTCGGCGGCCACACCCTGGTCGTGCCGCCGTCCCCGCCTGCCGAGGACGACGCCTTCTACGACTACGCGAACCGGGCCGGGCTGACGTACCTGAGCGGCACGCCGACGCAGATCACCCAGCTCGACCTCGCGCGTCTGACGCACCTGCGGTGCGTGCTGGTCGCCGGTGAGGCGTTCCACGAGCGCCACTTCGACAAGATCCGCGGCGAGTTCTCCGGCCCGCTGTTCAACGCCTACGGCACCACGGAGACCGCCGTCTACAACACCGTCCGGCGCTTCGACCCCGGCGCCCCCTACGCGAACGCCCTCGGACAGCCGCTCGGCAACACCCGGCTGTACGTGCTCGGCGAGGGCCTGCGGCTGCTGCCGCCGGGCGCGGTGGGGGAGTTGTACGTGGCCGGCGAGTGCGTCACGGACGGCTACCTCAACCAGCCGGAGCTGACCGGCGAGCGGTTCCTGCCGAACCCGTTCCGGACCGAGGACGACCGCCGTGCCGGCCGCCACGAGGTGCTGTACCGTACCGGCGACCTGGTCCGCCGCGCCCACGACGGCGAGATCCGGTACGTCGGCCGCAACGACGCCCAGGTCAAGATCAACGGCCTGCGCATCGAACTCGGCGAGGTCGAGACGGTCCTCGCCGGCTGCCCGCAGGTGCGGGAGTGCGCGGTCGTCGCCGCCGGGGACGAGCGCTCACCCGACGGCAGGCGGCTGGTCGGCTACTACGTGGCCGACCGCCACGAGCCCGTCGACGAGGACGCGATCTTCGCCGGCCTGCGGGACCGGCTGATGCCGGGCATGGTCCCGTCGACGCTGATCCGCCTGGACCGGCTGCCGACGACCGTCAACGGCAAGCTCGACACCAAGGCGCTGCCCGCGCCGGACTTCACGGCCCGGCGCACCGCCTACGCGGCCCCGCGCAGCCGTACCGAGGCCCGGCTGTGCCAGCTGTGGAGCGCGCAGCTGCCGGGCGGCACGGTCGGCATCGACGACGACTTCTTCCGCTCGGGCGGTGACAGCATCAGCGCCCTGCATCTGGCGAGCCAGGTGCAGCGGGAGGTCGGCCGCAGGATCGGTGTCAAGGACGTCTTCGACTTCCCGACCGTCCGGCAGCTCGTCGACAACGTCCTGTCCAGAGCGGACGACGCGGACGGCACGCCGGGCGAGGGGCAGGAGGAGCCGGAGCAGGGTCGGCTGAGCGGCCCCTGTCCGCTGCTGCCCGTCCAGGAGTGGTTCCTCGCCAAGCCGCTCGCCGACCGCGGCCACTGGAACCACAACTTCGCCGTCCGGACGCCACCGCTCGACATGGCGAGGCTGCGCGAGTCCCTGGCTCGCCTGGTCGACCACCACGACGCGTTCCGCCTGCGCTACAGCGGCTTCGGCGGCGACGCGGCCGAGGTACCCCAGCCCTCCGCCGAGGCCACCGAGTCCTCCGCCGAGGTCGTCCAGTCCTACGCCGAAGCCACCCCGGACGTCGTCCTGCACGAACTCGACGTGACCGGACTGCGTCCCGAGGAGCTCCGCGAACAACTCACCCAACTGCAGAGCGACTTCGACCTGGAACACGGCCCGACCGCCTGCGCCGCCTACCTGCACGGATTCGAGGACGGCAGCGCACGCGTCTGGTTCGCCCTGCACCACCTGATCGTCGACTCCGTGAGCTGGCACATCCTCGCCCAGGACCTCGAGATCCTGTACCACGGCGGCGAGTTGGAGAGGAAGACCAGCAGCTACCGCCAGTGGGGCGAGGCCCTGAGCCACTACGTCCCCGAGGAGGACGAGCGCCGCCTGTGGGAGGACGTCCAGGGCGGACTGGCGGCGGCGCCGGGCGAACTGTCGGTCAAGGAGGGCGCGCCCACGCTGCGGGAGGAGTTCGCGCTGAGCGAGCCGGACACCCGGACCCTGCTCACCGAGAGCCACTGGGCGTACGACACCACCCTGCACGAGCTGCTGCTGACGGCGACCGGGCTGGCCCTGGGGGCGGTCACCGGCCGGGCGACCAACCACGTCACGGTCGAGGGCCACGGCCGCGAACGGTTCGCGGGGGCGCCCGACGTCCGGGACACGGTCGGCTGGTTCACGACGATGTACCCGCTGGCCCTGCGGACCGACCCCGAGGACCTCGCGGGCAGCGTGCTCGGCACCAAGGAGGCCTGCCGGCGCGTGCCGCACCACGGCATCGGCTACGGCGCCCTCTTCGGCCGGTACGGCAGCGAGCGCGCACCGCTCGCCCCGGTCAGCTTCAACTACCTCGGCCGGTTCGCCGACGGGGGAGAGCAGGCGCCGGACCGGCGGACGGGCTGGCAGCTCGACTCGGCCATGTCCGGCAGCCACCTCTCCGACCGCAACCGGGGAGCGGACCAGTTCGGCGTCGACGTGACCATGCGGTGTGCCGGCGACCGCCTGGTCACCGTCGTCGACAGCCGGCTGGACGAGGCCACCACCCGGCGGTTCACGACCGAACTGCACACCTGGCTCGAGCGGTTGGCCGCCCACACGGCGACCGTGACCCGCTCGGGGGCGGGCCGGGCGCAGCCGGGCCGGCCCGCGGTCACCGGGGACGCCTTCGAGCCGTACATCCTCGTCGACGAGGGGCACACGGAGCACACCCTCTTCGTCTTCCCGCCCGGCGAGGGCGGAGCCGAGAGCTACCTGAGCAACCTCGCGCAACGGCTGCCCGGACACCGGCTGGTGCTGTTCAACAACGTGCACCTGCACACGCCCATGGAGTCCTTCGAGGCCGTCGCCCGCTACTACCTCGACCACATACGCAAGGTGCAGCCGGCCGGACCGTACAGCCTGCTCGGCTGGAGCTTCGGCGGGATCGTGGCCCTGGAGACGGCGGCTCAGCTGGCCCGCGCGGGGGAGAAGATCGACAACCTGTTCGTCATCGACTCGTACTTCAACATGCGCCATGCGACGGCCGCGATCGGCCTCCCCGGGGTCGAGGACCTCCTCGATCCCATCAACTACCACTACACGCCGAGCCGCGAGGACCTGGACCGGCTGGCCGACCGGCTCGGCAGGCTGGTGATGTTCAAGGCGGAGCAGCCGAACGAGATCGTCCGTGACGACCAGCAGCGCCGGCTGTTCGAGTACTACCGCGGGACGCCGTACAACGCTCTGGACACCCT
The DNA here is from genome assembly GCF_055657525.1 of Streptomyces sp. NPDC107522. Classification (NCBI taxonomy): domain Bacteria; kingdom Bacillati; phylum Actinomycetota; class Actinomycetes; order Kitasatosporales; family Streptomycetaceae; genus Streptomyces; species Streptomyces sp. NPDC107522. The sequence goes on along the minus strand of NZ_JBVKAU010000027.1, from coordinate 57,315 downwards.
CCTGCCGGCCGAGTCGATCGAGGTCCGTCCGCTGCGCGGCGAGACCCATCACTCGTGGGTGCGCAACGAGCGCCTGGTCACCGACATGTGCGAGCGGATCTCGGCGTCGCTGCGGGACGCCTGACGAAACGGAGGATTCCATGCCCATCCCGATGCCGTCGGCGTACGTGCCGACGATCGACATCTCACCGCTCTTCGGCGGTGACGCGGACGCCAAGACGCGCGTCGCGCAGGAGGTCAACAAGGCCTGCCGGGGGTCCGGGTTCTTCTACGCCTCCCACCACGGCATCGACGTCCAGCTGCTCCAGGACGTGGTCAACGAGTTCCACCGGACCCTGACCGACGAGGAGAAGTACGACCTCGCGATCAACGCGTACAACAAGGACAACCCGCATGTGCGCAACGGCTATTACATGGCCGTCAAGGGCAGGAAGGCGGTCGAGTCCTGGTGCTATCTGAACCCGGCGTTCAGCGAGGACCACCCGATGATCAAGTCGGGGACGCCGATGCACGAGGTGAACATCTGGCCGGACGAGAAGCGGCACGAACGGTTCCGGCCGTTCTGCGAGCAGTACTACCGGGACATGTTCCGCCTCTCCAAGGTGCTGATGCGAGGCTTCGCACTCGCCCTGGGCAAGCCGGAGGACTTCTTCGAGGCCCCGCTCTCGGAGGCCGACACGCTGTCCGCCGTGTCGATGATCCGCTACCCGTACCTGGAGGAGTATCCGCCGGTCAAGACGGGTCCCGACGGCACGAAGCTGAGCTTCGAGGACCACCTGGACGTGTCGATGATCACCGTCCTCTTCCAGACCGAGGTGCAGAACCTCCAGGTCGAGACGGTGGTCGGCTGGCAGGACCTGCCGACGTCCGGGGACAACTTCCTGGTGAACTGCGGTACTTACATGGGGTACCTCACGAACGACTACTTCCCGGCGCCGAACCACCGGGTGAAGTTCATCAACGCGGAGCGCCTGTCCCTGCCGTTCTTCCTGCACGCCGGGCACACCACCGTGATGGAGCCGTTCAGTCCGGAGGACACCGGCGGAAGGGAGCTCAACCCGCCTGTCGAGTACGGCGACTACCTCCAGCAGGGGTTCCACGCCCTCATCGCCAAGAACGGCCAGACCTGAGACCGACAGGGCGTGGGCCCCAGGTCCGGCGGGTCCTGGGGCCACGCCCTGTCAGTTGCCGGACGCGGCGAGTGCCCGCCGCCGCTCCTCGAACAGCTCCCTGGCCCGCTCGTGGAAGCCGTCGGCCTCGTTGACGTGCGGGAACTCCTCGTCGGGGACCGGCACTTCGAGGAACTCGCAGAGCGGACCCCAGCCTTCGCTCACCTGGAAGACCAGCAGCCGTTCGGCCGGCACGGTGGCCTTCACCTCGGCGATGTGCCGGTTGAAGGCCGCGACGGCCTCCTCCTCGTCCATCTCGTTCAACGGCCGGTCGCCGCCCACGTCGAGCATGCGCGGACGCAGTTCCTCGGTCATGAAACGGCCGAACGCGGCGGCGTCCGGGTCGGGGTCCGTCGGCTGCTGCATGTGCCGGGAGAAGATGGTCTTCCGGGCGCTCGCGTACCAGCGGTGCGGATCCCGCACCGTGAGCACGACCTTCGCCTCGGGCCAGGCCTCCATCAGCTCGCGCCAGAAGACGCAGCCGGGGAAGTCCACCGTCGCCCGGTACCCCTCGAACACCCGCCGTACATCCACCGGGTCACTGGCGAGCGCCTCCTGCCACAGCGGCATCTGCCGGGGATTCGTTATCACTTCGGTCATGTGGTGACAGGGATCGAACCCGAGCCTCTGGAGTGCCGCCTGCATCGACAACGTACCGGTGCGGCCATATCCGGCGCCTATCACGTCCAACGGTCATCGTTCCCTTCCACGCTGGGAAAACATCCGGCAGCGGATATTCTCCAATTCCTGGTGCGTTTTCTGCCAGCCTTTTTCGAGTCTTCCTTGAATTCAACGGAGAGGGCCCCGAGAGAGCCCCAAGAGAAGGAAAAGAGTAGAGCTGGTTAGCATTGCGGAGCCGAAATGCGGCGCAAACTCATGGGAGAGCTCATTGAACGACTACTCTCGCGAGAACTTCCTGGACCTGAACGCATTCCGAGGACTGGGCGACGACCCGGTCTACCGTCCCCCGGTACTGACGGACCGGCCCCGTGACTGGCCGCTCGACCGGTGGGCCGAGGCGCCGCGCGATCTGGGCTACCCGGACTTCGCCCGCTACCAGTGGCGGGGTCTGCGCCTGCTGAAGGATCCCGAGGCCCAAGCCGCCTTCCACGACCTGCTGTGGGAGTTCCGCCCCCGCACCGTCGTCGAACTGGGCGTCTACAGCGGCGGTTCGCTGGTCTGGTTCCGCGACCTGACCCGGCTCATGGGCGTCGAGTGCCAGGTCATCGGGATCGACAAGGACCTCTCCCGCTGCCAGATTCCCCCCACCGAGATGACGGACATCGCTCTCCACGAGGCCGACTGCACCGATCTCGGAACGCTGGAGAAGCTGCTCGGCGACGTCGCCCACCCGCTGCTGTTCATCGACGACGCGCACGCCGACACGTTCAACATCATGAGGTGGGCGGTCGACCATCTCCTCCACGAGGGCGACTACTTCGTCATCGAGGACATGATCCCCTACTGGCACCGCTACAGCCCGGCCCTGCTGGAGCAGTACCTGGCGTCCTTCCGCGAGGTGCTGACCATGGACATGGTCTACGCCAACGCCAGCCCGCAGCTGGACCGGGGCGTCTTCCGCCGCACGGCCGCGAACGGCTAGCCCGCCGCCGTGTCCGCCGTATCGACCGTCCTGCACTACGCCGCACCGCTGACCCCGGACGCCCCGGACGACGACTGGTGCATCGACGCCCTGTCCCGGCCGCCCGAAGTCGTCCTCAACTTCCGTATGGTCCCGCACGAGACGACCGTCACGGACCTGCGCGACAGCACCGTACGGCCCACCCTCGACACCATGGGGTTCGAGCTGGTCACGGCTCCGACGCGGGCCGACCAGCGCGCCCTGGCGGAGAAGGCCGCGCCGGCCCTCGCACAGTACCGGCGGGAGACCGCGGAGCTGCTGACGTCCGTCACCGGGGCCGCCGTGGTGGAGTTCTTCGACGCCACCGTGCGACGCCAGGACGCCACCCCCTCCGGAGCGACGCCCCATCAGGCGCCGCACCAGCGCGTCCACGTCGACCAGAGCCCGAACAGCGCCCGGGCCCGCGCCGCCCGGCACGGCAGGGAGGGCCGCCGCTTCGGCAGGTTCCAGATCGTCAACGTCTGGCGGCCCCTGCTGGAGCCCGTCCGCAACTACCCCCTCGCCCTGTGCGACTACCGGTCACTGGACCTCTCCGCCGACCTCGTCGCGACCCGGCTTCAGTTCCCGGAGTGGCTCAAGGACCGCGAGAACTACTCCGTGCGGCACAACCCCCGCCACCGCTGGCACTACTGGCGCTCCCTCGCACCCGACGAGGCCCTCCTCTTCAAGATCTACGACAGCGCGAGCCGCAGCCTGGCGCTCGCCGCGGACGGCACCGAGCGCCCCGGTGCGGCCGACGTGGCCGGCCTGTGCCCGCACACGGCCTTCTACGACGAGAAGGGCCCTGCCATCGGACACCTACGCACGTCTCTGGAAATGCGCGCCGTACTTTTCTACGACTGATCCGGGAAGGAGCGGGCCACCATGACGGACACGGCGGTGCCCCGAGTGCCCATATTCAGCCTCACCGCGCTGAAGAAAGGCGACGACCAGGAAGAGTTCCGCAGGTGCGTCACCGAGGCGGGCGTCTTCTACCTCACCGACTGCGGAGTGCGCGAGCAGGACCACAAACTCGCCACCGACACGGCCATGGACTTCTTCGCACACGGCACGCCCGAGGAGAAGGCGGCCGTGACGACGAAGATCCCGACTCTGCGTCGCGGTTACTCCGCGCTGGAGGCCGAGAGCACGGCCCAGGTGACCCGGACGGGCACCTACACGGACTACTCGATGGTGTACTCGATGGGGATCTCCGACAACCTCTTCCCCTCGCAGCGCTTCGAGGAGATCTGGACGGACTACTTCGTCGGCCTCTACGCCGCCGCCCGGGAGACCGCCCAGGTCGTCCTGGAGGCGACCGGGACGTACGACGGCTCGGACGGCCGCGACATCGACACGCTGCTGGACTGCGATCCCGTGCTGCGGCTGCGGTACTTCCCCGAGGTCCCCGAGCACCGCGCCGCCGAGCACGAGCCACGGCGCATGGCACCGCACTACGACCTGTCCATCATCACCCTGATCCACCAGACGCCGTGCGCCAACGGGTTCGTCAGCCTCCAGGCCGAGATCGGCGGCGAGTTGGTGGACCTGCCGCACGTCCCGAACACCGTGGTCGTGCTCTGCGGCGCCATCGCGCCCCTGGTCACCCAGGGCGCCGTCCCCGCGCCCCGGCACCACGTCAGGTCCCCGGAAGCCGGCATGCGCGAAGGCAGCGGCCGCACCTCGAGCGTGTTCTTCCTGCGCCCCTCCACCGACTTCAGCTTCTCCGTCCCCAAGGCCCGTGGCTACGGCCTGGAGGTCGACACCCTCGACGGCGAGACCGCGACGTTCGGGGACTGGATCGGGACCAACTACGTCACGATGCACGCCACCCCCACGTCGTAGGAGAGAAGAAGCCATGGAGCACAGGTCCGACGCCGTCTTCAAGAAGCCCACCATCTTCCGGGACGGAATCAGGGAGTACGCGGAGCGCCTTTCCTCCCCCGTCTCTGCCGAGTTGCAGGACATCGCCGAGGAAACCGCGAAGGCCACCCCCGAGTGGGCGGACATATCGACCGCGCACATCCAGACGTCCTTCCTCCAGTTGCTGATCACCACGGGCGGCATGAACCGCGTGCTGGAGGTGGGCACCTTCACCGGCCACGGCACCGTCGCCATCGCCGCGGCCCTGCCGGACGACGGCGAGATCGTCACCATCGACAGCTACGTCGCGGACAAGCGGGCCCAGGACGTCGCCACCCGGGCGTTCGAACGCAGTCCGCACGGGCACAAGATCAAGCCCGTACTCGACGAGGCCCTCACCGTTCTGCAGAGCGTCGACGGCGACTTCGACCTCATCTTCCTCGACGCGGACAAGCCGAACTACATCTCCTACTTCGAGACCATCCTCGCCCGCGGCCTGCTGCGGCCCCGTGGTCTCCTGGTCGTCGACAACACCCTGTGGGGCGGCGAGGTCCTCAACCCGCGCTCCCTGCCGCCCGCCGACGAGGCCGTGACGGGCGAGGAGTGGGTGGAGCGCATGTTCGCCAACTGGGCGCACGACGTCGTCAAGTTCAACCAGCACGTCGTCGAGGACCCCCGGGTGCGGGCCGCCCTGCTCACCGTCCACGACGGCATGACCCTCGTCCAGCTTGCATCATGACCGGGCGGGGCGGAATCGGGCTCTCGGTGGGCATGCTGCTGCGGCGGGCGGCCACCGTGGCACCCGTCAAGGAGATCCGCGAGGTCGACCTCACCGGGCAGCCCCGCGGCACGTCCTGGGCGGCACTGCAGGAACGCGTCCGACGGCTGACCGACGCGCTGGGACGGCTCGGCGTCGGCCAGGGCTCCGCGGTGACGACCTTCGCCTGGAACAGCACACGGCACCTCGAGTGGTTCTTCGGCGTGCCGATGGCGGGCGCTGTACTGGTGCCGGTCAACGTCCGCTTCTCCGACGAGCAGATCGCATGGGTCGTGGCCCACGCGAAGTCCCGCGTGATGGTCGTCGACGCCTCGCTCACCGGGCAGTTGGCCCGGCTGCTGCCCCGGCTGCGGTCGGTGCGCGAGTTCGTCGTGATCCCCGACGGGGGCGACGTACACCCGGCGTTCGCCGACGCGCTCTCCTACGAGCGGCTGCTGGCCGAGGCCGATCCCGTCGAACCGCGCGACGTGGCCGAGAACCGTACCGCCTGCCTGTGCTACACCGGCGGCACCACGGGCCACCCCAAAGCCGTCGCCCACTCGCACCGGTCCCTCGTCCTGCACTCCCTCGCCATGTGCGCGGCCGACGCCTTCGCGGTCCGCGAACGCGACGTCGTCTTCCCGCTCACGCCGTTGTTCCACGCCACCGCCTGGGGACTGCCCTACGCGGCCGCCCTGGCCGGAGCGGGCCTGGTGTTCACCGGCCCGCACCTCGAGCCCGAGGCCATCGCGGCGACCCTGGAGCGGGAGCAGGTCACCCTGTCGGCCGGCGTGCCCACCTTCTGGCTCGCCCTGGACGAAATGGACCCGCCGAACGAGGTGTTCGCGTCCCTGGAACGCATCGTCTGCGGCGGCTCGGCGATTCCGCAGGGCCTCGTGCACCGGTACGCCGAGCGCGGCGTGACCATGCAGCAGGGCCTCGGCATGACGGAGAACATGGCGACGGTCGCCCTGACGAACATCCGCAGCGGCCTCACCTCACTGCCCCCCGAGAAGCAACTCGAACTGCACCACACGCAGGGGCTGGCCGTACCCGGCGTCGAGGTACGGCTGGTCGACGACGAGGACCGGCTGCTGCCGCACGACGGGGTCACCCAGGGAGAGCTCGAAGTCAGATCGCTGTGGGGAGCGACGAGCTACGAGAACGCCGGCGACGACGCCAACGCCGAGAAGTTCCACGACGGCTGGCTGCGCAGCGGCGACATCGCGACCATCGACCCGGACGGCTACGTCCGCATCACGGACCGCAGCAAGGACCTGATCAAGTCGGGCGGCGAGTGGATCAGTTCCATCGCCGTCGAGTCGGCGCTCATGGACCACCCCGCCGTCCTGGAGGCCGCGGTCGTCGCCGTGCCGGACACCCGGTGGCAGGAACGGCCGCTGGCCGTGCTTGTGCCACGCTCCGGCGCCACGGCGACCGCCGAGGAGCTGCGGTCCTTCCTGCGGGAGCGGCTGCCGAAGTGGTGGGTCCCGGACCGCTTCGAGTTCGTCCCCGAGATCACGAAGACGGCCACCAACAAGTTCGACAAGAAGCTGCTGCGCAGCCGTTACGCCAACCACTGACCCACGCACATCCCCAACCCTGGGCCCCGCCACGGAGGGAACGCGCATGCGGCTGAACAACACCGGAGCCTGGCAGCCCGGTGACCCCCCGGGAAACCGGCGCTTCGTCACCACCCACTCGGCCGGGAAACCGCTGGCGCTGATCTCCGGGCAGTCCCTCGGGCCGGTGACCATGGCGTACGAGGCCTGGGGGGCCCTCGACGCGGACCGCGGCAACGCGGTGCTGATCCTGCCGCCGCTGAGCATGAGCAGCCACGCGGCGGGCCCTGCCGGGCCGGGGCATCCGGCGGAGGGCTGGTGGGACTCCCTGATAGGGCCCGGCAAGGCGGTCGACACCGACCGTTTCCATGTGATCGTCGCCAACAACCTCGGCGGCTGCGACGGAAGCACGGGCCCCGCGAGCCTCGACCCGCAGGGCAGGCCCTGGGCCTCCCGATTCCCGGCGCTCGACGTGATCGACCAGGTCAACGCCGAGGCCGCACTGGCCGACGCGCTGGGCATCGAGCGCTGGCACGCCGTCATCGGCATGTCCATCGGCGGCGCGCGGGCCCTTGAATGGGCGGTCTCCCGCCCCGACCGGGTGGGCCGGCTCCTGCTCATCGCCGTGGCGGCGGCAACCCGCGTCGAACAGGCCGGCCACACGCACGTGGAACTGGAGCTGATCCGGCGGGACCCGCACTTCCACGGCGGCGAGTTCTACCACCTGCCCGAGGGCTGCGGCCCCCGTACCGGCGTCTCCCTCGCCCGCAGCTTCGCGCACATCCGCTACGGCACGGAGAGCTACTGGCAGGACCGGTTCGGCGGGCAGTCGTGGTACCACGACTCGGACGGCTGCCACGAGAAGTTCCGCGAGTACGTGCTGGCGCAGGGCGACAAGGTGTGGGAACGCTTCGACGCGAACTGCAACGTCCTCCTCTCCGAGACGGCCCTGCGCGCCACGGTCGCGCGCGGCAGGGGAAGCATCGACGACGCGCTGGCACGGATCACCGCCGACACGCACATCGTCGGCTTCTCCACCGACCGCGCGTATCCCCCCGAGACACAGCGCGAGTTGGCGGCGGGGATCCGGGGAGCCCAGGCGCACATCATGGAGACGGACCTCGGACACTACGGCTTCATGCTCGCGCCCCACCTGGTCGAGCCGCACCTGCGCCTGACCCTCGGATAGCGGGCCGACCGGTGCTCGCCGTACTGCTCGTGGGCGCCTTCATGCCCACCCTGGACTTCTTCGTCGTCAACGTCGCCGTGCCCTCCATGACCGAGGACCTGGACGCGACCAGTGGCGAGATCGAACTCGTCGTGGCCGTCTACGCGATCGTCTACGCCGGTCTGGTCGTGCTCGGCGGCAGGCTCGGCGACCACTGGGGACGCAAGAAGGCGTTCGTGGTGGGGATCGCCCTGTTCACCGCGACGTCGGCGATGTGCGGCTTCGCACCGGACGTATGGTGGCTGATCTGCGCACGGGCCCTTCAGGGCGGTGCCGCCGTCGTGCTGTTCCCGCAGGTGCTGGCGCTGATCCAGCTCCACTACCCGCCGGCCGTGCGCCCCCGGGTGATGCGCCTCTACGGCCTGGCGACGGGCAGCGCGATGGCCACGGGACAACTCGTCGGCGGCCTGCTGATCAGCCTGGACTGGCTGGGCCTGTCCTGGCGGTGGGCCTTCCTCGTCAACCTTCCGATCGGCGTGGTGACGCTGTTCCTCGCCCCGCGCCTGCTGCCGACGACCGGCGGGCAAGGCGGCCTGCGGATCGACCGCACAGGGGTCCTGCTGTTCGCCGCGGGAATGGTGCTGCTGGTGGTGCCCCTGACGGTCGGCCGCTCGGCCGGCTGGCCGGGATGGACCCTGCTCATGCTCGTGGGGGCCGCCGTACTGCTGCCGGGCTTCTGGCTCTGGGAACGCCGCACCGAGGCCCTGGGACGCGACCCGCTGCTGCCCCCCGGCCTGCTCCGCACCGGCACCCTGCGCCTCGGCCTGCTGACCGTGTGCGCCTTCTACGCCACCATGTCCTCGGCCCTGTACGTCCTGGCCCTGCTGCTCCAGCAGGGCCGTGGTCTCAGCCCCCTGGAGTCCGGACTGGTGTCCAGCCCGCTGATGGTCGGTTTCTGCGCGGCGAGCCTGGCCTCCGCCGCCCTCACGGCTCGCTGGGGCACCACCCGGTCGCTCAAGGTCGCGATGTGGATCCGGACGGCCGGTTTCGCCGCCCAGTTCCCCCTGGTGCTCGCGGCGGCCACCTCCGTGAACATCCCGGTGTTGGCCGTCCTGCTCGCCCTCAACGGTGCCTGCACCGGAGCGGTGATGGCCCCTCTCCTCACGCTCGTCCTCGACGACCTGAAGCCCGCTCAGGCAGGCGCCGCCAGCGGCCTGCTGGCCACCGCCCAGCAGGTGGCCGGCGCCGTCGGGCTCTCCGCCATCGGGATCGTGTTCCACGGCGTCACCCGCCATACGCCGCTGGACCCGGCGGGCATCGCCACCGGCTACCGGCACGGGCTCGTCTACCTCGTCCTGATGTCGGGCGCCGCGCTGGCCGGCCTGTCCCTGCTGACCCGGACACGCGACGCCCACCGGCCCGCCGACACTCCGGCCGGCAGCACCCGGCCCGTACCCTCCCAGGACTGAGCCGCCGTAGCCGCCACCCGAGCCCGAACGGACATGCTGCCCACTGCACGGCCGCTCTCCGGAACGCCCCACCCGCACAGGTGTGCGAGTCAATCACACGGCGGGATGGCCGAGTTGAACTCCACCGACCCCGGCGCGTAGAACAGCGAAGACCCCCCTTTCATCTGCGCCGGCCGCGGCAGGGTACGACTCGGCTTCCGAAAGCAGGTACAACCGCATGACCCCAGAGCAATCCGGCCCGTCCCGCCGCGCCCTCCTCACCGCGGCCGTCCTGCTGCCCCTGACGGGGTGCAGCGACACACGGGACCGCCCGGCCGCCCTGGCGTCCCGGGCACCGGCACGCCCGTCCGCCTCGCCCTCCACCTCCGCAAGGCCTCGGGACCTTCCGGCACTCCGGGCGCTCGAACGCAAGCACGACGCCCGGCTCGGCGTGTACGCCCTGCACACCGGTACCGGCACGGCGATCGCCCATCGGGCGGACGAACGCTTCGCCTTCTGCTCCACGTTCAAGACCGTCGCCGTCGCCGCCGTCCTCGACCGCAACCCGCTCCGCCACCTGGACGAGCGTGTCACCTATGCCTGGAGCGACATCAACTCCATCTCACCCGTCACCCGGAAGAACGTCGCCCAGGGCATGACGATCGGTCAGCTGTGCGACGCCGCCATCCGGCACAGCGACGGCACGGCCGCCAACCTGCTGCTGCGCGACCTCGGCGGCCCCAAGCGGCTGACTACCTACCTGCGCGACCTCGGCGACACCGTCAGCCGCCTCGACCACTACGAGCCCGAGCTCCACCGGTCCCGCCCCGGCGACCCGGACGACACGACCACGCCCCGGGCGATCGCCGCCGACTACCGCACACTCGTCCTCGGCGACGCGCTCGCCGCCGACAAGCGCGCCCTGCTCACCGACCTCCTCGAACGCAACACCACCGGCGGCAACCGCATCCGGGCCGGCCTCCCCAAGGGCTGGCGGGTCGCCGACAAAACCGGAACCGGCACCTACGGCCGGGCCAACGACATCGCCCTCGTATGGCCACCGCGCTCCGCCCCCCTCGTGATGGCCGTCATGTCCGAACGCTCCGCACGCGAGGCCCGCCCCAGCGAGGCCCTGATCGCCGAGGCCACGGAACGGATCGCCGCCGCGCTGACCTGACCCGGGGAGGCCGGTCCCGCCCGCCTCACCCGATCCGGGTCAGCTTCGCGCCGACAGAGGGTTCCCGGAGCTCCGACTGCAGCGCCAACGGCACGCGCCGCGCCGCCGCACCACTGCCCACCGTCAGCTCACCGACCACGGTCCCGGCCTTCGCCCCGCCGGCCAGGGACGCGTCCCGGTCGCGGAAGGTGAGCGTCAGCTTCTGCCCCGGCACTCCGACCACCTTCACGTCCTTCGTCGCCACCACCGGCGTACGGCCGCCGAGCCCGTCGTCGACGTGCCCGACCACCTGGCCCTTCTTCACCGCCGTCGCCGACGTGAGCGCTTCACGGACCGCCTTGATGACCTTCTCGCTGTTGTCCAGCACCAACCGGAGGCTGTTGGAGCCGTTGGGGTCCGGGCCCGTGACGTGCTGGTCCATCATCGTGCCCAGGACCAGCCGGTCCTCGCCGTCCACCGTCTTGTACGCGGCCCAGGACAGCGTTCCCCCGGCGGGGGTGTTGGAGCCGGTCTTGATGCCCCTGACGCTCAGTCCGGCCACGCCCAGCAGCGTGTTGTTGTTGTAGATGCGCGTGGCCCCGGGGATGTCGGCGTCGGGCAGGGCGACGACCGCGCGGAAGGAGTCGAACTTCATGACCGCCTCGGCCAGTTTGAGCTGGTCGAAGGCCGTGCTGACGGTTCCCTTGTCGAGACCGCTGGGGTCGGTGTACGTCGTGTTCTTCATGCCGAGCGACCTGGCCGCGTCGTTCATCTTCCGGACGAACGCGGTCTCGTCGTCGGTCTTCGTGTCCCACCGGGCCAGCAGCCGGGCCACGTTGTTGCCCGACGGGATCATCAGCATCTTCAGCATGTCCTGGAGGCTGAACGTCTGACCGGCCTTCAGCCCCGCGATCCGTGACTCGTCCTTGGCCTTGCCCTCCTTCACGGTCCGGGCGTCGACGGTGACGCGCGGGCCGGGCTCGTCCCGCTCGACGGGGTGCTCGCGGAGGACGACGTACGCGGTCATGATCTTGGCGACGCTGGCCGTCGGGACGGGCTTCTGCTCACCGAAGGTCCCGATGGTGCCCGAGCCCGCGACCATCACCGCGGCCTGCCCCTCCTCGGGCCACGGGATGGTGAACGTGCCGCCGCCGATGGTGAAGGACGCCGCCTTCGCGTCGACGGCGAGAGTCGGTTCGGGCAGCGGACGGACGAGCTGGACGACGAGCACGACCAGCGCGAGGAGCGCCACGAGAGGTGACCAGATCTTGATCCTGCGCAGGGCCGTGCGGACCGGAGTGGCCGGTGGCGGCGGGGTGTTGGTGAGCTGCGCGAGGAGATCGAGGGGGGCGGGCCGCGCGCCCTCGGCGTCCGCCGCGTCCTCAGCCTTGGCCGACGGCAGTTCGGCGACGTCGATCGCCATGGTCTTGTCGACTCCGGCCGTGTCCTCGAGGGTTCGCAGGGCGACCGTACGGGTGTTCTCGGACGCCTCGGAGGCGGCGGCCTCCTCGGGTTCGTCCTCGGAGGTCACCTGGTCCGCGTTGTCGGATGCCGTACCGTCCGCGTCTTCAGGAGTGGGGCCGGCCTTCTTGTCCGATACGGCGGCGCCTTCTTCGGGAGCCGCGTCGGCGTCCTCGTCCGGTGCGGCGCCGTCTCCTTCAGGCGTTGTGTCGGCGTCCGCGTCCACGTCCGCGTCCGATGACGTGGCGTCGTCCTCGGGTGATGCGTCGGCGAGCTCGTCCGGTGCCGTGGCTTCGTCTTCGGGTGATGCGTCGGCGTCCTCGTCGGATGACGTGGAGTCTTCTCCGGAGGTCGCCTCGTCGGCCGCGTCCGATGACGTGCCGTGGCCTTCCGGAGTCGCCTCGGCGTCCGCGTCCGTTGACGCGTCGTCGTCCTCGGCGTCCGGGTCCTCCTCGGCGAGATGCTCGGCCTCCTGAGCGGGGGCTTTGCCGTGCGCGGTGCCCGTGTCGGCCTCGTCCGCCTCGTCCGGCTCCTGTGCCGCTTCACCGGGGGCGTCCGTCGGCTCGTCCGGCTCCTGTGCCGCTTCACCGGGGGCGTCCGTCGGCTCGTCCGGCTCCTCCGCCGCTGCGTCGGCGGTGTCCTTCTGCCCGTCCGCTTCCTGTGCCGCTGAGTCGGCGGCGGCCTCGGGCTGATCCGGCTGCTGCGTCTCCTCCGGGGCCTCCCACTCGTCCGGCTCGCCGACCGATTCCGCGGAATCCGCAGACTCTGCCGCTTCCCCCGACTCCGCGGCCTCCCCCAACTCCGCCGTTTCCCCGGGCAACGTTGTTTCCCCCGCCACTGCTGTTTCCCCCGACTCCACCGTTTCCACCGTTCCCCCCGACTCAGGCGACCCCGATTCCGACACCGGCCCCCCGGCCGGCTCTCCGCCGCTCTCCTCCGCCGAGTCCGGCTCCGGATCGCTTCCTGCGCGAGAAGGCTCCGTCGGCGGGTCGTCCTGGTCGAGGACGCCGGTGTCGGGTGTTCGGTCCGCCATCGTTGTCTCCTTCGTGCGCTCGCGACACATGCGTCCTACAGGACGGGCGGACGGGCACGTCGCGTTGCCTGACGCAGGTGTTGGTGATTCGCCGGGCGATCCGCGGCGCCCCCAGGGGCCGGCCGGCGATCGCCACGCGGCGGCGCGGTCAGCGTAACCGATCACCGTTCGAGTACGGCGGCGAGCGTTACCGGCGGTGACCGGAAACCGACGTGGCCGGCACCGCTCCCGCGGCTACCGCGCCTGCGCGACCGTACGCGCGAGGGAGCCGATCGCCTCCGGCCCCACCCGGCAGCACCCCCCGATCAGCCGTGCCCCTGACTCCCGCCACCCCCGCACCTGCTCGGCGGAGAAGGTGGAACGCCCGTCCCAGGCACGGGCCTCGGCGTTCCAGGTCTCGCCACTGTTCGGGTAGACGACGACGGGCTTGCCCGTGACGCGGGCGGCGATCTCGATGGCGCCCTCGACGTCCTGCGGCGCGCAGCAGTTGACGCCGACCGCGATCACCTCGTCGGCGTCGGCGGCCAGGGCGAAGGCCTCCTCCAGCGGCTGCCCGGCGCGGGTGCGGTCACCGGCGACGGAGTACGACAGCCAGGCCGGAACCCCGAGCCCGCGCACCGCCCGCAGCAGCGCCTCGGCCTCGTCGGCGTCCGGGACGGTCTCCAGCGCCAGCACGTCGGGCCGGGCCCCGGCCAGCACCTCGAGGCGGGGCCGATGGAAGCGCTCCAGCTCCGGCACGCTCAGCCCGTACCGCCCCCGGTACTCGGAGCCGTCGGCCAGCATCGCCCCGTACGGCCCGACCGACGCGGCGACCCACAGCGGCCGCGTGACGCCCTCGGCCTGCGCCCGCCGTGCCGCCTCGCGCGCCAACTCCACACTCAGAACGAGGAGTTCGGCCGCCTGCTCATGACCGATCCCGCGCTTGGCGAAGCCCTCGAACGTGGCCTGGTAACTGGACGTGATCGCCACGTCCGCCCCCGCCTCGAAGTAGGCGAGATGCGCCTCGGTGATCGCCTCGGGCCGCTCGGCGAGCAGCCGCGCCGACCACAGTTCGTCACCCAGGTCGTGCCCGGCGGACTCGAGCTGATTGGACATACCGCCGTCGAGCACGACGGTCCCGGCGGCGAGGGCCTCGGCGAGGGTGATGGTGCTGGTCATGGTGACGACGGTAGTCCAGGCCGGGCGGGTGTTCAGTGTGGGTGACATCCGGGGGGATCTAGATTGGCGCCATGCCTGAGACCGCTCTCGTGGACGACGAGACCCGTGCGGTGCTGGGGGCCGCCCGAGCCGCCCTCGAACCCCTCACGCACAACCCGAAGAACGGCGTCACCGCCGGGGTCTGGCGCGTCCGCGCCGGTGACCGCTCGGCCGTACTGAAGGTGCTCACCCGCAACAAGGAGACCACCGGCCACTGGGCGGCCTCGGACGACCCCCGGCACTGGAACTACTGGCGGCGCGAGGCCCACGTCTACGAGTCGGGGCTCGCCCGCACCTGGCAGCCGTACGGCATCCGCGCGCCCCGGCTGCTGGCGAGCGTCGAACGGCCGGACGGCGACATCGCGCTGTGGCTGGAGGACGTACGCGGCGAACCGGGGCCCTCCTGGTCGCTCGCCCGGCACATCGAGCACGCCCGCCGCCTCGGCGCCGCCCAGGGAGCCGCCGACGCAGCAGAGGCACCGTGGCTCTCGCACCGTTTCCTGCGTGAGTACATCGGCGGCAACACGCTCGGCCAGGAACTGCTGGACGACGACGAGGCATGGCGACAGCCCCTGGTCCGGGACCACTTCCCGGCCGGGCTGCGCCGGGACATGGTCCGGCTCCACCACGACCGCGAGTGGTTCCTGCAGATCATGGAAACCCTGCCGCGCGCCCTCAGCCACCTCGACCAGTGGCCGGCCAACGTCCGCGCCCATGGCCCGGACAGCGTCCTGTTCGACTGGGCGTTCACCGGCGACGGCGCCCTCGGCGAGGACCTCGGCAACTACATCCCGGACTCCGTCTTCGACCATTTCGTCCCGGCCGCCCGGCTGCCCTCGTACGCGGCCGCCGCCTACGAGGCGTACCTGCACGGGCTGCGGGAGAGCGGATGGCGGGGCGACGAACGACTGATACGGCTCGGGGTGTGCGCCTCGGCCGTGAAGTACGACTGGCTCACCGCCCTGATGCTCGCCCGGGCGAGCGAGGAGCCGGTGGCATACGGCGGTGCGGGCACCGTTGCCGGAGAACTCCGCTACCGAGAGCGGGGGCTGACCCTCGCCTTCCTCGCCGGATGGGCGTCCGAGGCGCGCACCCTGGCCCCCTCGCTCGGATTCCCCGAGGCTCCGAGCGGACGGTAGAACCTGTCGGCCGGTCGGCCCGAGGCCGAGGCTGAAGCCCGAGCCCGAGTCCGGGGCTCGAGCCCCGCGCGGTCGTCAGCCCTGTGCCGCGTGTCGCCCTCCCCGCCGCCGTCCCCGCCCCCGACCGAGCCGCGCCGCCGGCAGTACGAGGCCGACGAGCAGGCCCGCGGCCAGGACGTACGGCCACCAGCCGAGGCCGTTGCTCGCGGCGCTCGCGGTGCGGGTGCCCGGTGAGGCGACCGGGTCGGCTGCCGTGCGGGGGCCGGCGGAGTCGGCGGAGGGGCTCGGGGTGACGGCCGTGAGGACCACGTCGTTGCCGTCGCCGCCCCGGTAGCTGATCCGGTACGTGGTGTCGTCCAGTTGCAGCTTCTCGCCCTCCTTCAGGCCGGTGAAGGCGCCGGCCGTCCGGGCTCGCCCCCGGTGGTCGAGGACGGTGATCTTCCGGGCGGGCTTCTTCACGGCCGCGGACGCGAGATCCAGGCCCCCGGCCAGGCGGACCGCGCCCGTCACCTTCAACGGACCGTCGCGCAGGACCAGTTCGCCCTTCGCCGACTGCGTGTAGTCGCCGGAGACGGTCAGCTCGCTCGCGACCACGCCGTCGTTCGTCACCGCGCCCTTTACCGTGCCTCTGCCCGTCAGCGTCTTGCCCGCGCCCACGCGCAGACCCGAAGTGCCCACGTCCAGACGGGACTTCGCCGAAGTGAGCCGGATCGCCTTGCTGCGGGCGAGCGTCGCGCCGCCGCGCAGGGCGAGGGTGCCCTTCTTGACCGTCGTCGGGCCGGTGTACGTCACAGCGGTCCCCGTCAGTGTCGCCGTCGCCGGCCCCGCCTGGGTCAGCGACCCGCTGCCGCTGATCCGGGACAGGGACAGGGGCTTGCGCGTGTTGTTCAGCACCAGCGAACCGTTGTTGACCACCTTGTACAGGCCGCCCCGTGTGTAGAGCCCGCCGTCGCCGCCCGGCCTGCCGCTGCCCAGCCGCAGTACGGCGCCCTTCTCGACCGTCGTCGAGCCGTCGTAGTACTGGACGGCGGCGAAGGTGACGTCGTTGCCCTTCGTGCCCTTGACGACGACGTCCCCGGCGCCGGGCGCGGCCAGCGTGTCGTGGAACCTGCCGCCGCCGATGGGGGCACCCAGCGTCACCGGGCCGTTGTAGGCGAAGGTGAGGAGCGAACGGGAGCGTGCCGCCAGCAGGTTGATGTAGACGGTCTCGGCGGTCCCGGGCATGAAGATCTTGTTCGTGGTGCCGTCGCCCCACTGGACGTCGGCGCCCTTGATGTTGGTGCCGCGCTTGTTGACGTTCTTGCGCGCCGGGGTCCAGTTGAGGGCCGGGTCGCTGAGCGAGGGATTCGTGTCGCCGCCCTGGTCCGACCAGCTGTACTGGCCGGTGAGGACGACCTTGCTGCCCGGCCGGGACTGGACGTTGATGTCACTGCCGTACTCGCGCTGGTAGAAGTCCATGTCCATGGTGACGGTCCGACCGAGCGGCGTGTCCACGGTGAAGGTGCCCTGGTTGAGGATCTTCCGCACGTTCGGCAGCGACGTGGCGAACTCCGGCCGTCCAGCGTTGACCTGCGTGCCGTTGTCGATCACCCCGGAGAAGGAGTGGGTGCCCGACAGGTCCCAGGTGCCCCACAGGAAGCGCGGCTGGGTGATGAGCCCGGAGCCGCTGATCGTGCCCAGGTTGTAGGCGCTCTTCAACGACAACCGCAGGGTGCCGTCGACCCGGATGTTGTCCTGGTTCAGCCGGAACGCCGGGGTGTTGTACGGGAAGTGTCCGATCAGACCGGTCGTGCCCCCGTTGCCGTACTGCAGGGTCGCCCCGCGCTCGACCGTGATCGCGGGCGGGTCCGGCTCGGTCGTGGTGACGTACGGGTGGTTGCCGCCGAGGACGCTCACCTTCTGCCGCTGCCGGGACTTCGGCAGCGTGAAGTCACTGTCCTTGGTCAGGATCAGCGTGCCGGTGCCCCGCACGGTGAGCGTGCCCTCGCCGTGGAAGACGCCGTCGTACGTCGTCGTACCCGAAGGCACGTCGATGACCGTGTCGCCGGTCAGCGTCACGTCCCGGTCCGCAAGCACGTCGGCGGTGACGTCTCGCGGGCCGGCGGCCACCGCGGGGGGAGCGGCGACGGTCAGGGCGGCTACCGCCGCGAGGGCGCCGGCGGCCGCTGCTGTCTTGTGGGTAAGGCTGCGCACGTCATCGGAGACGGGTGAGGAGCGCGCCGATAACAGAAAATGGCGGCCCTTTGGAAAGCGCTCTCTCCGTCACGTCGAACCCGTTGACCTCCTGGTTCCACACCCTTACCTTTTCGGCGTTCGGAATGGCAGATCATGTCCGTAATTTCGAACACCTCCCCCCTCTGTGAACCCGAGAGGCAGTCCGTATGAGCCGCGAAGACGACCTGCCCGAACTCCCCAGCCGCAGGCTGCTGCTGAAGGGCGCCGCAGCCGCCGGCGCCCTGGCCGCCGTCCCCGCTCTCCCCGGCGTCGCCCACGCCGCCCCGCCGAAGGCAGCCCCGTACGTGAACCCCCTCGTCCAGCAGCGCGCCGACCCGCACATCCACCGTCACACCGACGGCTTCTACTACTTCACGGCGACCGCCCCCGAGTACGACCGCATCATCCTGCGCCGCTCCCGCACCCTGGGCGGCCTGTCCACGGCAACCGAGTCGGTCATCTGGCGAGCCCACCCGACCGGAGACATGGGCGCGCACATCTGGGCGCCCGAGCTCCATCGCATCGGCGGCAAGTGGTACGTCTACTTCGCCGCCGCACCCGCCGAGGACGTGTGGAAGATCCGCATCTGGGTCCTGGAGAACTCCCACCCCAACCCCTTCAAGGGCACCTGGGTGGAGAAGGGCCAGATCAAGACGGCCTGGGAGACCTTCTCCCTCGACGCCACCACCTTCACCCACCGCGGCACCCGCTATCTGTGCTGGGCACAGCACGAACCCGGGATGGACAACAACACCGGGCTGTTCCTGTCCGAGATGGAGAACCCGTGGACCCTGACGGGCCCGCAGGTGCGGCTGTCCACCCCCGAGTACGACTGGGAGTGCATCGGCTACAAGGTCAACGAGGGCCCGTACGCCCTCAAGCGCAACGGCCGGGTCTTCCTCACCTACTCGGCCTCCGCCACCGACCACCACTACTGCGTGGGCATGCTGACCGTCGACGCGGACGCCAACCTCATGGAGCCGGCCAACTGGTCCAAGTCCCCGACCCCGGTCTTCACCAGCAACGACACCACCAAGCAGTACGGCCCGGGCCACAACTGCTTCACCGTCGCCGAGGACGGCCGCAGCGACGTCCTCGTCTACCACGCCCGCCAGTACAAGGAGATCGTCGGCGATCCGCTGAACGACCCCAACCGGCACACCCGCATCCAGCGGCTCGGCTGGAAGCCCGACGGCACCCCGGACTTCGGCATACCCGTGGCCGACACGGCGGCTGCCACGACCGCCGCGACCGTGAAGGAGAGTGTCTGAGATGAGACGTGCGTACGCGGTTCTGTTCGCCCTCTGTCTGGCGCTCGCCGGCGCCCTGGTCACCGCAGGCCCCGCCACGGCCGCACCCCAGACCCTCACCAACGGCACCCAGTTCACCGACACCTCGGGCAACCCCGTACACGCCCACGGCGGCGGTGTCATCAAGGTCGGCTCCTACTACTACTGGTTCGGCGAGCACCGCAACGCCGACAACACCTTCCGCTATGTCGACGCCTACCGCTCCACCGACCTGAAGAACTGGGAGTTCAGGAACCACGTCCTGACCCAGTCGTCCGCCTCCGAGCTGGCCACCGCCAACATCGAGCGCCCGAAGGTCATGTACAACGCCTCCACCGGCAAGTTCGTCATGTGGATGCACAAGGAGAACGGCACCGACTACAGCGAGGCCCGCGCCGCCGTCGCCGTCTCCGACACCGTGGACGGCAACTACACCTGGCAGGGCAGCTTCCGCCCGCTCGGCCAGCACATGTCCCGCGACATCACGGTCTTCGTCGACAGCGACGGCACCGGTTACATGGCCTCCGCCGCCCGCGAGAACTACGACCTGCAGATCTACCGCCTGACCAGCGACTACACGGGCATCGCCGCCCTGGTAGCGGACCCCTGGCACGGCGGCCACCGGGAAGCGCCCGCACTGTTCAAGCGGGGCGGCGTCTACTTCATGCTGACGTCCGGCGCGACCGGCTGGAACCCCAACCAGCAGCAGTACGCCACGGCCACCGACATCGCAGGCCCCTGGACCGCCATGACGAACATCGGCGACTCCACGGCCTACGGCTCGCAGACCGCGTACGTCCTCCCGGTGCAGGGCACGTCGACCACCTCGTACCTCTACCTGGGCGACCGCTGGGGCAACTCCTTCGGCGGCACCGTCAACGACTCCCGCTATGTGTGGCTGCCGCTGACCTTCCCGTCCTCGACCTCGATGTCCATGTCCTGGTCGCCCGAGGTCACCGTCGACACGGCCACCGGATCGATCAGCGGCACGAGCGCCACGTACAACACCCTGATCGCCCGGCACAGCGGCAGGTGCGCCGACGTCACCAGCCAGTCGCAGTGGCCCGGCGCCCAGATCAAGCAGTACGACTGCAACGGCGGCACCAACCAGAAGTACTGGTTCAAGTCCGTCGGCAGCGGCTACTACCAGCTGGTCACCCGGCACAGCTCCCTGTGCGTCCAGGAGAACGCGACCACGGTCACCCAGGAGAACTGCAACGCCTCTGCGGCCGGCCAGCAGTGGTCGCTCACCACCACCGGCTCCTACGTGAACATCAAGTCCCGCGCCACCGGCGAGTGCCTGGACGTGAACAGCGCGTCCACCGCCAACTCCGCCGCGATCATCACCTACACCTGCAACGGAGGAACCAACCAGCAGTGGACGCGCGGAACCTGACGTGAGATCAGGCGAGCAGGTCGATCGCGTCGATCGCCGTGCCCGCGCTGAGATAGCCCGTCGTCCCCGAACCGCTCACCACGTCGATCCTCAGCACGTTGTACTGGCTGGTGTCCGTCTGCCAGGCGGACGCCGGCACGCTGTACGT
The DNA here is from genome assembly GCF_055657525.1 of Streptomyces sp. NPDC107522. Taxonomy (NCBI): domain Bacteria; kingdom Bacillati; phylum Actinomycetota; class Actinomycetes; order Kitasatosporales; family Streptomycetaceae; genus Streptomyces; species Streptomyces sp. NPDC107522. The sequence continues at coordinate 36,694 of NZ_JBVKAU010000027.1, read as the reverse complement.
GAACGTGTGGTTGTTGCCCCGGTAGGAACCGTTGGTCAGCGACCGGGTGTTCGGCTGGGTGGGCGGGGAGGGGATGGCCGACGTCCAGGCGCCGTTGACCGAGACCTGAGGACGGCCGTTGGCGTACGCCGTCGTCACCCCGATCCGCAGCGTGTGCGCGGCCGCCGCCTGGGCCGCCGTCAGCCTGAAGTACACGAGGATGCCGCTGTTGACGTCCTTCCAGAGGTAGCAGGGGAAGGACGCCGTCTCGTTGTTGCCGATGACGACGTTGCCGGTCCAGGCGGCGGCCCGGACGTCGGACGGGTGCGCGTACGTCATCAGGTCGGCGTTCTTGAAGCCGCTCGGGGTGCCGTTCCAGTCGCCGATCCGCCAGATGGCGGTGGCGTTGCTCGGGTCGTTGGAGGACGGGACGGCGATGGTGTTGAGGGTGGTCGTGCCCCCGGCCGTGACCGTCACCGAGCTGGTGTACACGGCGAGTTCACCCTTGTACACGGTGAGCGTGTACGTCCCCGGCAGCACACCCCCGATCGAGAAGTAGCCGTCCGACGACCGCGCCGAACCCCAGTACTGAGCCGCCGAGTTGGCGAGCCCGACCGTGTACGGGTACGCCGTGTTCCGCCCGGAGATCCCGACCCCGGCCACCCGCCCGCGCCCGCTCGCGCCGACGTAACCGGAGATGCCGAGCGAGTCCGCCCACGAGGTGGTCAGCGTGCCCGGGAACAGCGACGAGGAGGGCGCTCCGCCGTCGGTGAGGGCGATGACGTACGGGCCCTGGAGGCCGAAGCGCTGGGCCTCGGTCTGGTTCTGGCCGTAGTACAGGATCTCGTACAGGCCGCCGCCGTCCGCGCTCTGGTGGCGCAGGAGGGAGCGGTAGAAGGGGCCGCCGGACGCCTTCTCGTGGTTGCTGCGCACGATCCACAGGCCGACGCCGCCCGATGTCCAGCCGACGTAGTTGTAGTCCATCACCCGGAGCTTGGAGTAGTGCTTCGAGCGGGTCTGGCCGTCGGACTTCGCGAAGACGTCCGAGGCCTCGATGGTGCTGTTCGTGTACGTGTAGGAGTCGGGCTCGTCGTTGAGGAACAGGCCCTTCTTCACGCGCAGGATGTAGCGGGTCGCCGAGACCGAGTCGTCGGCCTTGTTGGTCCACAGGTAGATGTTGTTCTCGCCGCTGCGGGCCGCGTAGTAGTGCCGCAGTGTGCCGTACGCGACCGAGATCAGGATCGTCGACCCCGACTGCCTGATGGACACGGTGGAGGTGCCGAGGCCGGACTCGATGTGCGAGTTCATGCCGCCGTAGCCCTGGTACTCCGTGCCGCGGTAGACCAGCGAGGTCAGGTCGCCGTTGGTCTTGCTGACCTTGAAGACGAGGCTGGCGCCGGTGTCGACGACGTAGTTCGACCCGTCGTCGCTCCAGCCGAAGGCCGCGGCGGAGGCGGTGCCGCTCAGCGCGGCTGTGCCTGCGGCGACCGTGGTGCCGAGCACGAAGGTGCGGCGTCGGACCGGTCTGTTCGCGGATCCGGACATGGGGGGCCTCCTTCGAGACATGTGGGGGGTGCGGGTGGGAGTGAGAGTGACAGTTGAATCCATTTCGCGAAAGGGCTTTCACGGCGACGGAGTTGGCAATCTTGTGAAATCGGCGCGGAGACTAGAAAGCGCTTGCCCGGCACGGTACGGTCCAGCGCCAGGCATTGTCGTCCTGTGGAGGAGCCGACGCATGAGACGTTTCGACCTCGCCGTCCTGGCGGCGGTGACGCTGAGCACCGGCCTGGCGGCCGCACCGGCCCACGCGTACGGGTCGTACGGCGGTCAGCGGCCCCTCGGTATCGAGAACTGCACCGCCACCGCCTGCCACTTCGACGTCCCGTCCGGCACGTACGACGTGAAGGTCCTCCTCGGCGGCGAGACCGCGTCCAGCACGAGCGTCAGCGGTGAGACGCGGCGCTCCCTGCTCCCAGAGACGGCCGCCCCGGCGGGTGAGCGCGTCGCTCGCAGCTTCACGGTCAACGTCCGCACCCCCGAGGGCGAACCCACCGGCCCCGAAGGAACCCCCGGCCTGGACCTGCGGCTCGGCGGCTCGGCCCCCGCCCTCGCCGGCATCAAGGTCACCCCGGCCCGGCACGCCCGCCAGCTCTTCCTCGTCGGCGACTCGACCGTCTGCGACCAGCCCGGCGACCCGTACTCCGGCTGGGGCCAGCAGCTCCCGCAGTACCTCCGCAAGGGCCTGTCCGTCGCCAACTACGCGGACTCCGGCGAGAGCACGGTCACCTATCTCGCCGACTCCCGCCTGTGGGCCACCGTCCAGCCGCAGATCCGCCCCGGCGACCTGGTCCTGATCCAGCTCGCCCACAACGACAAGACGACCGACGAGGCGACGTACCGGGCGAATCTGGAGGCACTGGTCGCGGGCGTGCGGGAGAAGGGCGGGAAGCCCGTTCTCGTGACGCCCATCGTGCGCCGCTGGTTCAACTCCGACGGTACGCTCGACAACAACACGGCCCTGCTCGTGAACGGACTCGGCGTGGACCACCCGGCGGTGATCCGCTCGGTCGCTGCGGACCGGGGCGTCCCCCTGATCGACCTGACGGCGAAGACCAAGGCACTGGTGGAGTCCCTGGGCGTCGAGGCCTCCAAGGCGCTGTACCTCTACAACGAGAAGCGGGACAACACCCACACCTCGGTGCACGGCGCGACGGTGTACGCGGGACTGGTCCGCGACGAACTCGTCGCCCGGCATCTGGTGCCGGAGGGCCTGGTTCGGGTGGGATGAGTTCCGGATGAGCCCCTGGGGCGTCCCGACCGGAACCGGGGCGCCCCAGGCCTGACCTGCCGAGCAGGCGGGCCCGACCTTTGCCCAGCAGGAAAGAGAACCATGCACCTCCCTCCCGACGACCGCACCCTCAGCCCGCACACCGGCTACACCCGCGCCCACTGGGAGGCTGCCGCCGACGCCCTGCTCGCGGCGGTCGAGCCGTGCGCCACCGAGGACCGCGCCCTCTACCACCTCCCCGGCGACCACGAGAGCTGGTCGGGCCGCCTCTCCGACGGCCTGGAGGGCTACGCCCGTACGCTGCTCCTGGCCGCCTTCCGCCGCGACGCGACCGCACTGGAGCGGTACGCCGACGGACTCGCGGCCGGTGTCGCGGGCGTCTGGCCCCGCATCGAGGACCGCAGCCAGCCCCTGGTCGAGGCGGCGTCGATCGCGCTCGCGCTGCGGCTGACGCGGCCGCTGCTGTGGGACCGGCTGGACGACCCGGTGCGGCAGCGGGCGGCGGCCTGGCTCGCGGACGCCCTGACCGCCGAAGCCTGGCCCTGCAACTGGGAGTTGTTCCCGGTGACGGTGGGCGGCTTCCTCCAGGAGATCGGGTACGAGACCGAGGCGTCCCGCAAGGCGATCGACCGAGGGCTGGCGCGGATCGAGGACTGGTACGTCGGCGGCGGCTGGTACACGGACGGCGACGGCCGGAAGTTCGACTACTACAACGGCTGGGCCATGCACCTGTATCCGGTGCTGCACGCCTGGCTGGCCCAGGACGAGAGGCTGCTGGAGCTGTACGGGGGTCGGCTCCAGCGGCATCTCGAGGACTACGCGCGCCTGTTCGGCGGGGACGGCGCCCCGATGCACCAGGGCCGCTCCCTGACCTATCGGTTCGCGACGACGGCTCCGCTGTGGCTCGGCGCGCTGACGGGCCGCACCCCGCTCGCGCCGGGGGAGACGAGGCGGCTGGCGTCCGGTGCGCTCAAGTACTTCCTCGAGCGGGGTGCGGTGGACGCGAACGGCCTGCTCACCCTCGGCTGGCACGGCCCCGACGAGGCGGTCCTGCAGGGCTATTCGGGCCCGGCCTCCCCGTACTGGGCGAGCAAGGGCTTCCTCGGTCTCCTCCTGCCGGCGGAGCACGAGGTGTGGACGGCCGCCGAGGAGCCCGCCCCGGCCGAGCGCGCGGATGCCGTGACCGCGATCGCCGCGCCCAACTGGCTTCTGCAGTCCACGACTTCGGACGGCCTGGTCCGCCTCCACAACCACGGCAGCGAGGACGTCCGCTACGACCCGTACTACACGCGCCTCGCGTACTCGACGGCGACGGCGCCCTCACCGTCGTACGACAACAGCGTGATCGTCGGAGACGATCCGGGCCGCACCGACATCGAGCCGCTCGGCGTCGGCGACGGCTGGGTGGCCTCGCGGCACTCCGTCGGTGACGGAACCCGGGTCACCAGTCTGGTGCTGACCCGGGGTGCGGTGGAGGTGCGGGCCCATTTGGTCGCCGGGGCGGCCGCCGGGACGCCGGTACGGGTGACGGGGTGGGCGGCAGGGGAGGGCGTACGTGCCGAGCTGCTGCCTGTGCACGGCGGGGTGACGGGTGACGGGCCCACGCTGTTCGTCGCCCTCGCCCGGCTCACCGCCGAGCCGGACCCCGTGCCGCTGGACAAGCTGGTGACCGTGCGCGTGGACGGCGAGGACGGGCTGCAGGTCCACTGGGGCGACGGGCGTGCGGTCGAGGCCCGGTTCGTCGATGCCGGAGTGGAGATCGTCACGCCGGTCTGAGCGGTCTCGGGCGGTGTCTCGGGCAGTATGGGGATCATGGGGATCATGGGGAGAGACGAGCTGGTCGAACTGCTGGGGCGTGCCGGGCTCGAGGTCGTGGGGGACTGGCGGGTCGAGGAGGTGCTGCGCGCTCCGGCCGCCTGGCGGTGGGTTGCCGCCCGGAAGGCCGAACCGGCCGTGAAGGTCCGCTCGGACCGGCCCGACCTGGTGGCCGAACTCAATGCGCAGTGGCACCGGTTGGCGTCCGAGGCGGGGATCCTCGGCGCGGACGGGGTGTTCCTCATCGACCTGCCCGTCAGCCAGAGCTGGGTCCGGGTCCGGCTCACCGACGGCTGGGATCTCGCCGGGGTGCTGGGCGAGCGGCCCGGGCGGCCGGAGTTCGTCACGCTGTCGCTGGACGGGGAGAACCTGCTGGGCGTCACCAGCGAGGAGTACGACGTCCGGCTCGTCGCCGTCGACCGGATCGGGGAGCGGCAGGAGGAGGCCGCGCGGGCGGCGGCCGACGAGACGCCGCAGGAGCCGGCGGCGGCCTGGGCGGCGCTGTTCGAGGGGCTGAAGCCCACGGAGGAGCTGCTCGACGCGTGGGCCGGCGGACTCGCGCGCAGTCCGGCCGTACCGGTGGAGTTGCGTGGCCCCGCCCTGTTCAGGTCCCGTTGGGGGTTCTACGTCCACCTGCCGGCGGAGATCGTGGAGGCGGCCGTGTCGCACCCGGAGTGGAAGACGAGGGCGCTGGTGGCCGACACCTCGCCGGATCTCACGCCGGAGCAGTGGGAGCGTCTCGTCCTCGGCGAGCAGGACGAGCGTGACCGGTGGCGGATGACCATGATCGCCGCCGATCGCCGGGCCGAGCTCTCCGAGGCCGCCTGCCGCGAGCTCGCCGCCGATCCGTCCGCGCGTGTGCGCTCCGAGGCCGCCCTGCTGAAGGGCCTGCCCGCCGCTGTGGCGGTCGCGCTGGCCGCCGATCCCGACGACGGTGTGCGGGCCGTGGCCTGCAGGCCGGCCTGGCCCCATCTCGACGCCGAGGGCCGGGAGGCGCTCCTGGCCGACCCGCACGGCATCGTGCGGGCGAGGGTCCGGCCGCTTTACCACCGGGAGCACCCGATGCCGCGGTCGGTGTACGAAGCCGGGGACATCGAGAGCAGCGCGCTGGAGACCTGTCTCCTGGAGCGCGATCTCGCCGAGCACGTGGCCAGGCACGGTGAGCGGTCCGAGCGTTACGCACTCGCCGGCAACCCGCGTCTGGACCCGGACCTGGTCGCGCTGCTCGGCGAGGACCCCGACGACCATGTCCGCTTCGTGGTGTCCACCCGGCCCGACCTCACCGAGGAGCAGCGTGCCGGTATCCCCGTCGACATGGATCCGGTCACCCGTTACCGGGAACTGGACTGGGTCAAGGCCCTGCACGAGGACGAGGACGCCATGCGCCGCCTGGCCGCCTCCTCCCATTTCCTCGTGCGCCGGAGCGTGGCCAGGGCCCGGCATCTGCCGCCGGACGTCGTCGAGCGTCTCGCTCACGACGAGGACCGTGTCGTCCAGCTCTTCCTCGCCGAATCGTGCGACGACGCGCCCGCGGACATGCTGCTGCGGGTGTGGCGGTGGTGGACCGGCAGCCTCACCGTCCCCGACCGCCCGCGGGGGCACCCGAACTTCCCCCGCCACGGCCTCCTGCGGTACGCCGACGATCCGAGCCCGCGTATGCGCGTGCTGGCCCTGGACGATCCTGCGTCGACGCCCGAACTGGTCGAGAGGCTCAGCCGGGACAGCAGTGCTGAGGTGCGGTACCGGGCCGCGACCGACCCCCGGCTGTCGGCCGTCGCCGCGGCGAGGCTGCTCGAAGACCCGCACGACTCCGTGCGGTACGCCGCCGCGGTCCACCCCCACCTGCCGGCCCGGCTCCTGACGGGGCTGCTACGGGGCCACGGCACCGCGGAGTCGGCCGTCCGGAACCCGGCGGTGCCGGTCGAGGTCATGCGGCGTATGGCCGAGTGGATCAGTGACTCCGCCCCCGCGGCAGACGGCTGATCGCGACGAACGTCGCCGGGGCGGCGAGGTCCACGCGGCGTGGACGGCGTACTCGTTCCACAGCCCGTCCGGGCATCGCACGTATGAGACGCAACGGACGGGGGCGGTCGTTGTACGCCGGACGGCCTCAAGGCTTCAGGCGGGCGATCTTCAGGGTCTTCGTGGTGGGGGACGCGCCGGTGAGGGCGGTCGCGTACGAAGGGGTGACGGGGACGGACGCCCAGGTCAGCGTGCCGTCCTTCTGGACCGCGAGGTCACCGGTGATCCGGGTGCTGACGACCTTCGTGGCGCTCTGGAACCTGCCGTTCCAGTCGATGAGCCGGAAGCTCGTGCCCGCGAAGGTACCGGTGCAGGTGCCGTCCTTGCACTTGGCGTTCTTCAGTGACTCCCATGAGAGGAGCAGCCGGTCCTTGCCGTACGGGGCGAGGCGGACGTTGACGTGTTCGGTGCCCTTGGTGTTGGACAGGCGGATCGCCTTGCCGGCCGCCGGGGTGTTGCGGTTCTTGAGGAAGGCGACGGCGACCTGGTGGGTGCTCGTCCGTGGCGTGACCGTCCAGCCGCGGCCGCTGGAGTCCGCGGGGTTCTTCTTCGCCGACGCGGCACCGCGGGAGGCGAAAGCGGTGGCGTAGCGGCCGGTGGAGGACTTCACGAGGTCGCCGGTGCGGCTCGGGTACGTACCGCCGCAGTAGCCCGCCCAGCACTGCTCGCGCTGGACGACGGGGGCGTTGTCGGGCGCGCCGATCCCCGTCGACACGAACAGCCCCGAACGCCAGTCGTCGAAGCAGAGGGAGGTGAAGGCGCCGGTCTTCTCGGCGTGCAGCGCGATGCCCTCGTTGTGGCTGCACCCCCAGCTCCAACCGCCGCTGAGCTTGGTGCCCTTGGCGCTGACGTACGACAGCTTGTCGCCGAAGTGCCCGTCGGCGAAGCCGCCCGCGCCGTGCACGACGAAGTACGCCCCGTACTTGCTGCCGTTCCAGGTGAGCTGTCCGTCCAGGGTCGGGGAGGTGTCGTTCGTGGAGGTGCCGGTGAGCTTGGTGCGGAAGGTCTGCTTGCCGCCCGTGTAGCGGACGATCGCGGCAGCCGTCTCCTTCCACTTGTTGGTGTCGGCGACCCGGGTCAGCAGCGCGAAGCCGTCGTTGTGGGCGACGAGTCCGCCCACCTCCTTGGCACCCTTGACGACCGTGTCCGCGCCCGAGCGCTTGCCGACGGCGGTCAGCGGGGTGACGTGGACGCCGTCCGCCGCGGGCCAGGCCACGCGCAGGGTGCCGTTCGGGGCCACCGCGGTCGCCGTGCGCGTCCACTCGCGGGCGTTGTTGTAACCCGCCGACAGGTAGGGGAACTTCGCCGACAGGCTCACCGTGGTGGTCGTGGGCGTGAGGTTCGGCCCCGTGGTCGTGGCCGCACCGGCGGTGGCGTACCAGGCCCCGACGAGGGCGGCGGTGGCGGCAACGCCCGCGACGAGGGGCTTGCGGGCCACGCGGACCCGACGGTGACTGCTGGGGGTGGTGCGTCTTGCGGATGTCATGCCTCCTCGTCGCCGCAGGTGGCGCGGAGGTTGCCCGGTCCCAGAGACCGTGACCGGCATCACATGCGGGGACTCTTTCGCCCCTGCCGCCCCTCCGTCACCGACCTTTCCTAAAAGGCTTGTTGGCCCAATATCAAGGGAGCACACTGCTGCCCATCGAATTCCGGGCAGCGGTCGGCCGACGCGCCGACGGCTGTTCCAGTAGACGGGGGAACACGGGATGCCGGTAAATCCCTGCAGATCGCCGTCCGCAGTCACGCGCATGGGAAAGTGAGTGCGATATGGCGAAAGAGCGGGTCGGCCACATCGTCATCAGCAAGAGGGTCGTCCAGATCGGACACGAGGTCTATCCACTGGCCAATATTTCCCGGGTGCAGACGCTGCGGGTGCATTGGGGCGGCAAGTACGCGACGCTCTATCCGCTGCGGCAGATCACCGCCATCGTCATCGTCGTCGGGGTGATCGTCGCTGCGGCCGTGCTGGTTCCGCCCGAGCTCCCGCCGAGCGCCGATTCCGATATCGAACAAACGGCGCGCCAGTTCGCCGCTGTTCTTTCCGCGGTGGCGGGAGTGCTGGTGGCCTACTGGCTCGTCATCCTCCTCTACCGCCTCTTCATCAGGCGACGCCACTACGCCCTCGTCATCGAGACGGCGGGCACGCAATACACCGCCCTGTCCGGCACGGATTACGCCGAGATCCACCGCATCAGAAACGTCATCGTAGGAGCCATCGAGAACCCGCCCGCGCAGGCGACATCCGTACAAGTGCACGGGGATGTCGTGATGGGCGATCAGCGCAAGCAGGTCGGAAGCGGAAATCGCATGTACACCTGAGCACGTCGAGAGGATGCTGCAATGTCGGACATCGTGTACGGGAACCAGAACAAGCAGGTCGGCGACCACAACGAGATGACGGTGACGCAATCGGGGGGACTGTCCCGAGCCGAACTGGACGCCGCCGTCGCCGAACTGCGGGCCTTCGTGGCCGAGTTGGTGCGCGACGGCCTCGTCGCCCCGGACGGCAGCGTGACGGATCCGGGAGCGGTCGTGGACGCCGTCAACTCCCGGCCTGGCCGGTTCCGGGCCCTCACCAGGGCTCTCGCCGGTGGCGCCAGGGACGCCGTGCTCTCCGCGGTGCAGGGCGGGGTCGCCGCCCTGGTCACGGGGCTGGTCCGGCCGATGTGACCGATCCGCACACGGCCCGTCCGCACACTTCGGCAGGCACCGAAGCGATCCGGCCTTAGCGTGCCGGTGTGACCGAGAGCCCCTTCACCGACCTGCACCACACGGACCGGCCCCTCCTCCTCCCCAACGCCTGGGACCACGCCTCCGCGACCGCCTTCGCGGCCCAGGGCTTTCGTGCGATCGGCACGACGAGCCTCGGTGTCGCCGCGGCCGCCGGTCTGCCCGACGGGACGGCGGCCACCCGCGACGAGACGCTACGACTCGCCCTCACCCTCGGCTCGGAGCCTTACCTGCTCTCCGTCGACGCGGAGGACGGCTACAGCGAGGACCCGGACGAAGTCGGGGAGTTCGCCCGGGAGCTCGCGGCGGTCGGAGCCGTCGGCATCAATCTCGAGGACCGTCTGGGCGCCGCCGACCTGCACGCCGCGAAGATCGCAGCCGTCAAGGCGGCGGCCCCGGACCTCTTCGTCAACGCCCGGACGGACACCTACTGGCTGGGCGACGGCGACCGCGAGGAGACCCTGGCCCGGCTCGGCGCCTACCGACAGGCGGGCGCCGACGGTGTGTTCGTCCCCGGACTCACCGACGCCGGCGACATCGCCGCGCTGGTCCAGCGCCTCGACGTGCCGCTCAACGTCCTCTACTCGCCGTCCGGTCCAGGCTTCCCCCGCCTCGCCGACCTCGGCGTGCGCCGCGTGAGCCTCGGTTCACTGCCGTACCGGCGGGCGCTCGGCGCGGCCATGGAGGCGGTCGAGGAGATCAGGTCGGGCCGGGCCCCGACCGGTCCCACACCGTCGTACGACGAAGTGGGCGCGCTCAGCCGCCGATGACGGCCGCGGCGCGACGTGACTCACAGCGACGGGCCGCGGGTTCCTGTTACCGTTGACTCTTTCGCGGGTATCAGACCCTTTGGACTCATCACCGGCGAGGGACCGAGGAACCATGACCATGGACATCCCCGGCGACAGGCGACTGGCGGCCGCCGTCGTGATGGACGACCAGGAGCGCGTGCTGCTGGTGCGGCGCAGCGAGAAGGAGCGGTTCCTGCCCCGGGTCTGGGGTGTTCCCTGCGGGAAGCTGGAGCCGGGTGAGAGTCCTGAGGACGGGGCCCTGCGCGAGCTGAAGGAAGAGACCGGGTTGCTCGGCAAGGTCGTCCGCAAGGTCGGCGAGTCGTCCTTCGTCAGTGTCTACCGGGGGCACGAGGTCAAGAACTGGCAGGAGAACTTCCTCGTCAGGCCGTTGTCCGAGAGCGTCACCCTGCCCGAGCCGGATCAGGACGCGCGGTGGCTCGGCCGGTCCGAGCTGACCAGTGTGGAGATCGACGCGTACAACCTCGACATCGTGCGCCAGGCCCTCACCGGGTCCTGAGCCCGCACAGACCGATCGCACCTGACGCATAGGGAAAACCCTGCAGCAGTGGGCACGCTCTTGTCGCAGCCGCCACCAGGCGTTTCACTTGGCGCACCCCCCCCACAGGAGAACACCCGGGCTCATCTGCAGAAGGGTCAGTTCTTTTGTCAGCGATACGCGCCACCGCCGTCACCGCGGCGGCCTGTGCGGCCGTGCTCGCCACGGCGCTGCCGTCCTCGGCCATCAACTCGTACAACGCGACGCCCGCCCCCGAACGCACCGAGGTCGGCGCGCTCGTGGCCACCTGGGACAACGACGGCGATCCCGCGACCCCGGACCGGGTCGACTGGGTCTGCTCCGGCACCATGGTCGACGCGGACACCTTCCTGACCGCCGCGCACTGCACCACCGACTGGCCCGACAACGTGAAGTTCTACGTGTCGCTGGACCAGGACGTGCAGGCCGGCCTCGACGCCGCCGCCAAGAAGTACCCCGGCGACCCGGCCGCCCAGGCGAGGGCCGTCGCCGTCCAGGGCACCGCCCACAGCCACCCCGACTACCCGGGGCCCGCGTCCGACACCCATGACATCTCGGTGATCGAACTGCCCGCCGCGCAGGTCAAGGCCCGCTGGACCTTCACCCCGGCCACCCTGCCCACCGCGAACCAGCTCGGCGCGCTCGGGCCGCGGGGCCTGAACGCCACCGACTGGTTCGTCGCCGGATACGGCACCCAGGAGGCCGTCAACGGCCCCGGCGGGCAGACCCACCCCGGCGGCGGGGTCCGGATGAAGGCGCCGGTCACCTTCGACGCCCTCAACGACTCCTGGGTACGCCTGGCGATGACCGCCCCGCAGGGCAACGGCGGTGCCTGCTACGGCGACTCGGGCGGCCCCAACTTCGCCGTGATCGGCGGCAAGAACGTCCTGGCCGCCACCACGATCACCGGCGACACCCCGTGCTACGCGACGAACGTGACGTACCGCCTGGACACACCGGGCGCTCGCGCCTTCCTGTCGCCGTTCGTGAAACTCCCGTAACCCCTTCCGATCCCGCTGCCGGCGCACAGAGCCGCCGGGCAGCGGGATCGGCAAGTCGTCACAAGGCCCCGAGCCGTTCCGCCAGATCGCTCAACGCCCCCAGATAGTCCCGCACCTCCAGCGGCACCTTCGCCACAGCGCCGGGATGCGGGCCCGCCGCCGTGAACACATCGGTGTGCCGCCGCCGTCCGGCGCCCGTCTCCAGGAACAGCGTCACCGTGGGCGCGTCCGTGTCGCACCAGGCCCGGTGCAGGGTGTGCGCGGGCAGGGCGTACGAGCTGCCCGCCGCGTACTGCCCCACATGCGTCAGCCGCAGCCGCGCCGGACCGGCCGGCTTCAGTACCCAGTCCGCCGACCGCTCGGCCAGCGACTCCTCGTAACGGTCGGCCGCCATACCTGCGTCGCTGTCGACGACCTCGTACAACTCCGTGGCCAACCGGCCCTGGACCACGTAAGAGGCCAGCGCCGAACGGTGGTTGTGGATGTCCTCCTCGCCGATCGCGCCCGCCCCCGGATGCCACACGTGCGCGCGCAGCATGTGCCACGGGCCGCCGTCGATCAGCAGCAGCTTGTCGAAGCCGAGGACATGACGGTACGACAGCCGGGCGCAGCCCTGCGGGTCTCCCGCGCCGGAGGCGAGATCGGCGATCAGCGCGGACAGCCGGTCGGGGGACCCGAGTTCGGTGACCACCGAGCGGGCGGCGGCCGCCAGCTCGTGCTCGGGCAGGTCACCGTCCAGCGCCCCGGCCAGCAGCCGCCGCGCCGCCAGGATCTGCCGACCGCCCATGCACTCGCCCTCCGACAAACGCTCGCCACCATCGAGTTCAGCCACCCGGCTGGTACATCCATACGGCATGCGCGCGCAGCGCCGACAGACCCTGATAGGTCATCCACATCGGGCGGCGCTGCTCGGCGCTGCCGCCCAGCCGCCAGAACCAGATGCCGTCCGTCTGCCCCGCCCACACCGCGGCGACGGCCCCGTCCAGCCGCACCCGCCACTCGTCCTCCAGCCCGTCGGCGCGGGCGAGCTCCAGCGCGCCCGGCGTGAGCAGGGCACGGACCAGCCAGGATGCGGTGAAGTGCCGTACGTTCAGCACCTCGTGGTGGGAGGGGTCGTCCGTGCGCGGCCGGCGCACCTCCTCGTGGAGGTTCTCCAGGTCCGGGCAGGTGTCGTGCGGTGCGTCGGGACAGGCGAGCAGCCAGCGGATGCCGTCCTCGCGGGCGGTCCGGGCCCGGGCGGCGCGCGCGTCGCCGTCCTCGCCCAGGACCCGGGCGGCCCGGTCCAGGGCGACGACGGCCTGCGCGGTGTGCAGCGGGGACGGTCTGCCGTACGGCGGTTGCAGGCGGTAGCCCCAGCAGCGCAGATGGTCGCGGCGCGGGTCGCTGATCGCGCCGTCCGCGAGGGCCTCGCGCAGCAGGGGCAGGACGTCGGAGCGGGGCGCGGCCCGCAGCAGCCCGCGCAGCACGGTCGTCACCACATGGGTCGACTCCCGTCCGGCACGGTCGAGTTGGCGTGTGAAGCCGCTCGCGCACCGGTCCACCTCGGCGGCCAGCCGCTCGCCGGAGGCGCCCGCCCGGGCCAGCGCGCCCAGCACCAGCGCGGTGACCTCCGGACGGGCCTCGGACCCCTGTGACCGTGCCGACCAGCCGCCGTCCGGCAGCCGCAGCCGCCACAGCGTGTCCACCAGGTCTCCGGTGCTCAGCCGTCCGTCGGGCATGCCGAGGTCGAGCATGATGTGCAGGCCGTACGCGGTGCCGACGGGGGTGGGCCGGGACGGCGAGTCCTCGCCGAGGGCGTGCGGCCAGCCGGTGAGCCGCCCGCGCTGCGGGTCGTCCACGACGGACACCTGGTCGACGAGGGTGCCGTAGGCGGAGGCGAAGACCTGGGGGAGCGGGCCGTGCGCGCCCGGTGCCATGGCGGCGGTTCCCACGGCGGTGAGCCGGGCGGGATCGGCGGTCGCGGCTGCCGTCCGGGCCCGCAGCAGTGCCGCCGCCAGCCAGGCCGCGACGAAGGTGCCGAGTCCGCTGACCCCCGAGATCAGATACCGGGCGGCCGAACCGTCCAGCGAGTCGGGCAGCACACTGAACAGGAACTGGAACACGCCGTATCCGGCGGCCGCGCACCCGAGGCCGCCGAGCCAGCCGACGAAGCGCGCCGGGGGCGAGTTGTCCGTGGGTTCCTCATCGGGAGCGGGCGGTGTGGGGCCTGGCTGACGGAACCTCAAGGGGCCGCGTCCGAGCTGCTGTTGGGACAAGACACGCTCCCTCCCCCGTGGTGGCGGCGTGTGACCTCCGCGAAGCTTCCAGTCTAAGTGGTCAGGGTGACAACTGGGGCGGCCGCCGGTCCTGCTCCTTCCGCGGCCAGTTCACGAGCGCCACGTGCAGGGCGTCGACGGCGCGCTCCCAGGACTCCTGTACCGCCCGGGGTGCGCCGAACGCGCCGGTGGACTCCAGGGCGCAGTAGCCGTGGAAGGTGCTGCGCAGCAGGCGGACGGCGTCGGTGAGGTCCGGCTCCTCGAGGCCGTAGGCGCGGAGCATGCCGTAGGTGATCTCGGCGGTGCGGCGCATCGCGGGGGAGTCGGCGACCAGGGCCTGGTCGACCCGGATCTGGGTCGCCGCGTACCGGCCGGGGTGCTGACGGGCGTACTCCCGGTAGGCGGCCGCGAAGGCGACCAGCGCGTCCTTGCCGGCCCGTCCCGCCACGGCGGCGGCGATCCGGTCGATCATCTCGCCACCGGCCAGCAGCGCGACCCGCGTCCGCAGCTCCTGCAGATTCCTCACGTGCGAGTACAGGCTCGCGTCCTTCACCCCGAAGCGCCGGGCCAGCGCGGACAGACTGACGTTCTCGAACCCCACCTCGTCGGCGAGCTCGGCGGCGGCCGCGGCGAGACGGTCGGCGGTCAGTCCTGCGCGGGCCATGGGGGTGTCCTCCCACTACGGAAAGCTAGGGTGTCTGGGCCGGATGCTAACGCCAGTCCCTGGTCCGTCCGCGGTCTCGCCGGCAGAGCCCCCTGGCGGGGCCGGAGGTCACGCGCATCCCCTTCGCAGGCTGGTGCTGCGTGAGGGCGCCGAGCGTTGCCGCTGCTGGTCGTGGTCCTCGCCGAGAGGTGGGGCTCGGCTTCGCGTGACCCCGCTCCCGTGAGCTCGCTGTCATGACCGGCCGAGGTTGCGTTCGATGGCGCCCCGGGCCAGCTCCAGGACGGCGTTCCGGCCGGACACCGGCGTGGCGGCGGGCGGGGGGTGCTCGGCGCCGGGTACGGCGGGGGCGTCGGGTGCGTGGTCGGCCGCGGCCTCGATCCGGGCAGCCGCGTCCTCGTCACCCAGCCGCCGCAGCAGGTCGGCCAGATTGCGCAGGGTGGTCCACAGGTGGGTCCAGTTGCCACTGCGGGCGAAGTAGTCGATGACCTCGCGGTAGCCGATCAGTGCCTCGTGGACCCGGCCCGCCGAGGCACGTACCGACAGCAGGCCCACCGTCGCGACACCGACGAGGAAGGTCGCGCCGGAGCCGCGGGCCAGGTCGACGGCACGGATGTAGTTCTCCTCGGCCTGCCCGGTGTTGCCCGCCAGGCTCTCGATCTCTCCGGTGACATAGGCGCCCCAGGACACCATCGAGGGCGACACGGCGGCGGCTGCGCCCCGGTCGTTCAGTCGTCGTGCCTCGTCCAGATCGCCCGCGTAGGCCTTCGCCAGGGCGGCGACGCCCAGGCACTCCCGCTGAGCACCGATCAAGTCGGCGGCGGACAAGGCGTGTTGCACCACGTCGTCATGGGCGCCGCGGGCCAGGTCGGCGACCGAGAGAGGCATCAGGCAGAGCCAGGCGTCGGGGCTGCCGGTGCTCTGCGCCAGTCCGGCGCGGGCGAGTCGGTCGGCCCGGCGGTAGTCGCCGTTGTGGTAGGTGGCTTCCGCGGCGATGCCCAGTACGGCCGTGGCGCGCGGATGGCCGGCCAGCGCCGGATCGTCGCCCAACTCCCGGGCCCAGTCACGCAGTTCGAGGAGATCGCGGTAGGCGATCGCGTCGAACAGGGCGATGACCATGGCGGTCGCGTCGTCCAGGGCGCCCCGGTCGCGGGCCAGCCGCCACGCGGCCCGCAGGTTGGGCAGCTCACGGCGCAGGACGGCGTCGGCCTCGGGTTCCCGCTCGCTGCCCATGGTCGCGCCGATCCACGAGGCCAGCTCCACGGCCCAGCGCACCAGACACTCGGCCGCGGCCTTGTCCTCGCCGGCCGCGGTGAGCCGGTCCAGGCCGAACGCCCGCAGCGTTTCCAGCATGCGGTAGCGGGTGGTGCCCTCGAACGTGGCATCGATCATGGAGGCGTCGACGAGGCGCGCGAGGGCGCTGCCGGGATCGCTCTCCAGGCCCAGACCGGCGGCGAGTCGCTCCGCGGTGGCGAGATCGACGCCGTCGGGGAAGACCGCCAGATGCCGGAACAGCCGTCGCTCGTCCTGGGTGAGGAGGCGGTACGACCACTCGACGGTGGCCCGCAGCGTGCGGTGCCGGGAGTCGCCGCTGGTGCTGCCCCCACCGAGCAGGTCCAGCGAGCGGTCGAGGCGGTCGTACAGGTCACTGAGGGAGAACGTGGACAGTCGGCCGGCCGCGAGTTCGATCGCCAGGGGCATGCCGTCGAGCCGGTGTACGACGTCGGAGACCGTCCGCAGCTCCGCCCCCGTCGGCGCGCGCCCCGGCCGGACCCGCCGGGCCCGGTCCAGGAACAGCGCCACGGACGGCACCCGCAGGGGGTCCTGCGAGGGGCGGGGCAGCGGGAGGGGCGCCAGCCGCCAGACGTGCTCGGCCGGCATGCCGAGGGCCTCACGGCTCGTGGCCAGCAGGCGGATGCCCGGGCACGCGGAGAGGATCACGTCCACCGTGTCCCGTACGCCGTCGAGCAGGTGCTCACAGTTGTCGATCACCAGCAGGCCGTGGTGGTCGGCCAGCACGGCGACGCAGGCGGAGAGAACGTCCCCCTGCTCGACGCGCAGGTTCAGGACCGCCGCGAGGGCGTGCGGGATGGCGGCGGAGTCGGTCACCGGAGCGAGCGGCAACACCGTCGCCGGACCGCTCCGCCGCGCGACCTCCAGAGCGACGCGGGTCTTGCCGACACCGCCGGGGCCGACGACCGTGACCAGTCGCTCCTCCGCCAACAGGCGGTGAAGGGCGGCGACTTGGGGCTCGCGGCCGATGAGGGGCGTGGCCGGGGCGGCCGGTGTGCGGGGCGGGGCGGGGACGCCGGGCCGGCGCGGTGGGCTGGTGGTGCTGTCGGGGGTGGGGCTGCGCTGCGAGGTGGCGGTGCTGTGGGGGATGGTCGTGCGGTCTGGGGAGGTGGTGCGGTCGGGGGAGGTGGTGCGGTCTGGGGAGGTGGTGCGGTCGGGGGTGGCGATGTCCTGCTCAAGCGCATCCAGCGCGGGCGACGGGTCCAGCCCTGTCTCGTCGGCCAGCCGCCGCCGGTACTCCCGGCCGATGCGCAACGCCTCCGGTGCCTGGCCGGTCGCCGCCAGCGCACGCATGTGCAGCAGCACCCCGGGCTCCCGGAGCGGATCGCCGGCCGACGACGTCGCCGCGAGGCCCACGACCTGCTCGGCCTGCCCTGCGGCCACCGCGGCGGCGATCAGCGCGTCGGTCACCTCGACGTGCAGCCGCTCGCAGTCCTCGACCGCGGCGGCAACGGGCCCGACGTCGGTGAGGTCGGCGAGCGCCGGCCCCCGCCACAGCCCGTACGCCTCCCGCAACAGGGCGTACGAACCGGCCGGGTCCCGCTCCGCGGCCGAACGTGCCGCCGCGAGCAACGCCCGCGCCTGGGCGGCGTCCAGTCCCCCGGAGTCGAGTGCGAGCCGGTAACCGTCCTGCCACGTCTCCAGCAGAGCCGCTCCCGCACCGAGGTGGCCGCGCAGCCGGGAGACGTGGTTGTGCAGGGCCTGACGCCCGGACGCGGGGACTTCCGACGGCCACAGCGCGTCCACGAGGCGGTCGACCGTCACGGTCCGGCCCTCCGCCAGCGCCAGCAGCGCGAGCACCGCGCGCCGCTTCGGACCCGGTACGTCCACGAGGGCGCCGTCGACGAGAAGCCGCAGCGGCCCCAGCACCTCCACCCGAACCGACGACGGCGACGGCCCGACCGCCATGGCACCTCCGGTGTCCAGGGCCCGCGCGACGAGGACGGGCGCAGGCGGACTCTCGCCCTGTCAGCACGACGATAGCCCGTGCGAGCGCCATGACAGCCCGTGCGAGCGCCGTGACAGGCCCGGCGTCGAACCTTTGTGTCGTGGCCGGCACGAGCCGGTCCCACCGGACCCAGGGGCAGATCCCGCCGGACAGACCCCACCGGACAGGAAGGGAATCCAGCCGTGGACCACGAGAAAGTGAACGAGTTCCTGGGCCGGTTCGTGACCGACCTGGGCGCCACCGAAGCCGCCGGCTCCATCGCCGTCGGCCACCGGCTCGGCCTCTACCAGGCGCTCGCGGAGGGCCCCGCGACGCCGGAGGAGTTCGCCGAGCGCACCGGCTGCCATCCGCGCTACCTCACCGAGTGGCTGCGCGGACAGGCCGCCGGTGGATATGCCGCGTACGAGCCCACGAGCGGACGGTTCTCGCTGACCGAGGAGCAGGCGTTCTGCCTGGCCGACCCCGAGGGCCCCAACGTGGCGGCGGCGTTCCGCTTCGCGCTCGCCATGCTGCGCGCCGAACCCCACATCGCCGAGGCCTTTCGCAGCGGCGAGGGATTCGGCTGGCACGAGCACGACGAGGACGTCTTCGTCGGGGTCGACGTGTTCTACCGGCCCGGTTACGTGGCCGAGCTGGTCCCGAACTGGATCCCCGCGCTGGACGACGTCGACGCCAAGCTCACCGCGGGCGCTCGGGTCGCGGACGTCGGCTGCGGCCTGGGCTCCTCATCGGTGCTGATGGCCGAGGCCTACCCGCGCACCAGGGTCGTCGGCTCGGACTACCACGCCAGGTCGATCGAGCTGGCGCGCAAGAAGGCCGCCGACGCCGGGCTCGCCGACCGGCTCACCTTCGAGATCGGCACCGCGCAGACCTTCAGCGGTACGGACTACGACCTGGTGACCATGTTCGACTGCCTGCACGACATGGGCGACCCGGTCGGGGCCGCCCGGCGTGTGCGCGAGGCGCTGGCCGAGGACGGCACCTGGCTGCTGGTGGAGCCGAACGCCTCCGACCGGGTCGAGGAGAACTTCAACCCGGTCGGTCGCCTCTACTACAGCGGCTCCACCTTCCTCTGCGTGCCCAACAGCCTCTCCCAGCCAGGTGGCCACTCACTCGGTGCGCAGGCCGGGGAGGCGGCGATCCGAGCGGTGGTCACGGAGGCGGGCTTCTCCCGGTTCCGCCGGGTCGCGGAGACGGCGTTCAATGTGGTCTACGAGATCAGGCCGTAGGCGCGTACAGCACGCCCAGCTTGTCGATCTCGTCGCCCGACCGGCCCGTGAAGCCGACGATCTGCCGGCCGGACGGGGCCGTGAAGGTCCTGGCGTCGGACGTGGCCGTACCCGAGGACAGGGTGCGGCCGCGGTCCGTCGTGAAGGCGGCGGAGAAGATCCGCGTACGGCCGTCCTTCTGGCCCTGCGTCAGCTTTACGGCGGTGATGTGCTCGCCCGCGGCCAGGGTCAGGGAGGTCGCCGTGCCGCCCGTACCGCCGTGGGTGAGGGCCGTGCCGCCATCGTGGGTCAGGGAGACCGCGTCCAGGCGGGAGCCGCCGCGCAGGGTGAGGGTGCGGGGGGACGGTGCCGCCGGGAGGTCGTCGGCGTCGTTGAAGGCGGTGCCGTGCGGGCCGCCGAAGAAGTCGCTTGCCCGCAGGGAGGGGTTGAGGGTGTAGGAGAAGCCGACCGTGTGCGGGAAGTGGTCGGAGAGGTGCTTGCCGTCGTCGCGGAGGAACTTCGCCCAGTCGTTGTTGTAGCGGGTGGCGTTCAGGGTGAGCAGCTTGCTGCCGCGGTAGAGGACCTTGTCGACGACCTCGCAGTCGTTGGTCGGGGCGGTCGCGTCGCAGAGCAGCGCGTCGCTGCCGGCCGCCGGCGGTGTGCCGCCCTTGACCAGCTGCACCCAGGCGTCGGTCAGGCCGTTCTCGCCGACCAGCGTGCGGATGTTGTCGCCGGTGCGCGTGTAGCGGGTGTTGGTGTCGCCCATGACGATCACCGCGTTGCCGGAGGAGTTGGCCTGGATGAAGTCCGACAACTGCTCGATGTTGGCCCGGCGGGCAGCAAGCGCGGCGTCGTCGGAGTCGGCGTTGGTGTGGACGTTGTAGAGGTCCACGAACACGCCCTCGGCGAGGCGCACGCGGGCGAGGGAGAAGCCCTTGGGTGTCAGGCAGTTCGTGCCCGTGCAGTCGTTCCACTTCACCCGCTGGAAGTCCTCGAAGGCGAAGTCGGACAGGGTGTTCATGCCGTCGCCGAAGCCCGCTCCACCGCTGGTGGCCGTGCGGTACGGGTGGGTGTCGTTGGCGTACAGCGACGCGTGGTAGTTGAAGTCCTCCTGGACGTTGACGATGTCGTACGGGGCGAGGCGCTGCCCGATGAGCGGCGTGTTCGTCTCGGGGTCGCTGTCGCCGAGGCCCAGGGGGAGCCCGGCGATGTTGTACGTGAGGACGTCGAAGGTGCCGGAGGTGGCGGCCGTCGCGGGCGTGGCCGCGGTGGTGGTGAGGCCGGTGAGGGCCAGCGCGGCCGCCGCGAGCGTGCCGATCAGTCTTCTCATGGTGGGGGTCGTCTCCGGGGGTGACAGAGGGGCAAGAAGGTGGGCACTGAAGGTGAGCGCTGTTCAGGTTCCGCGTCAACCAGGGTGACGCACAAGGGCCGTTGGGGAAACAGTGAGAGGCGTGACGTTCCGCCGTGTCCGGGGAACCCGGCGGCCACCCGCTGCTCTCCTCGTCGGCGCACTGGCGGCGCCCTGGCTGTCCCGGCGGATCGGCGTGGGACGCAGCATCGCCGTCGGCTCCGTCCTGTTCCCGGCGCCCATCGCCCTCGCCACCGGTGCGGACGGGCCCGCGTGGGCCCGGGCCGGGATCCTCGGCGCGACCTACTTCGCAGCCGCGTGACCGGTGCCTACAGCACCGTCAACTACGGCGTGCGCCCCCTGGGCGCGGGGCGCCGGCCAGCACGATCGGCCTGCGGACGACCCTCGTCACGGCCCCGATCGGCGCGGCCGTCCTCACCTGGGCCGCGGAACGCCACGGCACCGCCCCGGTGGGCCTGCTCGCGGGCGGATGCTGCGTCCTGATCGCGGCCGCCGCCCTCTTCACCCCGATACGGCGGTCAGGCCACCGCCCCTGACCGGCTCACCCCCGCCCGCGCCCGCACGCCGTACGCAGCGCGTCCAGCGCGGCCCACGCGGCCCCGTCGTCCTCCCGGTCGAAGACCAGCGGCGCGAAGGCACGGTCCCGGGCGAACACCACGTACGACTCCGCGAGGTACGACAGGCCGCCCCACTCCTCGCGCCGGTGCACCCGGGCCAGCACCCGGCCGCAGGGCGGGCACACGATCCACGGCACGACCTCCGACTGCGGGGACGCACCCTCCGGCAACACCGCACGCAGCGGGAGCGTCTCCTCGGCCCCGTCCTCCAACACCCGCCATCGCGCGGGCTGTCGGGCATCCGGCGAGCACCCCGCGATCGACGCCCCGAGCCGGTCCCACACGCCCCACTGCTCGGCCATCACCGCGAGTTCGGCCCGCGCCGACTCGCCCACCGGCAGGCCCTGCTCGGTCAGTCTGCCCACCAGCACCTCGAGCCCCGCCTCCTGCTCCCCGATGTCCCAGCAGGACTGGACCTCGTCGACCTGCTCCTGGTCCGGCAGCAGGGCGGCGAGGCGGGACCACACGGCGGCTTCGGCGGCGTAGGCCCTCACGCGGGTGTCCCGTTCGTGATCGTCGTTCATCGGGCGAGGTCAGCGGGGCTTTCATATCGTCGGAGCGGTCACCCCGCAGGGTGGAGCTCTGCGGCCCAGTGAGCCGATCCGCTGGCCCGGCGTCCCCAAGTGCCGCGGGATGAACCGGACTCTGGCGGCATGTCCATCATTGCTTCCCTACGGGGATCCCTACGTGCCGCGACCGCCCTGGCCGCGGCACTGGCGTTCGTCGTCGCCGTACCGCACGGCGCGTTCGCCGCACCCGGTGACCTGGACACCACGTTCGGCACCGGCGGACGGGTCACCATCGCGACCTCCAGCTACGCCGAGGGCGATGACGTGGCGATCCAGCCCGACGGCAAGATCGTCACGGTCGGCTGGGAACAGGCCACGGGCGCCGATTTCGCTCTGACGCGGCACAATCCGGACGGCAGCGTCGACACCTCCTTCGGCGGTGGCGACGGCGAGGTGCTGACCGACTTCGAGGGCGGCGACGACGTGGCCCAGGGGGTGGCGCTCCAGAGCGACGGGAAGATCGTCGTCGTGGGCCGCCACCAGGAGACCGACGACGAGTTCGCGGGCTGCTGCTGGTTCACGGTGGCCCGCTACAACGCGGACGGCAGCGTCGACACCTCCTTCGGGGGCGGCGACGGCTGGGTCAGCCCCGGTCTGGCGGGCGGGGCCGAGGACGCGGCCGGAGTCGCGGTGCAGCCCGACGGGAAGATCGTCGCGGCAGCCTTCGCCGGCGGCTGGTTCGCGGTCGTCCGGTACCTGCCCGACGGGAGCCAGGACGGCGCCTTCGGCGGGGGTGACGGCGTGGTCACGACCTCGTTCTCCGAAACGGGCGGTGCGGTCGCCCGGGACATGGCCCTCCAGCCCGACGGGAAGATCGTCGTGGTCGGCTACGCGGGCGAGACCTCCTTCGACTTCGCCCTGGCCCGCTACAACGCCGACGGCAGCCTCGACACCACCTTCGGCGGCGACGGCAAGGTGACCACGGACCTGGGCGGCTACAACTGGGGCGAGACCGTCGTGGTGCAGTCCACCGGCAAGATCGTCATGTCCGGTCCGAGCGGCGACGACTTCACACTGGTCCGCTACAACATCGACGGCAGCCGCGACGCAACGTTCGGCAGCAACGGTGTGGTGACCACCGACTTCGGCACCAGCTCCGCCGTGCACGACCTGACGCTCCAGCCCGACGACGGGATCGTCGCGGGCGGCACCGCGGGCGGCGACTACGCGCTCGCCCGCTACCACGCCGACGGCACCCTCGACACCGGTTTCGGCACCAACGGCCGCACCACCACCGACTTCGGCACCGGCGACCGGGTGAGAAGCCTCGCCCTCCAGTCCGACGGCAAGATCGTCGCCTTCGGCTTCAACAGCAGCGGCCTGCGCGCCCTGGCCCGCTACCTCGGCGGCGAGGGCACCCCACCGCCTCCGCCGCCGCCCGCCGGCGTCGACCTGTCCGTCAGCAAGACCGGCACGGGCACGGTCAGCATCGGCGACCGCGCCACGTACACCGTGACCGTCACCAACAACAGCACCACGACCTCGGCCACCGGCATCAGCCTCACCGACACGGTCACCGGCCCCGCCGCCACGGTCATCTCGGCCACCCCGGCCCAGGGCAGCTGCACCACCTCCGCCACCGGCGCGACCTGCGCCCTCGGCACGCTCGCCGCCGGCGCCCGCACCACCTTGACGGTCGTCGTCGAACCCAGGGCCACGGGAACCCTCACCGACCGGGCCACCGTGAGCGCCGACCAGACCGACCCGGACACCGCCAACAACACCACGACGTCCCCCACCACGGTCAACAACTCCCGCGGCTGCACCCGCATCGGCACCAGCGGCAACGACACCCTGACCGGCACCAGCGGCACCGACGTCATCTGCGGCCTCGGCGGCGACGACTCGATCAACGCCGGTTCCGGGACCGACACGGCATACGGCAACTTCGGCAACGACCGCCTCGACGGAGGCCTCAACAACGACACCCTCAACGGAGGACCCGGCAACGACAACGTGATCGGCAACTACGGCAACGACGTCCTCAACACCGTCGACAACGTCTCCGGCAACGACACCGCCAACGGCGGTCCCGGCACGGACACCTGCACGACGGACGCCGGGGACACGCGGATCAGCTGTCCGTAGGCACCACCGACCATCCGCGGTAACACCCCTTCTCCGGCCGGCATCCAGGGCTGCCGGCCGGAGAAGCGGCCTCAAGGACGTACCGTCTGCGTCATCCGTTGACGCCCGTGTAGTGCCGCAGGCTCCACCGCCACAGCAGTCGCGCCGCCAGATACGCCAGTACGCCCAGCAGCGGCGAGGCCGCCGCCAGCCAGTACGGGACGATGGTGTCGTGGCCGTGACCGGTCAGCACCGCCGCCGGGAAGTAGGCGACGAACGCGAGCGGCAGGCCGTATGTGAGGAAGCCGCCCACCGCCTTGGGCAGCACGTTCAGCGGGTAGCTGCCGAAGGTGCCGAGGAGTTCCTCCAGCCAGCGGCCCCAGTAGTCGGCGGCCGGGAAGCGCAGCGCCGCGGAGGCCACGACCGTGAACAGGGCCGCCTCCAGGAGCATGCCGCCGAGCACCGCCGCGACCAGGTACGTGATCCGGCCCGACGTCCAGTCGAGATGACTGCGCGACAGCGCGCCCACCATCAGGCCGACCGCGACCGTCAGATCACCGATGGCGTTGGTGGGGAAGTAGTCCAGCTGGACCTGGCGGTGGACCGGCATGGGGCGCAGCAGGTAGGTGTCGATCCTGCCTTCCTGGATCTGCCGGCCCGCCCAGTGCATGCGCCCCAGGAACAGCACGAACAGCCCGTGGGCCAGCATCCGCGTGGCCGGGATGAGCAGCACGTCCGAGCTGTCCCAGCCGCCCATCCCGGTGAACCGGGTCAGCAGCACCGTCGCGAACACGATCACCGACACCTGCCAGACCGCGCCGATCGCGACCATCATCAGGAACTCGGTGCGGTACTCCAGCTGGGCACGGAAGTTGAGAGCGGTGATGCGCCACACGATGCGCAGAGCCTTCAGCGACATCTCAGCCTCCCTGCGAGATCACGCGCCGCGCGGCCTGCCGCCACACCCACCGGGTGAACAGCGCCAGCACCACCACCCAGCCGGCCTGCACGGCCAGCTGGAACGCCGCGTCCGACAAGGGAATCCGGCCCACGTACAGCGACAGCGGCACGCTCAGCGTCGCCTGGAAGGGCAGGAAGGCGCTCAGCGTGACGAACCAGTCCGGGAAGAACCACAGCGGGGCGTACACGCCCGCGAGCAGGTTCTGCGCGAAGAGGAGGATCAGCATCGCGGCGTTGTTGCGGAGCGTGAAGAAGCACAGCTGGTCCAGGACGAGCATGACGTAGTACAGGACCCACTGGCCGAGCAGCATGCTCAGCACGAACACCCCGGCCACGGCGGCGGACCCGGGGGGTTCCACGAGTCCCACGGCCAGACAGACCGCGTAGCCGCCCAGCGCCCACGCCAGCCCGTAGAGCTGTTCGCCGAGGGCACGCAGGGCGTAGTAGCGCTGCGGCGGCAGGGGGCGCAGGTACCAGTAGACGATGGTGCCGAGCTGCATGTGCTGCAGCACCATGTCCCGGCCCGTGTGCTGGTCCAACTCCCTGAGGCGGGAGGCCAGTACGGCGAGCACGGCGTACGTCACCGCCTGGTCCCGGTCGAGTCCGGCGGTGGTGCCGCTCTGCGCGTACAGGCCGCGCCACAAGGACCACACCAGCACCACCTGCACGGTCAGCCGGAGCAGGACGGCGGCCATGCGGGGCGGGGCGTGGAGCTCACCGAGCGGGGTGACGCGGGCCGTGCGCCAGGCGTGCAGGACCGCCATGTCAGGCCCCTTCCGAGGCGGTGCCCGCCTGGGCGTACGCGGCCCTCATCACGTCTTCCAGGTCCGCCTCGTCGATGCCGATGTCCGTCACCTCGAACCGCTCGATGACCGCCTTCAGCGCCTGGTGGACGGTCGGGGCATCGGGCCCGTCGGGGCCGAACACGACCAGCGGGCCGTCCTGCCGCAGCAGCGCGGTGCCCGACGGCGGTACTACGTCGGCGTGCGGGTCGGCGAGCGTCGCCCGCACCTGCCAGGTCGAGCCGAACTTGCGGCGGATCTCGTCCAGGGTGCCGTCGAGCATCAGCCGCCCGTGGTTGACCAGTACGACACGTTCGGCGAGCCGCTCCACCTCGGTCATGTCGTGGGTGGTCAGCAGGACCGTACGGCCGCGCTGCTCCACCTGGTTGCGGAGGAACTCCCGCACCTGTTCCTTGACCACCACGTCCATGCCGATGGTCGGCTCGTCGAGGAAGACGACCGGCGGGTCGTGCAGCAGGGCGGCGGCCAGATCGGAGCGGACGCGCTGGCCGAGGGAGAGATGGCGGACCCGGGTGTCCCAGAAGGAGGAGAGGTCGAGGAGGTCGTCGAACTCCTTGAGCCGGGCCGCGTGGTCGGCCTTCGGCACCTCGTAGATGTCCCGCAGGATCGCGAACGACTCGCGCACCGGCAGGTCCCACCACAGCTGGGTGCGCTGCCCGAACACCGCGCCGATGTTACGGGCGTTGCGCTCGCGCTCCTCGTACGGCACCACGCCCGCGACCCGGGCCTCGCCGGAGGTGGGCGTGAGGATGCCGGTGAGCATCTTGATGGTGGTGGACTTGCCGGCGCCGTTCGGGCCGAGCAGGGCGAGGAGTTCGCCGGGGGCGACGGAGAAGGTCACGTCGGAGACGGCGTGTTTGGCGACCCGTTCCGGATTGACCAGGGAGCGCAGCGCGCCGGCGAGGCCGGGCCTGCGGACGGTGGTGTGGAAGGTTCGGGACAGGCCGCGAACCTCGATGCTGCCATCCAAGGGGCATCAACTCCTTTGCCTGATCAGACAAGTCGCGGCCGGTCGGCGGGGGTGCCGACCGGCCGCAGGCGACTTTCCGACCCTGTCGGAAAGTCGATCAATCGGTCAATCGATTAATGGTCTTCTTACCTGGCGGTCGAGAACACGAACGAGAACTCGGTCGGTTCGGCCTTCAGGTAGTACTGCGGCAGCGGGCCCGGGCCGCAGGACTGCGAGCCGATGCCGTGCTGGCCGTGGTCGAGGTTGACCCAGACCGTGTCGCCCGGCGTGAGATCGGTGAGGTGTCGCGCGGCGTCCAGCTGCTCGTTCGTCCAGCGTCGCGCGCTGAACCAGAACTCCGGATCGCCCTCGATCCGCAGCCCGCCGAGCTCCACCCAGCGGACGTCGGCACGGGCGCCGTTCTCCTGCGGGCGGACGTACGGCGTCTGCAGCTCGTCCACGGTCGACTGCCAGCGGCCGACCATCGAGGCCAGCCGGGTGTCCGGGTACGCCTCACCGGGACCGCCGCCGAACCACTGCACCTGGTCCGCCTGCGCAAGCCCGAACCGGATGCCGAGCCGGGGCAGCGGCACCGGCCAGTCGCCGTCCGGCGTCACGGACACGGTCAGCTTCAGCCGCTCGCCGTCGGAGGTCCAGCGGTAGACCGTCGCGAGACCGAACTCCCAGGCGGCGGGCGCCACCCGGGTTCGCACCGTCAGCGCGTCGTCGCTCACCTCGACGGCGTCGAGGCGGTGGCGCATGCGGTGCAGGCCGTACTTGCGCCAGAGCATCCCGTAGCGGGTGTCCGTCTGCCACTCCGCACCGTCGTCGTTGTCCGTCGGCGCCCGCCACACGTCCAGACGCGGAGCCGTCACGTCGACACCGCCGATGGTCTTCAGCGCGCCGGTGCGGCCGTCGAAGGAGGCCGGGCCGAGGGTGATCAGGCGATCGCTCGTCGTCGGACGGTCGGTTGCGGTGACAGCGGGCGCCTGACGTGCGTGCACCGGGACCTGGCCCCAGGCGACGACGTGACCCTTCGGCGCCCACGCCGTGTCGGCCGCGAGCAGCGCCCGCACCGTCCACTGCGTCTCGCCGCTCGGCTCGTGCGCGGGCGGCTCCGGCAGCTTGACGTCCGCAGACTCGCCGGGCGCGAGGTCCGGCACCGACAGGGCGCCCGCCTCGACCGTCTCGCCGTCCACCTGGTACGCCCACTCGAAGGCGAGGCCCGACAGGTCGGCGAAGTCGTACTTGTTGGTGACGCGTACGGTGCCGTCGGCGCCGTCGCCCTCGATGCGGACCGGCTCGATGACCTTCTTGAACTCGACGAGCCCGGGGGAGGGCCGCCGGTCCGGGAAGATCAGGCCGTCGCAGACGAAGTTGCCGTCGTGCAGCTCCTCGCCGAAGTCGCCGCCGTAGGCGTAGCCCAGCTCGGGGTGCTTGATGCCGTGGTCGATCCACTCCCAGATGAAGCCGCCCTGGAGCCGGTCGTACTTCTCGAACAGCTCCTGGTAGTCGGCGAGGCCGCCGGGGCCGTTGCCCATGGCGTGCCCGTACTCGCACTGGATGAAGGGCAGTTCGCGGCGCTTGTGGGTGCCGCCGTCGAGCTGCTGCCCGATCTTCTCGACCTCGTCGTGGAAGGCGTACATCCGCGAGTACACGTCCGTGTCCCGGCAGTTGATGTCGCCCTCGTAGTGCACGAGCCGTTCCGGGTCCCGGTCGTGGATCCATTCGGCCATCGCGGTCAGCCCGCGCCCGGTGCCGGCCTCGTTGCCGAGGGACCAGAAGACGATCGACGGGTGGTTCTTGTCGCGCTCGACCATGCGGGCCGCGCGGTCCAGCAGGGCCGGGGTCCAGCGGTCGTCGTCGACGGGGTTGTCGCGCCAGGCCTGCTCGGTGAAGCCGTGCGTCTCCAGGTCGCACTCGTCGATGACCCACAGGCCCAGCTCGTCGCACAGGTCGAGGAAGGCCGGGTGCGGCGGGTAGTGCGAGGTGCGCACGGCGTTGAGATTGTGCCGCTTCATCAGCAGCACGTCCTCGCGCATGGTCGCAAGGTCCAGGGCGCGGCCCTTCTCGGGGTGCCACTCGTGGCGGTTGACGCCCTTGAAGAGGATCGCCGTGCCGTTGACCTTGACCAGGCCGTCCTCGAGGACGACCGTACGGAAGCCGATGCGCAGTGGCACGCGCTCACCCGCGGTGATCAGCTCGCCGTCGTACAGCTTCGGTGTCTCCGCCGACCACGGCTCGACCGGGACGGTCACCGGCTCGCCGGTCGCGACATCGATGTCCAGGGCGGGCACGGACACCCGCCCGTCGACGTCGGAGTCGACGCGCAGGGTGCCCTCGCCCGTGGTGTGGTCGTAGGAGGCGTGCACGAAGAAGTCGCCCACGCTGCCCGCCGGGCGGTGCAGCAGGGTGACGTCACGGAAGATGCCGGGCAGCCACCACTGGTCCTGGTCCTCCAGGTAGGAGCCCGCCGACCACTGGTGCACCCGGACGGCGAGCACGTTGCCGGCCGGCTTCAGCAGGTCCCCGACGGCGAACTCGTGCGGCAGCCGGGAGCCCTTGAACTCGCCGAGCTCCGAGCCGTTCAGCCAGACGCGGGCACAGGACTCCACGCCGTCGAAGCGCAGGACGGCGCCGCCCTCTTCCAGGGCGGGCCAGTCCTCGGGCAGGTCGAAGACCCGCAGGTGGTCGCCGGTCGGGTTCTCGGTCGGGACGTGCGGCGGGTCGACCGGGAAGGGGTAGAGGTGGTTGGTGTAGACGGGCGAGCCGAACGCGCCGTCGCCCTGCAGGACCCAGTGGCCGGGGACCGTGACCTCGGCCCAGTCCCCGGCGTCGTACCCCTCGGCGGCGAACGAGTCGTCCTCGGCGTCGGCGGTCGCCGACACACGGAAGCGCCAGCTGCCGTTCAGGAGCAGGGACTTGGCGTCCGAGGACGCGTACCAGGCGCGGGGCGGGAGGGTCCCGCGGCCCGGTGAGACGTCCTCGACGTAGTCGACGGGTGGGGTGGTGCGGAAAGACATCGGTCTCCAGGTCTTGAGAAGAAGGCGTCAGCCCTTGATGCCGGTCTGTGCGATGCCCTGGACCAGCCAGCGCTGAAGGAACAGGAACACGAGCAACAGGGGCAGGATGGAGATGGCCGTGGCCATGAAGATCAGGTGGTAGTTGACGGTCTGGTTGGTCGCGTACGACGAGAGGGCGACCTGCACCGTCCACGCGCTGGGGTCCTGGCCGATGACCAGGGGCCACAGGAAGGCGTTCCAGCCCGCGATGAAGGTGATCGTGGCGATCGCCGCGAAGAAGTTCAGCGAGTTGGGCACGACGACACGCCAGTACGCGCCCCAGTAGCTGAGACCGTCCACGCGTGCCGCCTCCTCCAGCTCCTTGGGAAACCCCAAGAAGTACTGCCGGAACAGGAAGCAGGTGAAACCACTGAACAGGCCCGGAATGATGAGACCGCGGTAGGTGTCGACCCAGCCGAGCGACGAGACGAGCACGAAGCTCGGGACGAAGGTCACGGCCGTGGGCACCATCAGGGTGGCCAGTACGGCGTAGAAGATCTTGTTGGCGTGCCGGTACGGGATGCGGGCCAGGCCGTATCCGGCCAGCGAGCAGATCAGGAGGATGCCCGTGGTGTGCAGGATGGCCACCACCAGGGAGTTCCACAACGACCGGGCGAAGTCGACGGTGACGTCGTCGAACGGCTCGGCGATGTTGCCCCACTGGATGTCGGTGGGGAACCACTTCCACTCCTCGCCCGTGATCTCCGGGTCCGTCATGAAGGCGTTGCGGACGATCAGATAGAACGGGATGAGGAAGAGTACGGCGGCCACGCCGGTCGCGATGTACAGACCGGTGCTGCTCATGACGCCACCGCGGCGCCGGGCCTTGGCCGGCTTGCTGACGTCGGGTGCTGTGGTGGTCACTGGGACTCGTCACCCCTTCCGAAGCCCATGATCTTGCCCTGGAACAGGGTCACGAGGCAGATGAGCGCCGTCAGGACCAGCGCACCCGCGCTGCCCGCGCCGTAGTTCTGGTTCTCGCCCAGCGCCATCTTGTACAGCTCGACCAGCGGCGGCATGCCCCAGGTGGCCTTTCCGAGCAGGATGAAGAACTCGTCGAAGGCCTGGTAGGCGGCGATGAGCAACAGCAGGATCACCGCGGTCGACGTCGCGCGCAGCTGCGGCAGCGTGATGTGGCGGAAGGTCTGCCAGCCCGGCTTGGCGCCGTCGATGGAGGCGGCCTCGTACAGCTCCTTCGGGATGTTCTGCAGCGCCGCCAGGAAGAGGATCATGTAGAAGCCGGACTGCAGCCACAGCCGGACGGTCACGATGACCAGCCAGTACCAGGGCGGATCGGGATTGCCCAGCCAGGCGATGTTCTCGACCCCGAACCAGCCGAGGAACGTGTTGGCCATGCCGAAGCGGACGCCGTTGAAGATGGACATCTTCCAGATCAGCGCGGCGGCCGCGTAGCTGACCGCGGTCGGCAGGAAGAACACCGACCGGAAGAACGCCCGCATGAACCGCAGCCGGTTCACCAGGAGTGCGAGTCCCAGCGACATCGCCCAGGTGGTCGGCACGATGAACGCGGCGAAGACGGTGAACGTGACCAGGGAGTTCCTGAAGTCCGTGTCCGTCAGGATCTGCTTGTAGTTGTCGAAGCCGACGAACTCGCTCGGTGTGACGGTGAAGCGTGCCTCGAAGAAGCTGAGATACAGGCTCCAGCCGATCGGCACGAAGACGAAGATCACCAGGCCGATCAGGAACGGCCCGGTGAAGAGCCAGAAGTTGAAGGTGCTGTTCGCCTTGAGGCCCCGCCGCGGCCGGTCCTTGGAGACCTCGGCCGGGGCGGGGTTCTTGGCGACCCCGGGTGTGGTGGTGGTCGACATGTCGAGATCCGTCCGGCGGCCTATCCGAAGAGCTTCTTGAGCTCGGCGTCGACCTTCTTCTCGGCGGCGGCGAGCTGGGCCTTGGGGTCACCGTCCTTGCGGACGGAGTTCGCCATCACGTCGTTGATCGCGGCGATCATGGCCTGGGTCCAGCCGATGTTGTCGAAGTGGCCGAACTCGTTGAAGAGCTTCACACCCTCGGCCGGAAGGCCGGACTTCAGCTTCGTCGCGGACTCGGCGAGCGAGGTGCGCGGCGGGATGTGGAAGCCGTAGGAGGTGGCGAAGTCCTCCTGGTACTGCTTCTGGTCGATCCACAGCCACTTCACGTACTCCTTGGCCGCCTCGACGTTCTTGCCCTTGGCGTTGACGAACATCGACCAGCCGCCGTTGTAGACCGACTCCTTGCCGCTGGAGCCGACCTTCGGGAAGGGGAAGACGCCGATGTCGTCGCCGAGCGCCTGCTGCATGGCCGGCATGGCCCACATGCCGCACCACTGGATCGCCGTCAGGCCCTGGGTGAAGGCCGACGGATCCCACCAGTCGGCGGGCGCGTCGAGCAGCAGGTCGCCGCTGGTGAACAGGCCGCGCAGCTGCTTGAGTCCCTCGGCCACGGCGTCGGTGTTGAAGGCGGGCTTGTTGTCCGCGGTGAGCGTGTCGGCGCCGGCCGACCAGATCAGGTTGTGCTGGACCGGGGTGAGGTCGTTGCCCAGGTAGGCGCCCTTGACCTTGCTGGTCTTGAGCTTGGCGGCGGCCTCGATCAGCTCCTCCAGCGTGGTCGGCACCTCGACCTTCGCCTTCTCGAAGAGCGAGGGCCGGTAGAAGAAGAACTGCGGATCGTCGATCATCCGGACGCCGTATATCTTCCCGTCGACCGTGTGCGACTTGATGTCGGCCTGGTTGAAGTCGTCCTTGACCGGCTCGATGATGTCGGTCAGGTCGGCCACCTGACCGCTCTTGACGAGCTGGATCTGCGGGTGGAACTCGAACACGTCCGGCGCGTTCTTGGTGAGCAGCGCGGCGAACAGCTTCTGCTCGAAGTTGTTGCCGGTGATCCACTGGGTGGTGACGTCGGCGTCCTTGTAGGCCTTCGCGTACTTCTTGACGGCCTGCTCGACGCCGGCCTCGCCGTACGCGTGGAAGTACTGGACGAGACCGTCGCCCGAACCTCCGCTGCCCCGCCCGGTGTTGCTGCC
Source organism: Streptomyces sp. NPDC107522 (assembly GCF_055657525.1). Classification (NCBI taxonomy): domain Bacteria; kingdom Bacillati; phylum Actinomycetota; class Actinomycetes; order Kitasatosporales; family Streptomycetaceae; genus Streptomyces; species Streptomyces sp. NPDC107522. The sequence continues at coordinate 4,250 of NZ_JBVKAU010000027.1, read as the reverse complement.
GCACGCGGCAAGCCCGCCCGCGGCGGCCAGACCCATCGCGGCCCGCAGTACGTTCCGGCGGTCCCAGTTGGTGTTGCTCATTGCCGACATGCTGACGTCCTTGTCTCGAGTACGGCTGCGGCCCTGTGCCTGTGGCTGATGCGGCTCAGCGCCAGTTGGCTCAAATGGGGTGCGGTGCGGGACGTTAACCTTCGGCTAAGGCTTCGGCAAGGGGTTGGACGAAGTCTGCACGAAGCGTTGTGCAACGTTCGGAATACCGGACGTGACGGGCTCGCGGACCGCCGCACCAGCGGCCCGCGAACCCGCTTCAGACCAGGGAAATCACGTCCGGCTGCGCGCCGGTCCGGCCCGCTTCGTCCCGGCCCGCTGCCCCACGGACTGCAGCGCCCCTTCGAGCGCGAACGTCGCCGCGCCCAGGCACACCGGGTCGGTGGGGATGGGGGAGAGAACGATCCGGGTGGCGGCCAGCGGACGCCTCAGTGCGTGCCGGGCCACGGCCTCGCGCACCTCCTGCAGCAGCGGTTCGCCGAGGGTGGCGGCGACCCAGCTGCTGAGCACGACGACTTCGGGGTTGAACAGGTTCACCAGGTCGGCGATGCCCGCGCCCAGATAGCGGGCGGTGTCCCGGACCACCTTGACCGCCACCGGATCGTGCGCGGCCACACCGCGGGCCAGCGCGTCGATCGTGGCCGTCTGGTCCTCCGGGTGCAGCAGGGTGCTGTCGGCGGCCAACTCCCGCAGGTTCACCATGATTCCGGGCGCGCCGACATACGTCTCCACGCAGCCGTGGTTGCCGCAGTGGCACAGCCGCCCGTCCAGCACGAGCGTCGTATGGCCCCACTCGCCGGCGCTGTTGCTCACGCCCCGGTGCAGCCCGCCGCCCAGGACGAGCCCGGCGCCCACGCCGGTCCCGAGGTTGACGACGACGGCGTCCCCGCTGCCGCGCGCGGCACCGAACCACAGCTCGGCCACCGCGCACGCGCGCAACGGGTTGTCCATGTACAGCGGGTACGCGATGTGCTCGGAGAGCAGGTCGAGCAGCGGCACGTCGTGCCAGTCCCAGTTGGGCGCGTACTCCGAGACGCCGGTGTCCCGGTCCACCTGCCCCGGCACGCTCACCCCGACGCCGAGCACCCGCGCGCCCTCCACCCCGGCCTGCGCCACCACCGAGCCGACGGCCGCGGCGACATGGCCGACGACCTGCTCGGGGCGGGACTCGCCGGGGCGCATGTCCTCGTCGGCGCGGGCCAGGACGTTCAGCCCGAGATCGAACAGCTCGACCCGGACGTACGTCTCCGCGATGTCGACGCCGATCAGCGCGCCCCCGGAGGCGTTGACGGCCACGAGCCCCCTGGGGCGGCCGCCCGCCGAGTCCTCGAACCCGACCTCCGTGATCATCCGCAGGTCGAGCAGCTCGCCCACGAGGGTGGCGACCGTGGCGAGACTGAGGCCGGTGGCGGCCGCCAGCTCCTGCCTGGAGGTGGGCGACGTGGCGATGATCTGGCGCAGCACCTCGTAGCGGTTCGCGGTGCGGATGTCGCGTGATGTGCGCTTCACCGGTGAGTGCCCCCGTCCCTTCGCTCGTGCCGGGTCGTCGTCGGCACCGGCGCGGCGCAAGGCTATGGCGTGCGGGGACTTTCGACAAGGGGTTAGGAAAGGGGGTTTACAAAGTCCCCCCGTGCTCAGTCACCCAGTATCTCCTGCACGAAGGCGTTGGCGAATTTCCGACCCGGGTCCAGCTCCCGCGCCAACGCCCGGAAGTCGGCCAGCCGCGGGTACCGCCCGCGCAGCACCCGCGCCTGCATCGTGAACACCTTCCCCCAGTGCGGCCGCGCCTCGAAGGCGTCCAGCGCCCCCTCCAGCCGCCGCACCACCGGCAGGACGGTGGCCGTGTCCTCGATCCAGGTGAAGTGCAGTGCGACCGTGTCCCTTCCGTACGAAGGGCTCAGCCACTGTCCGTCGGCGGCGACGGTCCGCACCTCGCAGGTCTGCAGGACCGGGGCGACCGTCTCCCGGATCCCGTCGAGAGCATGCAGCGCTTCGACGGCGTACCGGCGCGGCAGCAGATACTCCGACTGCAGCTCCGCCCCGCTGCTCGGCGTGAACTCCGCCCGGAAGTGCGGCAGCCGCTCGTGCCACGGCCCCGGCGCCCCGAACTGCTCCGTGCAGTTGACCGCGGGCATCCCCGGCACCGGGTGCAGCTTCTCGGTCGCGGGCGCCGCCCACGCGACGTCGGGCAGCGGCTGGTCGGTGCGCCGCTTGAGCCACACCTGCCGGAATCCCGGCGCACGCCAGTCGGTGAACAGGCTCACGCTGTACGCCGACGACATCACGGCCTCGAACGCCGCCAGGTCCAGCCCCGCCAGCGGGAGTTCGGTGAAGACATGCTGCTCGACCTCGAAGGACGGCTCCAGATCGAGGGTCAGGGAGGTGACGACACCGAGGGCGCCCAGCGAGGTGACCGCACCGCCGAACCGCGGATCGCCCCGCCCGACGGTCACCACCGAACCGTCCGCCGTGACCAGCTCCACCTCCCGCACGGACGTGGCCAGCGAGCCGTTGCCGACCCCCGACCCGTGCGTGCCGGTGGCGACCGAACCGGCCACCGAGATGTGCGGCAGGGACGCCATGTTGGGCAGCGCGAACCCGTGCGCGTGCACCGTGCGCGCGAGCTCGGCGTACCGCACGCCGCCCGAGACCCGCACCGTACGGGCCGTACCGTCCACGTCGATCACCGGCGGCAGACCGGCGATCGACAGCAGGACGCCCTCGGGGCCCGGCTCTGCGATCTCGTTGAAGGAGTGCCCACTGCCCAGCACCCGCACCCGCTCGCTCCCGGCCACCAGGGCGCTGACCGCCTCGAGCGAGTACGGACGGTGCAACTCCTTGGCGGAGTAGGTGATGTTGCCCGCCCAGTTCGTGATCGTCTCGGTCATCCTGCCGTCCTTCAGGTGAGTGCCGTGCCGTCCTGCCGGGTGAGTGCCGCGCCCTCCTGTGGGGAGTGCCGGTGCGTTGACCCTCTCATCCGCGCCTGCCTACCGTAGAGACCGCTTTCTCACCCCCTCTCGTCCCCCTCGCCGAGCCGGAGGCCACGTCCTTGCCCCACCTGCCGCAGGCCCTCTTCGCCATGACCGCCGAGTACGTGCCGCAGGTCTTCCCGCCGGAGGTGCTGGAGCGGCTGCGGGAGTCGGCGGACATCGACCCCGCCCTGGTGGCCGAGGACTTCACGGACCCGCGCCTGAAGGACGTACTCGCCCGCACCGAGATCCTCGTCACCGGCTGGGGCTGCCCCCGCCTCGACGCGGCCCTCCTCGACGCCGCCCCGGAACTGCGCGCGGTGCTGCACTCCGCCGGCTCGGTCAAGAGCATCGCCGCGCACGAGCTGTGGCGCAGAGGCATCGCGGTGAGCTCGGCGGCCGTCGCCAACGCCGTGCCCGTCGCCGAGTACACCCTCGCCATGATCCTGCTCGCCGGGAAGGATCTCCTAGCCGCCCGCGACCGCCTGCGCACCGAGCGCGCCTTCCCCGGCTGGGGGCTCGTCCCCGGCATCGGCAATCACGGCCGCCGGGTCGGCGTGATCGGGGCCTCGCGCATCGGCCGCCGCGTCATCGAACTCCTCCGCCCCTTCGACCTGCGCGTCAGCCTCACCGACCCGTACGTCGACGAGGCGGGCGCCGCCGCGCTCGGCGTACCGCTGCTGCCGCTGGACGACCTCCTGCACACCTCGGACACCGTGACGATCCACGCCCCCGAGACCCCGGAGACCCGTCACCTCATCGGTCCCCGCGAGCTGGCCCTCATGCCCGACGGAGCGGTCCTGATCAACACCGCACGCGGCGGCCTGCTCGACCACGACGCCCTCACCGCCGAACTCCGCACCGGCCGCCTCTCCGCGATCCTCGACGTCACCGACCCCGAGCCCCTGCCCACCGACTCACCCCTGTACGACCTGCCGAACGCCTTCGTCACCCCGCACCTAGCGGGCTCCCAGGGCAACGAGGCGGCCCGCCTGGGCCTCGCGGTCGTGGAGGAGGCGGAACGGCTCGGCGCAGGGCAGCCGTTGGCCCACGGGATCGCCCAGTCCGAACTGGAACGCATGGCGTGACGGCCGGGTTGTTTTTCGCCCCCGCCGCCCCTACCCGTCCCATCCTTGAAGGGGCTCCGCCCCCTGGACCCCCGCTCCTCAAACGCCGGAGGGGCTGACTTACCAGCCCGTCCGGCGTTTGAGGACGAGGCCCCTTCAGGGCCGA
>NZ_JBVKAU010000026.1:0-84237 GCF_055657525.1 Streptomyces sp. NPDC107522 | reverse complement strand
GGAGCACGGGGGGGAGGGGGGGGGGCTGGGGGATGGGGGGTGGGTTGTGTTGGTTGTTCTGCCCCCCACGATCCCCCCGGTGGGACCGAACCCCCCCCCCCGCCCTCCCGCCGGGGCCGCCGGGCCGGTTCGCGCTGCACCGGCCGCGGCCGGGCGCTCACCCCAGCCGGACGGTGATCCTCTGCGTGACGCCCCTGCTGGTGCTCAGGTCTGCGAAGGTGAGCTTCAGCGCGGAACCGGTGGTCGCCGCGGTCACGGTGGACGGCTTGGCGAGCACCGCCGACACGGCACGGTTCCAGGTGAGCGTCAGACTCGTCTGCATCCGCATCGGATCGCTCACGCAGATCACCGCCGTGCCGTCGGACTTCTCACTGATCATCACGCAGCACGGATGGCTCGCGACGAGAGCGCCGACCGTGCCGCCGAACCAGAAATTGACCCCGGTGAAGCCGAGCGAGGAAACGGCCACCCCTTGCTGGTCGTTGGTGTTGGCGAGGACGGTCAGCCAGGTCGTCGCCGCGGCCCGGGCCTGCGTCCGGGCGGCCGTCGCGCCCGGCATGAGGAGATAGGCGCAGGTGCCGCCCGCCGGGTTCGTGCCGTGGTCGATGTACATCGTCAGGTACTTGCGGTTGAGGACCGTCGTCGAGCCGCCCTTGTTGATGTCGCTCCACCGGCCGTCCCGCGCGTCCCGCAGCGCCTTCACGGTGGCTCCGCCGGGGAACACATAGCCGCCGTGTCCGCCGATGTGCGCCCAGGTGGCGCCGGTGAGCGTTTCCGACCAGGGGTAGCCGGCGGGCTTGGTGGTGCCGTCGACGACGAAGGGAGCGCCGCCCGTGGGGCCGAGGTTGCGGTTCTCGACCGTGGTCTCCACCGTCGTCCCGTCGGTGCAACTGATGCCGGCGCCCAGGCAGACGACCGTGTCGTCCAGGAAGAACCACGACTTCTTCGCCAGCAGCGTGGACTGCAGCCCCTTCAGGTACTGCCCGATCGCCGCGCGCTGCCCGTCCGTGGCTCCGCCCACCCAGTTCACGTCCGGCAGGGAGGCGCCCCAGCCGCCGCCGGCCGCGTCCGCGAGTGCCTTGCGCGAGGCGGTCGTGCCGGGCAGCCGGTACGGGTCGACGGTGGGCCAGAAGGCGTCGCTGTACTGGCCGTTGCCGAAGGTGTCGCCCCACCAGTAGAGCATTCCCGAACCGGTGTGCCAGCCGCGCAGGTTCTCGCCGTTGCCCGTCTCGTAGTACGTGATCCGCCGGTCGGCCATGCTGAGCGAGGCCGCCCAGCCGGGTCTGCGGTGGGTCGCCCGGGCCATGTCGGTGAACAGGCGATGGCCGGTCGGCTCGGCGATCGAAGTTATCGAGGTGTCGTCGAGGACCGACTTGAGTCGGGCCAGACCGGTCAGACCGATCGTCGGATTGCTCATCGGCGGGCTGTAGTAGTCGCGTTGCAGCCAGCCCTTGACCAGACCGCGCCAGCGAGCGTTCTCCGTCGTGCTCGCGCCCTGTCCGAGCAGAACGATCGACGCGAGGATCGGATGACCACGCAGGTGATCGTCCTGCTGGATCTGTTTCGTGTCGGTCGCGGACAGTCCACGGCTGATCGCCCGGCCCGACACGCCGTCCATCACGAGCCCGTTGTAGAGGAACGGCGCCCATGCCTTCTCCACCGCGTCGAACACGATCTGCCGGTTCGTGTCGGTGACCTCCCAGCTCGACCCGGCCAGCAGCGCGAACAGCATCCCGAGCCCGCCGAGCAGAACCGATCCGTAGGAGCCGGTGTACGGCACGGTGGTGTGCTGGATGAACGATCCGTCCGTGTAGAGCCCGTCGCCACTGGTGACGTACGGGAACACCGGGGAGAGGGCATCGCGCGCCAGGGCGACCTTGGCGGAGTTCGCGCCCACGATCCCGCGCAGGGCCAGGACCCGGCACAGGTCGACCCGGTTGGCGCCGGTACTGGTGCCGGTGTAGCTCGACACGGCCGAGTCGGGCACGAAGTGGTCCACCGCGGCGACGTAGTCGGCGATCCGCTCCGCCGGCAGGTGGTCGTACATCAGCACACAGACGTCGAGCAGCGCCTGCGGGGCACCGATCTGCCAGCTGTACCAGTTGCCGTAGCGGGTTTGCCCCGCGTTGTAGACCTCGGAGTGGAGATGGTCCAGCCCGGTGAGGATCGCGTCCTTCAGCCCTGCGTCACCGGTCAGACCTGTGCCCTGCTGGCAGTAGGCCTGCGCGAGCGTGTTGAGCCGGCTGTAGCTGGCGTGCATGTTGCCGGAGTAGCCGTACGACTCCTGATCGGTGTCGGGCTCCGGGTCTGCGTAGGCCAGGTCCGGCCACAGGGATCCGGCCGCCGGGGTCATGGACGACCGCAACTGGTTTGCCGTGCTGCCCAGTTCGGCGAGCCGGCTTCTGAACGGTTCGGCGGTGGGGCTGAACCCCTCGCCCAGGACGAGCCTGCGCCACTTGGCTCGAAGGGTTGCGAACTCGTCCGCCTCCGCGGCCAGTACGGCGGACGGAGACACGGCGCTCGCCCGGACGGGCAGGCCGAGCGCGACAGCGGTGCCGGTGCTTGCGGTCAGAAAGCCGCGACGTGACCAACGAGTCGTCATGACGGCGCTTTCTAGCAGGGGAGCGCTCAAACGCTCAATAGGGGATACCGAATTGAGCGTATCGATCGTTTGACGGGAGGCGCGAGACGGGAGGCGCGAGACGGGAGAGGGGAGTGGGGAGGGGAAAGGGGGCGTCGGTCGGCTGGTCCGCCCACGCATTCCGCTGAACCGGCTGGACGGCAACCCCGTATGAGTCGTCGGGGGAATGGCGAAGCCCGTGCAGACGGGACGGAAGGAGAGCGGTGTGCCCACACGGCCCGACCCTGCGCAGCCCGACGAAGGCCCGGCCCTGGAACCGATCCGCGTCCTGCGCCCACGCCGCACCGACGCCCTGGCTGAACTGTTCAAGGAGTGGGAGGAGAACAAGGGCGGCTACGAGACCGTGGCCCTGCCCGCAGACCAGCCCGGCACAGAGGACGCGACACAGGAACTGCCGCCCGTCGCCGAGGACAGGAAGAGTCCACCGCGCGGCGGCGGCGCCCGCCCCGGTACTGCCGTGTCCGGCCCTGGATTTCGCCGCACCGCCGTGGTGGTCGCCGTGACGGCGGCCGCGGTCATCGGCTTCGGCGGGGCTCTCCTGCTCCCCGGCCGCGGTGACGGCGCAGCGGCCCGGACACCGGCTCCCTCCGCGACCTCCTCCGCATCGGCCGAGCCCACTCAGACCGCCTCGGACACCCCGGGTTCCGGCGATCCGGATGGCCCTGCAGCGTGCACCGCGTCCTTCCGGACCGTCTCTTCCTGGCAGGGCGGCTACCAGGGCGAGGTGACGGTGACCAACGCGCCCGCCTCTGCCGTCTCGGGCTGGACCGCGACGGTCGTACCGGCCGACGGCGCCCGCCTCACCCAGGTCTGGGACGGCACCCTCACCAGGTCCGCGGATGGCAGGGCCACCATCGACAACGCGTCATGGAACGGCAGTCTGGAGCCCGGTGCGAGCGTCAAGTTCGGCTTCCTGGCCTACACCTCGGCGACCGGCGCCCCGTCGGCCGAGGTCAGCTGCGCGGCGACGGCCGGGAGTCCTGACGACGACTGATGTGGCTGGCCGATGACTGATGCGTCCCGGGGAAGACTGATGCGGGCCGACGAAGACGGATGCCGGCCGGCGACGACTGGAGCGTGTCGACGACGACTGAGGCGCGGCGGATCAGCGCCCGTGGTCGACCAGCGCCTGGGATACCGCGCGCACGCTGCGGGCGATGTGCTGCAGTTGCATGACCTCCGCCGCGTACAGCTTGATGGTGTGCTCGATGACCGACTCGGGCATGCCGAGCGACGGCAGGTCGGCCCGTGCCGTCTGCAGCGCGGTGCGCGCGACCCGGATCTCGTTCTGGACCTGGATCTGGGCGTGGCGCGCGAGCAGGACGGGGTGGCGGATCAGCGCCGGGTAGCTGGCGTAGCGTGCCGGCACCAACTCCCGCAGCCACTTGGCCGCGGAGCGTTCCCAGTCGTAGGAACCGGGGGTCTTGACCTGGCACGGCCAGTCCGGGCTGATGCGCGTGGTCGTCAGGGGCATGGTCATCGCTTCCGGGTGTGCGGCGTCGTTCGGGGTGTCCGACGGGGTCGGGGCGGCCCCGGCCTAGGGGATGACCGGGGCCGCCGCCACGGGCGCTCGCGCATGCGATGCCCGACCGAACAGCCCGAGCGCCGACGCGGGTAGGAGACGGCGGCCACGGCTGTTCGCGAAGGAGCCCGGGAAACCAGACGGCGTTCGCACGGCGGATGGGGTGACGTGCGCATGAACGGACCGGCTGCTTTCTGCGGGCGGGTGGTGCGGTGTGAAGTATTTATATATGCCGTCCGCTTTGCAAGAAGCATGAAAACATTCATGCGTGATTTGATCTGAATGATTCCTCTGTGACCTGTTTTGATCGGAGTGGACTGAGCCCGTGAGGCGGCCGGTTCGAAGGATCAGTCCCGGAGGAAGAACTGGTGCTGGTCGGAGATCTGCTCGTACTCCTCCAGCCGCGCCTGCGTCCTCTCCGGGTCGGCGTCGGTCATGGCCTGCAGCAGCGCGGCCGCCATCACGCCGGGAGCGGCGTAGGAGTCGAAGACCAGCCGTGAGCCGGTGCCGGTGGCGAAGACGACGTCGGCGGTGTCGGCCACCGGCCCGAGCGCCAGGTCGGTGATCAGGGCGACCCGCAGCCCGGCGCTGCGCGCGACCCGTACGGCCGTGAGCGTCTCCTGGGCGTGCCGCGGCATCGAGAACGCCAGCACCCAGGTGCCGCCGGCCTCGCGCGACTGCAGCAGCGCGTCGTAGGCGACGCTGCCGCCCCGGGTCACCAGCCGCACGTCCGGGTGGATACGGCGGGCCGCGTAGGCGAAGTACTCGGCGAGGGACGCCGAGATGCGCAGGCCGAGGATGGTCAGCGGGGTCGACTGCGACAGTTTGCGGCCGACGTCGATCACCTGGTCGGGGTCGGCGAAGTCGCGCCGCAGGTTCTCCAGGTTCTCGATCTCGGCGTCCACCGCGGCCTGCAGTTCGTTGGCGCCGTTCTCCTCGGCTGCCGCCGGGCCCCCGGCAAGGGTGCCCAGGGCGATCGACTGGAGCTTCTCCCGTAGCGCGGGGTAACCGCTGAAGCCGACCGCCGCGGCGAAACGCGTCACCGAGGGCTGGCTCACGCCGACCCGCTCCGCCAGATCGGTGATCGAAAGGAACGCGGCCTCGGTGATGTGCTCGATCAGGTACTGGGCGATGCGCCGCTGCCCCGGGGACAGCCTCGGCTGGTCGAAGAGCGCCCTGAGCTGGGAAGTCGGGGATGCCTCGGCCTCCGGAGCCGTCTTTCCCGAGGTGATCGCGGATGCCTGCGCACGTGCCTGCTGGGGCGATGACACCGGTGCGCCTCCTTTGTCTCCCACAGTGCTTCAACATAGCTCACACACTGTGGCCACCGAGGCTCCTCCGAGCGGCAACGCTCAGCGGCGATAGATCGTGATCGAATGGCCGACCGTATCGATCGAACGACTGGTCTCGATCAACTCGGCCAGTCGCCCGGTCGCCTTGGCCACCGAGGAGTCCGACACGACCAGCAGCCCGCGCACCTCGCGGACGGGCACCTTGCGCGGGTCGGCGGCCCGGATGCCGTAAGCGGACGGCACCCCGCTGCCCTTGTACACGAGCCAGACCCGCTCGCCCCGGTACCGCTCGCGCAGCCGGTCGGCCAGCCGGCCGAGGTCCTGACCCCAGTCGACGTTGGAGTCGTGCAACCGCAGATGCGTCTTCTCCGGACCGCCGAACGCCTCGTTGGAGTACGGCAGGTAGTAGGGGTACGTCCGCAACGAGCTGACCGCGACCAACAGCGTCAGCACCCCCACCGCGACCGGCGCCCACCGCCACCGCACAGCGACCGCACACCCCGCCGCCACCGCCAGGAACATCGGCACGAACACGGCGTACCGCGTGCCGAAGTCCCGCGACCCGAGCATGGCCGCGGCCAGCAGCACGCCCGTGGGCACCAGCAGATACGGCGCCACGGGCCGCAGCCGCCGTACGCCGAGCAGCGCCACGGCACCCGCGGCCCACAGGGCCAGCATGCCGAGCGGCGTCTTCACCAGCAGCGCGGTCGGCAGGTAGTACCAGAGCGACCCGGTGTAGAGGCGGCCGAACAGAAAGCCCTGCCACGGGTGGTTCTCGAAGCCGAACTGGATCCGCATCCCTTCCCGGTAGGCCTCCGGGAAGGGCAGCAGGTCCACTGCCAACCCGCGCAGACCGTGCACGACGGGCACGGACTGCTCCGGCGCCCAGCGCAGCCGCGGATCGACCACCAGATACGACAGCCACACGACCGCGATCCCGGCCAGCGCCACGACACCGGCGCCCGCAGCCGCGCGTACGAGCGCCCTGCGCCGGGGTTCCCCGGACGACCTCGCGCACCACAGGGACAGAGCCGCGAGCGCCATCAGCACCGGGACCGCCGCCAGCGTGCTCATCTTCGTCGCCAGGGCCGCACCGAGCGCCACCCCGGCGAGCGGCACGTACCACCGCGGCCGGCGGCGGGCCCGCCACAGCAGCCAGACCGACGTCAGCACGAACCCGGCCGCCGGGACGTCCAGTGTGGCCAGTGAGCCGTGCGCTATGACGTCGGGGGAGAAGGCGTACAGGCCGAGCGCCGCCAAACCGCCTGTGGCACCGGCCAGTTCACGGGCGAACGAGAAAACGATCAGCCCGAACAGAAGCGTCAAAACGATCACGGGCAGTCGGGCGAACAGCATCAGCCGCCACGGGTCGTTCCCGGACTCGTACAGCAGGTGCCGCCCCAACTCGCCCTGATCGCCGCTGAAGGAGGGATCGACATGCGGATCGGCCAGGGCCACTCCGACGCCGATGAGCAGCTTTCCCAGCGGCGGATGCTCCGGGTTGTGACGCAGCCGGTGCTCGTGCAGATACTCGGCCGCCGTGCCCACGTACACGGGTTCGTCGATCGTCGGCGTCTGCTGCACGGCCGTCGTCACCATGGCGACAGCCATCTGACCGAGCAACACGGCCACGAGGAGCGGCACGAGCAGGCGGCGCGCGGACCGCCGCCAGGGCCGGCTGCCGCGTGCGCCGGGCGTGCCGGACGTGCCGGACGTGACGGAGGCGTCAGGCGCGTGAGGGAACGAGTCAGGGGCCGGGGCCGAGTGCTGTTCGAGCGCCATCATCCGCTCCGCGGCGCCGTCGGCCCCACGGCGGCGGGTGTTGAGGAAGAGCCGGCCCATGGGCCTACTCTGCCTCAACGCCCGCCGGGGACGCCGTCACCGCTTGAGGAGTCGTACCGACAGACCTTCCGTCGTGTAGACGGGTACGGCCCGCAGCGTGTCGGAGTTCAGCTCCACCCGGTCGAACTGGCCGCGCAGCTGCGCGGCGTCGATGACGGGAACCGTGGTCCCCGCGACCGGAGGCCGCTCGGCATCGAGACGCAGCGACAGCACGCTGCCCCGGCCCAGCACGACCCGGCGGGACACGTCGAGCGCCGGACCGTGGTTCTTGCGCAGCAGCAACTCCAGGCGGGTGTCGCCCTCCTGGACGTAAGAACCGCGCACCCGCAGGACCTTGTCGGCGCGAAGCGTGCCGCCGACGACCCGCACATCGCCCTGACCGAGCGCGTTGGCGGATCCGGCGACGAGCGCGCCGCTCTCGACCACCGTGCCGCCGCGGTAGCGGTTGTGCCCCGTCAGCGTCAGCGTGCCGGTGCCGCGCTTGGTCAGACCGCCCTCGCCGCGGATGTCGTTGCGCCAGGTGTCGGCCGCGCCGAAGCCCCCGGCCGCCGCGTCCAGCGCGACGGTCACGCCGGAGTCGAAGGCGCCGTAACCGTCGGCGGCGGCGAACAGGTCGAGCCGCCCCCACTGCTCGAAGCCGTCCAGCAGAACGTACCCGGCGGGCAGCGCGGTCGTCCGCAGCACCTCGCGGCGCTGGGCCGCGTCCAGGTACGGCTGGCGCGTCTCCAGCAGCACCTCGGCGCCCTTCGGCACGGTGAGCGGCTCGTCGCGGCCCTCGCGGGTCAGTACGTACGTCAGCTTGGGCTTGACCGTGCGGGCGTTGGCGTCCCGGTCGGCGTACGGGTCGCTGTCGGCTCCGGCCGAGTGGGCGTACGCGTACAGGGTGTCGGCCGTCGTGCCGGTCCGCTGCGTGAAGTACGCCAGGGCCTGCGCGCGGGCAGCGGCCTTGAGTTCGGCGTTGGCCGGGTCGACCAGGGCGGCGGCGGCCAGGGCCGTGGCCATGATGCGGCCGCCGAGGACGTCGACCGTGGAGTGCATGCCCGCCACGATGCGGGTGTGGCTGAGCTCGAAAGCGCGGGTGACCAGCTCCTGGAAACGCTCGGGCACGGCGTAGGCGTACGCCAGGGCCGCCAGGTGCAGGGCGTTGGTGTGCCCGCTGGGGAAGCCGCCGTCCTCGGACGCCGTCTCACTGCGCTGGCGCAGCAGCTGCGGGGCGACGACCACCTCCGACTCGTAGACCGGGAAGCCGAAGGAGTCCTTCTTGCCCGTGTCGACGACCTCGCTGTCCTCGTTCATGCGCCACGGACGCGGGTACTGGAAGGCGAACTTGGCCGGGTTGCCGGAGGCGAAGGGGCCGCGCACCGTGTCGACCAGCTTGGCCACCTTGCCGAGCTCCGAGTCGTACGAACCGGCGCCGATCGCCGATCCGGCCGGGGCGTCCGCGGGCAGGGCGTCGCTGATCTTCCCGGCAGGGGTACCGTCCGGCGCGCTGGTGATCGAAGTGACCGCCTTGGCGCCCGACTTGTACAGGTCGGCGAGCGGACCGAGCCCGGCGATCACCGAGTAGCTCTGGTGCTGGCGGTCGACGATGAACGATTCCTTCGCCTGGGCGTCCGTGCGCGCAGTGGTGATCCGGGCGCAGTAACGCATGTTGGCGCGCAGCACGTCGGGCATCAGCGGCGTGCCGGTGTTCCAGGCGCCGCCGGTCTTCCACACCTTCGCGAAGCCGCCGAGGATGCGGACCACCGCATTGGTCTCGGGCGTCTGGTTCGCGACGACGTTCGTCTTGTAGTCGTCGACGAACGCGGCGGCGTTCACCGCGGCCTTGGCGTCCGCGGCGGGCAGCCAGCCGGCGACGGCAGGGACGGCCACCAGGGCCGCCCCACCGCCGACGGAGGTGATCAGAAAGCGCCTTCTGTTCATGACTGAGGTGGTGTGACGGCCGGCGGTTGACGGCATGAGTGCCTCTCTTGAGCTCTTCGGCCGTACGGCCGCGAGGAGATCGAAATGATCGACTCGACCGTCTGGTGTGCAGGACGCACAAAACACACGTGGAGCAGAAGCGCAGAGGGATCGAGTCGTACGAGCGAAGATCTACGGGCGAGTTGTGTCGGACTCGGGATGGCCCGGCGTCCGGCAGGTGTCACAGAAGTGAACGGGCGAGCGCCACCGCCCCCTCCACCGGCGGCAGTCGGAGCGGTCGTGGCCGGGCCCCCGGCACGCTCTCGGCGAGAGCGGAGGCGAAGGCCTCGTACAGGACGGGCTGGGCCAGAACGGTGCTGCCGGCCACCACGACGTCGTCGACCGTGACCCCGCGCGCCGCGAGCCGCGCGACGAGGGCCGCCAGCGAACGGCCGGCCTCGGCGATCACCGCACGGGCGAGCACCGAACCGGCCTCGGCGGCGGCGAACACGACCGGCGCATGCCGGCCCCACTCCGCGGAGACGTCCTCGGCGCCCTCCAGGGCCGCGCCGAGTGCGGGCACTTCGGCGACCCCGAACGTGTCGAGGAGCCCGAGCGCCAGGGCGTCGGGCTCTTCTCCGCGGTCGTGTGCCGCCCACACGGCCCGCGCGGCCTCGCGGACAAGACCGGCCGAGCCGCCCTCGTCGCCGAGCACCGCACCCCAGCCGCCGACCTGAACCGGGCTGCCGTCGGCCAGCCGGCCGACCGCTACGGAACCGGTACCCGCGACCAGACCGACGCCCTTGTCCAACCCCGCGGCAGGAACGAGGAGTTCGGCGTCGCCCACGACCAACGCGGGCGCGTCGAAGTGGAGTTGCAGCGCGGTACGGATCTGGGCGCACTGGCGAGGCGTCTCACAGGCGTGCCCGCCCAGGGCCAGCGCGGACGGGCGGGCACCCGTGGGCAGGGCGTCGGCGACCAGCGCGGCCAGCCAGCCGGCGGCGGCCACGGGGTCGTGCGGCCGCCAGCCGCTGCTCGTCCGGACATGATCGGTGACCACGGCGACCCCGGCGCAGGCGCGGAGATGCGTCTTGGTGCCGCCCACGTCGATACCGACCACGAGTGGCGTCGTTTCCTGCACGGGTCCTCTTTCGTCGTTGCGCAGCGCGATGACGGCGGGCGAACCGTGCCAAACGCTCCGCTGAACGTGCCGAGACGTGGCGTCTTTTGTGTGCGGCGCCGTCGTGGCTGGTCGCGCAGTTCCCCGCGCCCCTTTGGGGCGCTGTCGGAACCGGCGCGGACTTCGCTCAGGGAACAAGCGTTGAAAATCGGGAAGCCCCGGGACGGGCCTCGTGCGGAACACGGCAGGCGAGTACCGTGCACTTCGTTAGGAAGTTAACTAACGAAGTAGGGTGCGCGTCAAGAGGCGCGGAAACCCGATGCCGAACGACCTTGGCGGCCCTTGGCGGCGCCGGGGAAGTCCGGGCGCGTTCCCGTGTCGTCCGGTGCGGGCTCGCGGCGTGCGGACGAAGGTTTTCGGTGGGGATGCCCGCGGTCGAACGAAGGTGAGACCGGGGAGAGCTACCGGGGCCTCGGCCGGTGCGGCGAGACTGCGTGCCGGGCGGTGCGGGAGTGTCGCCCGACTCCTCGGCGGCGCCCGGCCGCCGCAGCACCACCTGGGGAGAGCATGGACCTGAGCGAGAGCGCGCGTGCGGTGTTCGCCGTGCTGGCCGCGGCCGGCAGCGCGACCCGGCCGCAGCTCGCGAGCCTGGCGGGCCTGTCCAAGCCCACCGTGTCCTCCGCCGTCGCGGAGCTGGAGAGTGCCCGGCTGGCTGCCCACTCCGGCACCGCATCCGGCGGCACGGGCCGTTCCGCCGCCGTCTACGGTCTGGGGCCCGCCGCCGGGGCGGTGCTCGCCGTGGACCTCGGTCCCGCCCTCACCCGGGTGCGCGGCTGCGCCCTGGACGGCACCCTGCTCGCCCAGGCCACCGGGACCCGGGAGGAGGCCGCCGACGTGGTGCGTGAGGCACTCTTCGCGCTGCCCGCCGACGCCCCGCTGCGCACCGTCGTCGTCGCCGTCGGCGACGTCACCGCACGCGAGAAGGAGGGCGCCCGTATGCGCCCCGCCACGGCCAAGGCCGGTCCCGTCTTCGACGCCATGGCCGTCGCCCTGCCGCCGGGCGTTCCCGTCCACCTCGAGAACAACGTCAACTGCGCCGCGCTCGCCGAACTGCACGAGGGCGCCGCGCGGGGCCGGGGCACCTTCGGCTATCTGCGGATCGGCGTCGGCATCGGCCTCGGCATCGTGGTCGGCGGTCAGGTGCTGCGCGGAGCCAACGGCGCCGCCGGTGAGCTGGCCCGGCTGCCGTACCCCTGGGACGACGGCCGCGAGCCGCGCCATGAGGCCCTGGAGGAGTACATCGGCGCCCGTTCGCTCCTGCGGCGGGCGGCCGAGGCCTGGCCGGACGAGGACGGGCCCTGCCCGCGCACCGCCGAGCAGCTCTTCGCCCTGGCGGGGGAGGGCCGGGCCGCGGCCCGCGCCGTGATCGGCCGCCACGCCACCGACGTCGGCCGCCTCGCCGCCGCCGTGACCGCCGTACTGGACCCGGGACTGATCGTCCTGGGCGGCAGCACGGGCGCCGACCCGCAGATCCTGCCCGGTGTGCGGGCCGAGCTCGCCCGGCTGAGCTGGCCCACCGAAGTCGTCAGCAGCATGGTCGGCGATCTCGGCACCGTCGTGGGCGCCGCCCGGCTCGCGGTCTCCCGAGGAGTCCAAACCGTGACCGAGGCCGCGGGGGCGAAGGATTGACGGCTTCCGACTCCATCTGCCAATGTCCGGACAAGCGCTTTCTGAGTCGGCCGGGACGCCGACTCCGGGTGAGCCTCCCGCCCGTACGCGAAGTACGGCAGCCGCACGAGGGCGTGCTTGTGCGACGACGGCCCTCATGGCCGGGGACCCCACCCGTCAAGGCGATGCGGCCGGGCGAGGCCGCGCCCCCGGAAAGCGATATTTCCTGCAAAATGCACCCGTGCCGCCTCGGTCGGCGCCGTGCTCCGTCCCCTATCACGAAAAGGGATCGAAGATGACCACTGTGGGTGTGCGGCGCTCCCGCCGACTCGGCCGCGGCGGTATGCGCCGCCTGGTTCCCCTCGCTGCCGTGGCCACGGCAGGTGGCCTGCTGCTCTCGGCCTGCGGGTCGGGCTCCGAGTCGGGCGGGACCTCCAAGTCGCTGACGTTCTGGATCTCCACGGTTCCGGGGCAGGACGCGGGCTGGAAGAAGATGGTGGCGCAGTACGAGAAGGAAGCCGGCGTCAAGGTCAAGCTCGTCAACATCCCCTACGACGGCTACACGACGAAGCTGCACAACGCCGCGCAGGCGAACTCCCTGCCCGACGTGGCGGCCGTGCCGGCGCTGGACCCGATCTGGTCGAACAAGCTGATCGACCTCAGCTCCATCGCCAACAACAAGACCAACAAGATCAACGCCAACTTCGTCGCCAAGGACTCGTCCGGGAAGGTGCTGTCCATCCCGTCGGACGTCACCGCGTCCGGCATGTTCATCAACAAGTCCCTCTTCGAGAAGGCCGGCGTCTCCTACCCGACCTCGCCCGAGAAGACCTGGACCTGGACCGAGTTCATCAAGGCGGCGAACGAGGTCCGGGAGAAGACCAAGGCCAAGTACTCCCTGACGTTCGACCAGTCGCCGTCCCGGCTGCGCGCCATGGTGTACGAGATGGGCGGCAAGTACGTCCACGCGGACGACTCCGGCAAGTTCTCGGTGGACGCGGCGACCAAGAAGGCCGTGAAGTACTTCGTCGGACTGAACGACGACAAGACCATGCCGAAGTCGGTGTGGACCAGCGGCGCCGACCCGTCGGCCATGTTCCAGAGCGGTGACGTGGTCGCCTACTGGTCCGGCGTGTGGCAGGTTCCCGCCTTCGCGGAGAGCATCAAGAAGTTCGAGTGGGCGAGCGTCCCGACTCCCGCCCAGCCGGTGCAGGCCAGCGACGTCAACAGCGGCGGCATGACGGTGGGCTTCAACAACAACGCCGACGCGGCCGCCGCCGCGAAGAAGTTCCTGTCCTGGCTGTACGAGCCGGCCCACTACCAGGCGCTGTGCGAGGCGTCCGGGTTCCTCCCGGTCGAGAGCGGTCTGAACCCGGCGTACCCCTTCAAGTCCGAGGCGGCACAGGCGGCGTTCAAGCTCTACAACGAGTCGATCCCGCTGTACGACCCGATCTCCGGCTACTTCAACCGCGCGCAGACGAACTGGGTGCTGAAGGGCAAGAGCCTCACCGAGGACCCGACCAAGACGGAGCTCGGCAAGGCGATCAACGGCCAGCAGTCGGCCGACAAGGCCCTGCAGAACATCGTGGACGGCTACAACCAGCAGGTCGGCGGCTGAGCGCAGGCCGACAGGCCCGGGCGGCGGGGTCGAGACACCGCCGCCCGGCCTCAAGGCCCCCGTGATGCCGGGCTCATGGCCTCAGCCCACAGGAACCCATTTCCACCAGCACGGAGTCAGGAAGATGACAAAACGCGCCTCGGACGTGTCGGACGTGTCCGTGAGCCCGCCCAGGAGACGAAGCAAGTACACCGTCGCCCCGCTCGTCCTCATCGCGGCCAATGTCGTGCTCTTCGCGCTGTTCTTCCTCTGGCCGGCGGTGATCGGGCTCGTCTACTCCTTCACGAACTACACGGGCGTGGGGGCGTTCCAGTTCGTCGGACTGGACAACTACAGCAACCTGTTCGGGGACTCCACCTTCTTCGACGCGCTGACCCGGACGCTGCTGTACACCGTGCTCTTCGTTCCGCTGAACTTCGTGTTCTCGCTGCTGATCGCCAACGTGCTGGTGAGCAAGCACGCCAAGGGCGTGTCGGTCGCCCGCGTCTTCTTCTTCATCCCGTGGCTGCTGTCGCCCATCGTCGTGGGTGTCCTGTGGCGGTGGCTGTTCGGTGAGAACTTCGGACTGGTCAACTACCTCATCGAGAAGCTCGGCGGAAGTGCCGTTCCGTGGCAGTCGAACGCGGACCTGTCGCTGCTGGTCGTAGTGGTGGCGGCATCCTGGGCCTGGACGGGCTTCTCCATGCTGCTGTTCATCGCGGCGATCAAGAACGTACCGCAGTCGTACTACGAGGCGGCCGCGCTCGACGGCGCCGGTCCGTGGCGCCAGTTCGTCAGCATCACACTGCCGAGCATCGCGCCGACTTCCTTCATCGTCATCCTGCTCAACACGATCCACGCGATGAAGGAGTACCCGCTGTTCGCCTCCCTCAACAACGGCGGACCCGGAACGTCGAACAACCTGCTTGTCCAGTACATCTACCAGACCGGCTTCAAAACGGGCCAGATCGGCTACGCGAGCGCCGCGTCGTTCGTGCTCATGCTCATCCTGATGGCCGTCGCGATCATCCAGCTGATCGTCAACCGACGGGTGGAGAACCGATGACAACCACAGACACGCCACGCAAGGTCGACTCCGCGCCCGGACGGGCTGTTCCCAAGAAGCGGCCCGGCGGCGCGGCCAGTGGTGGGCTCCGGCGGGCGATCCCCGCGACGACACTGCTGTGGGTCCTGGCGGCCCTCTACGGGGTGCCGGTGCTGTGGTTCGTCCTCAGCTCCTTCAAACCGGCGGGCGACCTGTTCTCCCTTCCGCTGACGCTGTTTCCGCACAACCCCACCGTGTCGGGTTACAGGGCGGCGTGGGAGAGCGCCAACTTCTCCCAGTACTTCATCAACACGACCATCGTGTGCGTGATCGCGACGATCCTCACGGTGGGAGTCAGCTGCTGCACGGGGTACGCGCTGGCCAAGTACGACAACAAGTGGCTCAAGGTCTTCTTCGTCGGCATCCTGGCCACCACGATGCTGCCGTCCGAGGTCATGCTCGCCCCGCAGTTCCTGGTGGTCCGCGACCTCGGCCTCTACAACTCGCTCGCCGGCATCATCCTCCCGGCCGTGCTCACCGCGACCGGATGCTTCATGTTCCGCCAGTTCTTCCTGACGGTCCCCGACGAGCTCATCGAGGCCGCCCGCATCGACGGCGCCCGTGAGCTGTCGATCTTCCTGCGGATCATGGTTCCGGTCTCCCGGCCCATCATGCTGACGCTCGCCATCCTGTCGTTCCAGTGGCGCTGGAACGACTACATCTGGCCGCTGCTGATGCTCAACGACCCCGAGAAGTTCACCGTGCAGATCGGCATCCAGAGCCTCGTCGGGGCGCAGAACATCAACTGGTCGGTGCTGCTCGGCGGATCGGTCATCTCCATGATCCCGCTGATCGTCGTCTTCCTGGTGTTCCAGCGTTACGTCATGAACGCCGACATCAACGCCGGACTGAAGGACTGACCTTGCCCACCCCGCTCGACCACGAGTTCGTCCGCGCGGCGGCCCGCGCCGCCGACCGGGCGGCCGCCCCACTGGCGGCCGACCCCGACGAGGAACCCGCCGATGTGCCGCACCGTGGTCTGGCGCGCCGGGTGAAGACCCTGGTCGCGGCATACCGTTCCCCGGACTCGGCACTGCACGGCAGCGGGCAGGCCGTCGCCGCCGCGATGACCCACCTCCGCGCCCTGCGGGCCGTGCAGACGGCCTCCGGCCTCTTCGCGGGCGGCGACAACGTTCAGTCACCGCCGGACTCCGCGTTCACCGTCAACGACGTGTGCGACACGCACGTCCTCGCCGCCGACGCGGGGCCGGAACTGCACGACGTCACGGCCGCGCTCGCCGAGATCGCCGGCGCCGCCACCGGCAGCCTCCTGACCGGTGGGGTGCACACCCCGAACCACCGCTGGGAGCTGTCCGCGGCGCTGGCCCGGCTGCACCGGTCGTTCCCGGACGACCGGCTGCTCGCCCGCGTCGAGGAGTGGCTCGCCGAGGGCGTCGACATCGACGCGGAGGGCCTGTACTCGGAACGCAGCGCCGTCTACGCGTCGCACGTGACCAACCCGTCTCTGCTGCTCCTGGCCGACGTGCTCGACCGCCCCGACCTGCGGGACGCCGTCGAACGCAACCTCGCCGCCACCCTGGACCTCATCAGGCCGGACGGCACGGTGGAGACCGTCCACTCGCGACGGCAGGACCAGAAGCACCCGTACCCGCTGGTGCCCTACCTGCCGCACTACCGGCTGCTCGCGATCCGCACCGGCCGGGGCGACTTCGCCCGGGCGGCGCGGCTGGCGGCCGCCGGCGGCATCGACGACCCCGACCTGCTCGCCCAGACCCTCCTCACCCCGGACCTGTGCCGCGCCCTGCCGGCCCCGGCCGCGGAGACACTTCCTCACGACCGGTACATCACCACCGCACGCCTCGCCGTGCGCGCCTCGACCACCGCGCACACGGTGGTGTACGGCGGTTCCGACGTGCCCGAGCACCGTCGCATCCGCTCGGGCCTCGCCTGCAACCCCACCTTCCTGCGCCTGTTCGCCGGCGACGCCGTCCTCGACGCGGTCCGCCTCTCGCGGGGCTTCTTCGACCTGGGCCCGTTCCGCGCCGCCGGCATGCGACAGCTCGCCGACAACCGGTACCGGCTCACCGAAACCCTCACGGCCGCCTACTACCAGCCGCTCCCGACGGACCAGCGGCGGGACGACGGCGTCTACCGGCTGGTGGACGAGGGACGCTTCTCGGCCGCGATGGCCTTCCCGGACCGGCCTCGGGACGAGGTCTCCCACACGACCCGCGTCGAGGTGGACCTGCGGGAGGACGGTGCCGACCTGCGGATCGACCTCAGCGGACCACGGGTGCCCTGGGCCCTCGAACTGACCTTCCGGCCGGGCGGCGTGCTTGAGGGCGCCGTACCGATCGGCGACGGGCGCTGGTGCCTGACGACCGGAGCGATGACCTACCGGGTCGGCGACGACGAGATCCGGATCGAGGCCGGCGTCGAGGCAGGCGATCCGCCGGCCGGGCCGGAACGGAGCGACGTACTGCGGTACGACCCGGGGCAGGACTACACCGTGGTGGGCGGCACCGACGCCACGACCGGGAACCGCGTCTACATCGGCGGACTCGGCCCGCACACACTGACCGTCGCACTGCGCGCCCGCCGGACCGCACCTGTCGCGTGACCCCGGCGAACCACACCATGGCCACCTCAGGCATGAAGGGCTGACCACCCGTGCATCTCCCTCGCCAGCTCGGCGCCCTGCACGACCTCCCCGACACCCCGCAGGCGTACGACGCCGTCCTCGCCGCCGTCACCGAGGAGGCCCTCGCCCGGCTCACGCCGGAGGGCAACCTGGAGCACCCTGACTGCGGCGACGACATCGGCGACACGTCGCTCGGCATCACCTCACTGCTCGCCCTGGCCTGGCAGCGCGGACACGACCCGCGCCTGCCGGAGGCGGTGCGCCGCAGCCTCGCCTTCCATCTGCGCGAGCGGGTGTACACCGAGGACAACCCCGGCTACCCGAACCTCAAGGCACGCGGCACAGGCCTGCCGTACGCCCGTTACGTGCTCGAGGCGGGCGCCCACCCCATCGGCGACTGGCCGAGCACGGTGTGGGCGCTGCTCCAGGCGGTCAACGTGCTCGACCTGGCCGACGGCCTCGTCGGGGACGAGCAGCGCGCCGAACTCCTGCAGGTGGCCCAGGGCTACTGGCACTGGCTGACCGAGGCGACCTTCTTCAATCCGCAGGAGGCGGGCAACCAGGCCATCGGCTGTGTCGTCGGCGGATTGATGCTGGCCCGCCATCTGCCGCCGGAGCAGGGCGAGTCGGTGCGTGCGCGGGCGATCGCCCTGTACGCCGACGAGATCCGGGCCCGTCGAGTGGCGGACCGGGGCGCCCTGCTGCCGCCCGAGCACGGCGGCGCCTACGACAACAACTACGGCCCGATCTCCCTGTCCTTCCTCGCCCAGGCCCACCGGATCAGCGGCGAGGAGATCTTCGCCGAGGACGGCGACGCGCTCGCCCGCTACATCGACGCCCGCCTGACGAACGGCGGCTTCGACAACGGCGGACCGCGCTACAGCGAGCAGCACTCCGGCTTCGAGTCGGTGCTCGGCCTGCGCTACTTCAGCGCCCGGATCGGCTCCGACCTGGGCCGCTACCGGGGCGACACCCGGTGGGGCCGGCACGCGGTCAAGGCGGACGGCGGCGTCGACGGTCACTTCGCCTGGATGCTGGTCTGGCAGATCCAGGACACCACCCGCTGGCACCGCAGCCCGTCGCGGGTCCCCGCCCGTCACCAACTCCGTGCGGGCACGGTCTCGGTGGCCTTCGACAGCCGTATGACGCCGTCGCTGGTCGAGGCGGCGGGGACGTACTACCTACCGGCCGCGGTGAACCGGCAGCACGGATTCGGCCCGGTCACGGACGGCTTCCTGTTCTGCCGCCCCATGGGCGAGGTCCGCGTGCGCGATGTGAGCGCCGACGGCCTCACCGCCAAGCTGGTCACCAAGCCGGTCGTCGGCCGCGACCACGTCCTGCGCCACGTCCAGTCCCTGTACGTCACCGACGGCACCAGCCTGTGGACGACCGTCGCGGTGGAACGGCTCCCCGGAACGCCGTACCTGCTCGCCGGCCTGCCGTACGCCACCGACGACGGCGACCGGGTGCGCCGGACCGCGGAGGGCCAGGTCACGGCCGCGGGTGAACTCCGCCTCACCCACCCGGAGTCGGACGGCCCGGACCACTTCGACGCCGGCGCGGACCGGACCCAGGAAGAGGCGGCCTTCGCCCTGGCGGCCGACCCCCGCGGCTACGGCAACCCCGACGAAGGCTGGCGTCACCTGGCCAGCTCGACGGCCCTGGAGGCCGCCCCGGCCCCCGGCGCCCCGGAGGACCTGCACGTGTTCGCCGTACGGTACGGACGGACGGGCCCGTTCGCGCCCACGTTCACCTATGACGGTCCTGGGCTGACGGTCCGCACCGAGGCGTTCACCGCCCTGATCGGCGAGGCGGCGGGCGACGCGCACGGGGAGCCGGAGCTGACCCTGCGGGCCGTATAGGGACGCGCGCTCACCCGGGCCGGTCAGGTCCCGGCACGCGCGGCGGGCGGCTCCTGCGAGACGGGCAGGATCGCGCCCGGCACCACCAGGTCGGCGCGGTCCCGGGTCGCGGCGACCAGCTCCGCGTTGCGCTGGTCCGAGCGCAGCACCCAGGCCACCGCCTCGTCGTGCGACTTGCCGAACCGCTCGTGCCGGGCGATCAGCCGCCGGAGCCGCTCCGCCTCGTCGAGCTCGCAGAACCACACCTCGTCCAGCTGCGGCCGGACCCGCGCCCACGCGCCGGTGTCCAGCAGCAGGTAGTTGCCCTCGGTCACGACCAGCCGGGCCGTCGGCTCCACCGGGACGGCGCCCGCGATCGGCTGCTCCAGCACCCGCTCGAAGCCGGGCGCGTACACGGTGTCGCCGGGCTCCTCGTGCAGGCGCCGCAGCAGGGCCGCGTACCCCGCCGCGTCGAAGGTGTCCGGCGCGCCCTTGCGGTCCCGGCGGCCGAGCCGGTCCAGCTCGACGTCGGCGAGGTGGAAGCCGTCCATGGGCACATGCGCGACCCACGGCTCCCCGGCGCCGTTCAGCTCCCGCACCAACTGCTCGGCGAGCGTCGTCTTGCCCGCGCCGGGGCTGCCGGCGATGCCGAGGACGGCGCGGCGGCCGTCCCGGGAGAGGGAACGGGCCCGGGTCAGGAGGTCGTCGAAGGTCAGGGTCACACAGCAGAGTCTGTCACCCGGTCGGTGGGCGGGCGTCCACAGTGCCCAGCGACGGAAGACGGCCGGTCCACGTCAGGCTCTTGGCCGAACTCCGCGCTGCACACCCATCCCTTGCGGGTTAGTTTGTCCGTGTTTTCGGTGTTTCCCGGTTCCCCGCCGCCAACTCGCCAGGCCGTGGGGCTGAGAAGCCCTACGACGCGTAGGGGTGAGGGGCGGACGATGACCTACGGCACGAAGTCCGTGCTCGTCGGTATGGGACGGCGCGACGAGGCGCTCGTGTCCGGCAGGATGCGGCGGGCCCACGGGGACGGCCTGCTCGCGGCGGTGGCCGGCGCCTTCACGCTCGCCCAACTCCTCCTGGTGCGGCCCTCGATCGGCCTCGGCTGGGACGAGGTCGTGTACGTCAGCCAGGTCGGCACCGAGGCTCCGGCCGCCTTCTTCAGCGCACCACGCGCGCGTGGCGTGTCCCTGCTGGTGTGGCCCGTCGCCTCCTGGTCGTCGTCCACGACACTGCTGCGCGTCTATCTCGCGGTCCTGTCCGGGCTGGCCCTGTACCTGGCCCTGCGCGCCTGGCGCGGACTGTTCCCGGCCCGTGTCCTGGCCGGTGCGGGCGCCCTGTTCGCCACGCTGTGGATGACCCTCTTCTACGGCCCGCAGGCCATGCCCAACCTCTGGGTCGCGTTCGGCGCCCTGACCTGCGTCGGCTGCTTCCTGCGCGCCCGCGAGGACCGCTTCGACCGACGGGCGCTGTGGGGTGTCGTGGCAGGCGCCGCGGTGATGGCGTGGATGCGGCCCACGGACGCCGTATGGGTCGCCCTCCCGCTCCTCGTCCTCGCGGTGGCGGTACGGCACTGGCGGCTCGGGGCCGCCCTCGTGGCGGGCCTCGTGGCCGGGGGCGTGGAGTGGGTGATCGAGGCGTTCGTCGGCTACGGCGGCCTGCGGGAGCGGCTGAACGAGGCCTCCCGCATCCAGGGCGACCTGGGCTGGAACTTCGCCGTCGACGATCAGATGCGCAGCCTGGTCGGCAGCACCCTGTGCCGGCCCTGCAACGGCGAGATGCCCCACCCGGTCGTCTACGCCTGGTGGTTCGTCCTGCCTCTGCTCGCCGCCCTCGGTCTTGTGGCCGCGATCCTCGCCGGACGCACCATCCGCACCCTGGTTCCGCTGCTCTGCGCCGCGACGGCCGCCTTCCCGTACCTGTTCATG
The DNA here is from genome assembly GCF_055657525.1 of Streptomyces sp. NPDC107522. NCBI lineage: Bacteria > Bacillati > Actinomycetota > Actinomycetes > Kitasatosporales > Streptomycetaceae > Streptomyces > Streptomyces sp. NPDC107522. The sequence goes on along the minus strand of NZ_JBVKAU010000026.1, from coordinate 63,177 downwards.
ATCGGATACGCGGCGCCCCGTTTCCTCCTGCCCGCCTACGCACTCCTCGCCGTCCCGGTCGCGACCGCGCTGCGCCACCTGGTCAAGACGCGCTACGGCCGGTGGCGCCCCGTGGCCGCCGCCGTGATCGCGCTCGGGCTGGCCGGACATCTGGCCGTGCAGTACGCCGTCCTGGACCGCGCCGTGCACCGCACCACCGCAGGCCGGCAGGACTGGGCCCGCTCGGCCGCCGAACTGCACCGCCTGGGCGTACGGCCGCCCTGTCTGCTCACCGGCCACGAGGCCATCCCCGTCGCCTACTACACCGGCTGCTCGTCCGGCGCGACCCGCGGCCACAACGCCAACACCACGATCGCCGAGATCCTGCGGACCGCCCGCAGCGTCCCGGTCGGCGCCCTCACCACACCCGGCGGCACACCGCCCCGGTACGCCCGCGACTGGCAGCTGCACCGCCTCGACGGCCTGGAGGTCCGCATCGCCCCGGCGCCGGGCGCGGGCGGACCGGCGTGACGCCGGAGCAGGTCCTCGACGGGGCCCCGCGCAGACGGGCCTACTGGCACAGCGCCTGCACGCTCGCCGTCCTCGTGGCCGTGGTCTGGCTGGCCCGGCGCCACTGGCCGGTGCTCGAAACCGGCGTGGTCCGGCTGGCCGTCGCCGACCAGGGCTGGCTGCTGGTGGCCGCCGCGGCCACCCTCCTGACATGGCCGTGCTCGGCGCTCGCCCTGCAGGGCGCGGTGCCCCACCGGCTGCCGCCGGGGCGGCTCGTGGCGGCGCAGTTCGCCGCCTGTGCCGCCAACCAGGTGCTGCCCGCCGGCCTCGGCTCGGGCGCCGTGAACCTGCGTCTCCTGATGCGCTCCGGCATGTCGCTCGCCGGCGCGGCCACCGCGGTCGCGGTCAAGGGCACGGCCGGCGCGATCGTGCGCGGCACGCTGATCGCCGTACTCGTCGCGACCCGCCCCGGAGTGCCGCGTCTCCCGCACATCGGCAGGGGGTACCTCGTCGCCGTGTGCGCCGTGACCGTCGTCGCGGCCGCCCTGCTCGCCGGAACGCTGCGGGGGCGGTGCCGACGGGCCCTCAGACGCTGTCGTCGAACTCCCGACCGCCCGGCGACGCCTGGCACCTACGCTCGCCCGATTGCCGACCCACCCACGTGGCTGCGCCACGAGAACGCTCCGGCGCCTTGCGATCGCACGCTCCCGCACGCGCGCACCGGCTTCGCTCGGCTCACCCCGGCACACCCCCATCGCCGCCGACCAGGGCCGCCCTTGTGGCGGACGACAGGGGTTCCCCGACAGGGCCTGGCGGCGGTGCGGGCGTACCTCGCAGCCGTGCACGCGAGCCCGGCAAGGGCGGCGGCCCTCTGGGGCGGCTCGCTGGCCTTCGTGACGCTGCACTGCGGCGTGCTCATCGCCGTCACCCGCGCGGTCGCCCTGCCCCTCCCACCCGCCCTGGTGGCACTGCTCTACCTCGCCGCCGGCACCGCGGCCGCCCTGCTGCCCACACCCGGCGGACTCGGCTCCCTCGACGCGGCACTCGCCCTCGCCCTCACCGCCGTCGGCGCCCCGGCCGCGGCGGCCGCCTCCGCCGTGCTCGGCTATCGGCTGCTCACGGTGTGGCTGCCGCTCCTTCCCGGGCTGGTGGTGCTCGCGGTGCTCGTCCGGCGCCGGGCACTGTGAGCGTCAAAGGCGTTTCCCGGTCGGCCGGTTCAGGTAGGAGTCCGGTTGTCGGCCGGACGACGGAGGGGGACTGTCATGGCGAGCAGTGAGCACGAGGGACGGCTGGGGGAGGAGTTCTTCACGCCGGGGACCTCGTCCTTCACCGAGCTCCTGGCGGCACACCGCCCTGCCCTGCTGCCCATGCGCCGCCCCTTCCCGGACGGCGTCCGCGCCGCACCCGACCGCTTTCCGCACGGCACCACCGTGCTGGCCCTCACCTACCGCGACGGCGTGCTGATCGCCGGCGACCGCAGGGCCACCATGGGCAACCTCATCGCCCAGCGCGACCTGGAGAAGGTCCACCCCGCGGACGACCACACCGCGGTCGCCTTCGCCGGCACCGTCGGACTCGCGCTGGACATGGTGAAGCTCTACCAGGTCGAGCTGAAGCACTTCGAGAAGATCGAGGGCATCCCCATGACCCTCAAGGCGAAGGCGTCCCGGCTCGCCGGCATGATCCGGCAGAACCTCGGCCAGGCCATGCAGGGCCTCGCCGTCGCACCGCTCCTCGCCGGTTACGACGTCAAGGCCCCCGAGGGCGCGCGAGGCCGCATCTTCGACTTCGAGATCACCGGCGGACCGTACGAGAAGTACGACTTCCACGCCGAGGGCTCCGGATCGCCGTACGCCCGCGGCGCCCTCAAGAAGCTGTTCCGCGCGGGGATGTCCCGGCACGAGGCGGCGCTCGCCGCACTGCACGCGCTGTACGACGCGGCGGACGACGACTCGGCGACCGGCGGACCGGACATCAACCGCCGTATCTTCCCCACCGTCTCGGTGATCACCGAGGACGGCTTCGAACGGCTGCCCGAGTCGGAGACGGAAGAGCTGAGCCGCCAGATGGTCGAACAGCGCCACAGCCGCCCGGACGGCCCGAACGCCGCTCCCTGACGGCCGGTTCGCTCTTTCCGGGGCCCTGGCCGCGCGTTTTCCCTCCCCATGGCCAAGAGCTTTGGCTTCCATGGCCAAGAACTGCCTCTGCCTTTACTGCACATGGTTTGCAAGTACTGGACGATTACTGCAAGCTGTTACAAGGCAGCCGCCCGCAACACAGCGACACAGCAACAAGGAAGTCACTCCCTCCCCGATGACGGCCGCCCCTGACTCCACTCCGACCCTCCCCGCCACGGCCCCCTCGCAGCACACGGCCCGGCACCGCGTCCACACCCCCATGACGCGGCAGGAGTGGAGCAGGGTCGGCGGTATGGCCGCGTTCTTGCTGGCCCTGCACGTCATCGGCTGGGGCACCCTCGTCGCCGTCGCGCCCGAGCACCACAGCATCGGCGGGCAGTCCTTCGGCACCGGCATCGGCGTCACCGCGTACACCCTCGGCATGCGGCACGCCTTCGACGCCGACCACATCGCGGCGATCGACAACACCACACGCAAGCTGATGGGGGAGGGGCAGCGGCCGCTGTCGGTGGGCCTGTGGTTCTCGCTGGGCCACTCCAGCGTGGTCTTCGCCCTGGCGCTCCTGCTCTCCCGGGCGTAAGGGCACTGGCCGGACCGGTCCGCGACGACGACTCCCGCCTCCACGACCTCACCGGCCTGATCGGTACGACCGTCTCCGGGGCCTTCCTCTATCTCATCGCGGCGATCAACCTGGTCGTGCTCGCCGGCATCTGGAAGGTGTTCCGCCGGATGCGCTCGGGCCGCTACGACGAGGCGGCCCTCGAGCAACACCTGAACAACCGCGGCTTCATGAACCGGCTCCTCGGCCGCGTCACGCGCGCGGTCACCAGGCCCTGGCACATGTACCCGCTCGGTCTGCTTCGGCCTCGGCTTCGACACCGCGACCGAGGTCGCCCTGCTCGTCCTGGCCGGCTCGGGCGCCGCCTCCGGCCTGCCCTGGTACGCGATCCTCTGCCTGCCGGTCCTCTTCGCCGCCGGCATGTCCCTCCTGGACACGATCGACGGAACCTTCATGAACTTCGCCTACGGCTGGGCGTTCTCCCAGCCGGTCCGCAAGGTCTACTACAACCTCACCGTCACCGGCCTGTCCGTCGCCGTCGCCCTGCTCATCGGCACGGTCGAACTCCTCACCCTCCTCGCCGACCGCCTCGCCCTGCACGGCCCGTTCTGGCACTGGATCACCGGCCTCGACCTCAACACGGCCGGCTTCGCCGTCGTGGGCCTGTTCCTCGCCACGTGGATCGCCGCCATGTCGGTGTGGAAGGCCGGCCGCATCGAGGAGAAGTGGACGGCGGAGGAGCCGTAACCCGACTGGCTCGCTGTGTTGACGACCGCCGGCGGACGCCGGGTTCGATCCGTCGGCCGTCGCCGCCTGAGCCGGTCACCCGCGCAGCCCCACCTCCCCCCGCCACCTGACGAACTGCTTCTCCGGATCGCCGGTGTACGCCCACGGAGCCCGCGTGGCCCGGCGCCCCAGCATCCGGAACAGGGACGCGGCGATGTCGTGGAGCCCGGCGTAACACGCCGCGTGCGCCAGGTAGTTGACGTCGCGCAGCTCGCCGGGGGCCACGTCCTCCAAGGTGCGGTTCGTGATCCAGCGCTCCCAGGTGCGGCGTACGTCGCTGACGGCGCCGTCGTGACTCCAGTGCTGGCCGAGCCGCAGGGAGTCGTGCCGGCCCTTGGCCGCGTCCAGGGCATAGCGGAACTCCTCCACCCGGGCGTACTGCACGAGCACCGGCAGCGGGCAGCCGGACGGTGCGACCCCGGCCGCGTCGCGGGCGAAGTCGTACATCAGGCCGTGGGTGCCGTGCCAGCGCGAGGAGTAGTAGTGCAGCACCTGCAGATGCCCCTCCACGCTGTACGGGTCGCGCTGGTGCAACTCGTCCCACCAGCGGCCCAGTTCCTGCCGCCGTACGCCCGACGGATACAGCCGCGCCACGGAGATGAGCGAGATCCACGGCGTCGGGTCGTCCGGGTACGCGTCGGCGGCCGTCAGGCACGACAGCACCGCGGCGTCGACGCGCCGGGTGTCGATCGGCACGCCCCGGCCCGCGGCGATGGCCAGATTGAACGCCCGGGTCGTCTCCGTGGCCGCCCGCAGCACCAGCGCGTCGGCGCTGTGCGGCTCGGCGGCCAGCCACGACTCCACCGTCGAACTGCCCGCACACGCCTGCGCGAGCAGCCGCACCCGGTGGCCCCGCACCAGCCAGTCCGGACCGGTGGCCCGCAGCAGCTCCCGCAGTCCCTGCCAGCGGCCGATGACGATGTCCTGGCGGGCGCAGGTGAGGGGCGCGTCCCCGCAGTCGGGGTCGAAGTCGGGAGCGAAGTCGCGTCTGGAACTGCCTTTCGCCATCGGGGCCTCCCTCAGAAGTCGGTGGGAAGACCCTCGTGGACAAGGGAGTCCTTGCCGTCGGCGCGGGCCGGAACGTAGTCCGCCTCGACGGTCCGCGCGGCGTCCAGCTTGGCCGGCCGGTAGTAGTCGCTGCCCTGCCTCCAGTACCAGAGCATCGGAATCAGCCCGGCCGCGAGGCCGCCGATGCCGATCGCGATCGCCGAACGACTCAGCTCGCCCAGCGACTCGACGAAGATCCAGAACATGAACAGGGCCCCGAACAGCGGCCACAGACCGCCGAGCAGGAAGTTGGCCACCGACTTCAGCAGCATCCTGCGGTAGGCGACGACCACCGCGAGGCCCGTCAGCCCGTAGTAGACGGCGATCTGCAGTCCCATCGCCGAGATGGCGTCGGAGAGGATCTCGCCCACCGTACCGAGGGAGTTGGAGGCGATGAACATCGCCAGCGCCACCACGCCGACCACCGCGATCGCCACCCACGGGGTGTTCCACCGGCGGTGCACACGGCCCAGCGCGGACGGCATCGTACGGTCCCGGCCCATCGCGAACAGCGAGCGCGTGACCTGGATGAGCGTGGTCTCCAGGGTGGCGATGGTGGACAGCATCACCGCCACGACCAGCAACTTGCCGCCCCAGCCCGGCCAGATCTCCTCACCGAGCACGGCCAGCACATTGGCGTCGTTGTCCTGGATCTGCTTCGAGGACAGGATGAAGTTCACCGCGATGGTGAACGCCTCGAACAGCAGGAACACGATGCCCACCCCGATGAGGCCCGCGAGACCCGTCGTGCGACGGCTGTTGCGGGTCTCCTCACTGAGGTTGCTGGTGACGTCCCAACCCCAGTAGTAGAACGCGGCAATCAGCGCCCCCGAGGCGAATCCCGTCACCCCGTCGAAGTGCCCGAAGCCGAGCCAGGACCAGTCGAACGCCCGGGCGCTGCCCGAGTGGAAGAGGGCGAGGGCGGCGAACAGGGCCAGTATGGCCAACTCCACACCGGACATCACAAGCTGCGCCCGGACCGTGAGGCGCGCGCCGCCCAGCACCACGAACAGCATGATCAGGAACCAGCCGGCGCCGACCAGCGTGGACAGCGCGGTGTTGTCGGCGAGTTCCTCGTCGAAGAGAGCGAGCGTCATCGACCCGGCGGGCAGGGAACCGGCCACCATGAAGATCGTCGCCGAGATCACCAGCGCCCAGCCGCTGATGAACCCCAGAAAGGGGTGCAGCGTACGCCCGACCCACGAGTAACTGGCGCCCGCGTTCACGTCGATCCGGCTCAGGTAGCTGAAGGCGAGCGCGATGCCCAGCATCGGTATCGCGCAGTACAGCAGCGCGGCCGGACTGGCCAGGCCCACTGCCCCGACGAGGACCGCCGTGGTCGCGGCGATCGAGTACGCCGGAGCGCTGCCCGCGACCGCCATCACCACCGTGTCGAACATACCGAGGACATTGGCCTGCAGCCCTCTGCCCCTGCTGTCGCTCATGGATGTGCTGCTTTCCGTCTTGCACGACGCGAGGGCCGACCGGCCCCGACGGCGTAAGGGGGGTGGGGGGTGGAACAACGCCACGAACCGGAGAGGGGATGACCTCGGGTCAGGGGCGGCACAAAGGGGTGGCGGATACGGTACGCCGTTGCGTCGCCGTACGGTCACGCCGTGTGTGCGAGTGATGATAGCCCCACTCATTGAGCCTTCAAGAGCGTTGCAATCTTCCGGGGTTGGAGCGCGCGCAACGGGAAACGCGGTTCAGGACATGCATGAGCCGAACCAGCCGACACGCGCCAGTGAGGGAGGCAGCCATGGCTACCGAACGCACGCCCTCCGAGCCGATGGCGGACGACGCGTACCAGCCCACCGGAAGCAGCGAGGAGCAGCAGGACGCGGCGCCGCTCGACCTGCAGGACGCCGTCGACGAGCGGACCTACGACGACACCCTCGACGAGGGCTACTCCCCGCCGGAGAAGCCGCTCGGCGTGACCAAGCACGGCGTCACGGCCGCCGAACAGCACGACGGCGAGACCCTCGACCAGCGGCTCGCCCAGGAGGTCCCCGACGTGGCCGTGCCCGCCGGTGACGGCGTGGGTGACCTGCCGGGCGGCGAAGGTGAGCCCGTCGACCCCGAGGCGGGCGCCGAACGCGCGGGCCGCCTGGTCGCCCCGGACGAAGGGGCCCACCCCGACACCACGAAGGAGGAGATCGCCTCCGACAAGGGCGTCGACGCCGGAGCGGCCGGCGCGGAGGAAGCCGCGATGCACATCGTGGAAGAGCCGGAGCGCCGAGCGCCGTAGGGGTTGCTCAGGCTTGGCGGGTGCCGGCCGGATGTGGCGGGTCGCGCGGTTCCCCGCGCCCCTGAGGGGGCTGCGCCCTCTCAGTCCCCGATGTGGTCGATCTGCCGCAGCCTGTTCGTGGCGTCCAGCGCGGCGACCTTGTACGACTCCGCGAGCGTCGGGTAGTTGAACACGGCGTCGACCAGGTAGTCGACGGTCCCGCCGCAGCCCATCACCGACTGCCCGATGTGGATGAGCTCCGTGGCTCCCGTACCGAAGCAGTGCACGCCGAGCAGCGTGCGGTCCTCGGGGGAGACCAGCAGTTTCAGCATCCCGTGCGAGTCGCCGATGATCTGCCCGCGGGCCAGCTCGCGGTAGCGGGAGATACCGACCTCGAACGGCACCCGGTCCTCGGTGAGCTGGTCCTCGGTCCGCCCGACGAAACTGATCTCGGGGATGGTGTAGATGCCGATCGGCTGGAGGTTGTGCATCCGGCCGACGGGCTCACCACAGGCGTGGTACGCCGCCGCCCGCCCTTGTTCCATCGAGGTCGCGGCCAGTGCCGGGAAGCCGATGACGTCACCGACGGCGTAGATGTGCGGCACCTCGGTGCGGTAGTGCTCGTCGACCGTGATCCGGCCGCGCGGGTCCGCGGTGAGCCCTGCCTTGTCCAGGTCGAGGTCGTCGGTGAGCCCCTGACGGCCGGCCGAGTACATCACTGCGTCGGCGGGGATCTTCTTGCCGCTCTCCAGGACGGTCAGCGTCCCCCGGGGATGCCGCTCGACCGCGGCGACGGTCTCCCCGAAGCGGAACGTCACGGCGAGGTCCCGCAGGTGGTACTTGAGCGACTCGATCACCTCGACGTCGCACATGTCGAGCATCCCGGCGCGCTTCTCCACCACAGTGACTTTGCTGCCGAGCGCGGCGAACATGGACGCGTACTCCATGCCGATCACACCGGCACCGACGATGACCATGGAGCGCGGCACCCGCTCCAGCGTGAGGACGTTGTCCGAGTCCATGATCGTCCGTCCGTCGAACTCCACACTGTCGGGCCGTGCGGGCCGGGTGCCGGTGGCGATGACGACGTGCTCGGCGGTCAGCAGCCGTTCATGGCCGGTGACCTCGCGCAGGGCGACGGTGTGGGGGTCGACGAAGCGGCCGGTCCCGGCGTACAGGGCGACGTGGTTGCGGGCCAGCTGACTGCGGATGACGTCCACCTCGCGGCCGACCACGTGCTGGGTGCGGGCGGTCAGGTCGGCGACGGTGATGTCCTCCTTCAGCCGGTAGCTCTGGCCGTACAGATCGCGCTGGGTGAGGCCGGTCAGGTACAGCACCGCCTCGCGCATGGTCTTGGAGGGGATGGTCCCGGTGTGGATGGAGACGCCGCCGACCATGTCGGGGCGGTCGACGACGGCGACCCGGCGGCCCAGCTTGGCCGCGGCGATGGCAGCCTTCTGGCCACCAGGGCCGGATCCGATGACGAGCATGTCGAAGTCGGGCACCTTCCGGAGTCTGACAGCCGGAGGACCCCCGACGAAAGGGTGAGCGGAGAACCATCGCCGGTGTGAAGTGCCGGAGGCGGTATGGAAGTTGTCCTTCCTCCCTGCCGACGCCGAGGTGCCCATGGCCGCCCCGGGCGATTGAGGACCAAGCCGCTCCAATCCATGGATATCGGGCGATAATGCGGCTATGGGTCATCGACTCGCGGACGCGAGCGCACCGGCCCGGCTGGCCGCCCCGGAGGAGGGCATCGGCCGGGACGAACTGGCGCTCGCGACCCGCAACCACGGCCTCCCGCTCGAAGCCCTGCGTTACGACCTCACCCCGCCGGGCTTGCACTACGTCCTGACCCACTACGACATCCCGTACGTCCCCGACGACACCCCCTGGCACCTGACCCTCGGCGGCCGCGTCCGCCGCCCGCTGCGCCTGGACCTGGCCGGCCTGCGGACCTTCCCGCAGATCACTACCCGGGTCACGCTGGAGTGCGCGGGCAACGGCCGGGCCCTGCTGACACCCCGGCCGGTCAGCCAGCCCTGGCTCGTCGAGGCGGTCGGCACCGCCGAGTGGACGGGCGTACCCCTGCGCCTGCTGCTCGCCGAGGCCGGAGTCGAGCCGGACGCGGTCGAGGTGGTCTTCACCGGCGCCGATCACGGGGTCGAGCGCGGCGTCGAGCAGGACTACCGGCGCGCGCTCCCCCTGGACGTGGCCATGGGCACCGATCCCGAGGTGCTGGTGGCGTACGCGATGAACGGCACCCCGCTGCCCCCGCAGCACGGCCGCCCCCTGCGACTGGTCGTGCCTGGCTGGTACGGCATGGCACATGTGAAGTGGCTGCGCGAGGTCACTGTCACGGACGTACCGTTCACGGGTTTCCAGCAAACGGTCGCCTACCGGCTGCGCCGGCGCCCCGAGGACGAGGGCGAGCCGGTGACCCGTATGGTGCCCCGAGCCCTGCTGGTCCCGCCCGGCTTCCCGGACTTCATGTCCCGGGCCCGTGTCGTCCGGCCCGGCGCGGTGGTCCTGGAGGGGCGTGCCTGGTCGGGTCAGGCAGCGGTGACGCGTGTCGAGGTCAGTACGGACGCGGGGCGTTCCTGGCAGGAGGCCGAGCTGGAGCCGGACTCCGGTCACCGGTGGGCGTGGCGCCGCTGGCGGCGCAGTTGGACGGCGACCCCGGGTGAGCATGTGCTCAGCGCACGGGCCACCGACGCCGAAGGGCACACGCAGCCGCTGGTCCAGCCCTGGAACCGCGGAGGCTTCGCCAACAACCTCGTGCAGCGGGTGCCGGTGCTGTGTTTGGAGGAGGACACAGCGTGATGCGAGGACACAGCCTGACATGAGGACATGCCCTGGTCAGGTGGGTCCGCGGGCACGGCGGAGCAGGCCACCCGGTCGCCTCGGGTGCCGGCCCGCACCCGAGGGCGACCTGTGCGGATCGTGGCCGGCGCGGCTAGGGCAGCAGCTTGTCGAGGGCGGAGGGACCCTCTGCCTCCAGCTTGCGCTTGGCCCATTCCAGGTTGCGTGGCGTGATGTCCTTGCCTGAGGCAAGCACGATGTCCTCGGGGGACACCTCGGTGCCGGTGCGGGCGTGGAGCAGGTCGTCCGGGGTGGCGCGCTCCCCGGACGGCCCGGAGGCTTCGGGCTGGGACGTCGGCATCATCTCTGCTCCTCGGATCCGGATCACTTCTTCGGGCCCGGTGCGGTCATCGGGTCTGTTATCACCATTCAACGCCGGAGCGGACCCTGCATCCGGAGGCGTCACAACCCCGCTGTGCACCGGTCGGCCCTTGGACCCCCGGGGTACCTCGCTGCACGGGAGGGAAACCGCCCACGGCCCGGACCGGCACCCGCCCCGGCGGGGACGACTACCGCCCGCCGGGGACGGGCACCCGCCCCGGCAGGGACCGGCACCCGCCCGGGCCGCGGGCGGCTCGCGTCAGCCCTCGAACGGCGTGAGCGTCAGCCCTCGAACGGCGTGAGCGTCAGCCGTATCCCCGTCGGCGCAGTGTCCTGGATGTACGACGCGAAGTCGGCCACGTCGTCGAAGGCGAAGCCGTACGCCTTGCCGTCCTGCGCGGCCGTGTGCATCGCCTTGGCGTAGTGGTTGGTCAGGTCGGTCCGGTAGAAGGCGGCGGCGTCGGTCGTCGGCTGAGCCGCATGGCTGACCAGTGTCGAGCGGTTGAATCCGGCGCCGAGCACGGCGGCGACCGGCCCGGTCGTGCCGTCGTTGGGCGCCGCGAGGCTTCCGTCGCAGAACAGCACGTCCCGGGTCGACGGCTTGGCGAAGGACACCTGAGCGGGCCCGTCGAAGGTGAACCGCTCCCCGCGCACCCGCCCGGTGAACGTGCCCGCATTGGTGGTGACGGTGAGATCCCGCCCGGTGTACGTGCTCCACACCTCGTCGATGTACGGGGCGAAGTAGTCCTTGGCGAACAGGCCGGCGTCCAGGCCGTGGCCCGGAGCGATCACTCGCGTGTCGTCGACGACGAGCCGTGCGAACTCCTCGACCCGGCGGACCGCGTCGAACACGGCCGCACGTCCGCCGGCGAGCAGCGTGCCCGTCGTCTGGTCCTTGGCACCGGTCAGCCGGATGCTCAGCGGCACGCTGAACATGTCGACCATGGTGGTGTTGCAGAACATGTCGGCGTCGTTGAAGGTGAACTCCGCACAGTCGTGCAGCACCGGGTAGTTGGGGTCCGACGTGACCCAGCCCGCCGGGTACTGCAGCGCCGCGTTGCCGTTCCCGTCCGTGACGGCCTTGAACTTGAGCTTCGGCCGAGCGCCACATAGATCCGGCCGGACATCCGCGGGAGGGACAGCCGGGTCTCGCCGCTGCCGGACAGGCCGATGGCGTAGTCGGTGAAGCCGTCGGGGCCGTTGTCCGCCAGGGCGATCGGCGCGAGGGTGCCGTCGGGCGTGACACGTACCTGCCTGCCGTCCTGGTTGCCGACGATGTAGAGGTGGACATTCGCGTTGTCGAAGGAGCCGCTGTCGTTGACGATCGTCAGCGGCAGCGAGTCCGCCGCGGCTCGCGTGCCGCCGTCGGTGGGGGTGCCCGCGAGGGCGTACGGGGCAACGGCGGCGACAGCGGGTGCGGCCACGGCCGCGCCGCCGAGGGCGAAGAGGAGCCTGCGGCGACCGAGATGGCGCTGATGGCGGGATGTCATGTGGGGGGTCTCCCGGAGTACTTGTGCGGGTGCTGGGGCTGCGCGGTGGCGGGGACGGACGGTCGAGCGGACAGTCTGAGAGCGCTCTCGTTTCGGGCGTCACCGCTACCGATGGGCCCCGATGCTACGCACGGCCCTCGCGTGAGCCAACGGGTCTGTGGGAACCACAAATCCCCGTGAACTGCGGGAACTTGAGCGACCACGGAATGGCTACGACCGCTTAACCCTGACCTAAGGCTCACTTAAGGCGCACGAGCGCCTGAGAGCGCTCCCGACGGCGCGCCCGACAGGGCGAGGCCCCCGCCTCCCAAGCCGTGGAATTCCGTGGACGCCCCCGCGAGAGATCACGTACTGTGTGGCTCCACGCCCTGAGACGGACGGAAGGAGGCGAGTGCCGTGCGGTTCACACCTTTCCAGCGCTCCCTTTTCCGTTGCCCCGGCGTGCTTCTCACCATCTGACCGGGAGCGCTCCAAGCAGCCTGTATCCCGGAGGAATCCGTGACCGATCTGGTCATCCGCGCGCTCTCCGCGAGTGACGCCCATCTGTTCGACGCCCACCCCGACCCGCTCGGCGCCCGTGAGGGGCACCGGAGTACCCGGTTCCGCCCCGAGTGGCAGCGGGTGGCCCTGCGCGACGGCACGGTCGTCGCCCGCGGCGCCTGGTGGGGCGGCCCCGACGACTCGGAGCCCGTCAACATCAACTGGTTCGACGTGGCCGAGGGCGAGGAGGAGGCCGGTGCCCAACTCCTGCGCTCCGCCCCCTGGCAGGTCGAACTCGAGATCAACCTGCCCGGCGGCTGGCGCGACGAGCCCGGCCTGAAAGCCGCCGCCGAGGCCCGCTTCGCCGCCGCACGTGCCGCCGGATACGAACTCCTGGTGGAACGCTTCCTGTACCGCTGGACCCCGGAGCGCGGCCTGCCCGAGCGTCCCGGACGTCTGCGCTTCCGCGCCGAACCCGATGACGCGGTCTTCTTCGACGCACTGCGCCGCATCCATTCCGTCACCCTCGACGCCCATGCGCTGCGGGCCATCGAGGAGGGCGGCCTCGACCGGGCCGCCCAGGAGGAACTCGACTTCTTCCACTGGTGTCCGTCCCCACGGGAGTGGTGGCAGCTCGCGCACACCCCGGACGGTGACCTCGTCGGCGTCCACATCCCGGCACACAACCCCTCGGGCCCGACCGTCGGCTTCATCGGAGTCGTGCCGGAACATCGCGGCCACGGCTACGCCTACGACCTCCTCGCGGAGTGCACGCACTTCCTCGTCCGGCAGGGCGCGGAGTTCGTCACCGGAGCGACGGACCAGGGCAACTTCCCCATGGCCGCGAACTTCGCCAAGGCGGGCTTCCCCGTCGTCAAGGAACGCATCAACTTCCATGCGGCGGGCCAGGAGTAGCGGGGCGTAGAACCTGAACGTCACCTGGTGGGCGGCCCGGTCCGAGCGCGGATCGGGCCGCCTGTCAGTGCCGGGTGGCATGCTGGCCGATGACGTGATCGACAGCGGCTGACGGGAGCGGCATGGGGTTCGAGGGCGGGGTCTGGCAGGTGCGCGGCGCAGACGAGCCGGTGGGGGAGATCCTGATCGACGAGGCCGACTTCCCCTGGCTGTCGGGCCGCTTCACGCCCGGGCCGGCGTACGACGCGGTACATGACCTCTTCGCCCATGAACTGGCCTTGCTGGAGCGGGGCGACGCCGAGGCCATGGAGGCATGGGAGGCGGCCTACGACGAGATCCGAAGACGGGTCTCCCTGTCCTCACCGGACGGCCCCGTCGCCGAGTTCTTGCTGCACATCGAGGGCGACAGGGCCTGGTTCCGGTGGAGCGAGGAGCCGTTCGAGGACTGACGGTGCGTCCGGCCCGCCGGTCAGTTCGTCGTGGCGGCGAACATGCCGGGTCCGTAGGAACCGCCCTGGTTGTTGAGGATCAATCTGAAGCCGTCGACTAGACCCAGGCCGCGGTCCGCCAGATCGCCCACCGGGCCCGGTCGCACGTCGCCGCACGCCGTCCGCGTGGAGTCGTCTCGCCGGCCGAGACCCGAGAGGCCTCGGCGCTTTCCAATGTGCGGTCGAAACGGGCGACTTGCAAAGCCTGCTCGACATCCTTGCGCCGGATGTCGTCTTCCTGGGCGCCGGCGGCGGAGTCGTGCGGGCCAGGCTGTCGCCCGTGGTGCGCGCCGACAGCGTGGCCGCCGTGCTCCCCGCCTCCCGGCCGGCCGGCCTCGCCGCCGAGGCCCCGCTGCAAGCGGCACAGGTCAACGGCTGCCCGGCGCTGGTCCTCCGGCTCGACGGCGAGATCGACACCGTCCTGGTGGTACGCATCGACGACGGCCGCATCACCGGGTTCTACGCCGTGCGCAACCCCGAGAAGCTGGCACACATGCGACACGAGACCGGCCTGCACCGCCGACTCCGTGACCCGCAGGCATCCCGAGCGGCACCTGGCCGCACACCGCGCTGACCCTCCCCAGGATCATGCCGGTTGCTGCGCTGTCAGGCGCCGCCGTTCCACACCCTTCGGCTGCGGTCCGATTCTGGGTGGCCTGCAGACCGGGCGCTGCGTCGCACGTGTGTGCCTGGCAGGTGCTGGAGGTGGCGGGCGCGGCGTGTGCGGGCGAGGGGAGTGCGGACGTCGCGTGGACCTGCTCCGGGACCCTGCCGGTTGCTGCGGTGTCAGGCTCCGCCGTTCAACAGCCCTTCGGCCGCGGCCAGGATCTCGGTGACCCGTAGGCCGAACGCCGCGTCGCACGCGTGCGTGTGCCCGGTGCGGGAGGCGGTCAGCAGGGCGTCCCCGGCGCGGATCAGGGCGGACACCGCGCTCGCGGTGCTCTGCGGGAGTTGCGTCACCCCGGCCGCGCCCCGCAGCTCCACCGCGGCACCCGCCGCCGCGGGCGGCGCCGTGAGGCTCAGGGCGAGCGTGCTGGATGCGCCGCCGACGTGCTCGAGGACCAGATGGACCGTGTCGCCGGGCCCCGGCGCGGCCGCCGTCACGCGCCGGGCGTCACCCAGGACCGGCAGCAGTACGGACAGCGCGTGCGGACCCACGTCCCACAGCGCACCCTTGTCCCGCCGCCACGGCGAGTCCGCGAACGGGTTGCCGTCACCGCAGAAGACCGCGCCGAGCCACTCCGCCCGGCCCGTGAACCAGCCCTCGGTGGCCGCCTGTTCGGCGATCCACGTCTCGATCTCCGGCTGGAAACGGGCGGTGAAGAAGACGACAGAGGCCACACCGGCCTCCTCGACGGCCCCGACGACCGCACGTCCCTCCTCCACCGTCAGCGCGAGCGGCTTGTCCAGCAGCAGATGACGCCCCGCCCGCGCGGCCCGCACCGCCAAGTCGGCCTGGACGGCGGGCGGCAGGGCCACGGCGACGGCGTCCACGTCGGCGAGGAGCGTGTCGACGTCGTCGTAGGCGCGCACGCCGTGGCTGTCGGCCAACTCCTTCGCGGCGGCGGCACGTCGGCCCCACACCCCCGCGAACTCCAGCTCGCCGTGCCGGCTCAGGGCGGGAGCGTAGGCCATCTGGGCCCACGGGCCGGTGCCGAGCAGTCCGATGCGCATGCCGCCGCCTCTCACTGTGCTGGTCGGGGATTGAGCCTGCACATCGACTGGGCGGCTGCGCAAGGGGACGGGTGGCCCGTCTCGGCACCAGAGATTCAGTGGTGCCTTCGCTGAATGCGTTCTCTTTCTTCTATTGGACCTCCCGCGGCCGTACAGCCACGCTGGTGTACGTCCGGCACGCCAGTGCCGTTCCCCGCATCGTTTCCCGAGCGACAGCCGGAAAGAGGTCACGAGCCCATGCACACCCGCCGCATCGGTGATGTCGAGGTCAGCGCGATCGGTCTGGGCGCGATGCCCATGTCGATCGAGGGGCGCCCGGACGAGACACGCTCTCTCGCCACGCTCCATGCCGCGCTCGATGCCGGCGTGACCCTGATCGACACCGCGGACGCCTACCACCGGGACGCGGACGAGGTCGGTCACAACGAGACCCTGATCGCCAAGGCCCTCGCCTCCCACGACCGGGGCAAGGACGTCCTGGTCGCCACCAAGGGCGGCCACCTACGCCCCGGCGACGGCAGCTGGACGCTGGACGGCAGCCCCCGGCACCTGAAGGAGGCCTGCGAGGCGTCCCTGCGCCGGCTCGGCGTGGAGGCCATCGGGCTCTACCAGTTCCACCGCCCCGACCCGCGCGTGCCGTACGCCGAGTCGGTCGGCGCCGTGCGCGACCTGCTCGACGAGGGCAAGATCCGCATGGCCGGGATCTCCAACGCGAACCCCGACCAGATCAGGCAGGCGAACGAGATCCTCGGCGGCAGGCTGGTCTCCGTGCAGAACCAGTTCTCCCCGGCGTTCCGCTCCAGCGAGCCGGAGCTGCGCCTGTGCGACGAACTCGGCATCGCGTTCCTGCCCTGGAGCCCGCTCGGCGGCATCTCCCGGGCGGGTGAACTGGGCTCCGCCTACGCCCCGTTCGCCCGCGTCGCCGAGGCCCACGGGGTGAGCCCGCAGCGGGTGTGCCTGGCGTGGATGCTCGCCAAGTCCCCGGTCGTCGTGCCGATCCCGGGCGCGAGCCGGCCGGAGACGATCCTGGACTCGCTCGCCGCGACCGACCTCGTGCTCGGTGCCGGGGAGATCGCGGAGCTGGACGCCGTCTGAAACTCTTTCGGGAATCGGTTGCCGAGCACGGATGTACTCCTGCCCGAGTTTGGGATGGGATAGCGCTTGCTATACATCCGGCACCTTGGGAAGGACAACGCCGATGGCGTCGTCGCACGAGAGACCGCTCGACCACCGCTACCGGGACGAACACCCCGTACGCACCCTCGCCTACCTGTTCCGCGCCGACCGTCACCGCCTCGCGGCGGCGGTCGGTGTCTTCACCGTCAAGCACAGCCCGGTCTGGCTGCTGCCGCTGATCACCGCATCCATCATCGACACCGTCGTCCAGCACCAGCCGGTCAGCAGGCTCTGGCTGAGCACCGGCGTGATCATGCTCATCCTGCTGGTCAACTACCCGTTGCACGTGCTGTACGTACGTCTGCTGTACGGCAGCGTGCGCCGCATGGGCACGAGCCTGCGCTCCGCGCTGTGCACCCGCATGCAGCAGCTCTCCATCGGCTACCACTCGCGGGTCAGCGCCGGTGTGCTGCAGGCCAAGGTCGTGCGGGACGTGGAGACCGTCGAGCAGATGGTGCAGCAGACCGCGGAGACGGGGCTCGGCGCGGGCACCGTGCTCATCGGCGGCCTCGTCATCATCGCCGTGCGCACACCGGAGTTCGTGCCCGTCTTCCTGGTCGTCGTGCCCGCCGCGGCACTGGTCGTGGCCCGGTTGCGGGCCCGTCTGCGCACCCACAACGAGCACTTCCGCCACGAGGTCGAGACCCTGTCCTCCCGGGTGACGGAGATGACCCGCCTGATCCCGGTCACCCGCGCCCACGGACTGGAGGGCAAGGCGCTGCGCCGCATGGACGGCACCCTGCACCGGCTGCTGACCTCCGGCATGCGCCTCGACCTCGTCAACGGCCGCTTCGGCTCGCTCGCCTGGGTGGTGCTGAACGTCGTCGGTGTGCTGGTCCTCGCCGGCGCGGCCCTGATCTCGTACTACGACGTCTGGGGCGTGACCGCCGGCGACGTCGTCATGCTGAGCGCGTTCCTGACCACCCTCACCAACTCCACGACAACGTTGGCAGGACTGGCCCCGGTCATCACCAAGGGCCTGGAGTCCGTCCGTTCCGTCGGCGAGGTCCTCCAGGCCCCCGAACTGGAGGACAACGCGGGCAAGGCCGAACTCAGCTCACTGCGCGGCGCGGTGACCTTCGAGGGTGTCGGGTACACGTACGACGACAGCGACCGGCCCGCCGTGCGCGACTTCAGCCTCTCCGTCGCGCCGGGAGAGACCATCGCCCTCGTCGGGGCGTCCGGGGCGGGCAAGTCCACCGTGCTGAACCTCGTCATCGGCTTCATCCGGCCGACCTCCGGCCGTCTGCTGCTCGACGGGACGGACATGAACACCCTCGACCTGCGCACATACCGCCGCTTCCTCTCGGTCGTGCCGCAGGAGTCGATCCTCTTCGACGGCACGATCCGCGAGAACGTCGCCTACGGCATGGACGACGCCGACGAGGCGACGGTGCGGGCGGCGCTGCGCGACGCGAACGCCCTGGAGTTCGTCGACCGGCTGCCGCAGGGCCTCGACACCCTGGTCGGCGAGCGCGGAGCGCGCCTGTCCGGTGGGCAGCGCCAGCGCCTGGCCATCGCCCGGGCCCTGATCCGCGACCCCAGGGTGCTGGTCCTCGACGAGGCGACCTCGGCCCTGGACACGCGGTCGGAGGCGCTCGTCCAGCAGGCGCTCGCCAGGCTGCTGCACGGCCGTACCACCTTCGTGGTGGCACACCGCCTGTCCACCGTGCGGGGCGCGGACCGGATCGTGGTGCTGGGAGACGGCCGGATCCAGGAGATCGGCACCCACGAGGAACTCCTGCGCCGGAACGGGGCGTATGCGGCCCTGCACAGCGGGCAGGTCGCCTGACGCGGCAGCGTCCGCCGGGGCTGCGCAGGCGGAAGGCGTGGGCCGTACCTCGGGCCTCGCCTTCCGCGGTGCGTGGTCACCCGGCCTTGAGGAACCGGGTTCTTCACGCGGCGCTGCTGCTGCGCGGCATCCCGTGCCGGCAGGCCACGTCGTGCTGGCTGCCGAGGCTCGTCCACCAGCGCTCGCAGCAGGCCGAGTCGAGTTCCGCCCGGACGATCGCCTCGGCGGCGTCGCCGCCGCGCCCTGCCTGCGCGACCATCTCCAGGAGCCACCGCCGCTGTTCGCCGATCACGGTCTC
The DNA here is from genome assembly GCF_055657525.1 of Streptomyces sp. NPDC107522. NCBI lineage: Bacteria > Bacillati > Actinomycetota > Actinomycetes > Kitasatosporales > Streptomycetaceae > Streptomyces > Streptomyces sp. NPDC107522. Next base: position 44,438 of record NZ_JBVKAU010000026.1, on the reverse strand, counting down.
CCGTACGACGGCGATGAGCGGAACGAGACTGGCGGCGGCGAACAGGCACGCGGCCCACGCGGGGCCGTACCGGACTTCGAGGGCAGTCGTCCAGGCGAGCCCCGCGCTCGTGGCGACATAGAGGGCACACAGGAGGCGGCTGTAGTGATTCATGGGTGTACACCGTCCTTCGGGAGGATCGACACACCTTGTCCAACTGCTGACTGCCCGTGGGGACTCGGGTGATTTATTCCACCGTGACTGACGACGGCCCTCCACCGGTAGTGACTAGGGCCTGTCCTGGGCGAGGACCGCGGTCTTCCCGCGGAACGCCGAGCGGTAGGCGTACGGCGTGGTGCCGGTCACCCGGCGAAAGCGTTCACGGAACGCCGTCGGCGAGCCGAACCCGGCCTGGCGTGCGATCCGTTCGATCGGGTGGTCGCTGTTCTCCAGCAGGTACTGGGCCCGCCGCACACGTGTCCGCAGCAGCCACTGCAGCGGAGTCGTCCCGGTCTGCTCACGGAAGCGGCGGCTGAGGGTGCGCTCGCTCATACCCGAGTGCTCCGCCATCTCCGCCAGGGTGATCTCCCGGGCCAGGTTGTCCTCGATCCACTCCAGCAGGGGTTCGAGCGCCGACCCGCGCGGCACCGGAGGGTGCTCGTGCACGATGAACTGCGCCTGCCCGCCCTCCCGTTCCAGCGGTACGACGGACATGCGCGCGGTGTGCGCGGCTACGGCCGACCCCAGGTCCCGCCGGATCATGTGCAGGCACATGTCCAGTCCCGCGGCGGCCCCGGCGGAGGTGAGGATCTGCCCGTTGTCGACGTACAGCACGTCCGGCTGCACGTCGATGCGCGGGAAGCGCCGGGCCAGCTCGTCGGTGGCCATCCAGTGGGTGGTGGCGCGCAGTCCGTCCAGCAGTCCGGCCTCGGCCAGGACGAAGGCGCCCACGCACACCGACGCGATCCGGGTGCCGGCCCGCGCCGCCTCCTGAAGGGCCGCCACCACGCGGGCAGAGGGCGGGCCGCTCTCGTCGCAGCCCGGCACGATGACGGTGTCCGCGTCCGTCAGCGCGTCGAGCCCCCGGTCGATCCGCAGGGCGAAGCCTTCCGTGGGTACCTCCGGCGACTCGGCGCACAGCCGGACGCGGTAGGGACGGCGGCCGTCCGGCAGCCGCGTCCAGCCGAACATCTGGAAGGGCGTCGCCATGTCGAACGGCACCACGTTGTCGAGGACCAGGATCGCGACGGTGTGCATGAGCGCCACCTTAGGCAGGTTCCCGCCACTCGCAGAAGTCCAGGTCACAGGAGTGAGGTGCGGCAGAGCGCTGTGCGCGCTGTTGGCGAGAATCCGTTGGAAGCTGTCATTCCAGCCTCTGTGTGATCAGCTGGGAGATCACTAACGTGGGCCGGGCCGCCCCGCGCAAGTTGAGCCGGGGCCCTTGACCGCCGCGCCGACACGGAGACCGACACCACCCGATGACCAAGATCCTGCTCACTCTTCACGTCCTGGCCGCCATCGTCGCCGTCGGTCCCGTCACCGTCGCGGCCAGCATGTTCCCACCGGCGGCGCGCCGTGTCCCCGCGGCGGACGGTGCGGTGGCGGTGGGCACCGTCCGGCTCCTGCACCGTATCTGCCGGGTCTACGCGGGCATCGGAGTGTCGGTGCCCGTCTTCGGTCTGGCCACCGCCCTGGCGATGGACGTCCTGGGCAGCGGCTGGCTCATCGCGTCCATCGCGCTGACCGCCGCGGCCGCCGGGATCCTGGTCGCCTTCGTCCTGCCCCGCCAGGAGGAACTCCTCGACCAGCTGAGCACCGAGAAGACCGTCGAACGCTCGGCCACGGTGCAACTCGCCATGTTCACCGGCATCTTCAACCTGCTGTGGGCCACCGTCACCGTCCTGATGATCGTCCGGCCGGGCTCGACGACGGGTGCCTGAACCGGGGGAGGGGCCCAAGGCGACGCGGCGGGGCGGCAGTCTGTGGTCGTCTGCCGTCAAGTGCCGTCAAGCGCTCTGGCAGAATTCGTACTTCAGTGTGCGTCGGCGCCTAGACTCGACAGCCGTGCCCATATGCACACAGGGCCACGACAGGAAAGGCGCGTTGACGGGTGTTCCAGGATTCCCCCATTTACGACCGGCTCATCGCGGAGCGCGGCGACATCCCCACCCAGGTACGCAGGGAGGCCGAACGCGTCAGCAGGGAAGTGGAGTTCGCCATGCAGCCGCTGATGTCCGGCGGCAACGCGCCTGCTCCGGGGCTCACCACCGGACTTCCCGCGGCCCCGCCCCCGACATGGCAGCGCAGCGCCCTGCCGCCCGGCCCTCCGCAGCGCTGAGCGCGCTCAGGTGACCTGCGCGCTCGCCCCGTTGACGTGCGACTCCTGCCCGGAGACGGGTCGGGCGAGCCACTCGGCGATGGTGCGGGCGATCGGCTGGCCGGTGTCGATCTCGATGAATCCGAACTGTCCCGACTGGTTGCACTCCAGGAACCACCACGTCCCGTCGGCGTCCTCGACGAAGTCGAAGGCGCCGTAGGCGAGTTCGGCCTCCCGCAGATAGGCGCGGACGGCCTCGGCGACGCGGGGCGCGACCTCGACGGGACACCACGGCGCCCCGGACCCGTCGAAGCGGACGTCCACCTCGGCGTCGGCGCCGGTCACCTTGCGGGCGGCCAGCAGCCGCTCACCCACCGCGGTGAGACGGATGTCGGCCCGCTTGGCGACGCGCCGTTGCAGCAGGGTGGGACCGAACGCGACCGCTGAGAAGTCCGCGTCCGGGGCCACCCTGCTGGTCGGCACCGCCCGGGGCGGATCCTGCGGATGCGCGCCGGACACCGGCTTGACCACCAGGTCCGGGTACCGCTCGGCGAACTCGCGGGCGGCCTGCGGGAACGTCGTGATCAAGGTGGCCGGCACGGGCAGACCGCAGCGCTGGGCCAGCCGCAACTGCCAGGGCTTGTAACGGGCCCGGCGGGCGGCGTCGGGGTGGTTCATCCAGCGGGCGTCACAGCCGCGCAGCATGCCGTAGAGCGCCTGCCCGGCCTCCTCGGCCAGCCAGGCCGACGGCGCGGCCGCCCGGGCGGCAGGTGTCCCGGGCCTGCGCATCCAGACGGACCGCAGCCCGCTGATGCTCACCAGCCGTCCCGCGGCCGACAGGTGACCGCGGAAGGCACCGTGCACATACTCGCCCGACAGGGCGACCCCGCCGGTCAGGTCGGCGGGGTCGAGCCGGACCACCGGGACGCCCGCGGCGTTCAGGTGCACGACCACCATGTCCGCCGTCACATCCGCTTCGCTGGTCAGAATCAAGACGGTCATCGACGCCGGCCTGCGTTCAGTCGTCGAAGTGAGTCTTCGAGCCCGCGGTGGACGTCGTGGTCCCCAGCTCCCGCAACAGTGCATGATCACAGGCGGCTATCCGCCCGTCACGCAGCACGTTCAACTGCAGACCGGAGTCATAGACGTACGGAGCGGTGGCCTCCAACTCCGCTGCCGGCCGTGCGTAGTTGAGCGCGAACGGTTGCATCGTCTCTCCCTCACAGGTGCTGCTCCGAACGAGCCTGATCACCCGGCGCCGCCCCTCGGTCCGTCGACGCCCCTTGGCTTTCACTTACTTAAACGAATCGAACGCGTGGTTGGTTTCCTTACTTTCTGTAATCAACGGCGTCGGGCGGTCCGGTCTGGGGGGAATGGCGCAGGGTACGCAGTGCCAGCAGGAGCACGCCGATGTCGTCCAGATACACCGGATCGGGCACCAGATCGGTCGGCAGCACGAAATACAGCAGGGCACCCCAGAACACCCAGCGCGGTCCGGTCGGCAGTCCCGCGCGCCGCATCATGCGCCGTGTGCGCACGAGCCGCACGAACACCCCGACGGCCACGGCGAGCAGGACGGCCGCGAGGGCCACGGCGGCGACGATCAGTGTGGTGGTCGACTTCACGGACCCTCCTTCTGCGGGGGTGCGCACCACACGCACTGCTGGTCGGATTCCCCCTTGCGGCGAACGCATTGCATGACAGCGGTCACCCGACGCATCCCGTCACCCGTCAGGACGGAAGACGCGGCATCGGCCCGGCCACCTGCCTGGCCAGGTGCGTGAACCGTCCACCCCGGCACTGGAGTGAACACACTCGACGCAGTACGCGCCCTGTAGGAGTCCTGCGCAGCCGCCGTACGCACGCGGCGCACGGGCCCGCACACGGGTGCCCGTGCTTCTCCCGCCGCCGCTAGCGGTCCGGCGTCTCCGCCGGCTTCTCGACGGCCTTGCCTTCCTGTGCACCGTCCCCGCCGGAGGCGGCCTTGCGCGGCCGGGCGGTGCTCTTCAGGCGCTCGAAGGTCCGGGTCAGCTGCTGAAGGGGGGAGGTCGGCGGGGCCGCCAGTGGTCGGGGCGACGCCCCGCTCACGGTGTCGGCGGACTCCCGGTAGGCGGCCAGCGCCGCGTGCGCCTGCTCGGCCGCCTCCCGGTACAGGTCGCGGGACTTCGTCATCGCCTCGAGCGCCTCGGCGTACATCGCCACCAGCTTGCGCTCGCGGGCGAGCTCCTCCGCCGGCGTCAGCAGCCGCCAGTCCTCCCGAAGGGCGGTGACAGCCTCCTCGCCGCCGTCCGGCAGGGGCCGCTGCAGCGCGGCGAAGCGCGTCACGGCATGGATGAGGTCGACCGGCTCCGAGCCGTCGAGGAAGACGGTGCGTACGGCGAAGTCGTCCGCGTCGTAGTCCGACGGCACGGGAGCCCCGGGCAAGACCACGGCGCCTCCGCGCGGCACCTGCACGTCGAAGTCCCGCAGGGCCCAGTTCACGACACGCAGCTGACTCGGCGCGGCCCGGTGCTCGACCACGCGGTGCCGCAGGCTCGGCGGCAGCATCCCGGCCAGGGGCACGCGACCGCGCCGGTCCGGGGTCATGGCCTCGTGGACGACGACGTGGATGCTCCAGCCGTCGCGGGCGGCGTCCCGCAACACGCGCCGTACGGCCTTGTCGTCCGACGGGAGCGGGTTGATGTCCCGCAGGCGCAGGCCCGTGACCGCCTCGTGGTCCCAGGCCGCGTCCGGCTCCTGCGGCCAGAACATGGCGGCCGGCGACGGCCACCGCGGGTCCCACGGGGTCTCCGCCTCCGCGGCCAGCACCCACTCCTGCCCGTCGCCGGACCCCGGCTCGAGGGTCAGCCGGGCCCGCACGGTCACCGACCCGGCGACCCGCCACCGGGCCTCGAAGAGCTGCCGCCGGGCGCCCTCGGCCTCGGGCACCTCCACGGAGTCGTCCAGGAAGTCGTCGATGACCCCGTCGTCCTTGAGCTGCCGCAGACTGAGCCGGAGTATGTCCTCCGCGGCGGGTCCGAGGTGGCGGCCACGGGCCAACCACACCGAGGGCGGGGTCGTGGGGCGGGCGCTGGGGGAGCTGGGCATCGGTCCATCTGTGGGCGGGGGCACGTGCGCGTACCAGTATCGTCGCCGCCGGTGGATGTCGATCAGGCGGGGTCCGCACACGGGGTGTGCGCGGTCCGCACAGCTCAACTGCCGCTCACTCGTGGCCCGGACCACCTCAGGTCATGACAATGACTCGGTGAGCAGGACCCGCCCACCATCCGCATTGGGGCGGGTCCTGCTCACGCGCGGCTGCGAACGGTCAGCCGTGGTAGGTGATGTAGCCGTTCCCGTCCGGGTCGCTGCCGCTCTTGGTGTACGAGTGCAGGTCGGCGCCGGCGCCCGAGGGCTTGTAGAGCTTGATGGTGTCCTTGTCGTTGTTCCACAGGAAGTTGCAGTTGTCGCGGTACACGACGTTCCCGCTGTCGGAGTCGGTGCCGTGGCCGCCCCGGAGCTTCACGTAGTCACCGGGCTGGAGATAGTGGTTCGCGGTGAAGACGAACTTGTTGGTGCTGCTGGCGTCCCGCACGACGTAACCCTTGAGGTTCACGGTTGTGCTCGACGAGTAGTTCTTGATCGTCAGGTATTCCTCGTCGGTGTTGCCGGTGGAGCAGTTGTTGGAGTCGCGGCCGGGGGCGTCGTACTGGATGCCCTTGATCTTCAGCGCGGACGAGTACTCGGTGGCCTGGGCCGGCACGGCGGACAGCGCGGCGAACGCGCCGGCCGCGACGGCGGTTGTGGCGAAATGACGTATGCGCATGGAGAAACATCCCCCCTGTGTGGAGCTTCTGTGAAGATCAGGAGTGTAGGCATCGCACGCGCGTGCTGGGGCGACTTCACCGAAATGTGAGACGCGGGCGGGTCAGTGGGGGTAAGCCCTCGGTGGTCGCTGATCGGTCAGCTCGTCGCGGAACTCCGCGATGACCGAGCTGATCTGGCGCATGAGCGTGGTGTGCTCGAGCCGGTCGAGATAGAGATTGCGCCGGGCGAGGGCGGGCGCGTCGACGCAGAAGTACTGCGCCATGAGGGGGTTGACGAACAGCTCGCTGTCCTTGGTCCGCTCGGTGAACCGCACGTCGCCGAATTCGCCCCGTACGGCGGCGGCGACGCAGCCCTGCACGATGCTCGGGTGGTCCGGCGTGCTTCGCTGGGCGTGCTCCACGGCGTCGAGATACAGGCGCCCCTCGCGGCTGTCGCGCGGCAGCGAGAAGGCGCCGAGGTAGCCGCCCTCGCGGTCCAGCGCGGCAAGGTTCTCCAGCGCCAGGGAGTGGTTGACCCCGTGATAGGCGTCCACTCCGAAGCCGAGACACGCCACCAGCCGCACGGGAACCTCGTCGAGCCCGGCCACGGCGGCCAGACTGGCCATGTCCTCCTCCGGTGTGCCGAGGCCGTTCTCGTCACCGCGCATCAGGATGTCGGTCCCGCCGTCGACCAGCACGACGGCGTCCACCCCGCCCAGATGCTCCAGAAGCGCACGGTAGGCGGCCCTGAGCGGTCGGACGCCGGTGAGCGGGAACGCGTACACCGTGTCCGGCAGGCCCTGTCGGCCGAGCCACTGCGCGAGGGTGCGCTCGGGGAAGTAGTCGCCGCCGGCCGCGGTGTCCGGGCGTATCGCGGCGACGTCGGGGTCCACCCACACGTCGAGTCCGAGCCCGTACAGGTCCGAGAAGGACAGATTGGCCAGCTGGACGTCCTTGCCGGCCGCGCGCAGCGCGAGGCCCAGCGGGACACCGGCGTACACGTCGAAACCGCCGCCCGCACCGGCGACGAGGACCCGCCGCGCAGCGCGCAGCCGGGTGAAGAACGGGGGCTCCAGAAGTGAGAACACCGGGGGACGCTAACAGGTGGCGATCACCGCTCCCCACCGCTCGCGTCGCGGACTTCGCCGAACAGTGAGGTGGTGATCGCGCCCGCCTCGCATACTTGCTGTCGTGGCCACCTATGACGCGCTCGGTGTGACGTATGCCCGGACCCGACAGCCCGATCCGCGGATCGCCGCGCAGATCCACGCTGCACTCGGGGACGCCGAACACGTGGTCAACGTCGGAGCGGGCAGTGGCTCGTACGAACCACCGCAGACGGTCCTCGCGGTCGAACCCAGCCGGGTCATGATCACCCAGCGTCCGCCGGGTGCCGCTCCAGCGGTGGAGGCCGTCGCAGAACATCTCCCGCTGCGCGACGACGCCGCCGATGCCGTGATGGCCCTGCTGACCGTCCACCACTGGGCCGACCTGAGGGCCGGAATCGGAGAACTGCGCAGGGTCGCCCGCCGCCGCATCGTCATCCTGACGTGGGACCAGCACATCTTCCGCGAGCGGTTCTGGCTCGTACGCGACTACCTCCCCGAGGCAGCCGCGCACGACGACACCCGCGCCGTTCCCACGGACCAGCTGCTTGACCTGCTCGGCGGCGGACGCCAGGAACCGGTCCACGTCCCCCACGACTGCGTCGACGGCTTCGGCGCCGCGTACTGGCGCCGTCCGCACGCCTACCTCGACCCGTCCGTGCGCGCCGGGATCTCCATGCTGGCCCAGACCGGAGACGACGCGCTCACGCCGGGGCTGACCCGGCTCGCGGACGACCTGAAGACCGGCCGCTGGCACAGGCGTTATGCCGAGCTGTGCACACTCGACACCATGGACGTCGGTTACCGGCTGCTCGTGACCGACCTCTGACCGGCAGCGAGCCGATCCGGGGGGTGAGTGTCAGGCATGGTCCCCTCGCGGCCCGGCTTCCTGGAGGCGGGGGAAGAGCGGGTGCGCGGGCGGCAGAGTTCCCTCGACGGGCGTGACTTGCCCGGCGATCCGCGTGGCGGCGTCGGGGATGAAGGGCTGCAGCTCGTCGGCCAGGACGCGGCATGCGGTGACCAGCGTGGCGAGGACGGCGTCGAGGCGTTCGGCTGCATTGGCGTTGCCCTGCCGTTCCGCTCGGGCCAGTTCCCAGGGGCGGGTGGTGTCGATGCAGCGGTTGGCCTCTTCCACGATGCTCCACGCGGCGCCCGCGGCACGGCGGAAGTCGAAGCCGGCCAGCGCGGCATCGATCCCGGCGGGCGCCTTCCCGCACACGTCCAGCAGCGGCGCCACGGCGAACAGATCGGTGCCGGGAGCGGGCACGGTCCCGCTGCGGTAGCGGTGGACCATCGTCACGATGCGGTGGACGAGATTGCCCAGCCCCCCGGCGAAGTCCGCGTCGGCGCGGGCGATGAGACGGTCGGCTGTGAAGTCGGCGTCCCCGACGCGGGGGACGTCGCGCAGCAGCCACCAGCGCACCGCGTCGGTGCCGTAGGCGTCGGCCAGGGCGGCCGGGTCGACCGTGGTCCCGCCGGACTTGCTGATCTTGCGGCCGCCGACGGTGAGGTAGTCGTGGACCAGGATGTCGGTGGGCAGCGGCAGTCCGGCCGACAGCAGGATGGCGGGCCAGTACACCGCATGGAAGCGCACCACGCCTTTGCCGGCCAGGTGGATGCGGCGTTCGCTGCTCACCCACCACTGCTCGTACAGGGGGTCGCCGGTACCGTAGCCGAGGCTGGTGACGTAGTTGGCCAGTGCGTCCCACCACACGTAGACGACCTGGGAGGGGTCGTCGGGCACGGGGATGCCCCAGCCGCGGGCGCGGGTGTGGGAACGGGAGACGGAGAAGTCGTGCAGTCCGCTCCCGATCAGGGCGAGGACTTCGTTGCGGCGGGCGGCGGGCTCGATGCGCAGGGCGCCGCCGGCGATCAGGTCGTGGAGCCGGTCGGCGTAGCGGGACAGCCGGAAGAACCAGTTCTCCTCCGTGACGAGTTCAGGTTCCGTGCCGTGCTCGGCGCAGCGGCCGTCGGTCAACTCGTCCCCGGTATAGAACTGTTCGCAACCGACGCAGTACAGGCCCTCGTACTCCTCGCGGTAGAGGTCGCCCGCGGCGGCGCACTGCCGCCACAGGCGCTCCACACCGATGCGGTGGCGCGGGTCGCTGCTGGTGCGGATGAAGTCGTCGAGCGACAGCGCCAGGGGGCCGCGCAGGGCGGCGAACGCCTCGGCGTTGCGATCGACCAGCGCCTGTACGTCGATGCCCTCGGCCTCGGCAGCCAGGACGTTCTTGAGGGAATTGTCGTCGGTGCCGCTCAACAGCCGCACGTCGCCGCCGCGTCGGCGGTGGTGGCGGGCCAGCGTGTCGGCCTGGACGAGTTCCAGGGCGAAGCCCAGATGCGGACGTGCGTTGACGTACGGGATCGTCGTGGTGACGTAGTGGCGGGGTGCGGTCATCGGGAACCTCCTGTCAGGGAGACAGGGCCCGGTTCGTACAGCCACGTCGAGGCCCCGTCCCCGGGGCCTCGGATCGGTCACGCGTCCATGCTCAGCAGCCCCGTGAGCGGGGCATCATCCGGTGCTGAGGCGAAGGCGTGATCATGGAACCGATGTTAACCGCCGGTCCTGCGGCCCGGCATGCGATTTTTCGCCCGTCGGCACAGTGACGGCTCGGCAGGTCATCCGGCCTTGTGGCGCTGGTAGTGGCGGGCGACGCGCACTCGGTTGCCGCAGCGGGCGGCCGAGCACCAGCGGCGGCGCGGATGGGTGGGCAGGAAGAGCATCACGCAGTCGTCGGCCTCGCACTTGCGGATCTTGGTCACGGCCGGGTCGGCCAGCAGTCCGGCGGCGGCCTCCGCGAGGCAGGCGGCCAGTCGTCGGCCCGGTGAGCCGTCGCGTCGGCGCGTCGCGGTCACCCCCGACCCGTCCCACGCGAGTTCGTCGATCGCCGGCGCGGCACGCTGCGTCCGGTTGAGCGCCTCCAGGTCGGTGGCCAAGGGCTCGTCGCCCCGGCGTACGCGGTCGAGAGCGCGGGCGGTGTGCTCCCGTACGGCCTGCACGGCGGTCAGGTCCGCCGCGGTGACCTCCTGCGGCACCTCGTCCGGGAGGCGGTCGGCCTGCAGGGCCCACCAGGCCCGCAGGTCGCGCGGCGTCGCGAGCGCGTCGCCGACGGCAGAACGGGTGTTGACCAGGTCCAGCGCCAGCGGTTCTCCGGTCAGCGGTACGAGATCACTCATGGAACTAACGCTACATCGGCTCCTTGACGCGTTAGATCGGCGGGGGCTATATCTAATGCATCAATCGGCAATCAAAGGATTAGTCATGCTTGTGCCGACCACCCGCGCCCTCCACCGCCACGTCGAGGTCGACGGCGTCCGCGTCTTCTACCGGGAGTCCCTCCCCGAACGGGCCGACGCCCCCGTACTGCTGCTCCTGCACGGCTTTCCGTCCGGTTCCCACCAGTTCCGCAGCCTCATCGACGTGCTCGGCTCGCACTACCGGCTGATCGCCCCGGACTACCCCGGCTTCGGGCACACCCACGTCCCGGACGGCTTCACCTACTCCTTCGACGAACTCGCCGACATCACCGAAGGGTTCGTCCGGCACATCGGACTCGAGAAGTTCGTGATGTACGTCTTCGACTTCGGCGCACCCGTCGGCTTCCGCATCGCCGAGCGCCACCCCGAGTGGATCGCCGGGCTGGTCGTGCAGAACGCCAACGCCTACGAGGAGGGCCTCTCGGACGCCGCCCGCGGACTCATCGGCCTGACCCCCGACACCCCTGGCGCCCAGGACGCCGTCCAGGGCCTGCTCACTCTCGACGGCACCCGCAGCCAGTACGAGACCGGCGTCACCAGCCCCGACCTCGTCGCCCCGGACGGCTGGACTCTCGATCAGCACTTCCTCGACCTGCCGGGCCGCAAGGAGGCTCAGCAGGCGCTCCTCTTCGACTACCGCTCCAACGTCGAGCGCTACGCCGGCTGGCAGGCGTGGCTGCGCCGGCACACCCCGCCCACCCTCATCACCTGGGGGACCGGCGACCCCTTCTTCACCGAGGCCGGGGCACGCTCCTATCTGCGTGACCTGCCCGACGCCGAACTCCACCTCCTCGTCACCGGTCACTTCGCGCTCGAGACCCATCTGCCGGAGATCGCCCCGCTGATCGCCGACTTCCTGGACCGCGCCTGGAAGTGAGGGCGAGCGGGCGGGCCGGCGTCAGGCGGGCGAGGGCGGGGCCGGACGGGGTTCTGGCGATGCGCGGTCCGTCCGCCTGTGTGCGCCGACACATGAGAGGGCCGGGGATGAATCCCCGGCCCTCTCGGTGCTTGCCTGTGCTCGCCTGTGTGCTTACGCGCCGCTCTCCCGGAGCATGTCCTCGTGTTCGACGATCTTCACGCGCTCACGGCCCTGGGGCTCGCCCAGCGCCTTCTCGGCGGCGTCCAGCTTGTACCAGCCCTCCCAGGTGGTGAAGCGGATCTCGCGCTCGGCGAGGAACGCCTCCACGGCCTCCGGCTCCGGCGAACCCGGAGTCTGCAGACGGCCGTTCGCGAAGTCGTCCAGCAGGTTCGCCACCGTCTCGTTGGCGTCGCCCTTGGTGTGGCCGATGAGGCCGACCGGGCCGCGCCGGATCCAGCCGGTGACGTACGTCGACTGCAGGTGCTCGCCGGATTCCTGGATGACCCGGCCGCCCGCGTCCGGGACTGTGCCCGTCTCGATGTCCCAGGGCAGTTTGGGGAGTTTGTCGGACAGGTAGCCGACCGCGCGGTAGACCGCGGTGACGTCCCAGTCCTTGAACTCGCCGGTGCCCTTGACGTTGCCGGTTCCGTCGAGGGCGGTGCGCTCGGTGCGCAGGCCGACGACCTTGCCGTCCTCGCCGAGGATCTCCGACGGCGACTCGAAGAAGTGCAGGAACAGCTTGTGCGGGCGGTCGCCGATGTCGCGGATCGCCCAGTTCTCCAGGGTCTTGGCGACCATGTCGGCCTGCTTGTTGCCGCGCCGGGTCTCGATCGAACCCTCGTCGTAGTCGATGTCCTCGGGGTCGACGATGACCTCGATGTTGGGGGAGTGGTCGAGCTCGCGCAGCTCCATCGGGGAGAACTTCGCCTGCGCCGGGCCGCGGCGGCCGAAGACGTGGACCTCCAGCGCCTTGTTGGCCTTCAGGCCCTCGTAGACGTTCGGCGGGATCTCCGTCGGCAGCAGCTCGTCCGCCGTCTTGGCCAGGATGCGGGCCACGTCGAGCGCGACGTTGCCGACGCCCAGCACGGCGACCTTCTCCGCCTCGAGGGGCCAGGTGCGCGGCACGTCCGGGTGGCCGTCGTACCAGGAGACGAAGTCGGCGGCACCGTACGACCCGTCGAGGTCGATGCCGGGTATGCGCAGCTCGCGGTCGGCCGTCGCGCCGGTCGAGAAGATCACGGCGTCGTAGAACGCGCGCAGGTCGTCCAGGCTGATGTCGTTCGGGTAGTCGACGTTGCCGAAGAGGCGGATCTGCGGCTTGTCGAGCACCTGGTGGAGGGCCGTGATGATGCCCTTGATGCGGGGGTGGTCGGGAGCGACGCCGTAACGGATCAGTCCGAACGGCGCCGGCATGCGCTCGAAGAGGTCGATGGACACACCGGGTTCGGCGGCCACCTCGGACTTGAGCAGGGCGTCGGCGGCGTAGATCCCGGCGGGGCCGGCTCCGACGATGGCTACCCGCAGGGGGCGGGGCATGATCAGGTTCCCTTCGAGCGGCGATAGATCGACTCGACGGGAAGCCTAAACTAAGGCAAGCCTAAGTCGGTACGCGGGTCCGGCCTATGAGCTCATAAACGTGATCTATGAGCAGAGTCTGCGGGGGCATCGCAGCCCAAGTGGCCTCAGGGCACCGGCTGTTCGGCCCAGATCACCTTGCCCGCGGGCAGGTACCGGGTGCCCCAGCGGTCGGCGAGCTGCGCGACCAGGAACAGACCGCGGCCGCCCTCGTCCGTCATGGTCGCGTAGCGCAGATGCGGCGAGGTGCTGCTGCTGTCGAAGACCTCGCAGATCAGGCTGCGGTCGCGCAGCATGCGGACGCGGATGTTGTCACCGCCGTACCGGATCGCGTTGGTGACCAGCTCGCTGAGGATCAGCTCCGTCGTGAACTCCAGCTCCTGCAGCCCCCACTCCTGAAGCGTCCTGGTCACGGCGGAGCGTATCTGAGCGACGGCCGCCGGGTCGGAGGGCACCTGCCACTCGGCGATCCGGTCGGGCCCGAGCGCCTGGGTGCGGGCCACGATCAGCGCGATGTCGTCGCTCGGCCGGTCCGGCAGCCGGGCGTCCAGGACGGCCTGGCAGGTCTCCTCCGGGGTCCGGCCGGCCCGGGCCAGCGCGGCACGCAGCAGCTCCAGACCCTCGTCGATGTCGTGCTCGCGGTCCTCCACGAGCCCGTCCGTGTAGAGCACGAGCCGGCTGTCCTCGGCCAGCTCCAGCTCGGCCGTCTCGAACGGCAGCCCGCCCAGGCCCAGCGGTGGACCGGCGGGCACGTCGGGGAACTCGACGCTGCCGTCCGGCCGGATGAGCGCCGGCGGCGGATGGCCGGCGCGGGCGATGGTGCACCGCCGGGCCACCGGGTCGTAGATCGCGTACAGACAGGTCGCGCCGGTCACCGGAGCGCTGTCGCCCTCCTGCGCCTCGTCCTGGTCGATACGGGCGACCAGCTCGTCGAGGAGCGCGAGCAGTTCGTCCGGCGGCAGGTCCAGGGCGGAGAAGTTGTGCACGGCCGTACGCAACCGGCCCATGGTGGCCGCCGCGTGCAGCCCGTGGCCGACGACGTCGCCCACCACCAGCGCGACGCGGGCGCCGGACAGCGGCAGCACGTCGAACCAGTCGCCGCCCACGCCGGCCTGCGCCGGCAGATACCGGTAGGCGATGTCCAGGGCGTTCTGCTCCGGCAGGCTGCGAGGCAGCAGGCTGCGCTGCAGGGTCACCGCCATGCTGTGCTCGCGGGTGTACCGGCGGGCGTTGTCGATGGAGACCGCGGCCCGGGCGACCAGCTCCTCGGCGAGCGCGACCTCGTCGGCGTCGAACGGTTCGGCCTTCTGCGACCGCCAGAAGCTGACCACGCCCAGCACCAGGGATCCCGCCCTGAGCGGCACCGCGATCAGTGAGTGGATGCCGAAGTCCACGACCTGCGCCGACCGTTCCAGATCCTGGGCACGCCAGCCCGGGGCCGCCGCCAGCCGCGGCTCGATCACGGCGTGCCCGTCGTCGAGCGCGCGGCCCTGCGGCGAGGAGTCGACGAACCGGATCTGCTCGCCCACCGGATACAGCGGCGCGTCCTTGCGTATCCCGCTGCACGCCGTGCGCCGCAGCCGGGTCGCCGCCTCCGGCTGCCCGCCCGCCAGCACCGCGTCGAACAGGTCGACCGTGGCGTAGTCCGCGAACCGCGGCACCGCCAGCTCCGCCAGTTCCTCGGAAGTGCGGGTGACGTCAAGGCTGGTGCCGATCCCCACCCCGGCGTCGTACAGCATGTTCAGCCGCTCGCGGGCCTCCTCGGCCCGGCCGGACAGGGCCCGCAGCTCCGTCGAGTCGCGGAGCGTGGCGACGCTGCCGGACGGCTTGCCCCTGAGGTGGGTGGGGCGCTGGTTGACCGCCAGCAGCCGGTCCCCCACCAGGTGCACCTCGTCGGTGGCCGTCCGGCCGGAGTCCAGCAGTTCGGCGGTGTCGGGGGAGAGGCCGAGGTCGCGCACCCGGCGCCCCTCGGCGTCCTCCGGCAGGTCGAGCAGGCGGTGTGCCTCGTCGTTGGCGAGCAGCAGTCGCCCCTCGTCGCCGACGATGATCACGCCCTCCCGTACGGCGTGCAGCACGGCGTCGTGGTGCTCGTACATGCGGGTCATCTCGTCCGGGCCCAGGCCGTGCGTCTGCCGCAGCAGCCGCCCGCTGACCAGCGCCGTGCCCCCCGTGGACAGGGCGAGCGCCACCGCCGCGGCGGTCAGCAGGAGCGGCAGCTGCCGATCCGCCGTACCGCCCACGGTCGCCTTCGTCACCCCGGCCGACACCAGCCCGACGACCCGTCCGTCGGGTGCCTTGACGGGCACCACGGCCTGCACCAGCGGCCCGATGGTGCCGGTGATCTCCTCGGTCACGACACGCCCCGCCAGCGCGGGCGCGATCGTCCCGACGAACTTCTTCCCGATGCGGTCCGGCTTGGGATGGGTGTAGCGGATCCCCTCGGTGTTCATGACGACGATGAAGTCCACGTCCGTCGCCTCGCGCGCCGCCTCGGCCCGCGGTTGCAGCACCGCACTGGGATCCGGGCTGTCGAGCGCCTCCCGGGTGCCCGGCGCGTTGGCGAACGCCTCGGCGACGGCCACCGAACGGTTGCGGGCCTCCTGCGTGGTGTCGTACCGCACCTGCAGCACCAGCGCCACTACGGCGGCGACGACCAGCAGCAGCACGATCACCACCTGCAGCAGGAACACCTGCCCGGCGACGCTGCGCCCGCCCACCGCCGACCGCAGCCTGGAGAACCGGCCCCTACGCCGGCTCTCGGCCAGCGCGGCGGACGGTGTCCTCCCTTCGGACACGCCACGGAAGCGGTCTGGCGCAGACCGTGCGCGCAGACCGCTGGGACGACGGGCCGACCGGGCCCCGGATCGACCCACGAGTCGGACCATGTGCCCATGTCTACACTGCCGCGCCTCAGGAGGCGAGAGACGTCACAGACCGTGACAGGACCCGCTCCTTCTCCCACACGACGATCACAGAACGGGTACGGCGACTTCCGGCAACTCCCGTACCCGCGGCGGGGTTACGGCGAGGGCTGCGCCGCCCGAGCAGGGCTCCCGCGCGACCCGGGCACCCTCACTTCCGGCGCAGCGGCGCGGCACGCCGCGTGGCGAGCAGCAGGGCGATGTCGTCGGGGCGGTCCGGGGTGTGCCGGGCCTTCGCGGTGAGCCGGTCGGCCACGCCCGCCAGCGACCGCCCGCCCGCGCGGGCGGCAGGGGCACCGGTCCGGGCCAGCGCCACCCGCAACGCGCTGATGCCGTCGTCGATGTCGGCACCGGGGCGCTCGACCAGCCCGTCCGTGTACAGAGCCAGGACGGCGCCGGGCTCCATCCGCAGCTCCGCCACCGGATAACGGGCCTCGGGGTCCACGCCGAGCACCACATCGCCGGGCAGGTCGACGACCTGCGTACGGCCGTCCGGGCGGCGCAGCAGCGGCGGCAGGTGCCCGGCCACGGCCGCCCGCGCGACACCGGTCGCCGGATCCAGCCGGATGTAGCAGCAGCTCGCGAACAGGCCCGAGTCGAGGTCGATGAGCAGGCGATTGGTGCCGCTCATGACCTCGTCGGGCGGCCGGTCGCCGACGGCGAAGGCGCGGACGGCGGTGCGCAGCTGGCCCATGGTCGCCGCCGCCTGCACCCCGTGCCCCTGCACGTCGCCGATCACCAGGGCGATCCCGTCCCCGGCGGTGACGACGTCGTACCAGTCGCCGCCCACCTCCATGCCCTGGGTGCCGGGCAGATAGCGTCCGGCGGTCTCCATCAGCGGATGCTGCGACAGCCGCCGCGGGAGCAGTGCCTGCTGCAGGCCCCGGGCCAGCGCGGCCTCGCTCTCGTAGCGCCGCGCCTTCTCCATGGCGTGCGCGATCAGCCCCGCCATGGCGGTCAGCACCGTCCGTTCCTCGGTGCTGAAACTGCGCGGCCGGTCGAAGCCGAGGATGCAGGAGCCGACGGGACGCCCGGAGGCGATCAGCGGCAGGAAGGCCCGGGCGCCCTCCGTCGCGTCCAGCGCGATGCCCGGATAGGCGTCGGCGAGCTGCTGCATCGAGTCGAAGAACAGCGGGCGCCCGCTCGTCAGCGTCTCGACGCCGGGCAGCCGGGCATCCAGCCCCACGCCCTCGAACGGGGCGAGGAACCCCTTGGGGAAACCGGTCTCCCAGGCCAGATAAAGATGCCGCTCCTGCAGCAGGTAGATGGCCAGCCGGCGGCCGCCGAACGCGGGCAGCAGCTCCCGCATCACCACGGCGGACACCTGACGTGCCGTGACCGCCTCCGTCAGCGCGATGGCGAGGACGATGGGGCGGTACAGGGGAGACAGCGACGGCGCGCCGACCGGCTCCGGCGAGGCCTGCGCGTCCGGGAGCCCGGACGGGCTGTCGGTCACCCGGTGTCCCGGGCGGAGGGTGCAGGTCAGAAAGTCCGGACCGGGATACACGGACAGGGCCAGCCAGTCGCCCCCGAACGGGCGGGCGTCGGCGGGCTCACGCCCATGGGCGGACGGTCTGCGGACATGGAAGTGCACCGGATCCGGGGACAGCAGCGCCCCGCGCAGATGATCCTCGACCGAGGGCTGGTCCAGCCACGGCACGCCCTCCCACAGCGGTCGGCCCAGCAGCTCGGTGCGGGGCCGGCGCAGCAGCGCAGCCGCCCGCGGATTCGCGTAGACGACCGCACCCAGCCGGTCCAGGCAGAACACACCGTCCGGCAGCAGATCGGCCGCCGCGTCAGCCACTGTGCTCGGCCCCGGATCGAGGACGACACCGCGTACGGTCGCCGCCCCGGAGCGCGCCGGGTCGTCGTACGGCCCCCAGACCTCGACCAGTCGCAGCGCACCGTCCGCGCCGTGCGCGTACAGCGGCAGCGCCGGTGACCGGCCCTTGGCCGCCTCGCGCAGCGCCGCCAGGATCGGCTCCGCGTCACCGGGGGCGAGGGCCTGCGCGAAGCCCTCCACCGTGCCGTCGGCTTCCTCCGCGGCGCGGCCCAGGACGAGGTTCAGCCGCTCGTCCGCCGTCACGGCACCCGTCGCCGGATCCCAGGAGAACCGTCCGAGGCGCCCCGAGGGAGGGCGGCCGGCGGGCGGCCGGACACACTCCGGCCCACCCTCCCAGGACACCGCCGAGGCGTCCTCGTCCGCGAGCTTCTCCAGCGCCGCGCCCAGCTCCTCGGCCAGCCGCGCCATGCGTTCGCGCGCGGACAACAGCTCGGTGGAGTCCGCCGCCGAGGGCCGCAGCACGCTCAGCACGCCGAACACGGTCGAGCCGGCCGCGACGGGGACGTGCACGGACCCGAACTGGAAGGGCAGGCCGGCCGCGAACTGCGGATAGCGGCGCATCGTCTCCGTCGCGTTGGGCAGCACCACCTCGACGCCGAGCCGATAGGCGTCCGCGACGGGGAACGGCCGGTCCACGTGCATCCGCCACCACGGCCGGAACAGCGGCCCCGGCAACCCCTCCAGCACGGCCAGCCGCAACAGCCCGGGCGTGCGTGAGCGCAGGTAGACACCTCCCGCGTAGCCACCCGCCGCGCTGATCGCCTCCGCCGAGGCATCGATCAGCAGCGCCGCCAGCCTGCCGGGCGTCCGCTCTGCGCCTTCGGCGCTCCCAGTCATCGGCCCTACCTCGTCCGTACGCCATCACGCGTGCGACACAGCAAGAATGCGCCACGACGTACCTTGCCCGCACCTGGGGCGGCTCGACCAGGGGGCGGGCCCTGCCGCTTCTGCGCCCTCGCACCTGCCCGAACCCGAAACCGTGCAGCGGTCCTGCCCGTTGTCGGTACAAGGCCCGAGCCCAGGAGGACACATGGAGTACTACGACCTCGGCACGCACACCCGCCCGGTGAGCACGTCCTCCGCCCAGGCGCAGCTCTGGTTCGACCGCGGGCTGACGTGGACGTACGCCTTCCACCACGAGGAGGCCGTCGCCTGCTTCGAGGCCGCCGCCGCGGCGGACCCCGACTGCGCCATGGCCCACTGGGGCATCGCCTACGCCCTCGGCCCGAACTACAACAAACCCTGGGAGTTCTTCGACGAACGGGACCTGGCCCGCACCGTCGACCGCACCCACGCGGCCGTGGAGCTGGCGCACCGGAAGGCGCAGACCGCCACCCCCGTCGAACAGGCGCTGATCGCCGCACTACGCGCCCGCTACCCGCAGGCGAAGGCCGTGGAGGACTGCTCGGTCTGGAACGCCCCGTACGCCGACAGCATGCGCGCGGTCTACGAGCTCGCCCCCGACGACCCGGACATCGCCACGCTGTACGCCGACGCCCTGATGAACCTCACTCCCTGGCAGCTGTGGGACCTCAGGAGCGGCGAACCGGCCGAGGGCGCGCGCACGGTGGAGGCCAAGGCCGTCCTCGACCGCGCCCTCGCCACCGACGCGGGACGCGGCCACCTCGGGGTGGTCCACATGTACATCCACCTGATGGAGATGTCCCCGACGCCCGAGGCGGCCCTGCCCGTCGCGGACCGTCTGCGCGGCCTGGTGCCGGACGCCGGGCACCTGCACCACATGCCCTCGCACCTGGAGGTGCTGTGCGGCGACTACCGGCGGGTGGTCTCCGACAACACCCGGGCGATCGAGGCGGACGAGAAGTACCACGCCCGGGCGGGGGCGATGAACTTCTACACCCTGTACCGCTCGCACAACTACCACTTCAAGATCTACGGCGCGATGTTCCTCGGCCAGTCCCAGGTCGCCCTGGAGACCGCGGCGCAGCTGGAGGCGTCCATCCCGGAGGACCTGCTGCGGGTACCGAGCCCGCCCATGGCCGACTGGCTGGAGGCCTTTCTCGCCATGCGGGTCCACGTCCTGATCCGCTTCGGCCGCTGGGACGACATCCTCCAGCTGCCCCTGCCCGCCGACCCCGAGCTGTACTGCATGACGACCGCGATGCTGCACTACGCCCGCGGCGTGGCACTGTCCGCGACCCGTCGCGTCCGGGAGGCGGAGGCGGAACGCCGGCTCTTCCGCGAGGCGGTCGCCCGGGTCCCCGAGACCCGCATGCTCTTCAACAACACCTGCGCCGACATCCTCGCGATCGCCTCGGCGATGCTCGACGGCGAACTGGAGTACCGCAAGGGCGACCACGACGCCGCCTTCGCCGCCCTGGAACGCTCCATCGAGCTGGACGACAACCTCCCCTACGACGAACCCTGGGGCTGGATGCAGCCCACGCGGCACGCCTATGGCGCCCTGCTGCTCGAACAGGGGCGTGTCGAGGAGGCCGAGGCGGTCTACCGCGCCGACCTCGGCCTCGACGGCTCGCTCCCGCGCCCCCTGCAGCATCCCGGCAACGTCTGGTCACTGCACGGCCTCCACGAGTGCCTGATGCGCCTGGGCCGGACCGGGGAGGCGCAGCTGGTGGCCCAGCAGCTGAGGCTCGCCGCCGCGCTGGCGGACGTACCGATCGAGGCCTCCTGCTTCTGCCGGCTCGACACCGTCCGAGCGGCCGCCGACGGGGACGGTTGCTGCGCCGAGTGAGGGGGCGGCCGGGTGGTCCTCGGGACGTGGACGCGCGCGCAGACTCGGCGCCCCCCGTCACGCCCGCCCGTGCGCCTCCTGTGAGCGTCGCGCCAGTGCGTCGATGACCACGGCGGCGAAGAGCACCCCGCCCGTGATCATGAACTGGACGGCGGTGGGGGTGTCCGTGATCACCATGCCCGAGGCGATCGACTGGATGACCAGCATGCCCAGCACCGCGGACCACGTGGTGCCGCGTCCGCCGAACAGGCTGGTGCCACCGATGACGGCCGCCGCGATGGCGTTCAGGAGCAGCAGGCCCGAGCCCGCCCCCTGACTCACCGAGGTGATGCGCGAGGCGAGGAAGAGGCCGCCGAGCGCGGCCATGGTGCCGGAGACGGCGAGGACCGCGGTCTGCACCTTCGTCACGCTGAGGCTGGCGCGCCGGGCCGCCTCGATGCTGCCGCCGAGCGCGTAGACCTGCCGCCCGTAGTGCGTGCGGCGCAGCACGATGTCGAGGCCGGCCACCACCACGAGGAAGATCAGCAGGGCGAGGGGCAGGCCCTGGAACCGGTTCAGCAGGTATGCGGCGGTGAACGCGACCGCCGCGAGGGCAGCCGTTCGCACGATGATGCCCCGGAGCGTGCGGTGCGGCATGCCCACGGCCTTGCGCCGCAGCCTGTCCTGGTAGGTCACGACGAAGACCACGCCCGTGCCGACCGCCGCCAGGGCGTAGGCGGCGGCATCGTGGGAGAAGTAGTGGCTCGTCAGCTTGGCGACCAGCCCGGTCTCGTCGAGGTTGACGGTGCCACTGGTGCCGAGGATGTAGAGCATCAGGCCGTTCCAGGTCAGCAGCCCCGCCAGGGTGACGACGAAGGCGGGCACGCGGGTCTTGGCCACGGAATAGCCCTGGACGGTTCCCGCCACGGTGCCGGCGAGCACCGCGATGATCAGGGCGAGCCATTCCGGCACGCCGTTGTTCACGTTCAGCACCGCGAAGACAGCGGCGGCGAGGCCGCTGATCGAGCCGACCGACAGGTCCAGCTCACCGATCAGCAGGACGAAGACGATGCCGACCGCGATCAGGCCCGTGCCCACGATGTCCACGCTGAGGTTGGACAGGTTCCTCGGTGACAGGAAGCTGTCGTTGAGGGACTGGAAGGTGATCCAGACGGCGGCGAGGACCAGGACGACCGGGAGCGAGCCCAGTTCGCCGGCGCTCAGTTTGCGCCGCAGGACGGCGACCCCGCTCTCCACGACCTGGGCGAGGGCCGCCGCGCGGGGCGGCCGGCGGGCCTCGGCGGTGGGCGCGGTGGGCGCGGCCCGTGAGCTGTCCGCCTCGCTGTGCATGCCTTTCACCACCCTGCCTCCCGGTGGGCCATCCGGCGGGGCACGTTCTCCGTGGCGCCGGTGATGGAGGCGATGATCTGTTCCTGCGACGCGGTGTTCACGTCGAAGAAGCCGTTGTTGCGGCCGAGGCGCAGTACGGCGGCGCGGTCCGCGAGAGCCTTCACATCGCCCATGTTGTGGCTGATGAGGAGCACTCCCAGACCTCGGTCGCGCAGCTGGTCCACGAGGTCCAGGACCTCGCTGGTCTGCTCGAATCCCAGCGCCGCGGTCGGTTCGTCCAGCAGGAGGACGCGCGGGTCGCCGAGGAGCGAGCGGGCGATGGCGACCGTCTGCCGCTGGCCGCTGGACAGGGAGACGACGGGGGCGCGCAGATCGGGGACCCCCCTGGTCAGACGCTCCAGCAGGTGACTGGTGCGGCGTTCCATCTCGACCTCGTCGAGGAACCCGAACCTGCGGATCTCCCGGCCGAGGAAGAGATTGCCCACGACGTCGAGGTTTCCGCACAGCGCCAGGTCCTGGTAGACGGTGGCGATGCCGAGGTCCCGGGCGTCGTGCGGGCGCCGGATCTGGACCGGGCGGCCCTCCCACTCGATGACGCCCTTGTCCGCCGGGGTGACTCCGGAGATCACCTTGACCAGAGTGGACTTGCCGGCCCCGTTGTCGCCCAGCAGCGCCACGACCTGGCCCGCGCGGACCTCCAGCTCGATGTCGGTGAGGACCTCGACGACCCCGAAGCGCTTGCACACGCCGCGCAGCGTCAGCAAGGGGGGACTCGGCACGAAGACCATCTCCTTCCCACGACCGGTCCGGCGCCCCGAACCGGTCGGTCAGGTGAGTCCGGCCCTGGCACAGGCGGCGTCGAGTTGCGGAGTGCAGATCTGCTCGACCGTGTACACACCGTCCTTCACCACGGTGTCCTCGACGGTGCCGACGGTCACGGACACCGGCGTGAGCAGGACGGCCGGAACGGTGCTCCCCGAGCTGGTCCTCACCTGGTCCGTGGCGACCTTCTCGAGGCTTTCGCCGCGGGCCGCGGCCACGGCCAGCGCGGCTCCGGCGGAGGCTTCGGGCGCGAACGGCTTGTAGACGGTCATGTACTGCTCGCCGGCCAGGATGCGCTGGACGGCCCCGAGCTCGGCGTCCTGCCCGGTGACGGGGGGCAGCGGGTCGACCTTGTTGGCCTTGAGGGCGGAGATGCTGCCGGCCGCGAGTCCGTCGTTGGCGGCGTAGACCCCGTCGATGCTGTCGGCGCCGAGGGCGGAGATGGCGCCGGACATGTTCATGTTGGCGATCTCCGTTCTCCACTGACGGGTGTCGTACTCCTTGGCGATGTCCACCTTGCCCTCGAGCTCGGCCAGGGCGCCCTTCTTGAACGCCACCGCGTTGGGGTCCGTGGGGTCGCCGTTCATCATCACGATCCGGGCGCCGGCCGCCCCGGCGCCCATGGCCGTCAGCAGCGCGCTGCCCTGGAGCCTGCCGACCTCCTCGCCGTCGAAGGAGGCGTAACCCGAGATGGGGCCCTCGGCGAGGCGGTCGTAGGCGATGACGGGGATGCCCGCCTCCGCCGCCTTCGCGACCGTGGGGCGCACTGACCTGGCGTTGACGGCGACGAGCAGAACGGCGTCGACGCCCTCGGCGATCATGGAGTCCATCTGGGCCTGCTGGATGGCCACATCGTTCTTGGCGTTGGCGTGCTCGACCTCGCAGTCCCGGCACAGCTTCCTGATCTGCCGGTCGAGCAGCGGCCTGTCGTTCGTCTCCCAGCGGGCCGTGGTGGAGTCGGGCAGCAGCACACCGATCTTGATCTCGTTGCCCCCGCCGGAGTCGCTCCCGCCGTCCTCCCCGCAGGCAGCGAGCGCAGCGGCCGTGGCGGCCGCGGTCACAGCGGCGACCGCCCCCCGTACGCAGGCCTTCATGCGAGGGACCTCCAGCCGCGATGTCGGCGCCGGGCATCCACCCGGGACATACTGCAAGAAATGCGGCAAGACGACTATGTCGTAAGTGTGACACCGGCCGCGGTCGACTGCGAACTCGGCCGACAGGGGGTCCCGCTGAAGCCGAAACAGTGCTGATCTGTCTGCTTTGCCCGCATATGAGACGCTGGTAGCTGAGCCCCCCGATCTCAGTCTGTCGGCACCTGTGGCCCGGGCAGGAGGAAGGTGCGGACATGCGTCATGACGGCCGTGCCCGGGCCGGCGTCTCGCAGCTCCCGGCCTCGGAGGCCGGGGCGGCGAGCACCGGTTCACCGCCTCCGGCGCGAGAGGACGCACCGGGGGAGCGGGCCCTGGCGTTCGCCGGAGCGGCGTTGGCGGCTGTCTATGTGCCCGGCGCCGGGGATGAGGAGCTGCGGCTGGTGGAGACGGCTGGGCCCGCCGTTTCCCGGCACGGCCTGCCGGAGCAGCTGCCCCTGTCCGGCAGTTCACCCGCCGCACAGGCCTTCCGCACCGACCGGCCGTTGTGGCTGAACCCCGCGGCCCTCGCCTCCTTCGAAGACGGGCCGACACCGCCGGCGGCACAGACGTCCCTCGGTGCGCTGCCCCTCAGGGCGGAGGGCAGACGGCTGGGCTGCCTCGTCGTGGTGGGAGTCTCCGCCGACGGGTTCGAGGCCGGCCAGCAGCGCTTCCTGGAGCGGTACGCCGACGCGGTCGCCGACCTCCTGCGGGCCGGGACCGACCGCCCCGCACCGTCGTCGCTGCTGGGTCTCGCCCTGCGCGCGCTGCGCGTCGGCTCCTTCGTCCTGGTGCCGGACACCGGTGTGATCGACGCGGACGAGATGCTGCTCGAGCTGGTCGGCATCACACCGGACGACTTCGACGGCAAGGCGGACACCCTGCTCGCGAACGCCCTCCCGGAGGACATGCACGCGCTGATGTCGGTCCTGGAGCCGTCCACTCCCGCGTTCGCACGCCGGGAGCTGGAGTTCCGGGTCCGCCATCCCACGGGTGAGGTGCGCTGGCTGAGTCTGACGTGCCGGGTGGCGGCGAGCTCCGACGACCGGCCGCAGCAGGTGCTGGGCGTGGTGACGGCGACCTCGGTGCAGCGCCGCAGCTCCGACGACGTGTCCCGCATCCAGTGGCTGACCGCCGCACTCGACGACGCCGCGACGGTCGACGACGTCGGCCGCGTGGTGGTCACCGCGCTGCGCGAACCGCTGGACGCCGACCGCGTGGCGCTCGCCGAACTGCGCGAGGACCGGCTGGTGGTCATCGTGCTGGACCCGCCGCAGCCCGCCGCCTGGCCGCAGACCTGGCGTTCCGAGTGGCGGTCGGAGTGGCCCGACGCCCCCGTCCGCGCCCTGCCCACCCTCCAACTGGCGCTGCGGGACGGCCGTATGGATCTGTGGCCCGCCGGCACGGCCCTCGAACCCGGACTCGCGGGCATCGGCGCCGGCGGCCTGGCCATCCTGCCGCTGCCCGCCAAGGGCGGGGTCGTCGGCGTGTGCCTGGTCGGCTGGGACCAGCCGCACGAGTTCGCCACCGAGGAGCGGTCCGTGCTGACCGCGACCGCGGCGCTGATCGGGCAGGCGCTGGAGCGTGCGCACGCGTACGACGCCGAGCAGGAGCTCGCGACGATGCTCCAGCGCAGCCTGCTGCCCCGGCGCCTGCCCGAACTGCCCGGCGGGACGGCCGTCGCCCGCTATCTGCCCGCCCGGCGCGGGCTCCAGGTCGGCGGCGACTGGTACGACGTCATCGTCATCTCCGAGGACCGGGTGGCCCTGGTCATCGGTGACGTGCAGGGGCACAGCGCGGGAGCCGCGACGATCATGGGCCAGATGCGCACCGCGGTCCGGGCCTACGCGGTGGAGGGCCACCCGCCGGACGTGGTCGTCTCCCACGCCAACCGGCTGCTCGTCGGCATGGAGACCGATCTGTTCGCCACCTGCTGCTATGTCGAACTGGACATGGAGGAGGGCAACGCCCTGTTCGTCCGGGCGGGGCACCTCGCCCCGCTGGTCCGCCACCCCGACGGCACCACCGAGGAGATTCAGGTCGAGGGAGGGCTCCCGCTGGGCGTGCTCGCCGAGGCCGAGTTCCCCATGACCGCGGTGGCGCTGACCCCCGGCACGGTGCTCGCCCTGGTCACCGACGGCCTGGTCGAGGCCGCCGACCTGCCCCTGGACGAGGGCATGGACCGGACCCGCACCGCGCTCGCCACGGCCGAGCCGTCCGACCCCGGGCGGATGGCCGACGAACTGCTCGGCGACGCCGGCCGTCGCGAGGACGACGTCGCGCTGCTGCTGCTGCGCTACGACGGTATGACGGCCCGTCCGATCCGGTCCGGCTGGGTGGTGTGGCGGCTGCCCGACGCCGTCATGCACGCCCGCCGGTTCACCTCGCGCACGCTGCGCCGGTGGAAGGTCGGGGAGGCCGCCGACGCGGTACTGCTCGTCGTGTCCGAACTGGTCACCAACGCCCTGGTCCACACGCAGGGCCCGGTCCGCCTCGACCTGATCCTGCGCGGGGACCGCGTGCGCGTCAGCGTGAGCGACGCCTCTCCACGGGCGCCCGCCAAGCCGGTGATCGTCGACTGGGAGTCGACCGGCGGGCGGGGCCTGCTGCTGGTCGAGGCCATGTCGGAGACCTTCGGTTCCGTGCCGGTGGCCGGCGGCAAGCAGGTGTGGAGCGAGATCCGCGTGCCGCGCCGCGAGCCGGTCGCCGCGGAATCGGCGCCCCGGACGGACGGCGAGGGCCCGTCATGAGGGGGGCCCGAACCCGGTTGAGGCACGTCGTCGCGGGGCTCGTCGCGGGACTCATGACGGTGTCCCTGACTGCCTGCGGCGGAGACGACGAGGCGGGCACGGACAGTTTCACCATCGGCCTGCTGCTCCCGAACCGGGTGACTCCTCGCTGGGAGAAGTGGGACAAGCCGCTGATCGAGCAGCGGCTGAAGGAGCTGTGTCCCGGCTGCACCGTGGAGTACGCCAACGCGGAGGGCGACGCGGCGAGGCAGCGGCAGCAGATGGTCTCCATGATCACCAAGGGGGTCAGGGTGCTGATCCTCGACCCCGCCGACAGCAAGGCGATGCGCTCCTCGGTCCAGGAGGCACGCAGAGCGGGTGCTTCGGTCGTCGCCTATGACCGGCTCGCCGAAGGACCGATCTCGGGCTATGTCAGTTTCGACGGCGCGCAGGTCGGCAGGCTCCAGGGCGAGGCGCTCCTGGAGGCCATGGCGGGCCGCGGGGACATCGTCATGATGAACGGCGACCCGACCAGCGCCAACGCGGCATGGTTCCGCCGGGGCGCGCTGTCCGTCATCGCGGGCAAACTGAAGATCGTCAGGTCGTACGACACCGTGGCCTGGAGCGCCGACGACGCCCACGCCAACATGTCCGCCGCCATCGCGGCCCTGGGCGCGGACCGGATCGACGGCGTCCTGGCGGCCAACGACTCCATCGCCGCCGGAGCCATTTCCGCTCTCAAGAAGGCCGGTGTCAGGAAGCTGCCCCCCGTCACCGGTCAGGACGCCGACCTCGACGCTGTCCAGCGCATCGTCACGGGCGAGCAGTACATGACGGTGTACAAACCGTTCACGGCGGAAGCCGCCGCTGCCGCCGACATGGCCGTCGCCCTGGGGCGTGGCGAGGACGTCCGGGACACGACGGCCACGACGACGATCGACAGCGCCACCACCGAGGACATCCCGGCCGTACTGCTCACTCCGAGAACGGTGAAGGTCGGCGACATCGAGGGGACACTCGTCAAGGACGGCGTGTACACCATCGAGCAGATCTGCCCCGGCAAGCTCCGGCCGGCCTGCGCCCGGGCGGGACTCTCCCCCTGACAGACGGACCTTCGGGCAGGCGGGCGGCGGAACACGTCCGCCACCCGCCTGCCCGGGGGAGCCCGCTTCAGGCCAACTCGGCCTGCGCGGGGCTGTCGTCCAGGAAACCGCCCGACTGGTGCTGCCACAGCTTCGCGTAGGCGCCCTCCGCCGCGAGCAGTTCGTCATGGGTGCCCTGCTCGACGATCCGCCCGCGGTCCAGGACGACGAGCCGGTCCATGCCGGCGACCGTGCTCAGCCGGTGCGCCACCACGAGGGCCGTCCGCCCCTCCATCAGCCGCCACAGCGCCTCCTGGACGAGGATCTCGCTCTCGGAGTCCAGCGCGCTGGTCGCCTCGTCGAGCAGCAGGATCGGCGCGTCCCGCAGGATCGCCCGGGCGAGGGCGACTCGCTGGCGCTGACCGCCGGACAGCTTGACGCCGCGCTCACCCACCATGGTGTCGAAGCCGTACGGCAGCGCGTCGGCGAACTCCGTGACGTGTGCCGCCTCGGCCGCGCGCCGGATCTCGGCGTCGGTGGCGTCGGGCCGGGCGAACGCGATGTTGTCCCGCAGCGTGCGGTGGAACATCGCCGGGTCCTGCGGCACATAGGCGAGCAGACTGCGCAGGTCGGCCTGGCGCAGCCGGCTGATGTCCTGACCGCCGATCAGGATCCGGCCGGCGTCGACGTCCGTCATCCGCAGCAACAGCCGGGTGAGGGTGGTCTTGCCCCCGCCGGACCGGCCCACGAGGCCGATCCTGGACCCGGCGGGCACATGCAGGTCGAGGCCCTCGAACAGCGGCCGGCCACCGGCGTGGGCGAAGACCACCTGTTCGAAGCGGACGTCGGCGGCCCCGGGCACCAGCGGCTCCGGCGCCGGCGGATCGACCACGGTCGGCGGCGTCAACAGCAGTTCGGTGAACTGCGCGGCCTCCGTCATCGAGTTCTCCAGCCGGCGGTAGATCTGGTTGAACTCGAACATGATCCGCGTCGCGTTGGTGTAGTAGGTGAAGGCCACCACGATCGCCTCCACGCCGTGCGCGCCCCCGCCGAGCGTGACCGCGAGCATCAGCCCCAGCGCGTTGGTCAGCACCGACATCGGCGCGACCAGGGTGTCGATGCGCAGATTGCCGTAGTCCCACGACCGCAGCATGAGCCGTCGTGAGGCCGCGACCCGGGAGCGGTGCTCGGCGGCCTCGCGCCCCTCGGCGGCGAACGCCCGCACCGTGTCCATGTTCATCAGGCTGTCGGCGACATGCCCCGACACCCGGGCGATCGCCTCCTCACG
This sequence comes from Streptomyces sp. NPDC107522, assembly GCF_055657525.1. Lineage (NCBI taxonomy): Bacteria > Bacillati > Actinomycetota > Actinomycetes > Kitasatosporales > Streptomycetaceae > Streptomyces > Streptomyces sp. NPDC107522. Next base: position 15,705 of record NZ_JBVKAU010000026.1, on the reverse strand, counting down.
CTCGTCGACGAGGGCCTGGCGGCGCCGGATGAGGGGCACCACGCACACCGCCGTCACGGCGATCATCACCAGCAGCCCCACCACGAACAGCGGTTCGTAGCGCCACAGCACCACCGTCCCGAACGCCAGCGGCACGAAGCTGCCCACGATCTGGAAGGCCAGCGTGTCGACGAACTGCTCGAAACGGGTGGCGAAGCTCAGGACGCGCTTGGTCAGCGACCCGGCGAAGTTGTCGTGGAAGAACGCGGCGTCCTTGGCGAACAGCTCGTCCATCCCGATCACGTACAGGTGCTCGATGCCGAGGGCGTCGAGACGGTTCAGGCAGTGCAGGGCGATCCGCCACAGCGTCTCCGCCAGCAGCAGGACACCGACGAAGCCGATGACGTACGGCAGTGCCGAGCCGACGGTGACGTCCTTGTCGTCGGCGATGTCACCGACCAGCTTGGCGACGATCAGCGGTGCGATGTAGTTGATTCCGATGTTGCCCACCGCCAGGAGCAGCATCGCGGGTACCGTCAGCCACCGGAGGCGGGCCAACTCCCGTCCGTAGTAACGAAGTGCGAGAAGAACCGAGCGTTTGCCCGGTTGAACCTTGCGTGATTGAGGCGTTTCCATCCCAACCCTGTGTCTGTTCTGCGGCAGCCTGCCACGCGTCACCGCGGGCAGGGGGCATCGCCGGCGACGGCCGTGTGAGTTCGGGTTCGAGTGCGGAAGTGTCCCGCGACGGCGACCGCGCAGTCCAAGTGTTTTCCGGCCGGGAAAACGGCCCGGGGAGCGGGTCGGCACGGTCCCGGTCGCCGTTCCCGCGCCCCTGCCTCCACCGCACCGGCCCCGCACGGTATGCAGGGACACCACAGCCCCAACTCCCCAGGCCCGCGGAGGACTTCGTGCCACTCCTGCCCCGCTCCCCGTCCGGCTGGACCATGGCCGTGTTCGGCGTTCTCGCCGCCGCCATGGGCGTGGTCGGGCTCATAGCCCCGGACGCCCTCCTCACCCTGATGGGGTTCACCCGGGTGGGGGACTCGCGGCGCGCGGAGGGAGACCACACGCCGGCCTTTGTGACGGCTTCCTCCACGGCGGCGCTCAACATGGGCGTGTACTACGTCCTGGCCGCCCTCTCCGACTGGAAGGCGTTCTTCCGCTGGACCGTCCCCTTCCGCCTGCTGACCTGCACGGTCTTCACCCTCGCGGTGATCGGCGGCCGTGCCCCGTCCGGCTTCCTCGGCGTGGGCCTGTGGGAAGGACTCGGCGCACTGGCCACGGGTGCGGCTCTGCGCCACGAGCGGCAGCGCACGCGTACAGACGGCTGAGCCCGGCGGTCACGTCGACGGCGTAATGGACGGCCATACCGTGCCGCGCGTACAGGGGGAGCCCCAGGGGCAATGCAATTCCGCCAGGTGCTGACGAACCAAGCAGGCCACGGGCACGTCCTTCAGAACATCATGCTCACCACAACCAACACCGGCCCCATGGCCTCATCGCTCCGTCAGCTGCTCGACTTCGCCTGGACACAGACCCGGTCCTGTGCGTTCGCCATCGCCCTCATGTCCGGCGTGGCCGCGTCCACGCTGCTGCCCGGCCTGCCCGTGGCACGCTACGACCTGCTCGTCGCCTACGGCGTGCTGCTCACCCTGCTGTTCTGGCTGCGGGGCTGGGAGAACGGCCGGGACATCGCCGTCATCGGCGTGTGCCACGTCATCGGTCTGGCCTTCGAGGTGGTGAAGGTGTCCCTCGGTTCGTGGAGCTACCCGGAGCCGGCCGTGCTGAAGTTCGCGGGCGTCCCGCTGTACGGCGGGTTCCTCTACGCGGCGGTCGGCAGCTACGTCTGCCGTGCCTGGCACCTGTTCGACCTGGAGCTGGTCCGCTACCGGCCCCGTGCGACCGCGGTCGTGGCCGCGGGCATCTACATCAACTTCTTCAGCCACCACTGGCTGCCCGACGTGCGCTGGCTCCTGGCCGGCCTCCTCCTGGCCGTCACCGCGGGCAGTCGGGCCCACTTCACGGTCCGCGGCGTGCGCCGCCGGATGCCGCTGGCGTTGTCGTTCGTCCTGATCGGGTTCTTCCTCTGGATCGCGGAGAACCTCGCCACCTACCTGGGCGCCTGGCGCTATCCCTACCAGCTGCACGGCTGGGAGCCCGTAGGCGTGGACAAGTTCGGCGCCTGGTCCCTGTTGATCAGCGTCACGGTCGTCCTGGTCGCGGTGACCCGTCCGCGGCAACGGGACCGCGCCGGTGCCGGACACGAGCTGTGACCGGCCGGGGAGGACCCCGGCCGGTCACCCCTGCTCACTTGCTCGTGGGCCCCGCCTGCTGCACGACCTCGAAGGACCACAGCGTGGACCCGCTGGCCGCCGGCTTGGGGCGTTCGCCGCTCTCCGCGCCGCCGCCCTGGTGGGCCGTCTTCATGGGGCCCTCCATCCAGGCCTGGAAGGACTCCTCGTCCCGCCACCGCGTGTAGACGAGGTAGGTGTCGGTGCCCTCGACCGGCCGCAGAAGCTCGAACCACTCGAACCCGTCGGAGTTCTCCACGGCATGCGCACGGGAGGCGAACCGCTTCTCGAGCGTCTCGCGCTGCTCGGCGGGGACGGTCAGTACGTTGATCTTGACTACGCTCATGGCCCTCATCCTGCCGCACGACGACCGGCCGCCCTACAGCGACTCGGCTGTCACCGGGCGGGGTCCGCGGCGACCGGCGCCCCCGTCGCCGGGAGCGCCGTCGCCGGGCGCGGTCGTGATCAGGCAGTGTGCAGGGTCAGCCCGTAGCGGTTGAGGATCTCGTTGACGGGCTGGAACCAGGTCTCCCCGCCGCCCGAGCAGTTGCCCCAGCCTCCCGAGGTGACTCCTTGTGCCTGGTCACCGCTGATGAAGGAGCCTCCGGAGTCCCCGGGTTCGGCGCACACGCTGGTCTTGGTCATCTGGTGCACCGCGCCCTGGCTGTAGTTGACCGTCTCGTTCTTGGCCAGCACGGTCCCGCAGTGCCAGTGCGTCGTGGAGCCGGAGCGGCAGACGGAGGTACCGACGGGCGCCTCCGCCGAGCCGCGCACGAGCCGGTCCGGGACCGTGCCCCAGCCGAGGACCACCGGAACGGTCCACCAGCCGCTGCCGACACTCACCCAGGCGTAGTCGTTGCCCGGGAACGAGGAGCCCTGGAAGGCGCCGACATAGCTGCCGTCCCAGCCCCGGACACCGGCCCCCGGCTGACCGCAGTGACCTGCGGTGACGAATCCGCCGTGCACCGAGAAGCCTATGGAGCAGCGGACGTTGCCGGTGTAGTAGGGGTCGCCGCCGACCGTTCCCGCCGCGAAGGTGCGCGGGGCGGCGGAGACCGTCGCGACGGTGACGGGCCCGGCCGCCCGGGCGCGGGAGACGAAGCGCCGGACATCGTTGTCAGCCTGCTTGTCGCGGACGACGTTCACGACGACCGCGTTGGCCGCCGGATCGACGTGCCAACTGCTCACGCCCGAAGGCGCGGAGATACGGTCGACGCGGGCCTTGGCCGCGTCGAGCTCGCGTGCGCTGTACGCGACCGTGCGCACCGCCGCTCCGGTGGCTCGGACCTTCCGTACGGTCGCGGGCGGGGCGTCCGGCGTGACGGCCACGGTCAGCCGCTCGCTCTCCGCGTCGAACCACGAGCCGCCGTAGGCGGATCCGGCGGCCTTGCTCGCCTTCGCCGTGATGCCCATGGCCGTGCGTTCCGCGGCCAGCCGCGCCTCGGCCTGCTGCTTCGACAGGCCGAGGTCCCGCTCCATCGCCTGGAGCAGCCCGGCGGAGGCCGGTTCGGGGCCGGTCGTCGCGCCGGAGTCGCTGGCCGCGGCGGGCCCGGTTCCGCTCGCGGTCCAGCCGCCGAGCACGAGGAGTACGGCGAGGCCTGCGTGCTTGAGTCTGATGCGTCTCAAGGGAGTTGCCCTTCGTCGTTCCAGCAAGGTGGGGTGGAACAACCGCAATGTGAGAGCGCTCTCATTCAGGGTCGGGCAGAGCTTAGCCGTGCCGGTGTGTCAGGTCCATACCAATACGCGCCTGAACTGGCGGCGGAACCAGCCGCCGCACACCGCCGATATTCGCTTGCACGCCATCGCCAGGCAGGCCAACGTCCCCTGAGATCCGAGGAAGGCAGAGAAGATGACCACGCAGACCCACCCCGTCGACCACGAACTCATCGAAGCCGCAGCGCACGTCGCACGCACTCGCTGCCGGGGCGACAACCACACCATGGCGGCCGCCGCCCGCGCCCGGGACGGCCGCATCGTCACCGCGGTGAACGCCTACCACTTCACCGGAGGACCCTGCGCCGAGTTGGTCCTCGTCGGCGCGGCGGCCGCCCAGGGCGCCTACGAGCTGGACACCGTCGTCGCCGTGGGCGACCGCGACCGGGGGGTCGTTCCGCCGTGCGGACGCTGCCGTCAGGTCCTTCTCGACTATTTCCCCACCCTCAAGGTCGTCGTCGGCGCGGGCGATCGCCTCCGGACCGTCCTCATCACCGACCTGCTGCCCGAAAGCTACGTGTGGGCCGACCACCAGCTCGACGCCGAGACGACCGCGCCACTCAGCGCGAGCTGAACACCGTCGGCGGACAACGGGGGTGAACGTTGCCGGACCTGGCCTGGCCACCCGTCTGTTCCCCGAAGCCGTTCCGTTCCTGAGCGAGGCCTTGGCCTCAGGCACACCTTGGGTCACCGACGGGTGGACGTACCCCGTGGATCGGCCCCCGACGACGCCGAGCCCGTACCGGCATCCGAAGATGTCCGCCGGCGGCTCACGCTCACCGCGGCTTGCCGCTGCCCCGCAACCCCGCACAGAAAGAGCTCCGTTCGTGGACCTGCCAGCCGCCCTTGCCGCTCACCGCCTGGTCGCGATAGTGCGGGGCGACGACCCCGATGCAGCCCTGCGCACCGTGCTGACCCTGGCCGAGGAGGGCATCGAGCTCATCGAGGTCTCACTCACCGGCAAGGACGCCCTCTCCGTCATCGAACGCGCCCGCCAGGCCCTCGGCCCGGCCCGTCCACTCGGCGCCGGCACCGTGCTGACCGCCGAGGACGCCCGCGCCGCGCACCGCGCGGGAGCCGACTTCGCGGTCACCCCGGGGCTCGGCGACGGCGTCCGCACGGCACAGCAGCTGGGCATGCCGGTCCTCGCCGGCGTACTGACCCCGACCGAGATCATCGCAGCCCGCGCCCTCGGAGCGGCGGCGCTGAAGATCTTCCCGATCGCCCAGGCCGGGGGAGCGGCCTGTCTGAAAGCCCTGCGCGGCCCGTTCCCCGACGTGCCGTTCGTCCCGGTGGGCGGGGTCGACGAGGCCGCCGCCCGCGCCTGCCTGGCGGCCGGTGCCGTCGCTGTCGGCGTCGGTTCCCCGCTCGTCGGCGACGCCGCCGACGGCGGCGGCATCACCGCCCTCAGGGAACGCGCCCGCCTGTTCCGTACCGTCGTGGCAGAGGCGACGCGGTGATCGCGGAGTGGCGCCCTGCCCCCGGTCCGGTCGTGTGCATCGGCGAGACGATGGCGGCCCTCGCCCCCGACCCGCCGAGCCCTCTGCTGGACGCGGCGCGGCTGCGCCTGTCGGTGGCGGGAGCCGAGTCGAACGTCGCCATGTACCTGGCCGACCACGGCATCCCCGTCGCCTGGCTCTCGGCGCTGGGCGACGACCCTCTGGGGCACCGGGTCCGCGCCACCGTGGCCGCAGCAGGCGTCGACGTGTCGCATGTGCGCACCGACCCGCACCGCCGGACCGGTCTGCTCGTGAAGGACCCGGGCCCCGCCGGGACGCGTGTGCACTACTACCGGCGCGGCTCGGCCGCCTCCGCCCTCGGCCCCGACGTCCTGCGCGACCCGCCTCTGCGTACGGCCTCGCTGCTGCACCTGACCGGCATCACCCCGGCCCTGTCGGAGCCGTGTCGTGACCTCGTGACCCAGGCTCTCGCCGCCGAGCCCGGCACACGGCCGTACGCCGTGAGCTTCGACGTCAACCACCGCGCCGCCCTGTGGCCGGACGGGTCGGCCCCCGCTGTGCTGCGCGAGCTGGCCGACCGTGCCGACCTCGTGTTCGTCGGCCTGGACGAGGCGCAGGCGCTGTGGGGCGAGCAGTTGACGCCCGGCGGCATCCGGGCGCTGCTCCCGCGTCCCCGCATCCTCGTCGTCAAGGACGGCCCGAATGCCGCGACCGCGTTCACCGGCGAGGGCAGCCACATGGTGCCGGCGCCCCGTACGACCGTGGTGGAGGCCGTGGGTGCCGGTGACGCCTTCGCGGCCGGTTTCCTCGCGGGCCTGCTGCGAGGCGCGACCACGACACGTGCCCTGCGGCTCGGCCACATCACCGCCGCCTCCGCCCTCCGCGTCACGGGAGACCACGGGCCCCTGCCGGATCCGCAGGAGACGGAGGCGTTGCTCGGCCTGTGGGCGCGGGACTGGGCCGAGCAGTAGGTGTGGGGACCCTCGATACATCGGATGGATCAGGTCTCGGTGCGTTGACAGGTGCACGCAAGGTGCCTACGTTCCGCAATACACCCGATGTATTGAGGACCCGTCAGGTCTGGAGGGCCACGATGACCTCACAGCCGGAGAAACGCCTGCCGATACCCCGCAGAGCCGCACTCGGCACCGCGCTGGGCGGCGTGGCAGCGGCGGCGCTGCCCGGGACGGCCCACGCCGAGGAGTCCTTACGGGCGGTGCCGTCCGCGGCCGATGATCCAGTGGACGGCGCCCGCAGACGCCCGTGGAGACTCCGCGACACCATGGCCACCGACGGTGCCTGGGCGTCCTTCCTGCACGGCCAGGACCTGCTCTGGACCAGGCTGCCCACCCGCTGGTACGAGGGCCCGTTCCTCGGCGACGGGCTGCTCGGCAGCATGATCTACCAGGAGCCGGGCGTGAACCGGATCCGCTTCACCGTCCAGCACGGCCGCGTCCAGGACCACCGCCCGCAGTTCGGCAGCGGCTGGGGCACCTGCCGCCTGCCGGTAGGGCACTTGACGCTCGAACCGGTCGGCACCATCACAGCCGTCGACTGGCGGCTGAGCCTCTGGAACGCCGAACTCACCGGCACCGTGACCACCACCGCGGGCACCCTCACCCTCGCCGCCCTCATCCACGACGAGGTGCTGGCCGTACGCGTGTCGGCCACCGCCGGCGAACAGGCCACCTGGACCTTTCACCCCGAGGAGGCCATCAGCCCCCGGAAGATCAGCGAAGCCCCGCCCTCCGGCTACACCGCCAACCCGCCGTGGACGACCCGCACCACCCCGGACGGCACCGAACAGGTCCTCCAACCTCTCGCCGGCGGCGGCCAGACGGCCACCGCCCACCGCCGCACCGGCGACGAACTGATGATCAGTGTCGGACACAGCTTCCCCTCCGACACCGCCGCCGAGGCGGACTCCCTGCGCAACCTGCGCCACGCCACCTCGTACAGCGCCCTCCGGCGACGCCACACCCGCTGGTGGCACGACTTCTACCGCAAGAGCTTCGTCTCGTTCCCCGACCAGCGGCTGCAGAGCTTCCACTGGATCCAGCTCTACAAGGTCGCCTCCGCCGGTCGCGCCGGCGGCCCCGTCATGGCCACGTGCGGACCCTGGCTGGAGCCCACACCCTGGCCGGCGGTCTGGTGGAACCTCAACGTGCAGCTGGAGTACTGGCTCATCCACGGCTCCAACCACCTGGAACTCGACGCGCTCGCCACCACCCTGCGCCAGAACCAGGAACAGCTCGTCGCCAACGTGCCCGCCGCCTTCCGTGCGGACAGCTCCGGCGTCGGCCGCAGCTCCGACATGTTCGCCAACCGCAGCGTGGGCCGGCCCGGCACCGGCGCCGAGGTCGGTGACCTCACCTGGGCGCTGCACAACGTGTGGCTGTCCTACCGGCACTCCATGGACGAGTCCCTGCTGCGCGACACGCTCTTCCCGGTGCTGCGCCGCGCGATCAACTACTACCTGCACTTCCTCACCCCGGGCAGCGACGGCAAGCTTCACCTGCCCAGCACGCTCTCACCCGAATACCCCGTCGTGCCGCCGCAGGACACCAACTACGACCTGGCCCTGATCCGCTGGGGCTGCCAGACCCTCATCGACTCCGCCGAACGGCTCGGCCTCGACGACGAGTCGATCCCGCGCTGGCAGGAGGTCCTGGCCAGGCTCACGCCGTACCCGGTCGACGACAACGGCTTCATGATCGGCGCCGGCACCCCGTACGCACAGTCCCACCGCCACTACTCGCACCTGCTGATGGTGTACCCGCTGTACCTGGTCAACTGGGACCAGCCGGACAACCGCAACCTGATCACGAAGTCCGTGGCCCACTGGCACGCGCTGACCGGCGCCCACCGCGGCTACAGCTACACAGGCGCCGCCTCGATGTACGCGATGACCGGCGACGGCGACACCGCGATCACCTACCTGCGCAAGTTCTTCGACCCCACCACCCGCTACCCCTGCCGGGCCAACACCCACTACACCGAGGCCGGCCCGGTCATCGAGACGCCGCTGTCCGCCTCGCAGTCCCTGCACGACATGTTCTGCCAGAGCTGGGGCGGCGTGATCCGCGTCTTCCCGGCCGTCCCCACCGACTGGGCGGACGTCACCCTGCACAACTTCCGCACCCAGGGCGCCTTCCTGGTCAGTGCCGTCCGCAAGGCAGGCAAGACCCGCTTCGTCCGGATCAAGAGCCTGGCGGGCGAGCCGCTCACACTCCGCCACGGCCTCACCGGCACACTCACCGCCCTTCTCGACGACGGCACCCCGGCCCCCACCCGCGACCTGGGCGAGGGCACCCTCGCCATCGACCTGCCCAAGGGCCGCGAGGTGCTCGTCCACTCCGGCTCCCGCCCGGACCTGACCATCGCGCCCGTCGCCGTCAGCGAACCGGGGCCGGCCTGGGGCCTGCCGTAAAGGCCACACACTTCGGAGGGTTGTCATGGCTGTTCCGATCAGAACCACGGTCGCCGCGCTCTGCGCGGGGCTGGTGTCCGCACTCCTCACGACCGCGCCCGCGCGGGCCGAGCAGCACGAGCAGGACTGGGCCGTGTCCGCGGGAGCACACGCACCGCGCGCCCAGGTGACCCTGGACGACACCACGGGCACCCTGAGCCTCGCGGTGTCCCGCAACGGCCGTACGGTCATCGAGCCGTCGCCCGTCGGCATCGTCACCGAACGGGCCGACCTGTCCAAGGACTTGCGCTTCCTGCACCGCAAGGAGCGGACCGTCGTCGAGCGGTACCGGACGAAGTCCGGCAAACGGCTGGACCGCCGGGTCCGCATGAACGAGACCCGGCTGTCCTTCGCCACGGCGGCCGGTGCCCGCCTCGACCTCGTCGTCCGCGCCTCCGCCGACGGCGTCGCCTACCGATACGTCCTGCCCGCCGCGTACGGCGACGTCCTCGGCGAGACCTCCGCGTTCACCCTGCCGCCCGACGCGAGTGCGTGGCTCGGCGCCTACCGGGCCGACAACGAGGGCCGGTTCGCCCAGTACACGGCGGCGACCGCACCCACCGGCGAGTACTCCGCCCAGGCGCTCTTCGCGACCGACGGCGGCTACACCCTCCTGGCCGAATCCGACCTCACCGGCGCGTACTCCGGCGCCCGCCTCGCCCACACCCGGGGCACCGGCACCTACCGCATCAAGCTCGCCGACGACCGGGTGAAGAGCGACGGCCCCCTCGCCACTCCTTGGCGGGCCATGATCACCGGCGACCTCGCCACCGTCACCCGCTCCACCTTCACCGACGACCTCGCCCCCGCCTCCAAGGTCGCGGACACGTCCTGGATCCGGCCCGGCACGGTGCTGTGGACCTGGCTCGCCGGCGGCCGACCGGCCGGCCGGAGCCTCGCGGCGCAGAAGGCCTACGTCGACTACGCCGCCGAGCGGAACTGGCCGTACGAGGCCGTCGACGCGGGCTGGTACTTCAAGGCCGACGAGTGGGACACCACCGACCCGGACTGGCAGACGAACAGCTGGATGCCCGAACTCGTCGAATACGCACGTGCCAAGGGCGTCGGCATCATCGTCTGGATCCACCAGCGCGACCTCGACACACCCGAGGAGCGCGCCCAGTGGCTGCCCACCCTCGAGCGGTGGGGCGTCAAGGGAGTCAAGATCGACTTCATGGACTCCGAGGCGCAGCCCATGCTCCAGTGGTACGACACCATCCTCGCGGAGACCGCCGCCCACCACCTCATGATCGACTTCCATGGCTCCACGGTCCCGAAGGGCATCCAGCGCACCTGGCCGCAGGTCATGACGCTGGAGGGCGTCGCAGGAGAGGAGAAGCGGACCAACACCGCCGCCCACCTCACCACCCTGCCCTTCACCCGCAACGTCATCGGCTCGATGGACTTCACCCCCGGCGCCTTCCAGCGCGTCGGCCTGCGCCCCAACTCCGACGCGGCCGAGGCCGGGCTCGCCGTCGCCTACGAGTCGGGCCTGCAGATGTTCGCGGGCACGCCCGAGTCCTACGACGCCCGCCCACTCGCCCGCGCCTTCTTCGACCAGGTCCCCGCCGCCTGGGACGACACCCGGCTGCTCGCCGGACAGCCCGGCCGGGCAGCGGTCCTCGCCCGCCGCAGCGGCGACCGCTGGTTCCTGGGCGGCGTGTACGCCGGCGCCGCCCGCACCGCCGAGATCCCCTTGACCGTCGGCCCCGGACGGTGGCTTGTCGAGACGATCCAGGACGGCGCCGACGGACTCGTCCAGAGCCGGCAGACCCTGCGCGGCGGCGACAAGCTCAGCGTGGATGTCGTCGCCAACGGCGGCTTCGCCGCGATCGCCTGCCCCTGGCGCCCGGACATCACTACCTGTCACCGCTGAGCACCGCCATTCACGTACATGAACCTTGCACACGTGGGTGTACAGCAGTGCAGTGCTGTGCAAGGCTCGGTCAACTCCGTTCTCCCGAGGACCAGTTGGAGGGACCAGCATGAGTGTTTCCCGGCGTACTGTGCTGGCCACGGCGGCCGGTGCCGCGGCGACATATGTGTCGTCGGCACCGGCCGCGGCCGCGGATGTGACCGCAGACCGCATACCGGCACCGACCCTGCGCAAGCTCCGTGCGGCGGCCGACTACGCCGTCGAGAAGCTCCACGCCGTCGCACCGACCGTGACCGCCTTCCCCGTCGGCACGAAGTTCGAGAAGTGGGTCTACTCGCAGAACGGCGACTGGGTCGGCGGGTTCTGGCCGGGCACGCTGTGGATGGCATGGCTCTACAGCAAGGACGACATGTTCCGCACGCGGGCCCTGGCATCGGCCGAGAAGCTGGCCCCTCGTCAGCACGACACCACCACGCACGACCTCGGTTTCCTCTTCTACCCGTCATGGGTCACCGCCTGGCGGCTGACGGGCGACGACGCATGGCGGACCGGAGCCGTACGGGCGGCCGACTCCCTGATCCGGCGCTACAACCCGCGCGGGCGCTTCATCAGAGCCTGGGGCGCGCTGAACGAGGAGAGGAACGCCGGCCGGGTCATCATCGACACGATGATGAACCTCGACCTGCTGGCGTTCGCGAGCGGTCAGACCGGCGACGACACGTACCTGAACATCGCTGTGGAGCACGCGAAGACCGCTCAGCGGGTCTTCCCGCGCCCGGACGGCTCGACTCCGCACGTGTACGACTTCGACCCGGCCGACGGCACGCCGATCGGCCCCGACACCGTGCAGGGATACAGCCCGACGTCGTGCTGGTCGCGCGGGCAGGCGTGGGGTCTGTACGGATTCACCACGATGTACCGACGCACCAAGAACGCCGAGTTCCTGGCCACCGCGCGCAAGCTCGCCGACTTCGCGCTGGGAGCCCTGACCCCGGACCACGTGCCCGTATGGGACTACCGTGCCCCGCAACAGCCGTACGACATCAAGGACGCTTCGGCCGGCGCGATCATGGCGTGCGGCCTGCTCGACCTGTCCGCGGCGACCGGCAGGCACGCCTACCGCGAGGTGGCACTGCGGCTGCTCACCGCGCTGTCGGAAACCTGCCTGACGAGGAACTCGGCCCGCGCGGAGGCGGTCGTGGCCCGCTGCACCCGCAACCGGCCGGCCGAGGACGGCATCGAGATCTCGCTTCCCTACGCCGACTACTACCTGCTGGAAGGCATCCTGCGCGTGCTGCAGCCGCAGGACGTCGACCGGGCGATCGACCTGTCCGCGGTCTGAGGGCCCCGGCGGACAGGGCCGGTCAGCCCGTGAGGGAGTCCAGCTGTTCCGGTGCCGGGCGCAGGTCCCACAGGTCGCCGCCGGGCGGCTCCTCCAGCAACGGAACGGCGCGCTGCGCCTCCCTGTCCCCGGCGTCGGCTGCCGCGTGGACGACGTCGGTCGCCGCGTACCGGTGGAACGCGAGCTCCGGATGCGGCCAGGGGGCGGCGCCCGTCGCGGCGGGCACGAGATAGTGCACCGCCTTGAACAGGCTCTGCCCGTCCGGTCCTTGGTAGGCCCAGAGATTCACTCCGACGTGCCGGCCGATGGCGGCGAGGCGAGCGTAGGCGACCAGGTCGAACGTCGAGTAGTGCCAGCTCCGGGTCCTGGTCAGCTCCTGGGGCTGGCTGCCGTCGGCGGCGATCTGCGGCGCGATGCGTTTGGTCCGGGCCTCCAGGACCGTGCGGCGGGCCAGCCCCTCGTCACCGGTCGCAAGGGCGAGACCGGCCAGCTGCATGTCGTAGAAGGTGCCGTGGTTGTTGGTGGCAGCGGCCTCCTGCTTGCCGAAGTCGCTGTTCCTCAACCACTCGAGGAAGTCAGCGTTCCACTTCGCCATGCCGGCACGGTCCTTCGGGGTCCAGCCCGGGGCGCCGGCGGCCAGGAGGGCGAGCGCGTCGAGGACGCTCGTGTACGACTGCGAGAAGTCGATGATGCCGATGGCGCGGCCGTCGTACTTGCAGGGGATGAACTGCGCATGGTTCAGGTTCGGGTTCATCCTTGTGACCGGATCGAGGAACCAGGTCCGCAGTATCTGCCCGGCCTTCTCGGCGTACCGCTTGTCGCCGGTGTAGTACCAGGCGAGGGAGAGGTCGTAGGAGGAGTCGAAGGTCTTCTCGACGTCCTGCCGGTCGGTGCCGGAGTCGACCTCGGGATTGCGCTCGCCGTCCCGCTGCACGTACGGGCAGCCCCAGGGGTTCTCCGGGGTCGGAGCTCGCGAAGGCCACCAGTACGGGGCCTGGCTGAGGTAGTCGTGGACGTCGCCGCCGGGGGCCGGCCTGGGTTTGTCCACGACGGTCCAGGGCCCCTGCCCGAGCCATCGGTCGGCACGCGCCCTCAACGCCGCGACAGCTCGGCGGAGTTGAGGATCGCCGCGATCCAGACGGACTTTCGTCCGCTGCAGACGGGCGCCGTCCAGGACGACGGTGTGCGGGACGCGAGGTGCGTGCTCACCGTCCGTCCGCGCCGAGGCGACGGGGACGGCTCCCGTGGTGAAGGCGGCCATGGCCACCAACAGGGCAGCCAGGCGGGGCCTTGCGCTCATGGCCAACTCCCTTCCGATGAAGACGCAGAACGCCCTAGGTCATGTCCATGTCAGGACAGTGGACGTCTCAAAGGTTCATATGTGTGAATGGAGTTCAGGTGTACGTCTCTTCGCTGAGCATGGCACGACGGCCTTGAGCGGGAAAGGGGTCGCGCGGGCTGAAGCCGACAGGATCACCACCCCCGCCGGTTGGCCTTGCACCCCTGACCATGTCATCGCCCAGGGGTGCTGCGGGGTCAGCTCGGCTTCAGGATGACGGCCTGGCCGCCTGCCGGGGCCATGGCCACGTCCAGCGTGGTCTCCGAGGTGACGGTCCGGGTGTCGACCACGACGGGGGTGCGGAACGGTGCGCTGCCCGGGGTGCCGTCGGAGTAGACGGTCGCCGTGTAGGTTCCGCTGCCCAGGAAGGACAGGGGGACCGACAGCGTCCGGGATGCCTCGTTGGTCATCGCGCCGAGATACCAGGTGTCGCCGCTGCGGCGGGCGACCGCCACGTACTCGCCGATCGACCCGGCCAGGGTGCGGCTCTCGTCCCAGGTCGTGGGGACGGCATTGAACCAGGGCAGTCCCGGCCAGCCGGCGGGGTTGGCGTACTGGGACGGCTTGTCGTACCAGAAGAGGAAGTTGAGGGGCTGGTAGTACACCGCGGCCATGGCCATCTGGTGGGCGTTGGTGGTCTTGTTGCGCGACTGGCCGTAGCAGATCGTGTAGTCCATCGGACCGCCGATGTTGCGGGCGAAGGGCAGCGTCACGTTGTGCGTGGCGGTCGGGAACTGCTCGTTGCCGCGTACGCCTTCCAGGCTGATGTAGTTCGGGTACGTGCGCTCGTAGCCGAACGGCCGGACGTCGTCGTGCATGTCGATCAGCAGCTCGTACTTGGCCGCCGCCTTCGCCCAGTCGGTGATCTGGTCGGTCATCGCCTGGGTGCCGTCGTTGATGAAGCCGAGCTTGATGCCGGCGGCGCCCCAGCTCTTGTACAGGGCGAAGAGCGAGTCGGCGTCGGTCAGGGCGAGCCGGTTGACGTAGAGGAAGACGCCGATGTCGTTGTCCGCGGCGTACGAGATGACCGACGGCAGGTCGATCGCGGCGATCGGCCTGGTCGCGTCGGTAGTGGTGAACTCGGGGCCGTACCAGCCGGCGTCGTACTCGATGTACTGCAGACCCCGGGCCACGGAGAAGTCGACGCCCGCGAGGCCGGCGGCGGTGGTGAGCTCGCAGCGGAAGACCTTGCCCGGTCTGATCCAGGAGGTGTCGGACAGGGCGCTGGGCGGGGCCAGGTTGAGCACGAGTTCGGCGTTGTCGACCAGTTCGGCGTGCGTGGAGCCGATCACCACGGCGCGCCACGGTGTGGCGAAGGGGGTGGCGACCGTGGCTTCCGTGGCGACCGGGCCGGTGCCGCGGGCGGTGTGCTCCATGAGGAAGGCGGAGAGGGTGTCGGGCTGCCCGTCGACCGAACTGAGCATCAAGCGGGGGAAGTTCAGCCGGGAGGACTCGCAGACGCAGGCGATGAGACCGTCGGCGAGGGTGGCGGCCAGCGGCAGGTCGGTGAGGGGGCCGTTGTCCGTGGTGGAGGTGCCGGTGACGGGTATGGAGCCCGGTGCCACCGGGAGGTAGGCGTTCTCGTCGCGGGCGCTGTAGACGGTGGTGGCCTCGGGGAAGGCAAACGTTGTCAGCTCGTCGGACACGGTGGCGGTGCCCTCGCCCAGCAGGACGTAGCGCAGCGCGACACCGGTCTTGTAGGCGCGCATCTGGACGCTGAAGCGGATCCCCGAGGCGGCGTCCCGCAGGTTCCAGCGCTGCTCCTGGTAGAGGTCGGTGACGGTGGCGTTGCGCCCGTACACCGGAGTCCAGGTGGTGCGGGTGGTCCAGTGCTGGTTCCGGGTCACCGTCACGTCGCTGCCGAGGACGGTCCCGTCGCTCAGCCTCAGGCCGAGGACGGATGTGTCGATCACCGTCGTGCCGTTGTGCCGGGCGGACCACCGCAGCGCTCCGTCCATCACCGACATGGTGATGGCGTTGCCGCCCATCCGGGCGGTCGCGCTGACCGAATCGTCCGCGACAGCCAGGTCTTCCGCCGCGTAGGCCGGCCGCGCGGCGCCGATCCCCGTCGCGGCCATACCGACGGAGACGGCTGTGCCCTTGAGCATCCTCCGGCGGGACAGAGCCCCTAGGTGTGCTGTCCGGGGACGTTGGTGACGGGCGACACGCCTTGAGTGGTTCTTGAACGAGGCGAGGGCCTCTGGTTTCGGTGTGGATTGCGACATCAACAACCGAC